>NZ_JBHULL010000015.1:0-145967 GCF_042684385.1 Pedobacter vanadiisoli | reverse complement strand
AAACGGCAGTGCTCTGTTACGGGTTTTAGGTCTTTAACCTAGATCGCGAAGCAAAGTGCAGCACTGCCGTTAAGGTTTTAATGTAAATCTTAAATATTTTTAAGAATATTCAAACCTAAGGGATTGCCGCGGAAACCAAAAGCTTTTTCTGCTTTGGTTGCAGCAAAAAGCGGGACTGAAGAAGCCAAAAGAAACAGTCCGTACATTTCCCAATATCAAAGGTGTCAAGTTTGAATAGCCCTAGCCACAAAACTTGACTTCTTTAGCTATACAATTAAATTAAAACTAAATTATCACGCCAATTTTTAGGATATTTGCAGCCCGATATTATATTTTATATACAAATGTATATATTACCATAACATACACTTTATTAAATTTTGAAAAACGACATCAACATAAAAAACAAAAGGGCCTACTTCGATTACAATCTGATAGATAAGTACGTAGCGGGGATTGCTCTTTTAGGAACGGAAATAAAAGCGATCAGACAAGGAAAAGCCAACATGACCGATGCATTCTGCACGTTTATTGGTGGCATCCTATACGTGCGTAACCTGCATGTTTCTGAATACAGCCACAGTTCTTTTTACCATCACGATATTAAACGCGATCGCGCTTTATTGCTGCAAAAGAAAGAACTTAGAAAATTGAAAGTAAAAGGAGAGGAAAAAGGTTATACCATTGTTCCCTTACGCATTTTTATCAATGAAAGAGGTTTCGCTAAAATGGAAATTGCCTTAGCACAAGGTAAAAAAGAATTCGACAAACGAGATAGCATTAAGGATAGGGATACAAAACGCGAATTGGACAGAGCGATGAAGCGGTAGGTTAGTTTGGAGTTAAGGGTTTGGAGATATTTATCTGAAGTAGAATTTACTCAAAACCAATCTCCAAACTCAGAATTCAATTACCATGCTTGGTCGCCTACCAAAGGCACGAACCTAAACGTATCAAGCACAATTTTTTCGTAATCTGTTTCGCTTACACGGATAACTGTGACCATTTTCTGGGTTTTTTCGTCGCCCACAGGAATGACCAGGATACCACCGATTTTTAACTGTTTCAATAAAATTTCGGGTACCAAAGGTGCACCTGCCGTTACAATAATTTTATCATACGGGGCATGGGCAGCAATTCCTTTTGAGCCATCGCCATAGTAAAAAGTAGGTCTGTAACCCATCCCGGGTAAAACCTGGATAGTCCTGTTATAAATATTCTCCTGCCTTTCTATGGTAAAAACATTTGCCCCCAATTCCATTAAAATACAGGTTTGGTAGCCCGAACCGGTTCCGATTTCGAGTACTTTATCGCCATTTTTAATGTGCAACAATTCGCTTTGGTAAGCAACGGTATAAGGTTGAGATATGGTTTGTCCATCACCTATCGGGAAAGCAATATCTTTATAAGCCTGACTCCAAAAAGTTTCGTCAAAAAAGAAATGCCTAGGAACTTTACCTATAGCTTTTAACACACTTTCATCTTCAATCCCACGAGACCTTAACAATTCTACCAGTTTTTTTCTCGCCCCACGCTCCCGGTAATTATCAACAAATTTGTACGCCATGAAACCAAAATTAACGTTTCTTAAACGGCCATACAAGCATATAGTGAGAGAATGATTGAATTATTGAATGGATTACCTGAATTAGAGAATGATACATTATCCACATAATTTAAGGATTGAATGAGTGTAGAGTTTAATAAGTGAATGGGATCGATATGAGTGGATGATAGAAATGGCCGAATAAACTACCTTCTTCAATCATTCAAAACTCCATCATCTTGTCATTTCTTAATAATCCTAACCAGATGTTAATAGGGATCTACATCAATCTGGGTAAAAACACCTTTAAATTCCTTTGTTGCATTAAATTCTGTCAGGGTTTCTCTTAAGGCATCTTTAACTTTCTGAATGGCTGTATGTTTATCTGCTTTGATAATAATCTGTTTGATATAAAGATTCCTGACACGGCTAATTAAAGGTTGTTCAGGCCCTAAAACCCTTTTACCAAACTTTGCTTTAAGGATATTGGCCAATGTAAGCGCAGCATGGTCCAAAACATGAGAATCTTTATGTTTGACGTACAAAAATATCATCCTCGAAAATGGCGGATACAGAAATTTCTCCCGTTCTGTAATCTCATCGTTGTACATGCCTACATAATCGTTGTTCACCACCTGCCTGATGATCCGGTTTTCGGCATCGTAAGTTTGAATACAAACATTTCCCTGATCGGCCCTGCGCCCTGCCCTGCCTGCAACCTGTGCCAGCAACTGGAAGCTACGTTCGTAGGCACGGAAATCGGGATAGCCGAGTAAAGTATCGGCATTAATTACACCGATCAGGCTCAGGTTATCGAAATCCAATCCTTTGGCCACCATTTGTGTACCGATTAATATATCTGTTTTCTTTTCCTGGAAGTCGTTTAAAATCTGCTGCAGGCCATTTTTGGTACGAGTGCTATCCATATCCAAACGGGCAATAGTCACCTCCGGGTAAAGCAACCTGAGTTCTTCTTCTATACGTTCGGTACCAAATCCTTTTTGCTCTACATGGACCGAACCACAGGCCGGGCAAATATTAACACTACTCTGCTGATAACCACAATAGTGACAGTGTAATTTGCCACTGCTTTTATGATAAGTTAAACTTACATCGCAATTTACACATTTAGGCGTATACCCACAGGTTGCGCAGATAAGAATAGTAGCGTACCCTCTTCTGTTCTGGAACAAAACAATCTGTTCTTTTTTGGAAAGAGCCAGGTCAATATCCTTGATTAAGACACTCGAAAAATAAGAACTCATCGTTTTCTTCTTTGTTTCTTCGGAGATGCTCACCACCTGCTGGTTAGGTAACTGAACGCCACCAAAACGTTCTTTCATCTCTACAAGACCATATTTACCCTGTAAAGCATTATAATAACTCTCCAAAGATGGTGTAGCCGATCCTAAAACTACTTTTGCCTGATGCAGGTACCCCAAATAAATAGCAGCATCTCTGGCTTGGTAACGTGGTGCAGGATCGTACTGCTTATAAGAAGGTTCATGTTCTTCATCAACTACGATTAATTTTAAATGCTGAAAAGGGAGAAAAACAGCTGAACGGGCACCCAAAATTACCTTAAATGCACCTGTCCTCACTTTATTCCAGATTTCTACTCTTTCGCTATTGTTAAATTTAGAATGATAAACCCCGATCGAATTGCCAAAATAACGTTTTATACGCTCTACAATCTGTGTGGTCAATGCAATTTCGGGAAGCAGGAATAATACCTGTCCGTCAGTATTTTGGATAATTTTCTCAATCAGCTTAATATAAACCTGTGTTTTTCCCGATGCGGTAACCCCATGCAGCAAAACCACCTCCTTTTCTTCAAAATGCTGGTTAATCTGAGCTAAAGCCTTCTGCTGACCTTCGTTGAGTTCAAAATTGGCGCTAAACTCTTCATCATGAGCAGCTAAACGGCTAACCGGCCTTTTCATTACCACAAAAATATCTTTATCTGTTAAAGCTTTGAATGCCGCCTGCCCACAGTTACTTTCGGCCAAAAGCTGTTCTTTAGAAACCGGCAGATTAGATTTCGTCAGTTTAAGATATCCCAGCAATGCATCCAATTGTTTTGGCGCCTTATCAAGTACATTGAACAGTTGCTTTAAATTCTCTTCATCGCTGTAAAAATCGTTCAATATTACAAACGATTTAAGCAAAGGCTTATACTTCTGCACCACCTCCTCTGCTACCAGGATCAGCTCTTTATCCAGTAATTGATTAATGATCGGATATACCGTTTTCTGTCCGAGCAGTTTAGAAACATCGTTAACAGTAAGCTTTTCTTGCTGTTTTAATGTATTAACAATAATTTCTTCCTTATCGGTTAAGTCGGTATCACCGTTATAGTCTTCGCGGAGGATCAGGATGGTTTCGCTCGCCAGTTTTAAACTTGCGGGCAGTGCAGCAGCCATTACATCGCCTTCGTTGCACATGTAATAATTGGTCATCCAGTTCCAGAATTTAAGCTGGGTTGGGGTAATTACTGGCTCAGCATCTACAATATCGATAATGTATTTTGCTTCGTACACAGTTGGTGGAACAGTGGTAATGGCACTGATCAGTGCAGTATAAATGCGGTGTTTCCCAAACTGAACCACCACTCGTTTCCCGATTGCAATTTGATCGTTTAGGTCAAAGGGTACACGATAAGTATAGTTTTTCGCCAAAGATAAAGGCAAAATAACTTCCACAAAAAGTGTTTCTCTTTCTGCAAAAATATCGTTTTCAAAACTGTTCATTATTTATCTTTAAATGCTGCAAAAAAGAGCATTATCCATCCCAGCACCAATAAAAGCCCACCAATTGGTGTTACCGGACCTATAAATTCCGTAAACCCAAGATGCGATATACTCCGTGTAGCCAACAAATACAGCGAACCTGAAAAAAGAATAATCCCAAATGTGAAACAGAAATAAGCAATATTAATCAGCTTGTTCCGGTAGCGGGCAAAAGTAGAAAGGTATAATAATGCAAAGGTATGATAGAACTGATAATTAACACCTTTTTGCCATATTTCCAGTGATGGTCCATCGATTAAGGCTTTTAAACCATGGGCCCCGAAAGCACCCAGTAAAACAGCAACAGCACCAAAAAAAGAAGCAGTAAGGATTATTCGTTTATTCATAATGATTTGCGAGTAGCAATCGCTAAATTAATAAATTGCCCCAGAACTTCTCACTAATCAATGTAATAAATTAAATTTGTTGCACAGCAGATGAAAAAAATCATAATCCTTACAAGTGCATTATTTTTAGGTGTGGCCTTTATGGCTTACCTCTATTTTTCGAAATTGGGTACAGATAACGATGCAAAAGACCTTGCACTACAATCTGCTACCAATAATGCCGCCCTGGTATTTTCTTTTCGGAACGACAAAGGTTTTTACGACATTATGGAAGGTCAGCAGCTTATCCAAAAGGTTTTAGGGAAGGATAAAATGAACCTTTTAAAACACTTAAAAGCAGGCATCATTGACGATAATGGACTTAACAGGTACCTAAAAGACCAGCAGCTGTACATTAGCGTATTGCCCGATTCGAATAAAACTTTAAATTTCCTGATCACCTTACAGGTACAGCCTGATAATGGCATTGAAAAATTCTACAGGGAACTCAAAGCAAAAAAAGCAATCACCGAAAACTCAAAAGAACTCTATACCGTTAAATTAAATGATAGTTTATCGGTTTATTTGGGCATTCATGGCCAGGTTTTAACTGTTTCAACGTCCTTAAAGCTGATTAATGATGCCAATGTACGTTTATCTGAAAATCCATTTACAGATTACATTAAAGAGAATAACCGGCAGATTAAAAATGTACTGGTACATGTTTACATTAACTTTAACCAGGCCCCTTTGTTGTTAAAGAATATCATTGCCGGAAATATAAACGGAGAAATCAGCATTTTTAATAAACAAAACAGTTTTGCTGTACTTAATTACAATTTCAGTAAGGAAAAAATCCTTTTTAGTGGGAATACGGAGTTAAAGGATCAGCAAAACTACCTTAAGCTATTTGAAAGTACAGTGCCACAAAACACTTCTATACAGAATATATTGCCTGATAATACTGCAAATTATACCTTATATGCTTATGACGATTATAAAAAATGGTTAAAAAAACTAAATAACTGGCAGGAACAGATGAAATTAACCGATAAAACCGGTGGAGCAATCAAAAAAGTAAAAGATGAATATAGAATAGACCTGAATGCAATATTCCCGGTTTATACAAAGAACCAATTTATACTTTTCCAGTTAAGCACAACCGAAAAATTAGGGGCAATTTCTTTATCGAATGGCGAAAAAGTAAAGCAATTGCTGCTTGATGTAAGTGCTGATTATAACGAAGACATTAAGCTGTTTAAATCATCAGATATTTTGTTCAGTTACTTTGGCGAACCTTTCAAAAAATTCGGAAAACCATATTATACCATTGTAGATAATAATTTAGTTGTGGCCAATAATGCAAGTACAGTACAGTCTTTTTTAAATGATTATAAAAATAACAGGCTTTTGATCCAGACCCCGCAGTATTTAGATGCAGTTAATCAGATTTCGACGACATCAAATGTGAGTTACTACATTAATACCAAAAATTCGGCAGATATTTTCAGGAACAATATTCAATTGGGTTTTTACAAACATTTAAGGGCCGACAGCGGTTTAAAAAGCTTCGATACTTTTTATTACCAGATGAGTGCAGACCGAAACAAGTTCATCACTAACTTGCTTTTAAACAAATATTTAAAACCAGAAATACCAGATTCGTTAAGTATCCGTTAATCACGTTAAGTAACCACTAAAAAGAAATTATCCCAAACAAACTATTTACATGAAGAAACTTTTACTCGCTTTATTGGCTTTGACCAGCTTTGGGGTTACAAATGCACAACAATATGCACTTTTTGGGACAAAAACCATGTTTGATGCATTCGAAAACCCTTCTCAAAAATCCTTTACCTTGGATTCTTCACGAAAATTTTCTTCGAATTTCTTTCTTCCTTATTTTGGTGTAAATGCAATTAATAAAGGTAGTTCTAAATATATTGTAAGAAGATTAACACAAGAAGGCCAGTACAACACTTCGGGTTTACCGATTGGAACAGGCGAAATAAATCATTTTTTCGAAAACAGTAATATTTACGTTGCCACTTTCCGTCTTTTCAAATCATATAAATACCAAAAAGAAATGGGCTTTGCGTGGCAGATCAGGTCGGACGCCCATATCGATTATACCAACGAAACTTTGGCCATTTTTGATTCTTTTGAACGTTTTACACCTGGCAAGCTATACAACGGCATATTCGATACAAAAGGATACGAGCAAAGCTATCACCAGTTCAGCTTTACTTACCGCGAAAACTGGAACAAGAGACTTGCCTTTGGTTTAAAAGCCAGTTTATTAAGCGGAATCCTCTATAACAAACTCGATATATCCAATTCTTATCTCTATGTCGATCCGGACGCATCGGCCATGTTGATCGGTTTAGATGGAACTTATTCGGCCAACTTTTCTGATTTTAACGAGGTGGATAAGAAAAATTTCTTCCCGAATTTTAAAAACCCTGGTTTATCATTTGGCTTCGGAACAAATTATACCACGAAAAGAGGTTTGTTTTTAATGGCTAATGTTAAAGATCTGGGTTTTATCTGGTGGCGGAGCAATACACAACGTACCACAATAAATCAATCGAAAGTGATCGAAAACTTGGAGGGTAACCAATCCAATACAAACCAGGAGATAAAAGATATCTTCCTGCTTGCAGAGCAACCTAAGAAGTTTTTGGCCCCTACCAATGCCAAGCTGGATGTATACCTGTCTAAACGTTATGACTTTTACAAACCAGCATTGGCTGTTTCGAAAAACCTGTTTTACAAAGGTGGAGATATTGCCTTTGTAAACACTTTTATTGCCAACGATTTTTCAGGCAGCATTACACCTTTGTATAATTTAAATGGTGTTTTTATGGTTGGCCTGCAGGCTAAATACCAAACTCCTAATTTCGAACTGTTTTTAGGTACCGATAATTTAGTAGCAACAAGTTTCCAAACTGCCGGAGCAATTAAAAAAGATGCTTCTGTAGGCAGCGGTCCAAACGGTGCTTCTTTTTATATGGGGGTTGGCATTAAATTTGGCAATGTGGTTAATCATCCACAATTTGCCGATATTATACCAGGCATTAATGATAAAAGTAACGATGGCAGCTTTTTTAAAAGCCTGTTTTCGATATTTAAAAGAAAATAAGCTTAACCTTGTATCTGTTGCTTCTTAGACTGGGTAACCACAAAATCTTTCAGGTAAAAAGGTTCGAAATAAGCTACATCTTCAAAATTACCATTATCGAAGGCCTGTTTGGCTAATTTAGACATGTATGGTGCAGAATTAAAATTGGTTGCGGTAAACCTTGCATTAGGGTGCGTTAAAACCCCGGCACATTTAGCTGCTCCATCACCCAAAAAAGTGATGCATTGTTGAGAAAGGAAAGCGTTAAAACTAGTTTCATCAATAATTTTAGCTTCGGTTGGCAGCAATAGGTTTAATGAAGGATCGAAAACGGCAGTATAAACCTCCATCCTCCTGGCGTCTATCATCGGGCAGATCAACCCTGAATAATCTGGATTTTCAGCTAAGAAACCTGCGGCCATCATTTCCAATGTTTCAATGGCAATTAGGGGCTTATCCAAGGCATAACAGAGGCCTTTAGCAGTAGAAACGCCAATACGCAAGCCTGTGTAAGAACCCGGACCTTTACTTATGGCAATCGCATCCAATTCCTGGTAGTTTAGCCCTGCAGTTTTAACCACCTCATCAATAAATATGGTCAGGTTTGCCGCATGCAGGTTTTGTCCTTTCTCTTCTTTAAATGAAATTGTTTCGCCATTAACAGATAATGCTACTGAACAGATTGCCGTAGCGGTTTCTATTTGAAGTATTTTAGCCATGGAGCAAAGATAAGTAAAAATGGAAAATGGAAGAGGGATTATGGGATTATGGAAGATGGGTTGCGTTAGTCTGCAGTTTTTAGTACTAAGTCCAAAGTAAATTGTTGCTAATGTTGTATCAATCCTGAAGAGTAATTTATTTTATAAAAATCACTATGAGAGACGTTTTCCTTACAGCAAGTCTTGCCTCGGCTCACCGCCGCCGAAGGGCTCTTTCTTTTTGGCATCAAAAAGAAATAAAAAATACCGGCTGAAAATTTTTCTTTCAAAGCCAATGGTATGGCTTGGTCTGTGCATTCCGAAAAATTTGTTAGGCCGGATTTAAGTAGAACGGAGATACCGTGCTATGGCCTAGCTGAATGCAAAAGTAACTATTATAAAGTCATGACGAACAACTTTTTACAAAACAATATTGATGATAGTGTAATCTAAAGACAATTAAAACCAAAAAAATAGATTTCTCTGTTCCGATATGTTGTGTAAGTGATGGTCATTTTGACCGGCGTTATGTAAAACAATAACCGATTTGAAAAGCAAACCAATGACAAATGAACCAATTAACTATTGACTAATGCCTAATAAACCCCGTTACGGTACCGGATCATGCCCGTGTTTACCCCAGGGATGACACCTGCCAATGCGTTTTAACGCCAACCAGCCGCCTTTAAAGGGTCCGTGTTTTTTTATGGCTTCTATACCGTATTGTGAGCAGGTTGGGGTAAAACGGCAATTTGCCCCAAGCATAGGTGATATGGCGTATTGATATATTTTAATCAAACCTAAAAAAAACCAACCAAAAATTTTATTGATGAATTTCATTGGGCTGGATTAAATTATGGAAACGCTTAAAGGTAGCAATCAGTTTTTTCTCGATAAAAGCAAATTCATACTTATCCTTACCGACAAACTGGATGGAAAACAAAAGCAATCCCCTATCGGTAGGCAATGGAAGATATAATTTATCTTGTTTATTTAGGCGATACGCCTCGCGGATACGGCGTTTGAGTAAATTACGGTCAACCGCCCGTTTATATCTCTTTTTAGGAACATTGATAACCACTTGTGCCTGTACATCAGCCGGTTGATCGATAAAAAGATAAGAAACCCGAAAAGGATATAATAAAAAAGAAGAACCGCTTTTAAACAACAGGTCTAAATGTTTCCTGCTGCATAACCGTTCTTCTTTCCTGAATGTGTACATATATTTTTGATTGATAACTGCAGATTTTGATCTGCCAATTCCGGATTAACGGAAAAGCAATCAAAAATTATGCTTTATGCTTGCGTTCGTCAGAAACTGTTAATCTTTTTCTTCCTTTAGCACGACGTGATGCTAATACCCGTCTGCCGTTAGCTGTTGCCATTCTTTCGCGGAAGCCGTGTTTGTTTCTTCTCTTTCTTTGCGAAGGTTGGTATGTTCTTTTCATGACTGTATATTATCTGTTGTAAAATTAAGAGGTGCAAATATAAAGCGATTTCTCTACAAATGCAAGAGTGATTAATTATTATTTTTCTATTTAAATGCAAATGTAGAAAATCTTTTTTGGAAAATGAGACCAATAACTTGTTATATACCGTCTTCACCAAACGTTCCTACAGAATGAAAACATGCAATATGCATTTTTTCTATTTATGATTCGTCCCTTTGGGATGTCACATACCTAATGCGCCGGAAAAGAACATGCCCCCAATAGAGGCACCTGCCATCGAAAACAAACCTGATTGCAGTGAAAATCCTTTTGCTGGCCTGAAGCACAGCTAAAAGGCAAAAAGATTGTAACGAAAAGCAGGACGATCAATAACTTTTGCAGTTGATTGCTTTTCATAAAAAATAAGTAATGATTCGCTTTTAAAATAATCTATCTTCTTACAAGCCTAAGGCCGCCTTCAATTTCACATAGCCTGTTTTGCTTACAGGCAACCAGATATCTGATTTTAACAGCACCACATAACTGTCTTTCTCTTTAAGCTCTATTTTCGTTACCTGCGCCAGGTTAATGATATACGAACGGTGTATTCGGATAAATTGGGCTGCATCAAGTGTCTGTTCGAAATAAGCCATGGTTTTATTCTTATAGAACGAACCATCAACGGTACTTAATTTTACATAATCATCATCTGCTTCCAAATAATTGATATCTGCTACAGGAATAATTTTAATTACACCATCTTTTTTTACCACTACCCTATTGTTTTGAGCAGGGCTTAATGCGGCTGCATCTAAAACAGCTTCGGTATTTTCGGTTTGATTTAATTTATTGGGCAGCTTTTTAATGGCAGTATCAAAACGCGATTTATCAATCGGTTTGAGGAGGTAATCTACCGCATTCACCTCAAATGCTTTAATGGCATACTCATCAAAAGCGGTGGTAAAAATAACAGCGGGTTTATCTTCTACCAGTTCGAGCATTTCGAAACCGCTGATCTTGGGCATCTGGATATCCAGAAAAATCAGATCGGGTTTGTACTGGGTAATTGCTTTTAAGCCTTCAAATCCATCACTGCATTCGGCCACAACCTCTATTTCTGCATGATCGGAAAGATAAAATTTTACAATATCTCTTGCTAAAGGCTCATCGTCAATTAGTATTGTTCTGATCATTTTTCTGTGGAATTTTTAGGGTGGTAATATATAAATTATTTGCCTCAATATCGGTTTGTAATAAATGGGTATTTGCAAATAATAAATACAACCTGCGTTTAATGGCACTTAAACCAAAACCTGTACCGCCTGCAGCCTTCATCTCCGGGTCGAAAGGGTTCTGTACGCGCAATTGTAAGATATTATATTCAACGGTTACATCAATTTTAATGGTAATGGCTGCAGAGGTATTATAAAGCCCAAATTTAATCGCATTTTCTACAATTGGCTGCAACAAAGTACCAGGCAAACAGAGTTTCAAGGTATCTTCGGCCACATTTACCTCTATATTTAACCTATGGCTAAACCTTACCTTTTCAATATCGAGGTACAGCTGAATGTATTCCATCTCCTCTTCTACCGAAACCCATAATTCGTCATCGCGTTTTAAGGTGCCGCGGAGGAAAGAAGCCAGTTTGGTAATCATTACCCCCGCTTCTTTCGGGTTCACCATGGTAAGTGCAAATACAGAATTTAAACTGTTGAAAAGAAAGTGTGGCTGCAATTGGTGTCTTAATTTATTCAGCTCTGCTTCTTTGGCCAGGCTTTTGGCTGCAGTAAGCCTTTCATGTGTTTCTGATTGTTCTTCGAGCCTGTACCATAAAATATTAGCCAGCGCGCACCATCCCAGGCACATAAATGAGATGAGCCCCCGGAAACCAAAAGAAAAAGTATAGAAATCCTTATAAGCCTTATAATCGGCAAAAATAAGAAGTATGCCGTATTTTGCGATGTAAATGATTACAAAGGTTAATGCCAGCGTAATGATGAGCACATAAAGGATACGTTCGTTTTTAGGCTGGTAATATCCGAGCATATTGCTTACCGCGATACAGGCCAGTACCAATAAAAAATTATTGACCAGGCTATCGGTCATGGATATCCACCACGAAAAATTCACCACATAATGTAATCCGGCACCACATATCACTGTCCAGACTATTGCTAGGGCAAGTGATGTTCTCTGTATCTGTGGAACGGATAAAGGTCTAGTTGTCAAAACGGTTCTGATTAGTTAATGATTGATTACGGTGTTCGAGTTTTTCGAGGTATTTTTCAACTGATTTCGGTTCAACAATCTTCGAACCCACCTCTACGCCATCGGCAGGTTCTTCTACCTCCAATATCCCGCCTATACCGATAAACTTCCATACTACTTTATCGCCTATGCAGTTACTAAAAGGCGGATTAAAATGTACAGCATTCAATTTAGCTTTTTCTAAGGCCAGCACAATACCATCTGCTTGTATCAGGCGTATTTGCTCATTAAACTGGGGAGCATGTTTCCCTTCGCCACAAATTACCTGATAGATACAATTTACTGCAAACCATTTCATAGGCAATGTTTTATAATAAATGTTTAGAAACTTTTAATCTCAATACCGCCAAACATTGCTGTACCGTCTAAAACCAGTGTTTTAGTCATTTCCGATACCGGCATTACATGCGATCTTTTATCTTCTACGCTGCCAAATAGTGCAGTTACGTTCGATTTTATAGCCCAGTTCTGTGGTACAATCAATTTTATGCCACCAAAAACAGCAGTTACATCAAGCGAGACTGTATCGGTAAAATCGGCCTGAGTCATGATGATATCCGCACCGCCAAATACTGCCGATATATCTCCCCCCTGAAAGTTCTTCGAATAAACAGTCTGAGTACTTCCGCCGAAGACTGCCGTTACTTCAATTACATCGTTATTGTTCGCAGTTTTATCACTGGCCGCCTCCTCAAAGTTAAAGCTGGCCTTTTTCCGGCCCTTGCACCTCTTTCCAAAGAATTCTGCATCTTTAGGCCTGAAGATCAGGAAGCCTCCGATGATTACCAAACCCACACCCAAAGCGTATTTGGACGGATCAAAATCCAGATCAGGTATATTATCCAAAGTATTATAAGCACCGATCAAAATCAGGATCAACCAGGCTATACCTTTAAAGTTACGACGAACGCCGATAAATACTCCAATTAAGATTAAAAAATTAGACCAGCTCAATATCCACCCGGGGATATTTAAATTCATATTGTTTAACAAAAGTGCGACCCCGATGATCGCTATGACGAAGCCACTTAAAGCCCGGCCCCCATTTTTAGCGCTGTTATTATCGTTATGATTAAGGTTATCCATGTGTGTAGTATTTAATAATCCAAAAGTACCGATAACCATCCACCCCCAATATATACGCGGTGCAGGAAATGGCAAAATGGCGGTAAGTGACCTCATTTTATCGGTGAAAATTATTTTGTTATTTTGAGGCCATGAAATTTTTCCTATTAATGATCAGCCTCAGCATTTCTGCAGCACTATATGCACAGGAAATAAGCAGCCATTACAAAATTTACGACGTAAAAAAACAAAAGAACATTTCAGTAGATGATATTATCGCAGATATGGCCTTAGCAGATGTGTTATTCTTTGGAGAAGACCATAACGATTCTATCGGACATTACCTGGAAGCTGAAATTTTTAAGAAACTGAGTAGCACCTATCCCAACAGAACAGCTTTATCACTGGAAATGTTCCATACCGATGTGCAGCCCGAAATAGATGAATATTTAGCAGGACTGATTTCTGAAAAGAATTTTATTAAAGAAGGGAGGGCATGGGGAAATTATAAAGACTACAAGCCCCTTATAGAATATGCCAAAGCGAACAACATTAAAGTAATTGCCGCCAATGCCGCTACCCGATACAGCAATGCAGTTACTATGGGCGGATTAAAAGTGTTAGCAAATTTTCCTAAAGCTTCGTTCAATTTTTTGCCCCCTGCACCTATCGATACTGCACAGGGCAGGTATTATGAAAAATTTACTGAAACACTGGGTGGGCACGATATGGGACCGATGAAGATTTACCAGACCCAAAACCTGTGGGATGCTACCATGGCCTGGTCTATCAATAAATTTTTAAAATCAAATAAAGGAATAAAAGTGCTACAGCTTAACGGGCGTTTCCATAGCGATGAAAAACTGGGTACGGTGGCGAAATTATTAAAAGCCAACCCAAAGGTAAAAATCCTGAATATTTCTTCATTTTCTGACGCAGGTTTTGCTAATCCAGACTGGAACAAATTCAAAAACCTTGGCGACTATATCATCATAACCGACCCTGCGGTAAAAAGAAGTTATTAAACCAAAAAGTCGTTCCGAAGTTAGATCGGAACGACTTTTTTATATTATGCTTTAGCTTTTAACAAATCTCTGATTTCCGTTAAAAGCACTTCTTCTTTTGTAGGTGCAGGAGCTTCAGCCGGAGCAGCAACTTCTTTCTTTTTCAGGTTATTTGCTCCTTTAATAATCAAAAAGAGTACAAATGCCACAATAACAAATGAAATTACCTGCGACAGGAAATTACCATATTTAATGGCCGTGCCTGCAATGGTAAGCTTACTTAAATCTTCTAAACCAGCTGCCTTTAATGCAGGTCCCAACACTGCAGGGGTAATAATGTCTTCAACCAGGGAGCTCACAATTTTACCAAATGCAGCACCAATAATTACACCCACCGCCAGGTCAAGTACGTTTCCCTTAACGGCAAAATCTTTAAATTCTTTTATAAAGCCCATGTTTTTTATTAAGTTTTAGTTTTTTTATTAAAATTAACAAACTTTAATTTGAATCCAAATGTTTAGGAAATAATTTAAAAACCAGGCATATCAATAGCATTTAGTTCAAATCAGCATAATATCTGAAATCTATTGTTTATTTTTGCCCTATTCTTTTATATTTACTATGCTAAAGCAACACTTACAACAAAAACTATTACAAAAGTTATCACCGCAACAAATACAGTTTATTAAACTGTTGCAGGTGCCAACCGTAGCTTTAGATACGCGTATAAAGGAAGAACTTGAGGAAAATCCCGCACTTGAAGATCCAAGTTTAATGACTCAGGATGAGCCAAAGAGCGAATATGATGATTTAAACGACAGGCCTGAAGATTACGAACAATCATCAGAAGATACCAGCATGGATGAATTTAATGTAGATGATTATTTACAGGACGATTCTACCAACGATTATAGTACCAACTACAATAATGGCGATGATGATGAGGAGAAAAAAGAAACTCCAATCGCCATTGAAAGTACATTTTTCGAAAGTTTACAGGAGCAGTTAGACCTTATTCCCCTATCCGATCAGGATTTTATCGTTGGCAAACAGATCATCGGCAGTTTAGATGATGATGGTTATTTACGCCGTCCGTTAGGCTCTATGATCGATGATCTAGCTTTCTCTCAGAATGTAATGGTGGAGGAAGAAGATGTTCTGGAAATGTTAAAACTGATCCAGGGTTTTGACCCTCCGGGCATTGGTGCCAGAGACTTGAAAGAATGCTTACTAATCCAGTTAAAAAGGAAAGATACAAACAATCCGATTATAGTTAAAGCAATGAATGTTGTAGAAAACTATCTGGATGAGTTTACACGTAAACATTACGATAAACTAGAAAAAAGTTTAGGTTTAGATAGCGAGGAACTTAAAGAGGTGGTAAACGAAATTTTGCGCTTAAACCCTAAACCGGGTGATGCCAATCAGGTTACTACCAAACAAATGCAGATTATTCCCGATTTCCATATCAGCAATAATGATGGGGTATTGATATTGACCTTAAACTCAAAAAATGCACCTGAATTAAAGGTCAGCAGATCTTACCAGGAGATGTTTGAGCATTATGACAAAGCTTCGTCAAAAGATAAAAAGCTGAGGGAAGCTGTTCAGTTTGTAAAACAGAAGCTGGATTCGGCCCGCTGGTTTATTGACGCTATTAAACAAAGACAGCAAACTTTGTTAAAAACAATGAACGCCATTATGCACTATCAGTATGAATATTTTTTAACAGCTGATGAGCGTAAAATGCGCCCGATGATCTTAAAAGACATAGCCGATAAAATCGACATGGACATTTCAACTGTATCGAGGGTAGCCAACTCTAAATATGTACAAACAGAATTTGGCACTTTTTTATTAAAATCTTTCTTCTCAGAAGCCATTCAGACAGAAAATGGTGAAGAAGTTTCTAACAAAGAGGTTAAAAAAATATTGGAAGACTGTATCGGCAACGAAGATAAACGCAAACCTTTAGCGGATGAAAAATTAACCGAAATCTTAAAAGAGAGGGGTTATAACATCGCAAGAAGAACGGTTGCCAAATACCGTGAGCAAATGAATATTCCGGTAGCCAGACTCAGGAAAGAACTTTAGATCAGTTGGCAGTTACCAACTGCTAGTTTACAATTCGAAGCTTACAGTTACTTATCTAACGTATAAAATTGTAAATTACCAACTGAAAGCATTGCGCGCCAAATATAAATGGTGTATTTGTTGTGATTGAGAAATGAACAGTTCTGTGTGCTTGGCAGCTTCAGTCCCGCTTTCCATTCCAAGTCCGCACTCGTTCCTCGCTTACGGGCTTTGCACTGCAATCGGGTTTAAGAACATAGTTTCTGCAATCTCAAAAATGAAAAACTGGTGTGGCCATCCAGCCCCGGCTGAATATTTTGCGCTCCGATCCATTAGCAACATACTTACATAAACCTGAATACCAACACATTACCACATCCTAATATATGATGGCACCTTGTAAATATTATTCAGCAACAGGCCCAATACAATTTCATGACTACCATTACTTACCTGATTGAGTTGTGAAGTGGTAAAATCGTAAGAATAAGTAAGGTTAACCATTTTACCGATATTAAACCCCGCCATCGCCGCAAAAGAATCGTCTCTGCGATAGCTTCCACCCAACCAGATTTTATCTTTAAATGCCAGTTTCATATTTAAATCAAAAGAAACAGGCGTTGGTGATACGTATTTTATCATTACAGAAGGAATGGCTGAAATCTCATCATCTACAAAGAATTTATATCCCCCCGTAGCAAAATAATGAGGTACTTCTTTACCCATATTATAATTGTTATCTCCCGTAAAACTTAACTTTTGAGGTAAAATTTGCTGTACGGAAACACCTGCGAACATCCTGGCACCATATAGCCATAAACCTATGCTTAAATCAGGTTTTACCTGGTTAATCAGCGCCCTGTTCATAATCGGATCAATAGGGGTATCAAAAGTAAGTGCGTTTACATCCAGCGAAATACTCGAAATACCCGCGGCAACACCTGCCGATAAATTAAAATCGTTGCTCAATTGTAAATGATAAGCATAGGTTACATTAGCATCCAGCCTTTTAATCGGCCCGGTTTTATCCAGAACAGCTGTTAGTCCCATGCCGTGATGAGACGGCGACGACATATAGTTCTGCATATAATTCCGGTCCATAGGGTTACCGGTTTGCTCAGGAAAAGAGGTAAGCGCATTGCTCCATAACTGGTTATCGCCCAGTGCCCAATGGGCCGATACAAAAGACGTTTGAGGCGCATCGGTAATACCCGACCACTGCTTGCGGTAACCAGCTTTAAAATCGAGGTAATTTTCAATTCCAGAGAGTGCCGGATTTAGCAGGTACTGGTTAAAAATGTACTGGGTATATTGCGGCTTTTGCTGTGCAAAAACATTAACCGTTGCAAAAAGCACTAATATGGTGATAAGCTTCTTCAATTTATCTGATTATGGTAAGTGGTCCTGTTATGGTTTTTCGTCCGTTCTGTGGATTGATGATGTAATAATAAACACCCGTTGGAAGCGGTTCATTTTGATAAGTCCCATCAAAAGGAACTTTATACCCTTTGCTTGAAAATACTTTAAGCCCGTTTCTGTTAAATATCTCTACGGTAGCATTGGGATAAGAATCTAAATATTTAATATTCCAGGTATCGTTCACATTATCGCCATTTGGTGTAAAAGTATTGGGTGGATTTAAGGCTTGTAACACTTTAACCAGTACTTTTGATGTTGCTGAACAGCCATTGGGTTGTGTGGTTACAGTTAAAGTATATTCGGTATCCTGATCGGGAGAAGCAACGGGTTTTAATACATTTGTTTTATTTAGCCCGGTTGCCGGCGACCATTCGTATTTTAAATTGGCGCCTTCAGCAGTTGCCGGAATTTCAATCTGTCCGCCGGCTAACATGTAGATCAGTGTACCCGCATCGGCCACAGGAGATGCATACACTTCAATCGTTTTGCTGATTGAAGAGGAGCAATCGTCAGCACCTTTAAAAGTATAGGTGATGGTGTGTGACCCTACCCCGGCAATTTTAGGATTAAAGGTCCCATCGGCCTTTACGCCATCACCACTGTATACGCCAGCTCCATCCATTTCTTCGCCGGCTTTCTGTTTAGCCTGCGTAATTATAACTGTACCATCTGCCTGACAAACAGGGGCCATATCCTCAAACACCAATTGCGGCACGGGTTTTACGGTAACATCGTCCGTATAATCTTTAAAGCAACTTTCTCCAGAATAGGCAACCAATCTCACTTTAAATATGCGACTGGCACTCCCCCCAAAAGTTTCGTATTTAATAGATATATCACTGTCATCCGGATAAGGAATCGTTTTGTAAATAGTAGTCTCATTTTGAGAATCTCTATAAATCTCAATTTTGGTAATTTTGCCAGCAAAAGTGCTTGAAGTGTTTTTGATTAATATCTCGTCGCTTACACAAACATCGTTTTTCACCTTTTCAAACTTTGCCTCTTTAACAGCTCCGTTAACAGTAAACCTCTTTGAAACTGGAATTTCGCAGCCATTTTGATTCTTTGCCGTCAAAATCACATTATAATTTCCCGTGGCTGTAGGTGTAAAAGCACCATCAACACCTGTTGAAGTGGCTACCACATTATTGTTATCATCAAGGTACTGCCATTTAAACGTTAAACCTGTTGTACCAGCATCTACATTTTTAGATGTATTTTTAAATCTGGCTACTCCATCAGCCAAACAGAAATCAGGAAGCATGAAATCTATATCTTTAGGTGGATCATAAACCGTTATACTAACACGCTTAGTTTCGGTACATTTAAGGTCACTTTCAACAGTTAAAGTAATGTTATAAGTACCTGCAGCGGTATATTGATGAGAGGGGGCAACATTATTTTCTAATGTTACAGGATTACTGCCATCGCCAAAATCCCAGGTCCATTTAACAATGGTCCCTGTAGCTTCTATGCTTGATTTATCCGTTAAAACCGTTAATGTATTGGTACAGAATCCGGCAGCTTCAAAATCGGCAAAAGGTGAAGGATTTATGATAATTTCAACGGGTTCTGACGTATTGGAACAATTTGAACCGGTGGTAACGGTTAATCTTGCAAAATACCGGCCTGGCCTTGCATAAGTATGTTCTGGGTTTTGTTCTGTAGAAGGCATGCTTCCATCTCCAAAATCCCACAACCATTTTGTTACTGCAAAATCTTCAGAATTAGAAACACTTAAATCGGTAAATTTAGTATCCTTACCCGAACAACCGATTACAGGATCAAACTTTGCTGTTGGAAGATCGTAAATATTAAAAGTATAATTTGTTGTTAAATCGCCCGATACACATGATGATGTATTGGGTACATGTGCCACAATTTCCAAACTGTGTTTACCTTTTTGCGCATAGGTTTTGGTATAAGGCGATTCGTAGGTAAATATGTTGGTACCATCAGGCAAAGTTTTGGTTTCAATAAGTGCAGGTGGATTTTGATTGATTACATTTTCATTATCTAACGACCAGTTGATGTAGTCTGGCTTGTATGGGAGCGATATTTTGATATTATAAGTTTCTCCAATACATCCATTTTGCCCTTCTTCATTTTTAGCAGCATTAAATACCGTAAGATAATTGTTCGATGATAAATTTGTACCGGCAGAATATGCATAAGACTCGTGATCGCCAAATCCGTAGGCAATGGCATTAAAACCATCATCTGCCGTAAGCGTTACACTTTCTTCATTAACCGGTATTTGTGTGTAAGAATATGACGAATTACCATCTAAAGGTGTCCAGGGCGTACCTGGCGCTCTGCCATTATACCTAAATCCAGAAATCTTGTCTGTCTTAATTAATACGTTTACATATTTATTGGTAATTCTTTGTAAATCTGATGAAAAAACGGTGACTCCTTTTATATTAAATTCAATTGGATTTAATATTACCATTTCCGGGTCGCCGATAATTGAACCTCCATTAGCAGCTGAACAATCTTGCGATAAAGAATACTGCGCTACACTAATCAACTTGTCGGCAGTAATAAAAGTCGAATTAGTTAACTCATTACTTTCAATAAAAAATTTTCCTTTATTAACAATATACGTAGTGCCGTTGTAAGTTACACTTGTATTATCTTCCTGGGCAAGGATCCGCAGAATATATTTTCTATTGATGAAAGGTACCACGCCATAATTTTTGCCCCAACTATTGGTAGGATATAACTGCTGAAATAGTGGATCCTGAGAAGTATAACATACGATCCCAATTACGGAAGAACCAGAATATGCAGCAAACCTTTTGCATGATGATGTTGTAGGGTCTGTCTCTACATAAACTCCGGTTAGGTCTTCAGTGCCAGGCGCTAAATATTCATAAACATCGCCTGCCTTGTTTAAGGTTATTGGAATTTTATTACCATTATTTTCATGCAAAATAATTTTTGTATCATCTTCTACGGCAACCAGTGTTAAAAAATTATTGCCACCATTGGTTTGTGTAAAATTCATCGAATAATACGTTTGTCCTAAGGTTTCAAATGGCAAAATCAATGAAGCGGCAGACCTCGCTGCTCCATAAATATGAGTATATACAGAAACTTTTGGCTGGCCATCTGTAACCTTAACATGTATTCCTTTATTGGTTAAAACCTGGTTCGCTTCCAATTGTCCGTCAATATAGGCATTGGCCCTTGGCACATCAAACCTGACAGCTGTATTGGCAGGAATACTTTTCGTTACAGGAGCAGCATTTCCACAGGTTACAGTCACTTCTGAATTAGATTTTGAAGTTACAAAAACCGCTAATTGTCCATATGGAACTACACCATTAACCGCCCTTGATGGAACATGGGTTGGGAAGACTGTCCAAAAATCAGTTCCTTCATTGGAAATATTCTGGCCGGATGCTTTAAAGAAAAACAAGGACATTAACAAAACCAATAACCAATGCCTGCTCATTACCTATCAGTTAAGTTTGAAAACGTTATACATGTTTGTTTGATTAGATATGCAATATACTATTAATCAAATCACAAGAAAAAACAATTATAAGATTTTTAACATTTTTGAATAAAAAAAACACTATTCGTGTAATAAAACAAGAGGGTGGTGTAAAAAATTTTCAAATATAGATATGCATTACCTTAAAAAACGGTAAGCTATGAATTATAATATTATTCAAAACAAAAAAGCCACCTACAAAAGTGGCGGTTATATAATAAATATTTAATCATTACCCTGGTCAGACTGATCCCCGCTTCCATATTTTTCAGAGAATTCTTTGGCTTTTTGATCAGCTAAACTGTCATTATGATCTTCAGGTTCCAGGTTTTCATCCAAACGATCATTCCAGTTGTTCAATCCTTCTTCTGCATGTCTTTTATCTTCTTCTTTAAAATCAGATTTTAATTTTGTCTGTTCGTGTTTTCGATTATCCATTTTGAGGAGTATTTTAAGAAAGAACAGCGTTTAGTAAGCTAATGTTTTATAAACTGAGCTTATTTAACAGGAGGCTCGTTTTTGGCATCCTTAAATTCTTTTACACTCTTTCCTATTCCCCTCATCAGTTCCGGCAATTTTTTACCACCAAAAAGAAGCAGAATCACTACGCCAATTAAAATAATTTCTATTGCAGACATATCTTTAAATTTTTCACAATATACGTTAATTCCTTTGAACCGGTTTGTTTGGGTGTTGGTTCATTAGTCATTAGTTCATTAGTCATTAGTTTATTGGTCATTAGTAAATTAGTCAGTGGTATATGGCGCCTGGCATTAATTAATATCAGATAGATTCTGAGACAAGTTCAGGATGACGCAACTTTTCTCATGAAACCATCAATACCTGGTTCACTAAACCAGCAACGCATTTAAAGTTCTTTTTTTAATCTTTGGTACTGCACCATGACGCATAAACTCCGTAAAACCTTTCAACTGTTTAATGGATTTAATGGCCTCATAACCTTCGTAAGAAGTTCTGATTTTGTTTAACAGCAATGTATCTGTTTTAAACAGATCACTTTCTACCAATAAACCTTTATCAAGAAATTTTTTAATCAGCTCTGCCATTTTTCCGTTGGCATATAAGTGGAGTGGTAATTTAAATACTTCGTTATTGAGTTTTTCAAATGTTTCATTAATCCATTCTACCTCAACTTCTTTATTTATTGCAATTTTTCCGTCTTTTAAAACCACAGCAGTTAAAAACTCGCGCGCACGCTGCCTGGAAATGATGTTACCATGAACACCATCACGCAAGGTATAATCTAAACGATCGGCACAGAGCGCAGGTAGCGGCTGTTCCAAAATATTAAATGTACCATACAGAATCTGATTAATATCGTAACCATATTTCAAAAGCACATCAGGCACTTCCGATTTACATAAAATCTCAGCAAAAACCTTTTCATGGTAATCTTCATCTGTATTATTGAACACATAATCCCCTACATGAGAAAAAGCAGTATGCGAAATATCATGCAGTAGCCCTGCAATTTGCTCCAGTTCTGAACCGCCAAGAAGCCTGATCAGCATGGCAACACCAATGGCATGCTCCAGCCGCGAATGGCAGATATCCGGATTAACCAAAAATATAGCACCACTCTGATGAACACCACCTAACCTCTTTAAAGCATCGGTATTTAACAAATCAGAAAATACCATTGGCAACTCCATTTTGCCATATAAAAAATCATTTACCTGGATCATATATAATACTTTAATTAAGAGGAACAACCAAAAATACTAAATAATTTAGCTTTTTAAAAAATTAATTATCAACAAAAAACTTTTAAAACTAAAATAATTAGTTAAAAAATTAACTTTCAAATATTTTGAAAGCTATTATTACATTTTTATGATCGACAAAAAATCCGGTATAAAAACAAGCAGATAAATTAAACGTTATACTTGTAAAAAAAGGTATATGGCAACCGCTCAGCAAATTAGAAAAGCATATTTAGATTATGTTTTAACAAACAATGAAAAGCCAAAATCGGTTTATGTTTTTGTTAAAAAGCTTAAAATTACCGAAGCCGATTTTTATCAGTTTTTCTCTTCTTTCGAAAGCATAGAAAAAACGATCTGGTTCGAACTTACTTTTGAAACAATCACTAAAATCAAAGAACAGGAAATTTGGTTACAATATACAGCCAGAGAGAAAATACTTTCTTTTTTTTATAGCTACCTGGAAAACCTGAAGAACGAAAGAAGTTTCGTGATTTACAGCTTAAAGAATTACCGAGGAAAATTTTCTACACCTGATGTGCTCGCCGGTGTGAAACCAATTTTCGAAAACTTTGCACAGGAAATTATTGACGAGGGCCTAGACAGCGGAGAACTTGCTGAACGCCGTTTTTTAAGCAAAAGATATAAAGATGCGCTGTGGATCCAGTTTGCCTTTATTGTTAATTTCTGGATCAATGATGACAGTGAAGGTTTTGAAAAAAGCGACGAAGCAATCGAGAAAGGAATCAACGTTACTTTCGATCTTTTTCAGCACTCGCCTATCGATAATTTATTGGAGTATGGAAAGTTTTTATCAAGAAACGGGAAGTTTGCTGATAAGATGAGGTTTTAAGAATTAAATGAAAACACAAAAAAGTATTCCAACCACCAAGGTAGAACGCTCGGCAAAATTTGTTAAAACCGGTATCCAGATCGGTGGCAATTATATTAAACATTATTCTAAAAAATTGTTCAATCCTGAACTGGACCGCGAGCAACTCAACGAGGATAATGCAACCGACATTTATAAGTCGCTGAGCGAGTTAAAGGGAAGTGCATTAAAAGTTGCACAAATGCTGAGCATGGATAAAAATATCCTTCCAAAATCCTATGTTGATAAATTTACGCAATCGCAATACAACGCCCCCCCTCTTTCAGGTCCTTTAATTGTGCGCACTTTTACCAAAAATTTCGGTAAAACGCCGGAACAGATCTTCGATACTTTTAATCTGAGTTCGAGCAATGCGGCCTCAATCGGCCAGGTACACCAGGCAGGGCTTAACGGTAAAAAACTAGCTGTTAAAATCCAATATCCGGGTGTGGGCGACAGCATTTCATCTGATTTAAAACTGGTTAAACCCTTTGCTTTCCGCTTGTTGGGCATGTCTGAAAGGGAACTGAATATTTATATCAAAGAAGTTGAAGAACGCCTTTTGGAAGAAACTGACTACGAATTGGAAGTAAGGCGTTCGATCGAATTTTCAGAAGCCTGCAAAAACCTCGATCATGTGGTATTCCCTAAATATTACACCGAATTATCCGGAAAAAGGATTATTACCATGGATTGGATTGAAGGACTGCATTTAAAGGAGTTTTTACAGACCAATCCTGCACAGGAACTCAGGAATAAAATTGGGCAGGCATTGTGGGATTTCTACAATTTCCAACAGCATGAATTAAGGGCGGTACATGCCGATCCGCATCCGGGCAATTTTATGATTACTCCAGACGAAAATCTTGGTGTAATTGATTTCGGCTGTATTAAAGAGATGCCGGATGATTTTTATTATCCCTTTTTCGCCTTGATCTCTACTGATGTGATCAACGATAAGGACAAAACCATTGAGGCATTCAGGAAGCTTGAAATGATCCATCCGGATGATACCCCGGAACAGGTAGAATTTTATTATAAATCGTACCGCGAAATGATCAGTTTATTTGCCAGGCCATATACCAGCACAACATTTGATTTTAGCAAACCTGATTTTTTTGAACAATTATACAGTTATGGTGAAAAAATTTCAAAAATGCCAGAATTTAAACAGGCCCGCGGCGTAAAACATTTTATTTATGTTAACCGGACCAATTTTGGGTTATACACCATCCTGCATGAATTAAAAGCGACGGTTAAAACAGATACTTTTAAACCTCACTTTGACGAATGAGTCGTAGGGACCAGCCGAAAAATCGATAAGTTAGATCTAATAAAAATAGGACTTTAGATTTTTCGACGCCTGCACGGGCAGGCATTCCGTAATGACTACTCCCCTAACGAAATGCGTCATTTCTTTTGCTGCACTTCGGCAGAAATAGCAATATCTTTATTCGGATTCAGCATTTTTCTTCACCACATCAACCATGTGGTCTATATCGAAGGGTTTTTCGATATAATCATCGGCTTTGCACTCTTCTGCCTGCTGAGGTAAATCGTTTGATGTTGAGGTGAGCACTGCCGATACATCTTCTGTTTCAGGATCAGATTTAAGCTCTTTAATTACTTGCGATCCTTTCTTTTTGCCTTTGATGTGATCATCCACTATGACTACATCAGGCTCTATTTCATCTATTTTATCTATAGGTTCAGTTGTTAATGATGCGGTAACATCAAATCCCTCTTCTTCCAATACCTGGTCCATTATATCAAGGATATCTTTATTATCCTGAACAAGTACAACCTTTTTCTTCATAAATAAGCAGACTAAAATCTGTTTAAAGATAAATAAAAAGAACAACCGAAAAGTGGTTCTTAAAATATTTTACAATTCAAATGTAAATGTTACCTGTTTTGGTCTTGAATTAAAGCCTGTTCATCGAGTATTACCTGTCTATTGTATAATGTGCTGCAACGTTTTCAGATTACCCGCGTCTTATCTTCAAAAACCAACAAACAAAAAAGACTCAAACACTTCAATAACAATTAATTAACATTTAATTTTTAAATAAAAATATTATGAAAACCTCAATCAAAACCCTCATCTCAGCATCGTTAACAGCAATTATTTTATCTTTGGCTGCATTTACAGCTCCTATATCTGCAACAGAAAAAGAGCCAAATGCAATATTAAATACATCTGGTTACAAAAGAATCTCAGTAAAAGGGAATGTAGAACTAACCATTATCCAGCGCAGTAACCCAGGCATTTCTTACAATGATGATAATACTGGAACAGCAAAGGTTGTGCAATACGGTGATAATTTAAAAATCACCTCAATTAGTACCGAAAAAGTAAAATTAACTGTTTATGTAAGCGATTTTTACAGAATTGAAGCATCAGAAAATGCAACTGTTAAAACTGAAGGAAAACTAAGAACTAAATACCTTCAGATCTTTTTAACAGGAAATGCCCATGCAGAAATCAATACCAGCACCGAAGGTTTATATACTGTAATTGCCGATAATGCAGACCTGAAATTAAGTGGATCTACCGATAACCATATATTGGTAATGGGCAAATCGCAAAAATTAACCATCGATAAGTTTGCTGCTTTAAAAACCAACATCAGTTCGGTAGAAAGCACCGTAATCGAAAAAGAAATTGCATCAATAAAATAGTATAGATAACACACAAATGAAAAAAACCTTCTGATGAGATCATCAGGAGGTTTTTTGTTATCGATGGAATATACAATTATTGGCTACATCTTAAATAATAAGCGCGTCATCCCGATTGGAACCTGGCAGAATGCCAGCCGGTATTGGCAGGGAGAGATCTATCTGTTATAAAAGCCCCTGAAACGAATTCAGGGTGACGATTTCCTGAGGATGCTTACCGGATAAATTTAGCTACTCCCTACTACCTCTGCAGCACCTTGGCAATTTCTTTCTCAATAGATTTTACTTCTTTAGGCTTAAGCTTTTTCGCCACATCATCTTTAGTACCTGTTTTAGGTTCTAAATATTTTACGCCTACCCTTAAAGCTTTCAAACCAGAAACCCCTTGTAGTTCATCAAGTTCTAATTCTTCCAAATCGTCGTTTAAAAAACCTTGAACCTGCATGTATTTAATATACTCCATATATTCTTTGGCTTCTTCAGGGTTGAAATAGACCATAGCAATTTTATGTGGTTGCGTTAAGCGTTCATCGGTACCTTTAATCAATACCTTATCGATACGCTTTTTAACAACTTCATAACGGATATTGTAAGCACCTTCTACATCGAAGCGGCGTTCGTCGTTCCTGAAGCTAATATCAATCGCGTTGGAGTGGATAAAAATCAATTGCGTAGTTTCCAATGAACGTGGCATTTCGCTGATCAGTCCCTTTGATAAACGGGCAATATCTACCATTGAAGTTAACTGCCACAAACGGATGTTTTTCAGGTACAAAAGATCAAAAGGTTTATCAGGTGCTATTTCCTGGCCAATATAAATGTCGTACTCCACTCCATCCGTTCTGAATTTGGCAAAATAACAAGGGTATGAAGCCTGTAAATTTGCCTGCGATTTTTCGAGGTATTGACTTACCTGGGTATTAATCAATTGCATCGAAACTTCTAATTGCCTGCGGTTTGCAAAAGCAGCACCTGTTTGTGGCACAATTACCTCAAAATAACGGTCTACAAATTCTGCAGTTACCGGATAGTTACCTTTTATGATGGATAAAAAGGGATAAACCTCTATTTCCAAAAACTCATTCAGTTTATTTTCTTCGTTTGAAGAAGCAAAATCACCGATACGTTTAATCCAGTCTTTACAATTGAACAATAACTTATCGGTAAGCTCTAAAGAAACATGCTTACGGATGGCTTTCAAAGTATCAATCAAGCTGTTTAATTGCACTTTCATATCATCTTTTAAAGCTTTGTTACGCTCTATTGTAGAATTGCGGATATCAATTGCACCAAACAGCGGGTACATGTGCTTAAAGGTGATGGTTTCAATTTCCTTTAATTTCTGATTGCCATTGTTCTGAAGGAAGTGCCAAACAGCTTCGTTAAATTTCCACTGTACAGAAGGTTGTAAAGCCGTAAATTTATCCATCAGTACCTCGTCCATTTTGGCATCAAATTCTTCGATACTGTATTGGAAAAGCTGACCAATCAAAGGCATTGCCGGACGTAACCTCGATAAAAGCTTATCATCAACCAACACTTCTTCTTCCGAATAAACTTCTAAAACGCCAGCCAGCTGGTTATTGTAATAAATAGGCAATACCGAATAAGAACAAACACCTGCCTCTTTTAAAACCCTTAAAAAGGGGTCTTTGCTGATCTGATCTTCATTAATGGCACTTACAAAAATTGCCCTGGGGTTTTCTTTATATTTTTCTACCAGCGAATAAAAAACTTCCTCTTCGAGGTTGGACGATTTTGCTGAATTGATGAGCATGCTCTGTGAAAATTCCTGATTATCAAAAACCAGTTTGTTATTCACAGTTAAAAAGGGCATTAAACCAAATTCAAGTTGTCCGTTACCGCTCAGGGTTTTTAAGGCGTGTATAACGTGTTTATAAGATTCTGTTTGATAATTGTGATCAACCAGTGCATCGCGGATACCGTCAATAGCATGTTGCAGGGTGACATCCGTTATCGAAATAATGGTAAACCCTTCAAAATGAAAATTACTCAACGGCAAATGCTCCACCAGGTATTCCAATTCTGTATCGTTCTGAAAATACCTGCCCAGTTCTTCAAAATTAAGCTCAGGCAGATCGCCCTTATGCAGAATATCTACAAACTTGGTATCTGTTTGTATATTATAATACTGCGTAAGCTTAGTTTCGGGGTTAATATGAGCATATATGATCTCATTTTTCAATAATGGCGTAAAATTATAAAAACGGCTCAAAATAGCATTATAGATAAATTTAAGCTGTTTTTTCTCTACGGGTTCATTATCTTTTGTTACTTTATTTTTAGGGTCGTGATCCTTAAAAAATTTATAAAATGCATTGGTGCTAAAGAAAATCTGATCTGGAATTGGCGTACTTAATGCCCAAAACAGATCATTTTCATTATCCATTAAAGGAGTTAGAATAGTGAAAATTAGTTCTAAAGTATCTTTATATTGAGATAAATCTTCGGCACTGATGTTACCAAGCAGCACATCGTCCTTTTCAATCTTTTGAAGTAAAAACCTGTAAAATTCAGATTTTACCGATTTCTCTGTTTTCAATCTGCCTTTTAAATACTCCACGAGCGGGCGGAAAGATAGAGAAGAATCTACCTGGCAATGTATACATTCGTTTTTATGTATCTGTATGACATTGGTATTCATTGTATCAGTTTTGCTATAGTGTAAAAATTACAGTTATCTATTTAATTACTAATTCGTTGCAAAGATACGCACTCATTAAAGCAATCTTCGTCTGTTGAACGTAATAGTTGGATATTACACCAATAAATATGTTACACAAATTTAGTACCTAAAATTAAGCGAAACATAAGGATACCAGCCATCTGAAGAGTGTCCCATCACAAATCGTACAACCGCAAGTGATGCCGGTGCGAAATAAACGCCCCCTCCTACACCGTGGTGCCATATTGTCGATGCTTCGTCACGTTTCCATACCCTGCCAACATCATAAAATCCCAATAAGCCAATTTGTCCGGGTAAAACATAACTTACCAGGTCGCCAAGTTTGGCCCTAAGCTCTAAATTGTTGTAAAATGTATGTTCGCCGGCAAACCTAAACTGGCGGTAACCAAGCAGGTTGCCCTGTCCGCCAAGATAAAGGGCCTGATAAAATGCAGGTTTACCGATGGTTACACCACCGCCAAAACGGTCTGCCAGAATGAAATTTTTTCTGCCATCGAGATTTTTATACAGGGCGATGCTGCCTGTAAACTGTCCGAAAGAATTAGAATACTGGTTAACACCTTTGTATCCTAAAACCTTAAAATCAATATAACTGCCCAATGTTGGCAACAGATCGTTATCGCGGGTATTATTGGTGAAATTGATAAATGCGCCGGCAAACATTTTTTCGTTGCGAACGGTCAGCGAATCGGAAGAATGCAAGAGTGATGGATTCTCGATAAAACGCCCGTTATTGTCTTCCTGATTGTATTTGTAATACTGCCATGTCGGACCAACACTAAAAGTAGATTTAGGACGGCGCCACCTGATAGCAGCATCCAACTGGTAAAGGTTGTAACGTGCACGGTAATACCTGATATCATCGCCATGTTCATCGAAATGGGTTTGATTACCCAAACCAAAGAAATTCTGTGTATTGTTCGGTGCAAAAGCATCGGCTTTTACCACAATATCCCCCTTGCCTAAAGCTTTTAACCACTCCCCTTTATAATTAAACTTAAAAGCTCTTGTAGAAAATGAATGCAGGAAAGAAATGGTTTGCGAATTGCCGTAAGGTTGTTTCCTGAATCCTGGATTAGTTTGTTTATAGATTAAACCCAATAATATTCCATCATCCTGGTTGTAACCTGCATTTAACAGCCAGGTATTTCTGCGGTACATATCTTTAGGAATGTAGCTGAAATTCGAAGTATCATTAGAGATTATTTTTCTGATCTTATCGGCATCATTGCCATTGTAAGTAGCTTTATCTTTTCTGCCGTATAACCTAACCAAACCATTGCTATTTGCAAAATCGTACACTTTGTTGCCTTTTCCACCAATAATCCTGATTTTAATGTTCGAATTTTTATTGTCCAGGATTAAACTATCGTTACCGTTGTGCATGTACACCCTGATTTCTTTGGTTACTTTAGGATCGAATTTCCTGTCGAAGAGTTCCCCTTTAACATTCCCTTCTTTTGAAATTTTATTGATTTTCACCCGTAAACCTTTATCATTAGCATCGGTGATCTGGATCAGCTCATTTTTATTCGTTACCTCGATATCAACAATCCTGTTAAAGAAGTGATAATACTGGTTCATCAATTTTGGCAAAGTGGCAATTCTGTTCCGCAGCTCGGCCAAAAATGCATCATGGTGCATTGAATAACTTGGTTCAGGCAGTTTTTTCAATGCTTTTTCGAAAACAGCATCGTTGTAGTTAGCACAGAAATCTTTTACAATCTGATCAAATTCTTTTTCATCAATATTGGCTGTCCAACGGCTGCTGATTTCTCTTCCTTCCCATAAAAACCAATTGATATTCTGTATGCCACGTTCGTATCCCTGCATCATTGGTAATAAGGAAGATGATTGTGCATAACGCTGTAAGAAGCCGTCAGACCTGAAAAATACCTGGTCGCGATCTCTCGGAACCGGAGTATAAATCAGGCCATCTTTGGTTTTGGTTGCTTTCCATCGCCATTGGTCTTCGTGCCTGTCCCAATCGCCTAATAACACATCAAATGCCCTTGCCCTCACCCAGGATGCACCATCCAGTCTATTATCATTATCCTCGGTAAGTTTTCTGTCCATTTTTGGAGAATTATCTGAATCGCCGGTTGGCTCGCGTTCTTCAAATAAACAGAGGGTATTGGCAAAAACGGCCTCAAACTCACCTAAATTATCATCGGGAGACACCCAGCCGATAATCGGATTGCTATGCGCAATGCCACCTGCATTAGCCAGATCTGGCACAACCAAAGCCGTAAACGGATGCTGTGCCGACATGTTATCTTTAATAACATCTTTGGCAAAGGTTTCGCGCAAGGCAGCAGGCAAAAGTACTTCAGGATATTTCTCTACACTGCGCAATACGTATTCTTTACCATTTTTATCTTCTAAACGTAACGACCGCGATTGATTACCGCCGCCACGCTGGGTTGCTTTTAAACCACCCATCATCTGGGAAATCCGCAGCACAGGCACCTTGGTCTTTTCAGCATATTCTTTACGGTAATTTTCGCCGAAAATAAAACGGTGAAAACGGCCTACACTATCATATTCGGGTTTAATCCGTATCACAATGCTATCGGCAGTGATCGGTTTATCCCTGTTACGTACTTTCTTGGGAATGGCTTCAAACTTTTTAATATAACTGTAAACACGTTTAACGCTGGTATCTGAATAAATGTAATATTCGTAGCGCATATCGTTGTTTTTTAGCTGATCGGCCACTACATAACCCTGCTGCATTTCGTGAAACAGGGAGGTTTTGCCCTCTTTATTTGGCGATACTTTTGAGCCAGAACCGCTAACAATCTGCAACTGCTTGCCTTTTATCAATTGCAACCCGTGCTCATGTCCGGCAACATAAGTTACATTTGGATAATCGCCAAACACATCTGTTACAGATTTAATCATATCCTTATAGGCCGGATGGTTTAAATCTTCTGGACTTAACAAAGTGGAACGCAACAACGGATAAACAGAACCCAAAACCGGTAAAGGAATGTACAGGTTTTTGTTTAGCGAAGTAAGCGGAAAAATATGGTTTCTTAAATTAAAATAGCCTCCATGCGGACCGTAGCTCTGAAACGGATGGTGCGACGCCAAAAGGATTACTTTATCCTTATTTTCTTCGAGCAATTGCTCCATTTTTACAAGCACTTCATCTTTGGTACGACAGTCGCAATCGCCATTTGGATTGGATTTATTATACGGAAAAAGCCACCATTCGCTATCGTAAGCAATGATGGTAAGTTTATCTGTAAGATTAATGGCTATGGGATCGGGGCAACCATTGTCGGGGATCAGTCTCAGCAAAGGATCGTTCTGTGCCCTTAGATAATCGCCCTGTGCCTTTATTTTGGCCAATCCTTTTGGTCCGGATTTATCCCAGTCATGGTTGCCGGGTACAAAATATACCGCAGCACCCATTTGACGCATCGGCTCGAACTGTGAGCGTAATATTTTTTTAGTCTCTTCTTCTTCTAAACTGCCAGGCAATCCCATTCCCGTTGGATAAATGTTATCGCCAAGGTAAAGTACGGTTGTTTTTTTGGGAAGAATTTGTTTTGCAGCATTTTTTAAATTCTGCATCTGGGCTTGATTCATTTCGCCTGCATCGCCAAAAAGAATTACACGGTATTTTACATCATCCTGTGCAAAGGCAATAAAATTGATTAAAAATAAGATGGAAAAAAGGGTAAAGCTTTTAATCATAGTGCGAGGTTTGTATAAAGATAGTTATTTTAAAATTTAGTTTGTTTCTTGAGGATTTTTTCCATCGCGCCATCGTGCTGAATTTACTTTACAAGTAGAAGTAGTATTTTCAATTGCCTTGTAGCTATATAGCATGAAAGATCCTGAAACAAGTTCAGGATAACAATTTTACGAAAGGGTTTTATTTAACCTTATTTCTTCAATTTAAACAACAAAATATTACCGGCAGCAAGAGTTCCACCCTCATTCGAGATATAAAGGTTATTATCGCGATCGAAGGCGATGCCTTCCGGTTGGTTAAATAAACCCGGATCTAGTGCATGTGTTGCTTTAACTTTAAAATCAGCATCGGTAATTACCAAAAGTTTATTTACTGATGAAAGGATGTACCACTCGTTGGTTTTGGGATTTTTAGCCAATGCAGAGGGACGGAACCTTGATTTTGAGCTTCCGGATGCTTTTTCGATTGCTTTATGCGAAAGGCTAAATTCTCCGGCTGCTGTTAACGAGGCATCATCGGCAACCTTAAAACCATAAATACTGGAAGCTTTTGCTTTAGAATCGGGTTTGCTATCTTTAGTTAATACATAAATCATGTTTTTTTTCTCATCTGCTGCCAGTCCTTCATATTCAGCTTTAGGCACCAGCCCCTTGGTTTTGGTCACATTGGTGGCTTCGGGTTTACCCAGCTCAGCTACAGGAAAGGTGTGCAGTTCGCCATTGCTTTTTAATACAATGAAATAATTTTTGATGATGGTTACATCTTCATAATCGCCTTTTCCACCAAATTTTGTAAATTTTGACTCTTTATCGCCCAAACCTAAATGAAAAAGATCGCCATCTTCATCCTGGATGGCAAATACTTCCTTAGGATCGCCATTATGAAATACAATACCAGAAATTTCGAAAAGGTTATGTGGCATGTTGTATTTTACCGGATTGGCCAGATCATAAGGAAAATCTGATTTTACTACTCCGTTTGTTGAAGATGCCATGCTTGCTGAGTCGGTTTGTTTATCATCGCGGTTACTATTAACACATGATACATTAAAAAAAGCTGAAGCTATTAGAAATCCTGAGGCTAAAAAGGTTTTATTGTATTTCATAGGGTAAAATTTTAATGTTTATGGGGCATGGCCTGTGAACCCAAACCATGACATGTTTCATTCAATACTACTTGATCGTCATCTCGACCGTAGTGGAGAGATCTATTGAAAGCTACTCTCATAGATTTCTCTCCCGAAGATTCGGGACCGTGCTTCAGTCGAAATGACGACTACTTTGTGGAACTTCATCTGAAATGACGACCATATAGAAAGCACAGACCACAGCATGCTTTATTTATTTTTCAATAATTCGTAAATATCATGCTGAGAGGAAACAAGAACCTCGCCAGTTTTAACAGGAATATTATCCATGTTCTCATCTATGTAAACCGCCTGCACATTATCGCGTTTCTGGATTTCAATAATCGCCATTATTTCCTGTTTAATCTGCTCATTATAAATAGGAAAACAGACTTCAATCCTGCGGTAAATGTTCCGGTTCATCCAATCGGCAGAGCCCAGGTAAACATCATTATTGCCCAGGTTATGAAAGATAAAAATACGCCCGTGTTCTAAATAACGATCAACAATACGGGTAATCCTGATATTTTCGCTCATTCCTTTTACCCCTGGAACCAAACGGCAGATACTCCTTACAATCATCTCAATCTTTACACCTGCCTGCGAAGCCTCATAAAGTTTATTGATCAATACTTTTTCTTCGAGGTTATTCATTTTAATGGTAATACCCGATGGTTTCCCCTGTTTTGCATGTTCGATCTCCCGGTCAATCAATTCCAGAAAAACCTGTTGCAGGTTAAACTGGGCAACCAATAAATGGCTGAATTTGATCTGATCAGCTGAAGTTGGTTTAACCCTCTTGGCAAGAAAAATAAAGAGCAGCTCCACTTCACGGAGCATTTCCTTATTGGCAGTCATTAAAATATGATCGGTATAAAAGGCAGCTGTACTTTCATTAAAATTGCCCGTAGCAAACAAACCTGTATAATGCATCCGGTTGCCTGTCTGCCGTTTTACCAGGGCCACTTTGGCGTGAACTTTTAAAGCGGTAACACTATAAATGATATCAACTCCTACCTCTTTCATCTTCTTGGCCCACTTAATGTTATTGGCTTCATCAAAACGGGCCTTAAGCTCTACCAAAACAGTTACTTTTTTCCCGTTTTTTGCAGCACTGATCAATGCATTTGCAATTTTCGAATCGCTGGCCACCCTGTAAAGCGTAATATAGATTTCCCTTACATCTTCATCAACTGCAGCTTCGTTAAAAAAACGCAGCACACTGTCGTAACTTTGATAAGGTATATGTACAATGATATCGTTTTTATAAATGGCCTCGGTTAAAGACCCATCAATAAGATCGGTATTGCAGAGTTTAGGCCAGTTCTGGTTGGATAGTTTTGGAGCATTAACCGGGAAAGCCATAAAATCTTTCAGGTTGTGGTACTGTCCGCCTTCTATCCTATTGGCCTTTTTAAGGTTGAACACTTTTTTAAGCAGCTCGAAAACATGGGCAGGTATACCTGGCTGATGAAGAAACCGCGTAGCGAGCCCAGAATCACGTTTAAGCAACTGCTTTTCCAGCTGTTCGGATAAACTGCCTGAGTACTCATCTTTCAGGTCGATTTCGGCATCTCTCGTGATTTTGAAGCTGTAACAACCAGTAATTTCTGCTTCATGAAAAACCCTGTCTAAATGAAAACGGACAATATCATCCAAAAAAACAATATAGGTTTCTTCTCCCGCTTCTACTTTATAAAAACGCGGTAATTGATTGGAAGGGATATTTAAAACAACGGTTTCAGTTTGGTCATTCTGCTTTAAGGTAATCAGAAAATAGAGTTCGTTATTGGTAGGGAAAAAGTTAGTGTCGGGATTAATATAAACCGGCTGTAAAAAGGCCATAACCTGACTGAGGAAATAGCGGGTTACGCTTTTCCGGATTTCTTCAGGAAAGGACTGACCATAGATTAAATTGATCTTATTTTCTTTGAGCCGAGGAATAATGTCCGATTTCAGCACTTTTCCATAACGCTGTTGCTGACCGGAAATGAGCTCATTGGCCGTACTCAATAAATTATCATCGATCTTGATATCGTTATCTTCTTTGTTGCTTAATTTTTCGAGGGCAAGCAGCACAGGCATCCTTACCCGGTAAAACTCATCGAGGTTGGAAGAAAATATCGATAAAAACTTAATTCTTTCTAAAAGCGGAACGTTATTGCGTTCGGCTTCCATTAAAATACGCTCGTTAAATTTTAACCAGCTTAAATCCCTGTTAAAAAAAAAGGTTTCTACTGTATGCTCCATTAAAGTTTACCGTAAGCAGCATAAGCAATTACAAACGCCAGTACTGCTGCAATTAAGCCAAACATGAAAATATTATAAGCCAGGCGAATCAATTTATATTTGCGCCCCAGCACAACACCTTGCGAATATACATCGGTAATGAGGGTCCCGTATAAAAAGTCTTTATCATTCATCACCTTGATCATGCCTTCGGTGTAACTTGGCAGGCTCATTTTATAGAAATTACCAAAAAACAAAAGGTTTACTTTTTTCTTGTCCATATCCTCCTGGGTAAATTCGCCTTTTGGAATAGACGGACGGGTTGATAAAATGGAAACTACCACACAGGTTAAACTTACCATCAACAAAATAAAGGTTGGAATAATGAGGTTGCCATGATCTTCGAGGCGCCTTAATAACAAACTCACGATTAACGAAAGCATGATCGAGTTTACCGTAATGAGGATGTGCGCCTTATTATCGGCCATATCGCTCAAACGTTGGTTGTTGGCCGAAGTAATCCTGAACATGGTTTCGATACCTTTATCGGGCCTGTCGTCTTTGTCTTTCTTCTTCTTATCTTTAATAATTACCGGTGCAAAATTTTTAGGCTCTTCGAGTTCGGTACTGATTTCTTCCTGTGCAGTTAGTTTACTTTTCAGTTTTTCGATATTTTTTTGTTTCTGATCATTCAGTAAGAGGTTGGCATAATCAGTATGGTAATGGTGCGACTCCATAAACTGGATATCTCTTTTACGCCACTCGAGCTTGCTGATGTCTTTCTTATAAATCAGCTCGTTTTCCTTATGCATCAGTTTTCCTTTTGCACGGAAATCAGGCAAACCCAAGTGAAAAAGATCTGCATCACAGATAATCCTGTCGATTTCATTTTTAGGTTTCTGTGGTATTTTTGTTGCCAATATGGCACTCTTCACATTATCCTGAACTTCCTGATTGACTTTGTGTTTGGTTAGAAACACGTTAGCCAGTTCTGCGCCTTTTGCCTCATGGTTTAAGGCATCTTCGAAATAGCCGGTATCATGAAAATAGGCAGCAACGGTTACCGTGAAAAAATCCTGCTCGTTAAGTTGATAGTGATTGGCAATCTGCTGTGCTGCATTTACAACCTCCTGCGTATGCTCAAAATTATGATAAACCAACCGCGGATCGTTATGGGTTTGGAAGTAATTGCTAACATACTGTTCTACATCTTCCTGCAATTGTTTATAGTTCATGAACGTAAATATGGAAGTAATAATAAGTTATTTTTTGGAAAATGCATTTTCTTAAAATCTTTTTAAACCGAAATTGTTTTGATTTTTTATCATTATAAAATTACTTAATTTTTTAAAAAGAATGAGGTATGAATTATGGATATTGGAAAATTAGTCTGAAAAACCTGATATACTTAGCCATGGAAGAATTGCTGATGAGTTACAAGCCTGAAGCTTTAAACAATAATTAAATCTACTAATCAAATATTTACCCCGTTTTTAATCCCGTTTTAATACTAGTATTAAAATTATGTCAGGCTTTGAAAAAAAGAACCCAATCTGCTTTTCAATATCTCAATCCTGGTTTTTCTGTCTTATATTTGCATTGTAGATGATGAATTACCTGAGAAAAAAATTATGGAAAAACATTTTTGGCCTATTGGTATTGGGCCTGCTTGCCACAAAATTTTTTGCATTCTCTCTGAGTACATTCTTATCTTCTGATCATGCCTACGCCGTGGAAAAAAGCAGCGAAGAAAACAAAGGTAAAGAAGAAGAATCGTTCGATAAACTAAAGAAAAAAATGCTGTTTTTTGATTCCTCGCTAACAGCATGCTTAAACCCTTTTCTGGCTGATCAATCTCCGGTAAACAAATACACCTATCGCTTCAGATCCTGCAGTTTTCCTGCCAAGAATGTCCCTACCCCGCCTCCAGACACACATTCTTAACGCCCAGTGGGTCTCAAACATCATAATGTCTTAAACATGCCTTTGAGTGTGTTAATGGGGATGCTATAGTTTATAATTATTACACATTATCTACCAGTAAAATTATTCCAAAACATTGGAGTATAGTTTGTTTATCTGAATTAATATTAATGAAAAATCGTCACACTGCTAGTGCACGTTCGCCATGGCAAAGGTTGGTGCTTATGCTTCATCTTGAACGCAAAACCATCAATTATATCTATGTTTATGCCATCTTAATTGGCTTAATCGGCCTTTCGCTTCCACTTGGAACAAGCGCCGTTTTTAACCTGCTATCCAATGGAGCAATGTATAGCTCAACCTATATCCTTATTACCGTAATTTTAGTTGGTATAGTTGTTGGCGGTTTATTGCTTATAGGGCAATTAACGCTGGTCGAATTCCTGGAGCAGAAAATTTTCACAAAAGCTGCCCTCGAATTTGCCTTCCGCTTGCCAAGAATTAAAAAGAAGGCCCTTGAGGGAGAAAACCCTACCGAGCTTGTTAACCGTTTTTTTGATATCCTCACCATACAAAAAGGCCTGACCAAACTACTGGTTGATATTGTTGCTGCAGCCGTACTTATATTTTTTAGCGTAATACTGCTTTCCTTCTATCACCCTGTTTTTATGGCCTTTGGCACATTTGTGCTCATTGTAATCGCTTTGATCCTGATCTTATATTATCGCCGCGGTGTAGAAACGAGCATTGAAGAATCTGGCTATAAATATGAGGTGGTTGCCTATCTGGAGGAAATTGCTTCCGATCTGGATACCTACAGGCAGAGTGAGGCCAAGAGAAAAGAGATTATTGAACAGACGGATAAAATCACAGCAAACTACATCCAATCGCGGAATGATCATTTCGGTGTTTTGAAAAAATTTTTCATCAGTGCAGTTGCCATGCGTACCATATTGATGGGCGCCTTATTGCTTTTAGGCTCTTATTTCGTTGTAGAACGCCAAATGACTTTTGGGCAGTTTGTGGCCGCTGAGGTAATTATCGTGCAGATCAGCTATGCCATTGAAAAACTGATGACCAACCTGAATACGGTGTTTGACATGATTACAGGAAGCGAAAAGCTTGCTGTAGTAACCGACCTGGAGTTGGAGGAAGGAGAACTGAATCATGGCTAACACAGGGAGCAATTTGGCTCAGCTTCAAAACTGGGAATCACTTTCGGTACATGCCAACCGTAAAATTATAAATGCAAAAGGTCCTAAAAGACTGGGCAGGATACTATTATTCATCATGGCTTTTTTTGTACTGCTGTTATTCCTTCCTTATCGACAAACCATCCCTGGGCGCGGAACTGTAACAGCGCTTAGGCCTGAAGACCGGCCTCAAACCATACAGAACCAGATTGGTGGCCGTATTGAACATTGGGCAGTACGGGAAGGGCAGGAAGTAAAAAAAGGCGATACGATACTCCTGATTTCAGAAACCAGTCAATCTTATTTTGATCCTGAACTCCCTTCGCGCCTAAACGAACAGCTTGATGCCAAACGGGGCAGTGAAACAGCTGCTGTGCAGAAAATAGATGCAACCAAAGCACAAATGAAAGCACTTACTGAAGGATTGCATTTTCAAATGAAAGCGGCAGAAAATAAGGTATTACAGGCCAGAAATTATGTAAGTATCGATAGTGCCGAACTACTGGCTGTCCAAAAATTTTATGAAACTACAAAAGTGCGCCTGGAAAGGTACGAAACAGGATACAAAAACGGGCTTTTTTCGCTTACTGACATTGAAACACGCCGGCTTAAACTACAGGAAGATAATGCGAAAGTGATCAGCCAGCGGAATAAATTAAATAACTCAGTGCAGAATTTACTAAATGCCAGGATTGAACTCGATAACATTAGGGCAAAATACCAGGAATCGATGTCAAAAGCACAATCAGACATGAGTTCGGCCATATCTGGTAAGGTAAGTGCACAGGGAGACATTGCAAAATTACGCAACGATATTTCAAACCTCAGCATCAGGCGTGGCCTCTATGTAGTGAGGGCCCCTCAAAGTGGTTTTATTGTTAAAACCTTAAAGGCAGGTATTGGCGAAAACATTAAAGAAGGAGAATCGGTAGCTACCTTACAGCCAAAATCGCCAATGGTTGCTGCTGAACTTTATGTAAGTGCAATGGATGTTCCCCTCATACTGGACACCAGTGATGTCCGCCTGCAATTTGAAGGCTGGCCATCGGTGCAGTTTTCAGGATGGCCATCGGTAGCGGTAGGTACTTTTGCAGGTAAAGTATTCTCCATCGATCGTACGAGCAGTACGGGAGGAAAATACCGTCTTTTGGTAAGCCAGACCAATCCGGTTCCTACTAAGGATGAGCCCTGGCCAAATCAATTAAGACAAGGCTCTGGCGTTTACGGCCGAATTATCCTCCGGTCGGTACCCCTGTGGTACGAAATATGGCGCCAATTGAATGGTTTTCCGCCAAGTTTAGATAAAGAACCTGCAACAGACATGAAAGACAAAAAATAGTTTAGCGGTTGTAAAAATGAAATTGACTTTAAAAAAAATATCTACGGTATTCATCATAATACTGCTATCGGTCAAAATAAACTTCGCCCAAAATCCCGTTGTAAAAAAAAGCATAGACAGCGGAAAAGTTTTCAGCCTTGAAGATCTGCAACAGATGGTTTTCAGGTATCATCCGGTGATGAAGCAGGCTGCACTGTTGAGCGAATCTGCAAGGGCAAAGGTATTACAGTCTTTAGGTTATTTTGATCCGGCATTAAAGGCAGGATTCAGCAGAAAATTATTTGGCGATACCGAATATTATAATAAATGGAACAGTGAGCTAAAAATTCCGCTTTGGCTTGCCGGAGCAGACCTTAAACTAGGCTACGACCGCAACGTGGGTAACTACATCGATCCGGAAAACCGAACCGGCCAGCAAGGTTTATCTGCTATTGGTTTAAGTATTCCCTTAGGGCAGGGACTCATTATTGATGCAAGGCGAAGTACGCTCCGCCAATCTAAAATAATGGTTGAATATGCAGAGGCCGATCAGCTGAAACAGATTAATAGCGTTTGGTATGGAATAGTAAAGGATTATTGGAACTGGTACTATGCCTACAAACAATTTGCGCTAGTTAATGAAGGTTTGGACCTGGCGCAACGCCGGTTCAAAGCACTAAGTGCGCAAACGCTTATCGGCGATAAGCCCACAATCGATTCTGTTGAGGCCTACATCACCGTACAGGAGCGGATGATACAAAAAGAAAAAACGACTATTGAACTTCAAAACGCAAGGCTGATCCTCTCTAACCACCTTTGGAATGATCAGGGCTCTCCATTGGAACTCCCGGTTGAGGCTATTCCACAAAATACATTGTTGGCAATCGGCAAGCCCAATCCCCTATTATTGGACACCCTTTTGGGCCAGGCAGCTAATCAACATCCTGAGCTTTTAAAACTGAAAAGTAAAGGCGAACAACTGGCTATCGAAAAAAGTTACCGCCAGGAATTGCTAAAGCCTAAACTGAACTTAATCGGTAACCTGATTTCTAACCGTACCGGTTTTAACAGCAACATACCCGGATATTACGATTTTAACTGGAGCAATTATAAGTTTGGTATAGAGTTCGCTTTTCCGCTTTTCCTCCGGTCAGAGCGGGGTAAATTAAGGGAAGTAAAAATCAAACAGTTGGAGCTTGATTACGACATTAAACAGTTTGGAAGAGAAATCAGGAACAATGTAATTGCCTCTTATAACGATCTCTCTGCTTATTCTGCACAGCTTGCTTTACAGGTAAAAAGCATCGAAAACCAGCAAATCCTGGTTAACGGGGAGAACCAGAAGTTTAGCCTGGGCGAAAGCACACTTTTTTTAATCAACAGCAGGGAAACTAAACTGATTGACATGAAAATTAAGCAGGAAAGTATGATAGCCGGCTACCAGAAAACACTGGCAGAGCTATATTATAAGGCAGGAACGAGAGAAATCATGAATTAAACAATTCTTGGTATAATTTAAACCCAAAAGAGGCTGAATCATAAGTATAAATTGTCATCCTGAACTTGTCAAAGGATCTCGTTTAAATGTCTTAAAGGCATCCCGATACTTCGCCAAGCTCATTATAGCCAAGCTCATTATAGCCAAGCTCAAAGTGACAAACAGGTGAGAAATTACAAAATGATACAGCCCCTTTTAAATGGCAACCCAAACTGTGCGTTTCCGGAACCACTTTATGGATTTTAATTTATATACCTGTAATTAGCAACCACCTTTGCGTGGAGCATGCTCATAAATTACTTTACTGTCCCGTTCTACATATTCGCACGATACTATTGGATAGACATACTTGGGCGCGTACGAAACATTATGGCTTTTTATAATTATCTTATCATTAACCTTCAGGCTATTCAACTGCTGAAGTTCTTTATCAAACCTAAGAATATAATCCTCGCCATTAATCTTAGCCATCACCCCGAAACCTAACAATGAACCTGGCGGAAGAGAAAGAGAGGTTACAACAGCCTCCATATTGGTATAATCATTAATCTGCTTCCTTATTTTAGCAACACCGGCGTATACTTTTTTACCTTCGGGAGATGCTTCCCATTTTTTGAACCTGATACCATCAGGACTTGCCTCCCATTTTTTCAATGCCTCTTTCCTTTCAGCAGCAGAAAGGGGTTTCGAGGTCGGCTTTTTAATTTCACGGTTTGCAAATACCAGTCCGCTTACCACAACCAGTGGTAACATCAGCGCATAAATTACTTTTTTCATCATTTTTTCATGTCTTTTTAAAGTTTATACAACAAAATTACTTTGATGTCTTTCAGCACAAGGAATCTGGATTGTAAATAAAATTGTAAACTTTGTAAATAAAACATTTACAAGCCACACCATAACTGATATACCCTCACCAGTAATCAGATCAAGCCTGTTTTCAGCTACTTCGCCCATCATTGTCTTATTTTACTTGTTTGCATAATTTTTGATATAATGGTTCGATTTTTAAAACAATCCATTATATTTATTAAAAATCCTTCAATCAAATAGATGAAAACAACATTTACATTAGTGTTATCTGCCATTGCGTTTATATTAATTTCGGCGACTACATACAACAAAAAAACTTATCGGGGCAAAACTTTCGATTTTAGCAACAGAAATAAAATCGATACACCCGATCAGGACCGTTTCGTTAAGGTTACCCTCGCACAGGGTGAATTTACAGAGCCAACAGAAATGGCCATACTCCCTAATCTGGATATTCTGGTAGCGCAGCGCAGAGGTGAAGTGCTGATCTATAAAAACCAGACAAAAAAAATTAAAGAAGCTGGTAAACTTGATGTTTATTTCAAAACCAGTACTCCCAATGTTAATGCAGAAGAAGGGTTGTTAGGCATGGCTGCCGACCCAAAATTTGCAATTAATAAATATATCTACCTTTTCTACAGTCCGTTTGATAAATCGGTAAACCGGCTATCGAGGTTTAAATTGGTAAACGATCAGGTTGTAAAAGAATCAGAAAAAATCATTCTGGAATTTTATTCGCAACGCGAAATCTGCTGCCATACCGGTGGTTCGATAGCTTTCGGACCGGATAACCTGCTGTATGTTTCAACGGGCGACAATTCCACTCCTTTTGATGCGCCAAAGCAACAATATGTAAATAAAGGTTACGCTCCGCTTGATAACAGAAAGGGGTTTGAGCAATACGATGCCAGAAGATCAGCAGGTAATACCAACGATTTACGTGGAAAAATCTTAAGGATCAAAGTAAACGAAGATGGAACTTACAGCATTCCTGATGGTAACCTTTTTCCTAAAAATGATCCAAAAGCCAGACCAGAAATTTATGTAATGGGTAATAGAAACCCATACCGCATTTCTGTAGATCAAAAAAACAGTTTTTTATACTGGGGAGAGGTTGGGCCTGATGCAAGCAACGACGATGCTCTAAGAGGTCCGAGGGGTTACGATGAAGTAAACCAGGCCCGGAAAGCCGGTAATTTTGGATGGCCATTGTTTATTGGCAATAACTTTCCTTATAAGGCTTACGATTTTACCAACGGTGCAAATGGCAATGCTTTTGATCCTGCAAAACCCATTAACAATTCGCCAAACAATACTGGCCTGGAGCAGCTTCCACCGGCACAACCGGCCTTTATCTGGTACCCTTATGGCGAGTCGTTAGAATTTCCTCAGGTTGGTGCCGGCGGACGTACGGCAATGACCGGCCCCGTATATTATGCCAGCGCTAATTCGCCCTACCCTGCTTACTACAACGGAAAACTGATTATTTATGAATGGGTACGTGGTTGGGTTAAGGCTGTAACCATGAATGATAAAGGCGATTACCAGAGTATGGAACCATTTTTATCAAAAATTTCACTGGCCGCCCCAATCGATATGGAATTAGGCCCCGATGGGAAATTGTACATTTTAGAATATGGCAAAGGCTGGTTCAGTAAAAACCCAGATGCTGCAATCTCAAGAATCGACTATCTAAAAGGAAACCGACCGCCAAGAGTAGAAAAACTCGATATTGTAAAAACAAGCGGGTTGCTTCCTTACAAAATGACCGCTAATGTAACCGCTGTTGATCCCGATGGCGATGCCTTAACTTACGTTTGGAATTTAGGAAAAGGCATAACCAAAACCACTACAAGCCCAACCTTGCACTATACCTTTACCAAAGCCGGCGAATACCCGGTAAGTGTTACTGTTATGGATAAAAGTAAAGCTAGTGCCAAGAGCGCAGCAATACCCGTTTATGCAGGAAATGAACATCCAAATGTAACAATCGATCTGGCCGGAAATAAGAGTTTTTATTTCCCTAATAAACCAGTTGATTATAAAGTGCTGGTGAGCGATAAAAGCTCAAAAGTGAACAATAACCGCATTTACATTTCAAATACCTACACAGAGGGAACCGATATGGCCGGGGCACAATTGGGCCATCAGCAGGCCGCACAAACCATGATTGGTAAGGCACTGATGCTAAAAGCCGATTGCAGCACCTGCCATAAAGAATCAGCCGTTTCAATCGGTCCTGCTTTTGACAAGGTGGCGGTTAAATATAAAAATGACCCTAAAGCGGTTGATTACCTTGCTTCAAAAATAATTAAAGGCAGCCAGGGTGTTTGGGGCGAAGTTCCCATGCCTGCACACACCACCATGAAAGAAGCTGATGTAAAGAAAATTACCGAATGGATCATGACTTTGGGCAATAAAGAAGCCATAAAAGCATCTCTACCAACTTCTGGTAAAATTGTTCCACCGGCCACCACTGACAAGAAGAAATCTGTACTGACTTTAAAAGCAACTTATACCGGTACAGCTAAAGCAGGTTTAAAACCTTTAACTACAACAAAGCTGATCAATCTGAAAAGTAACGTAATTGATGCTGACGATATAAAAGATTTTGGAGGTTTTGAACGAAAAGATATTTTTGGAGGCGAAAAACTGATTTTAAGAAAAGATTATGGTTGGATAGCAATCAAAAACGTTGATTTAACCGGTATTTCGGGATTTGGTTTTTCTTTTCTAAACCTGGACCCAACAAGCGATGGTGAAATAGAAATCAGACTGGATGATAGTAAGGGTATTATGATCGGAAAATCTACTTTTAGAAAAAGTGTACCAATTAACATGCTCTCGGATGGAAAATTCCATTCAATCTATTTTATTTTCAAAGAATTAAAAACCGGCGATAAAAAGAACCGGCCAATTATTCAATCAATAACGATAGAACCTAAGTAGATTTAAATAAAAAATACAACCCGGAACCCCATCATAAAGGTTTCGGGTTTTTTATTGTAAAAATAATACTTTCTCATCCCCCATTAGCTTAGCAATAATATCTTTGCAGCAAATTCAGCGTATTTATGCAAAACATTAAGAATATTATTTTCGACTACGGAAACGTCATATTTGATATTGATTTCAAAATTGCCCAAACATCTTTTCAAAAACTGGGTATTACCGATATAGAAAATTTCTTCGCTCATAAAGGACACAATCAATTATTTGATGATTTTGAAACCGGAGCCATTTCGCCGGCTGAGTTCAGGGCGGGGATCAGGAAAGCAGCTGGTAAACCCGAATTAACCGACCAGCAGATTGATGATGCCTGGAACAGCCTTTTAATTGGTACAATCCAGGAAAACCACGATTTACTCCTCCAGGTAAAAGAAAAATACCGCACTTTTTTATTGAGCAACAACAATGAAATCCATTACGAATGGATCATTAATTATTTGAAAACAACTTTCAAAATCAATAATTACGATGCTTATTTTGAGAAAGCCTATTTCTCTCAGCACATGAAACTGCGTAAACCCAATACCAATATTTTTGAGCAGGTATTGAAAGAGAACAATCTAAACCCTGCAGAAACTTTGTTTATTGACGATAGTCCGCAACACATAGAAGGTGCTAAAAAAGTAGGCTTAAATACCTTATTAATGACCGAAAAACCTGCTCAGTTAGGATCGTTTTTAAAAGCAAACGGAATTTTGTAAATTAGGGTATGGCAGAAAAAAAGTATAAATCGCTTAAAGAGTTCTACCCGTTTTACCTTACAGAACACAGCAATACCACCTCCCGGATCCTGCATTTTATAGGAACCGGATTAGTGGTACTGGCCTTTTTTGCAGGTTTTCTTTTTCACAACTGGCATTTCTTTCTGGCTATGCCCGTACTGGGCTATGGTTTTGCCTGGGTTGGGCACTTTTTCTTTGAAAAAAATAAGCCCGCCACCTTTCAGTATCCGGGATATAGCCTGGCGAGTGATTTTATCCTGTTTTACGACCTGTTAACAGGCAAACAATCCTTTATAATCAAGAAGTAATATATAGCTGTTTTCAGCGCATTACCCTTTCAAACTAAACTCGATTGAAGCGGCATCCTTTTTGGCTGTCAACCCCTGGAAGTGTCTAAGGGCAGCCAAAAAGATACAGCGCAAAGCGAGGCCTCCTCTCCCAAAGAACTACTGCACGCTCATTTTCAAAAAAATGAATCAGTTTTTAAGCAACGTAAATGCTGAGTACAAAGTAGCTTACAAGACAATAGAAAATACTACTTCTACTTGTAAAACAAGTTCGGCATAACGGAACTAAAAGATTATGCAAACAAAAAACAGTTGGCAATTTTCAGTTGGCAGTATTTATAACCGCTCAAAACTGAAAACTACCAACTGTTAGCAGAAAACCGAACTACAGTTTTCTTCTTTTCAATTCCCTTTCAATCAAGCCTAATTCACGGCCAGTTTGTCCGGCAACCGAAGTATTTTCCTGTGCTCTTCTGAATAAATAAGGCATTACCGCTTTAATTGGTCCATAAGGCACATATTTTGCCACATTATAATTCGAATCGGCCAGGTTAAAGCTTAAATTATCGCTCATTCCCAACAGCTGGGCAAAATATACATGGGGATGATTGTGTGCAATATTCTTTTCCTCTAAAAGGTAAGTCAATAAACGGCTACTATCTTCGTTGTGTGTTCCGGCAACAATGGCAATTTCTTCAATATGGTCTACACAGTAACGCAGAGATTCGTTGTAATCACGATCAGAAGCTTCCTTATCAGGCTGAATTGGCGAGGGGTAGCCCATTTCGGCTGCACGTTTACGTTCTTTCTCCATATAGGCCCCACGAACCATTTTAACTCCTAAAATAAAACCATCGGCCTTTGCAATCAAATGATCAGCCTTCATATCAGCCAATTTATCATGACGGTACATTTGGTAAGTATTATATACAATAATACGCTTACGGTTAAATTTACGCATCATATCCAAGGCCAATTCATCAATGGTATCCTGTATCCAGGTCTCTTCCGCATCGATCATAATCGGCACGTCTTTATCGAAAGCCGTTTTACAGATCATTTCGCAACGCTGTTTTACCTTTTCGTATTCTGCCTCTTCGGCAGCGGTTAAAGTTTCTTTCGCATCCAGTTTCTGCAACAGTGCAAAACGGCCTATCCCGGTTATTTTAAAAACGGTAATCGGAATTTTGACATCGCCATCTGCGCGGACTATCGTACGGATAATTTCGGCACAGGTTTCATCAAAAACATGTTCTTCTTCTTCCCCTTCAACCGAATAGTCTAAAATGGTACCCACCCCCCCTTTATGCAGCTGCTCAATGGTTTTATCACACTCGGCAATGGTTTCGCCTCCGCAAAACTGCTGAAAAATAGTGGCTTTAATTGCGCCCTGTATAGGCAGCCCGATGTTTAAGAAAAAGTTTGTAATGACCGGGCCAACTTTTGTGAGGAAATTATTACCAATCATTTTAAAAAGCCAATATGCTTTTTTCAGTTCCTGGTTTGTTTTTTGACGGAAAGCGATTTCCGTGTTATCGAAATTAGGCTGTTTATTGGGGACTAAATCCATTTTTTACTATATAAATAAGTCAGATTGGTGCAAAATTATAAAAAGCATTGGTTGTTAAAACTAAAAACCTCTAAATAATCGTATTTTTGCACAAAATGATACAATTCAAATTAGAAGGCGAGTTTATTCCGCTGATCCAGCTGCTTAAAGCAACAGGTTTGGTTGGCACCGGGGGCGATGCACAGGCTGCCGTGATTGATGGTTTGGTAAAATGCAACGGAGAAGTTGAATTCCGCAAACGATATAAAGTCAGGATTGGCGACGTCATCACTTTTGAACAAGATAAAATCGAAGTAATTTAATGGAAACCTTAACGAGCGCAGGCCATTCGCTTTATTTCGAAAGCAATTTAGACGCCTTAAAAACACTTTTAGAAAGCAACAAGTACAGTAAGGTTTTTGTATTTGCAGATGAGCATACAAGCGAAATCTGCCTGCCACTGTTCCAGTCGTTTTTAGATGATTTCTCTGAATTCGACCTGATCGAAACAGCAGCAGGTGAGGAAAATAAAAATATCGATTTCTGTATCGGCATCTGGAAGACCCTCCTGGACTTTGAAGCCGACCGAAAAAGTTTAATGATCAATTTGGGCGGCGGCGTAATTACCGACATGGGTGGTTTCATCGCTTCGACCTATAAAAGGGGGATCGATTTCATCAATGTGCCTACTACCTTATTATCGCAGGTTGATGCCTCGGTAGGTGGCAAAACAGGGATTGATATCGACAATGTAAAAAACATGGTAGGCACCTTTACCCTGCCACAAATGGTTTTTATCGAAACAGCATTCTTAAAAACGCTGCCACCTCGTGAACTTTTATCGGGCTTTGCCGAAATGATTAAACATGGTTTGATCTACGACAAACCTTATTACGAAAAGTTAAAGGCCACCAATTACCTTACTCCGAGCGCTGAGGACATTTACCGTTCGGTAGAAATTAAAAATGAAGTGGTAACCATCGATCCGCATGAAAAAAACCTGCGGAAGATTTTAAACTTTGGCCATACCATTGGTCATGCTGTTGAAGGTTATTCTCTGGCAAATGACGAAAAACCTTTAACACATGGTGAAGCTATTGCCATTGGTTTTATTTGCGAAGCGGCATTATCAATTAAAAACAGTACGTTAACAAAAGACGAACTGAACGACATCAGTAGTTATATTTTATCATTATATCCAAAATACCACATCAAAAAAGAAAGTTTCGATACGCTTTTAGAACTGATGCAGAGTGATAAAAAGAACGAAGATGGGAACATTCTTTTCTCACTTCTAGAAAGTACAGGCAAATGCACGTTTAACTGCCGTGTAAGCACTGCCGATATTTTAAGCAGTTTGGATTATTATAACAGTTTATAAGATGAAGTTTACCGGAAGTGATATTTCTGTAATCGGGCTTTTTGGTTTCGTTATCGTTTTAACCCTGGTTGAAATGTATTTTAGCTACCTGCACGACAGGAAATTATACACCAAACGCGATACCTGGACCAATATTTACCTGATGACGGCCGCTATCGTAATCAATTTGGCTACTAAAACAGGTACTTTTTTCTTATTGCAATATTGCTACCAGTTCCGTTTGTTTCAGATTAGCAATATTTGGATTTACTGGCTGGTATTAATTTTAGCTCAAGATTTCCTTTATTGGTTTTTGCATACCGTAGGTCACTATGTGCGTTTTTTCTGGGCCATGCACGTAACACACCACTCCTCAGAGCATTTTAACTTAACAACGGGTTTCCGTTCTACTGTTTTTGAACCTTTGTACCGGGTATTCTTTTACCTGCCATTGGCCTTTATGGGCTTTACGGCAGTTGATATCCTTTTTGCCTATCTGGTTACCCAGATTTACGGCAACCTGGTGCACACCCAATACAACATCAAATTTCCGAAATGGTACGAATATATTTTCGTAACCCCATCTCACCACCGGGTGCACCACGCCAGCAATGTACGTTACCTCGATAAAAACATGGGGATGGTTTTAATCTTGTGGGACAGGTGGTTTGGAACCTTTCAGGCCGAATTACCCGAAGATGAAATTAAATATGGCTTAACCACCCAACCTACTGATACCGGGCCGGTAAACATTATTTTTCATGAGTTTATTGCCCTAACAGCAGATGTTAAAAAAGCACCAACCTTTATGGATAAAGTAAAATACATTTTCAATCCACCAGGATGGAGCCATGACGGGAGTACCAAAATTGCCAAAATTATGCAGCAGGAGCTCCGTGACGCAGAAGCACTTGAAAAATCTAAAAAATTAAAATCAGAACAGCCCGAATTAAGTTCTGCGGTATAGTATGCCGATCAAACCTTACAGATTAACAAAGCCTGTAAGGTTTCTATACCCATCATCAAAACAGTATAAAAACAGAGAAATTAAATTTTATTAAAAATATTTTCAATTTCTTATTGACAAATTAAATTTTGTTACTACATTTGGCTCAACAAAAAAAGAAATGCAAAATACTAACACATATTACTTTGGTTACTTTTACTATTTTAGTGAGAGCCGGGGCTAATATGCAAAAAGATATATAAAAAATATTAAATTGTATAAAAAAGTCCCGGCAAACAGCCGGGACTTTTTTGTTTTAACGCAAAAATGGAAACGACAAAACGTATAGCAATTCAGGGTATTAAGGCATCTTTCCACGAAGAGGCCGCATACAAATTCTTCGGTAGGGAAATTGAGACGGTAGAGTGCAATTCTTTTAAAGAAACCTGCGATAAGCTTGAAAAAAACGAAGCTGATTTCGTGGTAATGGCCATCGAAAACTCGATTGCAGGCAGCTTATTACCAAATTACACCTTGATTCGTGATTATGGTTTCTCGGTTGTTGGTGAGGTTTACTTACCCATCCAGCTGCACTTAATGGCTTTGCCGGGTGTAAAATTCGAGGATATTAAAGTGGTCACCTCACACCCTATTGCCATCCGCCAGTGCATCGATTTCTTTTATGATTACCCACATATTAAAATTGTGGAGAGCAACGATACCGCTGCCTGTGCAAAACGCATCCAGGAAGAGAAATTAACAGATACCATGGCCATCGCAAACAACTTAGCTGCAGAACTTTATGGTTTAAACATCCTGGAACGCCGGGTAGAGTCGAACAAGAAAAACTATACCCGTTTTCTCATCCTTAAAAAAGATAAAACCGACGAAGGAAAGAAAATAAACAAAGCTTCGATCTGTTTCCAGGTTGGACACAAAGCGGGCTCCTTGGCAACCGTGTTAAATATTTTTGCTGAACAGGACGTAAGCTTAACAAAAATACAATCTATGCCGGTATTAGGTAAAAGAAATGAGTATTACTTTTACGTCGACCTGGAATGGCCAAGTACCGAAAAATACGATAAGGCGATCAGAAAGGCATTAAAATATACATCGAACTTTAACATATTAGGAGAATATCAAAAGAACGACAAAGTATAAACAGCTAGCAGTAAACAATTTTCAGTTGACAATTCAATATAACAATTAAACAATATAAAATATAACTCCGGACTTCCGACTTTGGACTAAGGACTTTAAACAACCCCCATCATCATGAAACTTAATTTAAACATCCAACCTTTAAACACCTGGTTAAACACAAACAACGAACCATTATTGATTTCTGGTCCATGCAGTGCAGAAACTGAAGAACAATTGTTAACTACAGCACACTTATTGGCAGCTACCGGTAAAGTATCGGTATTAAGGGCCGGTATCTGGAAACCTCGTACCCGTCCGGGAGAATTCGAAGGTATCGGAAGTATCGGTTTAGAATGGTTAAAACGTGCTAAAGCTGAAACAGGTTTACCAACTGCTGTAGAGGTTGCAAATGCAAAACACGTTGAAGAGGCTTTGGCGGCTGGTGTAGATATCCTTTGGATTGGTGCACGCTCTACTGTAAATCCTTTCACCGTTCAGGAAATTGCCGATGCTTTAAAAGGACATGATGTTCCGGTATTGATCAAAAACCCTGTTAACCCTGATTTACAGTTATGGGTTGGTGCTATTGAGCGTATCAATGGTGCTGGTATTACTAAAATAGGAGCTATTCACCGTGGTTTCTCTTCATTCGAGAAAAGTTCTTTCCGTAACGAACCAATGTGGGAAATGGCTATCCAGTTAAAAACTTTATGCCCTGAGCTTCCGATCATTAACGATCCAAGCCACATTTGCGGTAACCGCGAACTGATCCCTTACATTGCACAAAAAGCATTGGATTTAGATATGCAGGGATTAATGATCGAATCGCACGTAGATCCTTCAGTAGCCTGGACAGATGCCAAACAACAAGTTACCCCGGCCGCTTTGGCAGAGTTGGTAGACCGTTTAACCGTTCGCGAACCAGAGGCACCAAACGAAGCATCTGCCGATAAATTGGCCGAACTTCGTAAACAGATAGATAAAATTGATGACATTTTATTGCAAAAATTAGGTGAGCGTATGGCTATCGTAGAAAAAATCGGTGAGTTTAAACGCGATAACCAGGTAACTATTTTACAGGTTAACCGCTGGGATGCCATCATTAAAAAAGGTCACGCTTTTGCAAAAGCTTTAAAATTAGATTTAGGCTTTACCGAGAAATTCTTAGAATTGATGCACGGCGAATCAATCCGCAAACAAACTGAAATTATGAATGCAGGCAAAGCTGAAAAAGGCATTGCTGCAGAGCAACATAACGAAGTTAAAGCATAGGTAAGCTTAAAGCTCAAAAACTAAAGCTAAAAGCGGTTTCTAACAGCGATGTTATCCTGAGCTTGTCAAAGGGATACAACGATTAACAATATATAATGGAGTGTCAGGTGTTTCCATCTGGCACTTACATTTAAGAATAAAACAGAATAAAATGTCCAAAAACGCCTTAGTTTCTTTTAAAGGAACCAAGAATATTAATACGGAAATCCAATTAACAGGCTCCAAAAGCGAATGTAACAGGGCTTTAATAATCAGTGCCTTAAGCAAGAAACTGGTTAAAGTTGAAAACCTTTCTAATGCTGCCGATACCGTAACCTTAAATGGTATCCTGAATAAGTTGGGAGTTGAGAGTAGTGAGTTGGGAGAAAACTCCAAACCGAAAACTGCAAACTCCGAACTGGTTGATGTTGGACCTGCAGGTACTGCTATGCGTTTCTTATCGGCTTACCTTTCGGCAAAAAACGGGAATTTCCTGTTAACCGGAACCGAGCGGATGAAACAACGCCCGATCGGGATTTTGGCCGAAGCTTTAAAAACAATCGGTGCCGATATTTCTTATGCAGAAGCTGAGGGTTTCCCCCCTTTGAATATTATTGGTCCATTGGATCAAAAAACGGCACAGGTAAAAATTAAAGGCGATATCAGCAGTCAGTATATTTCGGCTTTGCTAATGATTGCCCCTATCCTGCCTCAAGGTTTAACTTTAGAGATCGAGGGGGAGCTTACTTCTAAGCCATATGTAGACATGACTTTGGATATGCTCGCAGAAGTTGGCATTGAGCATGCCTGGAATGGAAATTCGATAACAATCAAACCTCAGGCTTTTAAACCCGGCACTTTGGTTGTTGAACCCGATTGGAGTGCAGCATCTTACTGGTACAGCATTGCAGCTTTGGCTGATGAAGCCGAAATTGCTTTACCTGCTTTAAAGCAGAAAAGCCTGCAGGGCGACAGCCAGATCAAAAATATTATGAAGATTTTTGGCATTGCAACGAGTAAAACCGATAAAGGAATCGCCATTAGCAATCTGGGGCTTACTTTAGACACCAAAGAAGTTTTAGATTTAAAAACCTGTCCTGATTTAGCACAGACTATTATTGTTATTGCCGCAGCTTTGGGCAAAAACATGGCATTTACTGGTTTGGAAACCCTAAAAATCAAAGAAACCGACCGTATTGCAGCCCTTCAGAACGAATTGGCTAAAATTGGCGTTACTTTAACCGAAAATAACCTGGTTTATACCTTAAATACAGATAACCTGCATTTTCCGGATAAAATTACCATTGCAACCTACGAGGACCACCGTATGGCCATGGCCTTTGCTCCACTTGCACTACTGATCAACGAAGTTGAAATTGAAGAAATGCAGGTGGTGGAAAAATCTTATCCATATTATTGGGAAGATTTGAAAAAAGCGGGATTTGAAGTAAAAGAGATTTGATAAGTGAGATACTGGGTGTGAGACATGAGATTTGAGATGTGGGACACTAGATTTGAGACACCAGACCTGAGAAAATACATCGGGATTGAATACAAGATTAAAATAAATAAATAACAAGCTAACTGGATTTGAGTGTAATTTGAGGGATAACTTCAAATCTACTAACTCAGATCCAACCTCTAAACAATTAAAAAACAGAAGCTTAGATACGAACCGGGTACTTCTCAAATCTCATATCTAGCTTCTCATATCTAATATATATGGCAGGCAACTCATTCGGACAACTATTTCGCATCACTACATTTGGTGAATCTCATGGCGTAGCCATTGGAGTAATTATTGATGGCTGTCCGGCGCAACTGGATATCGATATGGATTTTATCCAATCAGAACTGGATAAACGCAGACCAGGTCAGTCTAAGATTACCACGCAGCGAAAAGAAAGCGATACTGTGCAGATTTTATCTGGTATTTTCGAAGGAAAAAGTACGGGTACTCCTATTGCGCTTTTAATCCCGAATGAGGATCAGCGTTCAAAAGACTACGGCCATAACATTGATGTTTACCGTCCAAGCCATGCCGATTATGTTTATGATGCAAAATACGGCATCCGCGATCACCGTGGTGGCGGACGTTCTTCTGCCCGCGAAACAGCAGCCCGTGTAGCCGCAGGTGCCATTGCAAAACTGTTTTTAAAACAACAGGGTATAGAAATTTTTGCACATGTAACCTCAGTAGGCAAAATTGAAGCGCCAAATTTAGAAAGCAATGATCTATTGTCGCTTTTAGCCATCAGGGAAGAAAATATTGTTCGCTGTGCCGACCCTGCAACAGCGCACGAAATGATCGAATTTATCGATTCAGTAAGAAAAGATGGCGATACGGTTGGCGGGAAGATCAGTTGCGTGATAAAAGGTTGTCCGGCTGGATTAGGTGAACCTGTTTTTGATAAATTACATGCCGATTTAGGTAAAGCCATGCTGAGCATCAATGCCGTTCATGGTTTCGAATATGGCTCCGGTTTTGCAGGAAGCGAATTACGCGGATCGCAACATAACGATATCCCGCAGCCAAAAGCTGCCGATTCGAAAGTATTTAAAACCACTACCAATTATGCCGGCGGTATACTAGGGGGCATTTCAAACGGAATGGATATTACCTTCAAAGTAGCCTTTAAGCCTGTAGCCACTATTATGCACAACCAGCAAACCATTAACGCAGCTGGAGAAGCTTCAGAAATTAAAGGAAAAGGCAGGCACGATCCGTGCGTGGTACCAAGAGCTGTGGTTATTGTAGAAGCAATGGCTGCTCTGGTTCTGGCTGATCAGTTTTTAAGAAATAAAGCAAGTGTAGTTTAATTATGAAACTTATTACCACCCTACTTTTATTGATCAGCATGAATACTTTTGCTCAAAGTTATGCCGATCTGATTGCTAAACACCGCGAGGCTTATAAAGAAGATTTCATTAAAGACAGCCACTCGCCATTAAAGAAAAATGATCTGCAGAATCTGCATTTTTATGAGGCCGACAGCAATTATAAAGTATTAGCGGCAGTAGAATTGTTAAAGAATGAAAAAGTGTTCAAAATGCCAACCTTTAACGGTAGCAGCAGCGATTATTACCGCTATGCACACATAAACTTCAGTTTAAAGGGAAAAGCGGTCCGGATGACGCTGTATCGAAGCGTTGCTTTATCGACCAATCCTATCTATAAAGACCATTTATTTTTGCCTTTTACGGATGAAACGAACAATAAGGAAACTTATGGAGGTGGCCGTTATATTGACCTGGATGCGAAAAAAATCAACAGCAACCATATAGAAATCGATTTTAACAAAGCTTATAACCCCTACTGCGCTTATAGCGATGGCTACCGTTGTCCGGTACCTCCTGAAGAAAACGATTTACAATTAGCCATAAAAGCAGGTGAAAAACTATACACTGGTGAAAAGAAACACCGTGAATAAAAGCCGATATTATTTTTATCCATAAAATAATTATCAGACCATATTTTATCCCGCATTTTAATGTAAATTACAAACATTAAGAAAAAAAGTGTTCTCTAAATAAATTGCCTAACCCATTTCTAAATGACGTATAACTGTTTAATTGTTGATGATAATGAAATTGAAAGGGATGCTATAGAAATGCACCTAAAAAGAATCCCGTCATTAAACATCATCGCTGCCTGCCGCAACGGCATAGAAGCTGCTCAAATTTTAACCACTGCTGCTGTAGATATCGTTTATTCTGATATTGATATGCCAGAACTTTCTGGTTTGGATTTATTAAAGAGTCTTAAAAAACAGCCATTATTTATCTTTATCACGTCATTTAGCGAATATGCCGCCGAGAGCTTTAACCTGGATGCCCTTGATTTTATTGTTAAACCCGCCACTTTCGAACGTATATTAAAAGCAACCAATAAAGCAATTGAGTATATTGAATTAAGGAAACTGGTAGATAAACTTCCTGTCGAAAACTTAAATGACGACAATAAAGACGAAGACGACTTTTTCTTTTTCAGGGAAACGAAGGGCATAACCAAGCTGAAATACAGCGATGTAATTTACATAGAAAGCATGGGCGATTTTTCAAAGCTGTTTACCCATAGCGACAGGCATGTTATTTTGGTAAGTCTAAAAAATTTAGAAAAACAACTCCCTTCCAAAATTTTCAAAAGGGTACACAAACAGTATATTATCAATATCAACCACATTGTAACCTTAACCAATCATGAGGTTCATTTAGCCAATAACTTTCTGGTTCCGATAAGTGCTTCCAACCGGCAGGAATTATTGGAAAAATCGATCGATAAAAAAATCCTTTCGAGATTTTTAAAATAAGGCTATTTCTTTAAGATCATTTTAAAACAAGTTCCACCTGCAGGATTAATAGCTGCACTGATTTTACCATCCATTAAGCTTATAAAAGTTCTGCAGAGCAATAAACCTAAACCTGTACCTTTTTCTTTATTGGTACCCAAGGTACTCACACCAATCCCCAGATAGCCGGGTTTATTAAAATGCTCAACCTGTAGAGGCGTTAAACCAATACCTGTGTCTGAAATTTTAATTTCCAGGCCATTACCATCAGGCACAGCATCAACAGCTATTGTACCACCAGTAGGTGTAAATTTAACTGCGTTACTGATGATGTTTCTTACAACAAGTGTGAACATGTTCGAATCTGCTTTGCAAAATGTGCCGGCTGGAACTAAATTCCGAATAACCAAGCCTTTTTGATGGGCATTATCACTCAAAGAAAGGATAACTTCATTAATCAGGTCGTGAGCATCCAATGATTCTAAATACGGATTAAACCCCTGCATCTGACTAGCTGCCCAGTTGAGTAGGTTTTCCATCATTGTTGAGGTATAAGTGAGGTTATTTTTTAGTGATGCTGCATACCTGTTTAACCGCTCCTGCTCTATATTACCACCTTCCAACAGCTGCATGAAGGAAATCAGCGAATTAACAGGCGTACGCATATCATGGCTCACTACGCTAAAGATGCGGTCTTTAACTTTACTTAACTGCTCTAATTCGCGTTTTTGCGTATTGATAATCTTATTCAACCTTGCCGTTTTCAGTTGGTTAAAAAACGTAACAACAGCAATAATCAGGATAAGTGTAGCGGCTATGGTAAGGAATAATTTTATGCGTTCATCAAATCTAATCTGCTGTACCTGTTTACTGATCTGTTTATCCTTTAATCCGGCAGCTAGCTGTGCCTCAAATTTAGCATTGGCAAATTTATTATCCTGGGCCAAACGCTGAATATCAAGATCGGCCTTTGCCTTCTGAAAGGTCATAAGATCCAATGCTTTTTCTTTATCGCTAAGTGCTAATTGCTGCTTTTTTAGTTCAAGTTCCTGCTGTTGTCGTTTTAGTTCGGTTTCAGTCAGTTTCTGTTTCAACAGATAGTCGCGTTCCTTAAGGCCGAAATCAAGCTGCATCTGCCTCCTGGTAATTTCCTTTTCCTTTTCCTGGTCGAAAATCTTATCCCTAACAGCAATATACTGTCTGTAGTATATTAATGATTTGTTAAAGTCTTTTTGTTTCTCATATACTGTACTGAGCCCTAAAGCAGATTGTTTTTCAATATCCAACAACCTGTTTTCCTGTGCAATTTTTAGACTGCTGCTGAGCAATGTTATTGCATTATCAAAATCATTTTCTTTTTGGTAAAAATTCCCTAAAGCATATAAACTTGAAGCATAGGCTGCTTTATCATCTTCCTGTTTATTTAACTCGACCGATTTTTGATATAATTTTAGCGCCACTTCCTTTTGCCCTATCGAACTGTACAGGTTGGCAAGGTCACGCTTAAGGCTAGCCATTAATCCTGTATCGCCAATAGCTTCTGATACTTTCAGTGATTTGTTGTAATAGGTTAAGGCCAGTTTTATTTTTTGGCTGGGCATGACGTTCATCTCCATTAATTCACGATCTGAAGCCTCAAAATAGTTGTCTCCGATTAAGCCATAAACAACTGCCACGCCTCGTGTATTTTCGCCTGCTTTGGCAAACACTTTTAATGCCATGTTCATATAAACCAACGCCTGACTCTGGTTACCCAAGCTTTGATAAATAGTAGAAATATTGGTATAGCAACTCGCCATATCGGCTTCATTACCCATTTTTTCGTAGATCGCTATAGCCTTTTGGTTAACTTCTAAAGACTTGGCATAATCCGGAATGCTGCCATATAAGGCTCCCAGATTGAGATAAGTACCAGCCAGCATATCCAAATTTCCTACTGAAGAAAACTCGGTAACCGCCTTATAGTAATTCTCCTCTGCCTTTTGATAATCAGACCTTCCATGGTACATTAAGCCCCTTCGGTAATAGGCCATTGCAGAGAATTTTTTTAGATTTTTCTCATGTGCCAGCTGAATGGTTTTATCTACGTATTCTTCCGCCTTCTCTACATTTTTCATCCTCATGTATTGGCGGAAAATTTCCGTTAATATTTTGATTTTGGTGGAGTCTGTTTTTAAGTTCTTTTGGTTTAAGCTTAAAAGGCTATCCAATTTTTTCTGCGGTGCACTTACCTGGCTAAAACCGGCCATGCCTAAAAACAAGCAAAGCAGAAAGAGCATGCCTTTTTTAGAAAAACACGCCTTAATAACGAACATGACATTTACAAGACAGCGTTTCATGATCAAATCAATGATTTAACTCCACTGAAACATAAAAAATCTTGAAAATGACAGCGTTTTATATCTGAAATGAGATAAAACATACTGAAATAGCAAAATAGAGTTTGGTTTATAAAAGTAATTAAAAAACCGTTTAACAGGTAACCATTTTTTTACATTTTTCATCTTATTCTTGATTACTTAAGCAAAACAAACTGGAAACCGATGGTAACTCTTTAAACTACAGCAGAATTATGGCTTATGCCTTATCGATTATTTATTAAAAAAGTGCCGGATATTTAGTTGGATTTGCATCATGCATCATTTGGTAAACGGCTTCAATTACATCATCTACTGATGGTTTACTGAAATAATCGCCATCAGATCCAAACGGCGGACGATGAGCTTTTGCTGATAACGTTTTTGGCTGTCCATCTAAATAGAAGTAACCTTTTTGTTCTTCGAGTACTTGTTGCAGAATATAGGCCGAAGCACCTCCCGGAACATCTTCATCAACAACCAGTAATTTATTGGTTTTTGAAAGAGACTTTACACAAACCTGGTCAATATCAAAAGGTAAAAGGGTTTGAGGATCTATTATTTCGACCGAAATACCTAAAAGTGCCAGTTCTTCTGCAGCTTCCTGAACAATTCTTAATGATGAGCCGTAAGAAACCACTGTAATATCGGTTCCTTCTTCCAAAATCTCAGCTTTTCCTAATGGAACCGTAAAATCACCAACATTTGAGGGTAATTTTTCTTTTAAGCGGTAACCGTTTAAGCACTCAATTACTACAGCAGGTTCATCTGCCCTGAACAGCGTGTTATACATCCCGGCGGCCTGCGTCATGTTACGTGGTACACACAGGTGCATACCCCTTAAAGAGCTTAACAGCATGGCAATAGGAGAACCAGAGTGCCAGATGCCTTCGAGCCTGTGGCCACGGGTGCGCACAATTACAGGGGCTTTCTGAATGCCTTTGGTGCGATACGAAAGCGACGCCAAATCATCGCTCAATACATTTAAGGCAAATATTAAATAATCTAAATATTGTATTTCGGCGATTGGTTTTAAACCACGTAGTGCCAGGCCTATGCCCTGCCCCATTATGGTCATCTCCCTGATTCCGGTATCGGTAATTCTTAGCTCGCCATATTTTGCCTGCAAACCTGCAAAACCCTGGTTTACATCGCCAATATTTCCCAAATCTTCTCCAAATGCAACTAAGCGCGGATCGCGGGCAAAATTTTCGTTAAAGCAGGCGTTAAGCACTTCCCGGCCATCGATCATTTTCGATTGTTCATCATAAACCGCATTAACCACAGCAATCATATCCGGACTTTCTTTACCGTCAGTATGCAGCTTAGAATTATAACGGTCGTGATTAAGCTTGGTCTGTTGTTTATACCAGGCCAATAGTTCGTTACGCTCCGGAGAGTTGAAGCCTGCTGATAAACGTATTGCTTTTCGCGCAGCAGTAAAAACTTCGCGGCGTTGTGCATCAGCAGTTGCTGCCAGATTTGCAGCAATTTTAGCCAGTTCGGGTTGATGTTTAGCTATGCCATTCACCAAATCAACCACTTGTTTTTGCTCGGGTCTAATACTATCTAAAAACTCGTTCCAGGCTTCTTTTTGCTCATTACGTACAAAAGCTTTTGCTTCTTTTTCAATCTCTGCAATTTCTTCTTCGGTTGCCAGGGCCGAATCGAGCATCCAGCCGCGCATCTTCAGGATGCAATCGTGCTCGGTTTCCCAAGACAAACGATCTTTTGATTTATACCTTTCATGCGAGCCGGAGGTAGAGTGGCCCAAAGGTTGAGTAAGTTCGGTAACGTGGATTAAAACCGGTACATGTTCCTCCCTGCAAACCTGTATAGCTTTTTCATATACCTCGCATAAAGCCGGATAATCCCAACCTTTTACTTTATAAATTTCATATCCTGGTTGATCAGAATCGCGCTGAAAACCTTTTAAAACCTCCGAAATATCTTCTTTTGTAGTCTGATATTTTGCCGGAACTGAAATGCCATAAGCATCATCCCAGATGGAAATGGCCATGGGTACCTGTAAAACACCTGCAGCATTAATGGCTTCAAAAAATACGCCTTCTGAAGTGGAAGCATTACCAATGGTACCGAAAGCCACTTCGTTTCCGTTAACCGAGAAATGTTTTAAATAATCGAGTTCCTTATTCTGCCTGAATAATTTTGAAGCATAAGCTAAACCAACCAAACGGGCCATTTGGCCACCGGTTGGGGAAATATCTGACGAGCAGTTTTTAATCTGCGTTAAATCGTTCCAGCTTCCATCTTCATTAATTGATTTTGTTGCAAAATGGCAGTTCATTTGCCTTCCGCCTGAAAACGGGTCTGCTCCGTAAGTGGTATTGGCATAGAGCTGTGCAAAGAATTCTTTAACAGTAGAAATGCCCGTTGCAAAGGCAAAAGTCTGATCTCGGTAATAACCTGAACGCCAATCGCCGTTTTTAAAAGCTTTAGCCATAGCCAACTGGGGCACTTCTTTGCCATCGCCGAAAATACCAAATTTAGCCTTCCCTGTTAATACTTCTTTACGGCCTAAAATACTGGCCTGCCTACTTTCAAAGGCTATTCTATAGTCGTTTTTAACGATAGATTTAAAATCATTAAAACTTAGTTCGGAAGCATCAATAGTGTTGGTCATCAATTTTTCATTCGGCATAGTAATCAAAGATTGGTTGCGGCAAATATATACAAAATTAAAAGTTTGCCTTTATCCTCCATTGTAAAATTATATATGGATTTGCAAAATATATTTGGAATAGTTTTTGTTTTAATATGAAATCATTAAATTTGTTTTAGAATTAAAAAATAAATTACAACCACAATAACATGAAAAAGATCTTAGTATTATTCGCTTTTGTTTTGGGTTTGGGTATTGCTGCAAATGCACAAACTAAGCCCGCAGAGTTTAAATTTGAGTCAGAGACTCACGATTTTGGTAAAATTGTTTTAAACAAACCTGTAACTTACGATTTCAAATACACTAACATTGGTGAAGAACCATTAATTATTACCAAAGCTGAAGCAAGCTGTGGATGTACTGTGCCTAAATACACTTCTACTCCTTTGAAAAAAGGTGAAACCGGTGTAATTTCGGTAACATTCAATGCTGCTGCCGGTCCATCAACTTTTTCTAAAGCCATCACCATTACTTCAAATGCAAAAACGCCAATTAAGGTGCTTTACATTAAAGGTGAAACGGTTGCCGCTGCTTCGAAATAATTTTTTAAACGATATTATTTAAAAAGTCCCGATTTTCATCGGGACTTTTTTATTTTTGTGCCATGCCAAAAATTTCACAAAAAGGCGTGCAGATGCCTGCATCGCCCATTAGAAAGTTAACTCCATTTGCTGATCAAGCTAAAAAAGAAGGTAAAAAGGTTTACCATTTAAATATTGGCCAGCCTGATATTGAAACTCCCGAAGGAATGTTGAACGCCATTAAAAACATTGATTTTAATGTTTGGGCATATACACCATCAGAGGGAACCCTCGCCTATCGCTTAAAACTTACCGAATACTACAATAAACTGGGCTATAACATCAGCCCGGAAAACATACTGGTAACCGTTGGTGGTTCTGAGGCCATTACCATTGCCATGCAAACCTGTATAAATGAGGGTGACGAAATTATTATTCCAGAACCTTTTTATGCCAATTACAATGGTTTTGCCTGTATGAGCAACGTGGTGGTAAAACCTATCCTTTCGTACATTGAAAATGGATTTGCATTGCCGCCGATTGCTGAATTTGAAAAATTGATTACTGAAAAAACCAAGGCAATCATTATCTGCAACCCTAATAATCCTACGGGTTATTTATACTCGAGAGAAGAGTTAGAAGCATTAAAGACGCTTTGCGTTAAATACGACCTGTTTTTATTCTCAGATGAAGCTTATCGCGAATTCTGTTATGATGGAAGGGAGTTTATTTCGCCGATGCATTTAAATGGCTTAGATGAAAATGTAGTGGTTATGGATACGGTTTCTAAACGTTACAGTGCGTGTGGTGCACGTTTAGGCTGCTTAATTACTAAAAACAAGGAAGTTATTGCTTCGGGATTAAAATTTGCACAGGCCAGGTTAAGCCCGGGCATGGTAGAGCAGATTGCCGGTGCCGCTGCTGTTGATACACCAGACAGTTACTTTGAAAAGGTAAATACCGAATATACGTTACGCCGCGATACCTTGGTTAAACGCTTAAACAACATTGAGGGTGTTTATTGCCCTAATCCCGGTGGCGCATTTTACGTGGTGGCCAAATTCCCTATCGATGATGCTGATAAATTCTGCCAGTGGATTTTAGAAAAATTTAGTCACAATAATCAAACGGTGATGATGGCACCAGCTACTGGTTTTTACTCTACTGCAGGTTCGGGCAAAAACGAAGTACGTATGGCCTACGTATTAAACACAGAAGATTTAAATGCAGCCATGGATTGCCTGGAAATCGCCTTACAGCAATATCCGGGACGCGTAGTTTAATTGTTAAAACTGTTTAAATTGGTTAATTGTTGTCATTACAAAAACAGTTAACCGGTTTAAACTATTAACCAGTTTACCAATAATTTTGTATATTTGTAGTCCAGTTTTGCAATTGATAATTGATAATTGATAATTGATAATTGATAATTGATAATTGATAATTGCAAAATTGTAATACCGGGGCCGTTCTTGGATTTGACAGGGTGGCGAAGGTTATGTTAGCATGCAGTGCGTTGTTCGGAGAGCACTTAAAGTGAACGATCACATTTTAATTGGCGAAAATACTTACGCCTTAGCTGCCTAGTTTAGAACTACGCTTAGCTTTTGTCCCTCTAACTGCTGCATTGTTGGGTTAGAACCTGGGGCATCGAAACAACAAAGCTGGCTTTAAGGAGATACGACTTAAAGTGAGATGAAGTATCTAAGGATCTAAATAAGGTCGGTTTTCAGCCCGTTTATTTCCCGAAAATCAATTGAAAAATAAGCATGTAGAAGGTATAATTTATCTCACAACTGGACAAGGGTTCGACTCCCTTCGGCTCCACAAACTTTCATTAAAAGCTGCGAAATTCCCACGATTTTCCGCAGCTTTTTTCTTTTCCATACAATTCTTTCAAACAATATGTTTTATAGATTTACAGTGTACATTTAGAAAGCTGTGAAATTCAAAAATTCAAGTTATGCCAATCCTTAAATGAAAAGTCGGGCAAAATGATCTTATTTCAATTACTTTAAATTCTCTCCATCCTTAAAATGTAACCTTCTAAATACGAGGCCAGATAGTATGGTCAAAATACCCACTACAAGAAAGGTGTACCTGAATGCATTGTGGATATCATCGTGTATCAGCTTTACATCCCCTCGAAATAACTTCAGGATAATGAGTCCGAAGGCAACGCCAAACCCGATCGCAAGCTGCTGATTTACAGATATCAAAGAATTACCGCTACTGGTGTGATATTCACGCAGATCAGCAATTGAAATGGTGTTCATGGCCGTAAATTGAATAGAATTAAAAAAACCCATGACCGCAATGATTGGCACATAATAATAAATAGAAGAACTAATTGCAGGTATAGCCATCATACAGATCAGGCTCCCTATTATAAAAGTATTGGCCATCAACGTTGTTCTGTAACCAAACCTGTTCAAAATTTTTATGACCTGTGATTTTGCAATAATAGCTGTTAGTGCCATGGGTGCTATAATCCAGCCCGATACTACTGCAGATCGATCATAAGCTATCTGAATCATCATGGGTAACAATAATGGTATTGCGCTGATGCCTAAGCGGGTAGCAAGGTTACCCAGTATGCCCACCCTAAATGTTCTTACCTTAAATAAGTTCAATGGGAAAATGGGATTATTGTCTGTTACAGCATGCCGGTAATAAAAATAGAGCATTAACACTCCAAGTGATAAAATAGCCAGGGCAGGCGTAGTATAAACAACATCGCCCAGGAGTTCGAGAGAAATGGAGAGAAATAATGATGCAGCAGCAAAAATTAAAAAGCCCCGTAAGTCAAAATCAATCACAGTAGACCGGTAGTCAGGCATATACCGCAAGCTGAGCACAATCCCTAAAACTCCCATCGGTATATTAATCAAAAATATCCAGTGCCAGGATAGATAATCTACCATATATCCCCCAACAAGTGGGCCTAAAACAGGTCCGATGAGCGCAGGTATAATCGCAAAATTCATGGCTTTCAATAAATCTTTCTTTGGGAAAGTCTTAACCAATGCTAATTTTCCAACTGGTGTCATCAAACTTCCACCTACCCCTTGTATTATTCTTGAAATTACCAGTTGAGTTAGATTTCCGGAGAGCGAACAAAAAAGTGATCCTGCGCTGAAAAGTAATAAAGAAATAATAAACACTTTCTTTGTACCAAATTTATCAGAGAGGAAACCGCTCACCGGCATAAAAACAGCCAGTGTTAATACATAGCCAATAATGGCATTCTGCATATTCAACGGAGATTGATGGAGATCTTTTGCAATGGCCGGCAGCGATGTATTGAGTATGGTCGAATCGAGCATCTGCATAAAAATAGCTGTAGCCAGTATCATAGGCAATACGCGTCTTGTAGCTTCTATATTTTTCAATTGTAAATTTTGTGGCATAGCTAAATTTTAGGCCTGTGCAATAGCACCTGCCGAAACTTTAATTTTTCTCAAAAATAGAAACTATTCTTACTCTCTCTAATGAAGTTAATATAATTATTCTACTCTTAAAAGACAGAATAGTCGAAAAATGAAATCTTTAATTCAATTCTTATGTTAACCACTTCCCTATCTTTTAAATAAGAATTTACATTCAAAAAAACAGATTTGAGCTTTCGGTTTACCAAAATCAAAAAAATACATCTTAAAGCACTGAATATAAACACTTTAAAAGAAAAATTTCAACTCCAAAACAAGCGAGTGGCTAGCTCCATTGAACTAACCACTTGCTTGTTTGTTATACTATATTTTCCAAGATTTTTAAAGGGCCTTAAGCGCCTCGTATATTCGCTCCTGAATCATCCTTCATTTTACTGAAATTTAAAAAGATGGGCCACTGTTATGATCTGGCAAACTTTTCTAATGCTGTATTGAATTTTTCTGCTTCTTCAACAAATAGCGCATGGCCGCTATTTTCAAATCTTACTATATAAGAATTTTTAATTCCTTTCTTCAGCTCTTCTGCAAATTCAAATGGACATAATTTGTCTTGTGCTCCATGAAAAATCGCAACAGGAATACTAATTTTAGCGAGTCCAGGACGTAAGTCAATATTTGAAAGCGCTTTTATCGATTCGGTGATGGCATAGGGCGATGCTTGTAAATTGATGTTTTCCAGCCATTTTTCTACATTTTTAGAGATATTGCCTTCTTTGGCAGGAAAGGCACTTCCGAAGCCGGCGATCAAATCTTCCCTGGCAGTCATGGTTTTTGCGATCAGTCCGTTCGCATCACTTTCTGATATGCCGTAGGGCGCACCGTCTCTTTTCCTCCAAGATGGTGCAGCTGCTCCAAAAAGGGCTAGCTTGCTAACATGCGCGGCATCATATTTTGTGATATAGTGAAGCACTACCGCACCACCCATTGAAAAACCACCCATTACCGCGTTCTTGATTTTTAGTTGGTCTAAAACCACTTTGATATCGTCTGAAAAGACATCAAAGTCGTATCGGCCGTAAGGTTTGTCTGATTTTCCAAACCCTCTCAAAGTAATTCCGATTACCCTGAAACCTTTTCGACTCAGATATTGGTATTGGTACTCATACATTTCATCACTTAGCGGCCAGCCATGGATTAAAACAACAGGCTGTCCTTCTCCCAGATCGGTTACATGAAGTTTTACATTTTTCTCTACTTCGATATATTCTTCCCTACCGGCAGAGGCTGCTACTCTTTTGGTTTGCGAAAACGCAACATTGCTGGTTAATAATGATAAAAACAATCCGGTTGCTAAAACTAAATTTTTCATTTTTTCTGTTTTTTAAATAGTTAGTATTATTTGATGAAGCAAAGTTGCAGCAAATGCCCAACGGCAGCAATGGACGGTTTTCTCTTTAAATTGCACTTTTTCCCCTTTATACGAAATCAGGCAGATCTATAACGGTTTAAATCCGTTCCAGGCCTTGGTTTAACAGAAAAAGCACGACAGTTATGCCGTGCTTTACGTACAATTTATTATCTGCTTAGCTTTAGAATTGCTTTCTGAAAGATACCGGCGACAAACCCGCATTTTTGGTAAAAAAACGGATGAAATAGGCGTCATCTTCATAATTGAGACTGAAGGCAATTTCCTTTACCGTCATTTTGGTATGCGCCAAAAGTCGCTTACTCTCTAATATGATCCGTTCTTTTATAATATCGTTGGGCGTACTTTTACTGATCAGCCCTATCTTTTTACCTAGATTTTTTGGTGTTATGAATAACATTTCGGCATAATCGGCAACGGTATGATGTGTTTTAAAATTTTGTTCAACCAGCTTGCTGAACTTCCTTAAGAACTGGACATCGGCATGTTGGTTTTTTTCCGATAACTGATGTTGTTGTTTCCAAATGCGGGTTGATTTGAGAATGATAACTTTTAATAGAATTCGCAGCATTTCTTCTGTACTGGAATCATTATTGGCCATTTCTGTTTTGATTTCCTCAATGAGGTTTTGGATGTTCTCAGACTGAATTTCATCTAACTTAATAAATGGAATTTCGAAAACATTATTGTAAAGGATACCATCGCAAGCCACTTCCTGGTCGTGAATTTCGATACAATAAAAATCCCTGTTGAAATAAATTAACTGGCCGTTAACGGTTTCACAAGGTTTAATAATCACTTTTGGATTAATGAATAAAAGTGCATCGGTTTCCATCGTGAATTCCTGGAAATCAACCTGTATGGTAGCCTTTCTGGGAATAAATAGAATTTTGATGTATCCCGATATTGAATTGAGCACAGTTTCATCCGTAGCTTTCTTGCTAAATTCGATGTTCCCGAACTGTTTATATGAAAATTCTCTCAGCATGTTTCGATATTCACTTCATTAAAAAAATAGCCTTCATTGGTTTTCACCTGGCTAAAGAGCTTTCCAAAAAGGACTATGTTAAAAAATGGCGATCTGTTTTTATTAGTCATGGCTTTGAATCTAAACGTTTTAAAATGAGCGACCGTAAACGTTCCTCATGCTCATCTCCCCAGCCTCCGATTGCCGCAATTACCGGAATCAGCGTTTTTCCAAAATCCGTCAGGCTATATTCAACTTTAGGGGGTACTACAGGATAAATCACCTTTGAGATCAATTCATGGTCTTCCAGCTCTTTCAGCTGAATGGTCAGCACCCTTCTTGAAGCATCTGGAATTTTACGCTGCAGTTCGCTGGGGCGCTTATGCCCCTGGTTAATAAACCACAGTAACCGCATCTTCCATTTTCCATAAAGTACCTCGCCAATAAGGTCGAGGCCGCAGTTCAGGTTCAAAGGTATTTTTCTCTCGTACATATGACAAAGCTAGCGCAATGTTCCAAATTGCGCAATAGGGGAAAAAATTGTCCCTATGCAATTCGGTTTTCCCTTATTGCCAGATACTTATATACATCCCAACTTTGTACAAAAAAATAAGATAATGGAACAAAACTTTAACTTCAATAACGAATTATCGGGCAAAATTGCCTTGGTAACCGGAGGTACAAAGGGAGCAGGTAAGGCAATTGCAGAAAGGCTGCTTCAGGCTGGGGCAACCGTTATTATTACCGCAAGGAATGCTCCCGAAAAAGAAAACAGCACGCTGCATTTCATACCTTCCGATTTAAGCAAGGCAGAGGGCACACAAAAAGTAATAGACGAGGTGCTGTCGGCTTACGGGAAGCTTGATATTCTTGTGAACAACCTTGGTTCGTCTACAACACCTGCTGGTGGCTTTACTGCATTGACTGATGAAGACTGGGAATCAACCCTGCAGGCTAATTTGCTCGCTCCTGTGCGATTGGACAGGGGATTTTTACCTCAGATGCTGGATCAAAAAAGCGGTGTGATTATTCATATTGCCTCAATTCAGGGCAAATTGCCTTTGTATGATTCTACTTTGCCCTATGCCGCTGCAAAAGCAGGACTGATTAATTATAGTAAAAGTTTATCAAATGAAGTTACGCCAAAAGGTATCCGCGTACTTACTGTTTCGCCAGGATGGATCAACACAACAGCATCGGAGGCGTGGCTGGGCGAGATTGCAAGAAACGCAAATAGTACAATAGAAGAAGCCCAACAGAGTGTTATGGACGCATTGGGTGGAATACCTAATGGCCGACCTGCCCAACCTGAAGAAGTAGCCGAATTGGTTGGTTTCCTCGTTTCGCCAAGGGCCAATTATTTAACCGGAACAGAATTTATAATTGATGGTGGTACTGTACCAACAATCTAATCATCTTAAAAAAATTAAAAATGAACTTACCAAAAATCATAACCAACCTGATTAATGCACAGAACAGCTTCGATAGCATTGCCTATACCAATTGTTTTTCGGAAACCGCCGTGGTATCTGATGAAGGAAAAACGCATAACGGAAGGGTCGAAATTCACCATTGGATCGAAGAATCAAACGAAAAATACAAATCAGTGATGAAACCTCTCGAATATACCGAAAATGGCACTTCAGGTGTCTTATCTGCAGAATGTTCAGGTACATTTCCGGGAAGCCCGATTGTATTAAAATTTCATTTTGATATTGCTGATGGGCTAATCCAGCAGTTGAAAGTAACGGGCTAAGAGAGGATGTGGACATAATCTACTCCCTCCCATCTACAGAATCCAAAACTAAAACCCTGAAAGTCAACAATTTTCAGGGTTTTAGTTTTTTTTTTGATTTGGTAGCTTTTGACACCAGTTATATCAATAATCATAGCACAGAGCAGAGGCAGTACAGATTTAATTTTATAACTGGTGAAAAGTAAAGCGATGAAAAGGACCTTTAGCTGTTATTTCTTGATCTTTATTGAAAATTTTGTGCGTTCATTACTGTAGTATGTACTTTGAACCGCTTCCTCTACTCCACACTGTTTTAGCTTGCCTGGTCATTTTGGATTGGCCAAAGGTTTAAATAATACGGCATCGGCTACAATAATCCCATCGGCTTTGAGGTTACTGATCCTTACGTATGGTTTGGTATTGTTTTTAATGTTGTATTTGCCCAGCGAAACCCATTCGCCGGAGGTTTGGCCAAGCACTTTGACATCAGATTTCAAAATACTGTGTTTATGGCTCTTTTCTCCGTCGAAGACCTCAATAGTGGTAATATTGGAACCTTGATCTGTTAGTGGATAATAGCTAAAAACCTCATATTGTCCGGCTTTTAAACCATTTGCATTAAAAGTGACACTTGCTGGCTGCTGATCTGGTTTGTTATAGAAAAGTGCATTTGGGCCGTAGATATGCCCGGGTTTTAAATCCCAGTTACCTTCTATTTTAACCATGGGCGAAACGTTATCGATAATAAGATCTGGTGTACTTCCATCCAATAAAGGATCAACGGTGAGTTTTTCATTTATTTTTTTATAATCCAGCTGTTGTACACCTATGCCCTGATCTATTGAAAAACTGGCAGCAACTGCAGCAACCTGCGAAAGCACCATAAATACAGGCTCCATACGAATGGAACCATAGGCAATATGACTTGCCGACAGACAAACGGGTACAATCAGGTTAGTGCATTCCTGTTGTTGAGGTACAATGGCTTTATAGCTGATTGGATAAGGTAAAATGCCGGGAATTTCGACATTGCCTTCGTTTTTAACCATGCCATCAACAACCAAACGGTCGGTATTGTGCGAATCCATGTTATATGCTGCCAAAGCAATCCCATCGGTAACGATTGCCTTTCCGGTACAGTTATTTTCGGTCATTACGTAATCGCTCACCATTCTTCGCGCTTCTCTGATGTAAGGCTGAGGAGACCAGTTCTGATTGTTTTTATACTCATCTTTCGGGTATCCCCATTGAAGCATCTGATTTCTGAGTTCAATAGGTACTCTTTGGTCGTGTCCGAAAAAATAAAACAACCCTTTGGTGTAGGCCGTCAGGTCTTCAATGTATTTGCTTCTTGAAGCATAATCCCCGTCAGGATAACCATGATTAGTACCAATCATATCGGTTGAAAATCCATTTCTATTGTTGATATCGGTTTTGCGGTTAGGCATTTCGCTCCAAATAAAATAGTCGTTAAGACTTAACTTGTTTTTTTGCTTTTCCATTAACCTTACCAGCAGTTCATAGCGGGTACTGTCGTAGCCTTTTGGCCTGGTAATGGAAATACGGTTGCGGGGATCATCGGTTAAGCAGACCCTGTAATTGTAAGATTGAACTTTGCGATCGCCCGAGCCGCGAGGCATTAAGGTGCCTTTATTAATCCCCCAGATTAAACCACTGCTCGAATCGCCTTTAACACGATAAGGATCGATATGATCGGGAAATTGATGACCATCAAGCAATTGAACACCATTGTATGTTTCTTTATATTGTGCATTGGCCTCGCGCCCCACGGTGTAAGTTATACCCGCTTTTGCCATCAAATCGCCTTCGTAGCTGCAGTCTATAAAAACTTTGGCGTTAACCACCTTGTTTTTCGCATGCCCAGCAGAAGGTTCTACTTTGATGGTTCTAATGGATTGGCCAGCTTTTTCTACCGCAGAAAGCCTGTAACCGTAAATTACATCTACCTTGGCTCGCATGATGTAACTTTTGAAGATATCTTCAGCTACATGAGGTTCAAATACCCATTGTTCGAGTTTGCCGTAGTGGCTGCCAATTCTACGGTAAAAGTCTTTGGAAAGGCCGGTCACCACATATTTGTTGCCAATATCAGTAAAACCAAGACCGCCAGAAGAGAGGCCGCCAAGGTTTTTACCCGGTTCAATCAGAAGTACGGTTTTGCCCATTTTTTTTGCACTGTAAGCCGCAATCACGCCTGCGGCGTTACCTCCATAAACACAAACATCCACCTGGTAGGCATCGTTTTTTTGGGCTATCGCAAAATGAACGTTTAGTAAGAGGCATAAAGAAACGACCATAAGCCGTTTTAGCTGAATATTTTTCATAATTAAGGTGTTAAGGTAAATTTTAAAGCGTCGGCACGTAAAGGACGGTCGTGAGTGGGCAATGTATCGGTCAGTTCAACATAGTTATTGGTTCCCCTAGGTAGTGTATAACTCCCTAAATCGATCCATTTACCCTGATCTTTAAACTGATCTACCACCACTGCCCCTACTTCTGTTCCGGCTGCAAAAATGCTGTACTTTGCTTTTGTAGTAGCATAGGCATTTAAGGCAGCATTGGAAGGAATGTAAACTGAAATATTGTATAATCCGGCCTTGGTAATGGCAGCTTTCCAGGTTGCTTTGGTTTGCTGTGCAGGTTTGGCTACCACCCTGGTTCTTTTTCCGTCATGACCAACAATTTCGGCAATTGCTGAAATCCACTTGGCTGCAGCAATACTATCTTGTGTTACTTCGCTGTATCCTCCAAAGTAAAATCCATATTTTAAACTAAAAGGGGCTGTTGCAGGCAAGATCTTTTCCTGGGCGAAGGGGGCTTTTAATACCCTCCTTATATACACCGGATTTGCATCAAGGCTTATCGAAACGGTATCATTTACGGCATTATAAACAGTACTGTTTCCCATAATATCTATCACCTCGAGAGAAGCCGCATCTGTAAAGAGCCTCACACCTGTACCGGAAAGCGAGTACATTACCCTTATTTCATCACTACCCTTTGTAAATTTATATGAATTGATCAGACCTGGCGAAACTTGCTCTTCTGCAACAAAAGTTGCGCCGGATAGCTGACGGGTTAAAGCAGCATAGGTAGCAAAAGCAGGTTTTGGTGTATAAGCCCCGAGGGTATCATCAGGATGCCTGATTAGTCCGAAAGCCCCTTCCGAATCATTAAGTGTTGATTTATTCTGCAGGTTGTAAATGCCGATTTTCTGTACCCCGTTTGCCAAAGCAGCCACAATTCTTCTGGGTAAATTATTGGCCTGTTCCTTTTCGGTAAAGGTAAAAGTTGTAAAACCTGTTTCGGAAAGATTCATCGGAATCAGGTTATTGTTATTGTGCGTTTTTATCTGATTTTTATGCTTATTGATATCGGTAACGATGGCTTCAGGCACCGGTGTATAGGAATGGAATGCATATTCGTTCATTGAGCTGAGTGCACCTTTCTGCAGAATTTTGCTTAAAAAGCTATCGGTGGCCAGGTCACTTACCACCATACCTGCAATTTTCACATTTGGAAAAGACGGGTGAGCCTGGTCGTAAGAAGCTTTTAAAAGATTATAGTAAAAATTTGTTTTCTGATCCTCTGTGGTTAATCCCTGCGAAAATGTAGCAATATCGGGTTCGTTCCAGATTTCTACATTTTCAATGCCTGGATATTGGGTTAACAACTGTTTTACGTAATTGGCAAATGCCAGCTTACCTTCTGCACTTACCGGAGACTTGCCATTATCGTAAAGGGGGTTATACAGGGCACAAACAAGATAAGGTTTAAGGTTATTTGCCGCCAGCTGGGCAATAAAATTATTTTCCCTGGTGCCGAAAGTATAGATCCCTTTTTGTTTTTCTACGGCATCCCACCTGATTGCATCACGCACATATTTCACTCCCATTTTTTTTGCAATTGGAATGAGGGTATCGGTTGATTGCCAGGCATGTGTCTGCCCGATAAAAGCAGACTGACTAACTGTACTCAGGTCGAAATTTGAAACAATGGCAAAAGATGTTTCTTTTGAGCCGGTGTTAAGCCCGTTTTGCCTGGCCTGAGCAGAGAGTTTAAACCAACCCAGCTTATTGGGAGCAATATTAAGCTGAACGGTATCTCCTATTACCGCTTTTTTGCCTGAAAGTATTTTTTGATCCCAGAAATCGTAACAGGCCCAATCTATAGAATCAGCCGCTACATGAATAATAAAACCTTTTTGATCAGTTTGGTAAAAAATATTTCCAGCTACTTTTTGGTTAATTGTAATGGTACTCTGTTGTGCAAAAAGCAACTCAGAATTTAATAAACAGCCCATTAGCAAAAGGGCAATAGAAAGCACCATTTTTCTAAGCCCCGTATAATTTATCTTTTTCATTAGTATCCGGGATTCTGTGTTAAAAGTTTATTTAATGAAAGGTCGTAACTTGGGATGGGCAGCAACAGGTTTCTGTCTGTAATCACCCTCGAAGCGGTAGTTATAGTGGTATTGTTGCCACCATTGGCGATTGCATAAGCCAAAAAAGTTTTCATATCACCAATAAAGTTGCCCCACCTGATCAGATCAGGCCGCCTTAGTGCCTCAAAACAAAGCTCTCTTGAACGTTCTTGTTTAATGGCATCCAGAAACTGTGTTTTATTAAGTCCCGGAGTTAGCGCAGCATTTACTGTAGGCGACGGAGGAGTTGGCAGCAACAGGCCGTAAGCCCTTCTTCTTATCTGGTTAACAGCATCGTAAGCAAGTGCTGTTGGCCCGTTCACTTCATTTTCGGCTTCAGCAAACATCAGCAACACATCGCTATACCGCAGCATCGGAAAATTTTGAGGGGTATAATTTGAATTTTTCGGTATAACTTCTTCATATTCCCTTCTCCATTTCCCTGCACACATTAACCATACATTGGTTACTGCCGTTTTTTTTGCAACCGTTGCTGTTCCCCAGGTATAATTTGCACAGTTCCAGTCCCTGCGCAGATCAAACGAGGCTTTATTTGGCGTAGTTGCACTGGCTGGATTAACCTGGTAGAGATCAAACAGTTTCCTGGTGGCCACAATACTTCCGGTACTATAGCCAACTGAAGTATCGTTACAACGGATACCACAGAAACGGCCTGCATAAGTGCCCCCTTTATTTGCAAAACCATTATTATCGCGAAAAAACTCGAGCTCCCAGATACTTTCCTTAATATCGTATTTATTGGTTGCATAGTTTATAAATATCTGGCTGTAATCCGGATTAAGGGCATGTTCTTTAGAATCTATCACTTTTTTTGCCCAATACAGCGCCTGCTCGTATTTAGTTGTCTGGTTGAGTGGGAAACCGGCCATGTATAAGCATACCCTGGCCAATATTCCTTCTACGGCAGTTTTGGTTACTTTGCCTCCATAACCTAACGAAGTAGCCGTTTGGGTTTGAAGAAGTGACTCGGCAGTGGTCATATCGGTTACAATCTGATCATACACCTCTTTTGCAGGTGTTCTGGCCAGGTCTACATCCTTTACCGACGAAGTTGGCGCAAGTTTCAAGGGCACATCGCCATAATTGCTCACCAGCAGGAAATAAAAATAAGCCCTTAAAAACAGTGCCTCCCCTTTGATGATGCCCCTTTTGGTTTCGTCCATTACCGGCTTATTGATATTGGCCAATAACATATTGGCACGTTCAATCCCGATATAACTGCTGTTCCAGAGCAGGTTTACCTTTGCATCGGTAGGTACATACTGATAAGAGGTTACCAGATCAACGGTAAAGCCATAAGATTCATCTGTATTGGTATTGAACATATAGAGATAGTTATTACCATAACAATCGGCATCTATCAATTGAGAATAAACACCATTAAGCGCAATCTGCAGATCGGCTGCAGTGGCATAAAAAGACTCAGGGGTAATAAAATCTGTTGGTTTGGTATCGAGTATTTTTTGGCAAGAACTGTTTACCAATAATACCACAGTTAATATAAAAAATATCTTCTTCATCATCTATAAATTAAAAAACGAGGTTTAATCCAAAAGTTAATGTGCGCGGACGTGGATAGGCAGAATAATCAAAACCTGGGGTTAAAGCCGAATTCCGGATGGAAACCTCCGGATCCGGGCCTGAATAATTTGTCCAGGTAAGGAGGTTCTGCGCCGAAGCGAATACACGGAGCGACTTTATTTTTAACCGTTTAGTAAGCTGTTCGCTCAGGTTATAGCCCAAGGTTACCGTTTTAAGCCTGAGGTAAGAACCATCTTCGATAATCCTGCTCGAGTAGGCAAAAGGCCCTTGTCCGCCTGTCCTGAAAAGGGTATTTGATGGATTATCTGGTTGCCAGCGTTCAGTCCATGTTGCAAACTGGTTTAAAGTAAGTGTGTTCTTTCCATTCCCCTCAAATACCAATCTGTTGGCATTAATGAGGTCGTTACCATAAGACCATTGAAAAAAAACATTCAGATCAAAATTTTTATACCTGAAATCGTTAACAAAACCACCGGTATGAATCGGAATACCCCTGCCTATGGTTGTAATATCGTCGGCATTAACTACTAAATCTCCGTTCAAATCTTTATATTTAATATCGCCGGGTTTAATATTTGCCCTTGCTGTACCATTAGTTGGTACGGTACTCTTTAATACGTAGGTTCCGGGTGTGGGCTGATCAAAATCACTGTACTGGTAAACGCCATCCCATTCGTAGCCCCTCATTTGGGCAATAGGCTTCCCTAACTGTGCAGTATAGGCAAATAACGAGTTATAGGAAAAATCAAAAAACACCGGACTCAGGATTTCCTTCTGATTTTCGGCCAGCTCCAGCACTTTATTTCTGTTGAAACTGATATTGATACCTGTTTTCCAGGTAAAGTTTTTATTGTTCAAATTTACGGTGTTAAGTGAAAGCTCCAGTCCTTCGTTATTTACTTTCCCTATGTTTTTATAAGCAGAGCCTATGCCGAGTGTATAAGGGAGGTTGGCCAGCAACAAAAGATCTTTGGTTGTTTTCCTGTAAGCATCTGCCGTAAAATTGATCCGGTTATTGAAGAGGCTTAAATCGTAACCGATATTGGTTTGGGCGGTGGTTTCCCATTTTAAATCGGGATTTCCCAATGATGATAGCTGAGCACCAGTTGAAGCTGTGCTGTTATTGTAAGAATAAGCGGGGCCAGGTCCAAGGATAAGCTGAGACAGGTAACTGAAATCGCCAATCCTGTTATTCCCTGTTAAACCGTAGCTGATCCTCAACTTTGCATCAGAAATAAAGCGGAGATTTGACAGGAAACTCTCTTTACCCATATTCCAGGCAAAAGAGCCTGAAGGAAATGTTCCCCAGCGGCGGCCCGGTGCAAATTTGGAGGAACCATCTGCACGGATAGATGCAGTTAACAGGTATCGCGATTTATAGTCATAATTTACCCTGGCCAAAAATGATGACAGGCCCCATCTCGAACTCTGAGATACGGAAGAAAGCAATGATGACTGATCGAGTCCATCGAGTCCGAGCGACTCGTTAGGCACCTGGGTTGCGCTGAAACCATAACGCCCGGAATTTAAAGCCTGCATGGTGTACCCGGCCAGTACATTAAAATTATGCCCTCCTTTAAATGACTTTTTATAGGTTAGGGTATTTTCGTTGAGCCATGAATTTGTAGGAACGGTATAAATAGAGCCGTTTACCCCAAAGGTATTGTATATACTGCCTCTACTGGTTTGGGAATTAAAAAAACTTTCCAGTTTTATTGTATTACGCGTAATACCACCCGATATACGCAGGCTAAGCCCCGGGATAATGGTATAATCTAAAAAGGCATTCGCAATTAAATTGTCGGTAATGGTATTCTGAATCTGGTTTTGGGTAGAAATAACCGGGTTTACACGGTAATCGCCGAAAAGATTACCCGAAAGTGCCGGATCGATCAGATTATCGAGCAGATCCGAATCATTATCACCCCCGGTAACCGGCCTGTAGCCCCAAACGGCATAAAAAAGATTATTACTGTAAGAGGTATTGGAGCCGGGTTCTGACGGACTAACACCAAAAGAGCGACTATTGCTATAATTGATGTTTACACTTGCTTTCAGGTTTTTATTGATGGTTTGATCCAGGTTCATGCGCCCCTGGTAACGCGTAAAGCCCGAATTGATTACAATGCCTTTCTGATCAAATATATTCCCCGAAATGACATAACGGGTTTTATCATTGCCTCCCCTTAATGAAAGCGCATAGTTCTGCATGGGTGCTGTTTGATAGATATAGTCCTGCAGATCAATCCCCTTAACATCGCGGTAAGACTCCAGCGTTTTTCCTCCACTCAGGTAAGTTACCGGTGCCAATGTAGGATTAAGCTCCAGCTGGTATTTTACAAATTCATACGGGCTTAAAAGGTCCATTTTTTTGGCCACGTTCTGTACTCCATAGTAAGAATTAAGCGTAATTACGGGTAAACCTATTTTTCCCTTTTTTGTGGTGATAATGATTACCCCATTTGCGCCCCTTGCCCCGTATATTGCTGTAGAGGAGGCATCCTTTAGTACATTAATGGATTCGATATCGCCCGGGTTTATCGAATTATTCATTCCATCTTCCATCGGAAAACCATCTACCACGTATAAGGGCGAATTATCCTGGGTGATTGATCCATAGCCCCTGATCACAATATTGTTTACCGATCCGGGTTGTCCGTCGTTTCCAGAAACGCTCACGCCGGCTACTCTTCCTGCCAGGGCCTCGTCAAAAGATTTAACAGATGCCTTATTGAAATCGCTCATATTAACTTCAGCCACCGATCCGGTTAGATCTTTTCTTTTAACAGCTCCGTAACCCACGATTACCACATCGTTCAATCCGGTATTCTGTGCCTTTAGTGTAACATTGATGACCGTTTTCGATTCTACGGGGAGCTGTTGTGTTTCAAATCCGATCATGGAAAAAATCAGTACGGCACTTGGACCGCTAACAGCTATTTTATAGTTCCCGTCTTTATCGCTAAGGGCTATCGTTTGGGCATCTTTTACCCTTACGGTTACGCCGTATAAGGGTTGATTATCGGCATCAATTATTTTGCCCGTTATCGAAATGAGCCTTGCGGTTACGGCAGGCAGGATTTTGGGGGTAACTAAAATCGTCTTTTTATCTATTTTATAGCTAAATGGCTGATTAAAAAAGCACTTATCCAAAGCTTCGGTAAGGCTGGCATTTTTAATACGAATGCTGATTTCTTTGGCATTGGCCAGCAGGTCTACATCGTAAAAAACGCTGTACCCGCTCTGGCGACGAATATCTTCAAGCATTTCCTTAATGGAAGCATTTTTTTTATCAAGGCTTATCTTTTGTGCCAGGGAAGCAGCACTAACCTGCATAAAAGACAGCAGACATAAAAAATAAGATAATCTCATAATCAGCAATATTTTGGAGTGAATATAGGAATGCCTCCCGCATCTAATTGCAGTAGAAATTTTATACATTTGGTTATTGAGTTTTCTTGAATATTTGGTTAATTGAAAGTGATCATATCGGAATACTTAATTACAGCCTATTGGCTGTACAGCCGGGAGTGGTGGTACACTTCCGGCTTTGTTATTCCTTTAAACGGTAAGCTTTAGTTCATCAGAATAACCCTCCTTCCCTCTATTTTATAATTTACACCACCGGTAATCTTCATATAATTAAGCAGTTCGGTAATATCACTAAACCTGGAGGTTGTTCCTCCAAATTTTTTCGACTGCGCGTTACCGCGATACTCTACTTCGATATCGTACCATCTGCTTGCAATTTTCATCACTTCTTTTATGTTTAAATCTTTAAATACAAAATTGCCTTTTACCCAGCCCATGGTTTGTTCGATGTTGGCAGGCTGAACGAGGATTTCGGGATTATTAAATGCCGAGATTCCCTGCTGCCCTGGCGCAAGCAGTTTGCTCAATTTTCCTTTGTTGAGGCTAACAGCGCCTTCTATAAGGGTTGTGGTTATACTGGCATCGTCAGCATAAGCAGAAATATTAAAGTGGGTGCCCAACACCCGTACCTGAACATCGTTAGCCGTTACAATGAATGGCATGGCTGCATTTTTCGCAACCTCAAAATAACCTTCACCCTTAAGTTCCACATTCCGGTACCTGCCACTAAACCGGGTGGGATAGGTGAGTGACGAAGCTGCATTTAAAAATACCTTACTTCCATCGGCTAAAACAACCTGATATTGCCCTCCTCTTGGAACGGTTATGGTATTGTAAACTGGCTGCTCGTTTTGCCCGGTGGCTTTATCTTCAGGGTCGTATACCAGTTCTCCATTTTCTTTTTTAATAATACGCGCTGTACCTTCTTTGGCTAAAACACCGGTTTGCGGGTTATTAAGTACAATTTGCTTTCCGTTACTTAAGGTCAGTACCGCTTTGTTTGATCCAGGTCTAATATCTTCCGGTTTTATATTACCGGGCAAGTTGCTTACCATCGCGGTCTTTTTATCAGTATGGATAAAAAAGCTACCTACTGCAATCATCACCAGAACAGATGCCGCAGCATACCATATGCGCAATGAGCGTTTTGGCATTTGTTGGGGTTTATTTTCAGTCGCGTCAATCGTGGAACGGATCTTTTTCAGAATCGAATCTTTCAGGAGATTTTCCTGTTGCCCGGATAGTTCCACATCTGACATTGCCTCCAGCCTTTTGTAGTACTCATCAAGCAATAACTCTTCCTTCCGGGTAGATTTACCGGCTAGATATTTTTCCAACAAACTTAAATATCGCTGTTTTTCCATAATGCCATTTTATTACTAGTGTAAAAATGGCTCCTGTACCCTACCGTTAAATTGATTTTTTTTCCGGATATAGAATAATATAGGTCAGGTTATTTTTTTACCACAAAATCATGAACCTTTAGAAAAACATTGTGGTGAGTACAGATAAACATCCGCTTAAAGACAGGCCGTTACGGATATGCTTCAGCGACTTTGTGATACGCTTTTCAACTGCTTTTTCTGAAATACCCAGCTGAATGGCAATCTGTTTGTAAGTCATGCCTTCCTCCCTGCTGAGGCGAAACGTCTCTTTACATTCTGGTGGAAGGGCATTAATAATTTCGTGCAGCAATTCTTGCTGTTCTTTAAAGAGCAAAGGATTATCGGTAATGATATCGGCGGTTACCTGTGCCAACCGGTTGTAAAAAGCATCGTCGTGCCGTTTTTCCCTTATGGCCTGGTATACCGCAAAACGGGTAGCCTGCTGCAGGTAAGCCTTAAGGTTGAGAATAACGGCCTGGTTCCGTCTGTTCCACAGGCTCACAAAAATGTCCTGCACAATATCTTCAGCGGCTATAGCATCGTTAAGAATGCGGTGGGCTGTTTGAAAAAGTAACTTCCAGTAGTTGTTGTAAATAATGGTAAAAGCCTCCTGGTCTCCTTTTCTAAGCAGCTCAATTAATTCAGCATCGATAAAGTTGTGAGCTACGGCCATTTATATTCGGTTATAAAATTGTGTTAATCAATTTTAGATATTTTTTCCGATTATACTGTAAATAGTCAGAATTATTTTACAAGAATTCACCTATCCGGAGCCTTTTAGACTGAAGAAATGTCAGGCTTACCGAAAAAGAAATGGATGATATGGATAAACGATTTGAGAGGACGGAGGAATCTGGAATAGCTGATACGCAAAAGTATTTTGATAGAATCCATGATAAATTATTCTCTTCAAATAGTTTACTAATTGGAGGTTATTTTGCTTTAATTGCAATCAGAAAAGATGTTCCTAATTGGAGAATTATAGTACCCCTTATAAATTCAGGTTTTCTACTTTTGATTGATTACAGAATGATGGTTAAAGCAAGAATACAAGCTTCAATTACCACTGTAGATGGAAAACAAAGAGAGGTTCGGAACTATTATCCATAATACCAATTTATTCTCACTGTTATCAATATACTCGNTTGTCATGGTAAACATTTTGTTTAATCGAATGAAATGCAGCTACTTTTGCCATAATGATTTATTTAATAAATGAGCTGTAAAAAACTCAATTAAATACCATTATTTCTTACGGTTAACCGTAAGACTAAAAATAATTATAGACTTGACATTTTATATTCATGAACTATATTTGTTATTATGGCAATTTTTGGTGTAATATCACGAACGATAGTGAAGTGTAAACTGATATATCATTGCCAAATTAATTACGTAATCAGTAAAAATGGTTGTTCTATGGTTTTGTTACTACAACAATTACACGTGAAAAACTGATAAAGGCCGTCGGGCAACGCTACATCGGTTCCCGACGGCCTGTCCTCTACTGCAAGATTATTGGCCTGCAATATGAATCAGTCCAAAAAATAAAACATTATTTATGAAGGTTTTTAGTCCTTAAATACTGTAGAAGTTCCTTTGGCCGGTCAGTCTGAATCAGGTTTGCTTTATGGTTAACCAGCCATCCCCAGCTTTCATCTTTTTTATTTTCTTCTACTGCCATATCATCATCATGCCCGCCATTTTGTTCAGGCCATAAACTATTGATCCATAAACCATAATTTATCCTCAGGTTTCCGATATTTTTCAGAACCGCTAAGGTGTCGGTACTAAAGTTTGCCTGGATAATGGTTTTTTGATGGGATTTATAACTTGCTATAATATCTGAAGCATCAGTTCTTTTCATATCCACTACAGGCATAATGGTAATGTCTTCTTCAATTTTACCTACCTCCTGCTCTATCACAGATAATGGTGTACTTCCCTTTACATTTACAATGGCCTGTCCAATCATTCCCTGTTCGCGCAGTTCTTTAATTACCTGAGGGTAATAATCATATCCCTTATCTACATCAATAATGATCTTATCTTTCGCGAGTGCCAGTATTTCTGTAAAGGTTGGCACATGGTGTTTGGTTGGATGCCCCGAACCTGAGCGCAAGAAAAATGCTTTTAATTCTGCCAAATTATAGTCAGATACGTTACCTTTTCCTGTGGTAGTTCTATCGATGGTCTGATCGTGCATAATTACCAGGTGCCCATCTTTGGTTTTCTTCAAATCCAGCTCCATAATATCTACTCCCATAGCAATACAATTTTTAAGTGCCTGAATAGAATTTTCGGGGGTATTGCGCCAATCGCCACGGTGGGCAGTAACCAATACGGTTTTACCCTTAGGATTAAACACCTCTTTTAGGCTTGCCTCGGGTTTTGATTGCGCGAATCCGGTTAAGGCAATTAACGCCATAAAAAGTTGTATAATAATAGTTTTCATGTTGTATTTTGTTTTGAATTGAATAATATTTATGGATTTTGTTTGATTGCAGGATCGGTGTCGATCTGGTCTTGCGGAACAGGCTGAAGAAGATCATGATCGGTAATCCTGGTTGTTATATTTTGCGAGGCAAACCAGGCATTCATTACCGAAATAGCGGTACCTGTTCTGAGCAGGTCAAACCAGCGATGCCCTTCTCCAATCAATTCCAATCTCCGCTCCAAAGAGATCGCATCCCTTATATCTTCCTTGGTTTGCTGCACGGCATCAGTTAAGCCAGCCCTCCTTCTAACGAGATTTAGATAGTTTTTTGCCACCTCAGCATTATCAAGCTCATTTTCGTCTTCGGCGAGCATCAACAGTACATCTGCGTAACGCAAAACCACAAAGTTACTGCCACCATCTGCAGGAGTTGTGGTAGAAGCTTTCAACTTAGTAGAAAAAGGCGTTCCGGCACTGGTTAGGCCAACATAAGCCGTTTTACGTTTGTCAGAATTACTGTACAACTGATAAAAGCTTTTGGTTGGCAGGTTATGTCCTTTTGCTCCACTGATGGTACCTGATGGACTGAACTGCTGATAGGCTGAACTGCCTTCACTGTTTCCGTTTATCCCTGATGCAAACTGAACAGCAAATATAATTTCATTGTTATTCTTATTATTCAATGCAAAAATATCTGCCGGATCAGCCAGTAACTGGTGTTTACCGGATGCAACTACGTCAGCCAGCACGGCTTTGCTTTCTGCAAATTTCCCTAAGGTGAGGTATACTTTTCCCAACAGAGATTGAGCTGCTGTTTTTATCACCTTTCCCTGTACAGTAGTGCTTACCGGCAGTTCCTGTATGGCGTTAGACAGGTCTGAAAGGATTTGAGCGTAAACTAAATCTTTACCGGTACGGCCCTGCCCAAAATAATCGTTCGGATTGGTGGTCTCTTTTGTTACCAGTGGAACATTGCCAAATACCCTCACCATATTAAAGTAAAGTAAGGCGCGGATAAAATGCATTTCTCCTTTTCTGGCCTGCTTTACAGTAGAACTGGCGTAAGAAATGCCATCAATCCTGTTCAGAACTGTATTAGTGCGCTGAATACCCTGGTAAGAATTTTTCCAGAAATCAGACAGCATACCGTTTGATGAGACAGTTGTAAACTGATCGAGCTGGCCATACATGCCACCATCGTTTGCGGGCACCTCGTCAAACGTATTATCTGACGGAATTTCCCCGATGGCCGGAAGATAGAGGCCATACAATCCGTTTAACTGTAAAGTACCATAAACCGCATTAACATACTCTTCCACCTCGGTTTCGGTAGTGAGAAAATTAGCCAAAGATTTAGAGGTAATAGGTTGTTGATTAAGCTCTTTGGTACAGGAAGCAATAAAAAAAAGAAAGAAAAGGCCTCCGATAAAAAGTAATTTGTTGATTATATTTTTCATTTTGAATAATATTTAACGATGCATTAAAAGGTTAAATTAAAACCTGCTACAAAAGATCTGGCTACGGGATAGTTCGAATAGGAATACCCCGAGGTAAGCACGTTATCGCTGGTGGCATCAGGATTAAATCCACGGAAGCTGGTAAGGGTAAGCAGGTTATTCGCGGTTACATACACACTTGCCCTGGATGCTTTTAGTTTCGAAAGTAATTTAGGAGACAAATTATAGGTAAGCTGAACGTTGCGCAAGCGGATATAATCTGCCTTTTGAAAGAAAACACTTGATGCATTGGTATTTAACCTGTTTGCAGAGTAATTGGTATTGGGCTGTGCCAGAAAACCGTTAGGGTTATTAACAGGATGATACCTGTTCTGATAATAATAGGTATCGGCCATAGAGAAACCTTCACCTGATTCCATGTTAACCAAGCCGTTATCATAGATTTTCCTTCCCCATATCCCGTTGATGGAGAAACTCAGTTCAAAGTTTTTGTAATCAAAGCTGCTATTGAAACCATAGGTAATTTTTGGTGCGTAGGTACCAAAGCCCATCCGGTCATCGGGTGTTATTTTTCCATCGCCGTTTACATCCTGCACAATATAATCGCCCAGCAAGGTTCCGGCTACGTGCGGACTGTTGTCTATCTCACTTTGGTTTTTATATACGCCTGTAACATTATAGCCATAAAGCTCGGCAATAGGGCCACCCACTTTGGTCCTGAATGCGCTGTTGGTTCCTGTAACAATCTGGTTCTGGCCAGGCCCCAGTTCTAAAACTTTGTTTTTATTTGTGGCTAAGTTTGCGCCAAAATTCCAGCTTAAGGGACCAAGTTTAATGTTTGCGCCAGAAAGTTCGAGCTCAAGGCCCTTGTTGCTGGCCCTGCCCACATTTTGCAATGCACTATCATAACCCGATTGGGAAGGCACAGGAACCTGTAATAAAAGATCTGAAGTGACCATCGAATAATAATTGGCTGAAAGGTTCAGGACTTTGAAAAACCCTAAATCCGCTCCAAAATTATAAGAGGTTTTAGTTTCCCATGAGAGGCTGCTGTTTGCCGGGTTAACGGCAGCAAACCCCGGAAGAAGTGTTGACCCGCTCACATAATTCAAAGGATTTGCAAGGGCATAAGCACTGTAGTTACCAATCTGGTTATTTCCGGCCTTGCCATAGGTTAACCTCAACTTCAATAAATCTATCCAGCCTGCTTTCGGAAAAAAATCTTCCCTGCTTACGATCCATCCCCCGGTTACTGACGGAAAATTACCCCATTTTGCATCCTGACCAAACCTCGAGGAACCATCTCTCCTGATGGCCGCCGAAAACAGGTACCTGTTTGCATAGGCATACTGTAACCGGGTAAGGTAAGAAAGCTGTGTCCAGATGTACCTTGTTGGAACTACCGAGAATGAAGATGCGCCTGCAATGTTATCGATGTTATTATCAGGTATTCCGGTGCCCGAAACCAGCGTACTGTTACCAGATTCTTTCTGAAAGGTGGTTCCGGCCATGATATTGATATCGTGTTTTCCAAAGCTCTTCTCAAAAGTGAGGGTATTCTCCCAAAGGTAATTGATTACCGAGCCCTTTGTTTCGCTCGCCCGGGCTGGTTTTGGTGCCGCGGTACGGTACTCACCCACATCAGATGGGCTAAAGAAGTCGATAAAACTATTGCTGTAATCTCCACCTAAAAGCGATTTAAAGGTAAGCCCTGCAATAGGTTTAAAATTAAGGTAGGCATTTCCGAAAGTGCGAAACAGGTTTCTATTGTATTTCGTTTTTTCCATTATCGCAACAGGATTTTCGCCAAGGGCACCATCTTCAGGTGTATTCGCTGCAATCTGCTGGCTTATGGCTAAAGAGCCATCTTTGTTCCTTGCAGGGAAAAAAGGGTACATAATCAATGCTGCGCCAATGGCATCACTACTCCTGCTGGCATCATTCTGGAAAAAATTTTGCAGGTTGTAGCTCGGATTAACGCTCAAACCCACATCAAATGATTTAGAAAGTTTGGAATCAAACTTAAATGACATGCTGTAACGTTTCAATCCGGTTTCTATCACAATCCCGTCCTGGTCAAAGTAATTGCCCGAAAAATAGTATTTAGATCTATCGTTTCCGCCTGAAAGTGCAATATTATAACTACTGATGGGTGCCGTACGGAAAATCTCATCCAACCAGTCTGTATTGGTTAAACCAGCTTGGTTATTTAAGTAAGGCTGGATATAATTTAACCTTAAATCTCTTTTATTCGCTCCTTTTGAAACCCTTGTGGCATAATCGTCGTTTACACTCCTGTTTGTCGGGTTTCTAGACACATAGCCCCAATCTCTCGCCTCGGTATTGAGCTGAGCAAACTGATAACCGTCTATTAGTTCTACCTTATCTGCCCGCACCTGAGCACCGGTATAAAAGTCGAAAGAAACAGTGTTTTTATCTGAACGACCGTTTTTAGTGGTAATCAGGATCACCCCATTGGCTGCCCTCGAGCCATAAATAGCAGCTGAAGCCGGATCTTTCAGAATATCAACAGTTTCTATATCCTGGGGGTTCACTGTATTGAGCGAACTGCCTTCTGAAAGCGGAAAGCCATCTACAACCACCAACGGACTTACGCCTGCGGTAAGTGTACCAATACCGCGTATCACAATCTGTGGATCGGTACCTGGCTGGGCAGAAGCATCATTAATTACCACGCCAGCTGATTTACCGGCAAGTTGCTGAGCGAAGTTACTGCCTGCGTATTTATTTAGCTCTTCTGATTTTACCTGCGAAATGGCTCCGGTAATCTTGGTTTTCTTCTGGCTTCCGTAACCTACCACCACCACATCGTTCAAACCTGAAGAACTGGTTTCCATGCGGATAAGAATAGAATTATTGGTACCTGGATTGACTAAAAAAGCAGGAGTGGTTTTCTTTTCGTAACCTACGTAATTAAAGGAAAAATCATATTTATTTCCTATTTTAACATTGTTAAAAACAAATATCCCTTTTAAATCGGTAACCGTACTTTCTTGCTTTTTGGTCACCTGATCTACCATCATTACCGATACGCCAGGAAGTGTGGCCCCTTTTTCATCAACCACGGTTCCTTTAACGGAAGTGGTCTGCTGTGCATAAACAGCATGGGTAATGATGGTCAGTAGTGCAAGTACGGCAAAGTACCTGAATCTTTTGATTGTCTTTTTAAGTTTGTTTGTTTGCATGATATAATTCAAAAAAATAAGCAATAGTGTTCCATTATCCTGCCTTGAGGATATCCATTAGGGTTAAAACCAGGGGTTAAAAATTATTTTTGTTTGCTGATGGAAATGCCGTTAGTGTTCCGTTTAAAGGTTAATCCATTCATATTACAGATGACTCGTAATATGGTATCCATTTTTTCTGTACCATCAAAAGTTCCGGTAAAATATAATTGCTGCAGTTCAGCCTCTTCTATCCCATCGTATACAACTTTGGCATGGTAACGTTTGGCCAAATTATTGAATACCTCGCTCAAAGGCGTTTCGTTAAATACAAGTGCTGCACCAGGAGGAAGATTTTGATTTGATTGAAGCTTAACTGATTTTTTCGGATCCTGGAAATTGATCAAAGCATGTGATTTTAGTTTTGTATTGATCGTTAACTGCTCACCGGGGGTCAAATAAACATCTTTCATGCCCATACTGCTTCCTGAGGCGGCTTTAACAACCACCTTTCCTTCCAGTAACTTTACAACAACCTTGTTCTGCTTAAAAGTATTGATCGTAAATTCGGTGCCAAGTGCTGTTGTGGTAAAACCATTGGCATTTACGATAAACGGATGGTGTTTATCTTTGGCGACTTTAAAAGTTGCCTCTCCTTTAAGGCTGATATTCCTGGTTTTACTATCAAAAGGTTCATAATAACTCAGTGAACTCTCTGGTTGTAAGGTAACCCGCGAACCATCAGAAAGGTGGATGATGATGGCGCTTTTGCCAGAGTTATAGGGCTGTCTGAGTATTTCTTTTTTTATTTGTGAATAGTGATCAGCCAATACCTGCTTCTTTGGAGTATGATTATGGTTGAAATATAACGCAGTAACCAAAGCCATAATTAATAAAGCAGCAACCGCTTTTATCCACTGGTAGAGCGGAAATATCTTTGGGCCAGTCTTTACCTCCTGATCATCTATACGATCATGAAGCTGTACCAAAATATCCTGAAATCGCCTTTCTGTTATTTCGCCCTCAACGGATGCTAATTCCAGGTCATAATCATGCTTTAAATCAGATTTTAATTCGGCAGCCTTTTTATTTATCAGTAAAAGCAGCTTACGCTTTTCGGCCAGGCTTGTATCTTCCGACCAAAATTTATCTACAAGTTTCTTTACTTCGTTCATCTGCTAATAAATACGCAACAGATGTGAATTAGGGGGTGACGAATAATGTTATTAAAACATTAATTTACCATTAACAAAACTACAGAGCCATAAGCATGACCAAAACCGAAATGCTTATAATGCCACCGGTTGGGTTCCTGGAAAGAATGTACTCTTTGATAAAGTACCTGGATTGTTTTAAGTAGTCTTTTACCGATTCGGTTGAAAGTCCTAAGAGCTGCGCGGTTTCTTTTTGTGATTTTCCTTCAAACCTGCACAGTCTGAATACTTTTTGCTTTTGGGGTGAAAGTGCATTTATAGCCTCTTCGAGCATATTGAGTTCCGATTCAATAAGCCGTTTATCAGGGAATATTTCTTCGGCAACAAGGTGAAACGAATCATAACTATCTACATAACAAATACTTTGCTTTATTTTTTTCCTGAGATAGGATATTGATTTGTTATAACTCACTACAAACAACCATGCAGATACCGGTTGGTCTGGATCTAGTTTGGCCCTGTTTTCCCAAAGTGCGAAAAATACATCCTGGAGAATATCTTCAGCAATGGCAGTATCTTTAATCAGCTTAAAAATATTGGCGTAAACAACCTTATGATATTCCTTGTAGACCTGGTCAAAAACATTCCTGTCTTGCAACCTATCGCTTTGAAATTGGTAATTTACCATAAGGATTTATATAGACCAAAAGTATTTTGGCCAAAATTACAGCACCAATATTAACTCTATATTAAATTTATCGCCGTATGATCTGTGGAAAAGGATAAATACAGATATTCAAGGGGAACATTATTTATTTAATGATCAATGTAGTTATTCCAAAAAAAGAGTGTACTACAGGTCTTTTTAACATCAACATACCAGATTAAACTTCAAAACTGCCCCTTTTTAAATAAAAGAGCTCTACCATATGATAGAGCTCAATAAAAAGTATCGTCATTGCGAAGAGGAACGACGATACAATAAGGCTAGTGATCCTTGCTGCAAAGATTGCCTGCCTGCAGCAGGCAGGCTTCATCAGCTGAAAGAGCCTTCCCGCAATGACGGCTTTTCGAGTAGTGATATGTATTTATGATATATCATCTTTTACTACTTTTTCATTCCTGATCATTTTTTTCGGAATTGAACCCTGTTTTTAACTCCGGTAAAAAGTCAGGCTAATTAGTTTTAGGCAAATATTTCAGGCGTACCTGACTAATTCTCCAGAATGTCCCGTCTCCAGCCCCCTTGTTTGGAACATTGCCAACGAAACCAAGCGATACTTTCTTTTCGGTAGCCAGCGTAAAGGTGATTTTATTTGTACCTTTTGCATTGGTTTTGGCATAAGCCAATGAAGATGTGATGTTGCCTGTATTGGGTATACCATCTCCTTCGGCAGCCACGGTATAAAAATCTCCGCCTGCGGTACAATCAGGAATATCCATTTCGAGAGTATATTGTCCGGGAGGCAGAACAGCACTTTGATAAATTTTACCATCAATAATTGTAGCCATATTATCTGCTGACCATCCTGCTTCCATAGCCAGCTGAGGGCCATCAAACCAGGCGTCTACACCACCATAAAATACACCCGGAGCCTGCCTGAAATTTCGCACGGCATCGTTGGTTGTCCAAGCCGTTGGGATTCCCCACCTGTCGCCCTTCACACTGGTAGCAAAAGGTATCTTTGTGTTTGATAAATACTGGGCAGTAACATCCTTTAAAACACCCACCTGGGTAAATTCCGTATAAAAAGTGTCTATACTTGATTTAGTTGGCAGGTACAGGGTTCTGGTGCTAATGGTAGATACCGTGCCAGCAAGGTCATTCAATTTGGTACGTTCTGTAGCTATTGGTACCCTTAGCGTTTTTTGTCCGGTAGTCGATGTATACCGGATTTCGGTAGCAAAAGGCCCGGCTGAGAGATCAATGGTCAGCCAATCAATAACAGTTTCGCCATTAACCTGTGTTGCACTGGCAATTGCCCGGTTGTTCAGTGATGCAGCATACCGCGGCCCATAAACCCGTCCAACTGCATTAACAGCAATAGACCGGTTTCCTTCAACATCGAAAGTATACACTAAAAAACTTCGTATCCCTTCTTCCACATTAAATATTTTGGAGAATTTCCTCGAATCTGTATTCATATTTACAGGATACTCAATCGAATCTTTTTGATCGTTCCAATAGATTTTAATCCTGTTGATTTTTGGATCGGCTTTTAAAAGGCCTGTTAACTGTACGCGGTTGTTACCCGGATTAATTTTAACAGAGTCTAACTTACCCGAGTAAAGGATATCTCCTCCTTCCAGGTATTTTTTATAATCATCCGGTTTAGAGCAACCAAACAGCAGTATGGCTACTAAAGACAGGAGGATGGTTTGCTTTATTTTATTTTTCATCTTCTTATGCTAATTAATGAATCATATTGCTTATTGTACTGCACCATAAACCTCTATTTCATTGATACTTTGCGCGGTTCCGCCTGCCCAGTTCTCCAGGCACCTGATCCTGAGGTAGCGTACCTTAGGCGCATTGAGATCAATATCCCAGCTAAAACCTGCAGCGGCAGTGGCCTGATCTTCTGCATTATCGTTTCCATAAGGCAGTCCTGAAGGCTTTTTCACCTCGTAGCTGCCCAGAAGAATCCAGCTTGAATCTAAAGCCCCATTTAAATTTGGGTTACTTGAACCGTAAATTTCGAACCTTTTCATGGTAGAGAGGTAGTAATATCGTGTTCCTTCAGGGAAAGGACGAATCCATACACGGCTTAATTTTGCAGACACACCGGTATCAAAGCTAACCATATGCGGCCCGTTACCACCATTTATCTGGTGGGTAAAGCTTGTGTAAGGCCATCCGAGCCTGCCATCCCAGGCATAAACCAGTGCAGCACCATTGGTAACCTGCGGAGCGTCGCCAGGTAATACCAAAGCCCGGAAAAGTGAGGGATTAAGTTTGGCTTCAAATATCGGATTTATAGCTATGTAAAGGGTATCTGAACTGTTTCCCCATTTGTCTTTAACAAAAATTGCCAATTCCTGCCTTGTGGTATCAAGCCCCCTGATCTTCGATAAAATTTCGTCGGTACGGGTAAATATGCTCCTGAAATTATCCACTTCAAATTGCTTAAAAACATTTTTCTTCATTACCATGATCGAAATATTATCTCGTGTCGGATTGGTAGCCGACAGGTTATATCCACCAAAGGCATTGATTACCTTAATGCTCTTAAATACTTTCTTGAACGGGGCTTCAAGGGGTTTTACCTTTACCAGGGTTGGCGGCGAAAGCACTTCGCTCCTGCTTACAGAATACAGTGATACCTGATGTTCCAGTGTATCTGCAAATCCTTCAACTACAACTGTATCTTTATAAAAGGATGATTTGGCTTCAAAATTCGTTCCGTTAGCCAACTTAAAAACAGCTTTGACATATAATAAATTCTTGTCGTTAGGCAGTTTATAGGTAATTCTAGCCTTGCCATTCAGGTTTTCGACCTGAATGTTGCTTACCAGTTGAGGAACAGCTCCATCATTCCCTGTTGGACCTCCCAATTCTTCTTCCTTACAGGAGAACAGGGCCGGTATCAATGTAAGCAGCAATAAGTAATTAAATATTTTCCTTGATTTCATGATTCTTATCTTTAAATAAATACTACCATCCAGGGTTTTCTACCAGTTTTGGATTCTTTCTGATTTCATTGTCTCCAATCGGCCACAAATAATCCCTTGGTGCGATAAATGTTTGGTTGAAAATAGTTCTTTCGATATTATAACTCTCAGTTGTCTTGCCCAAAACACTTAGTCCCGTAATATCCTTATTAAGCTCCTCCGCAGCCAGTTTCCATCTGCGGAGATCCCAGAAACGCTGACCTTCAAATGCAAGCTCGATCAGGCGTTCCCTTCGAATAATTTCGCGTAGGCCATTTTGGCTGGTATATTTAGATGGATTTTTGGAATAAGTTGTCCATGACTCTACAACACCTTTTAGTCCAGCCCTGGTCCTCACACGGTCTACATAACTGATTGCAGTGGCAGAACCGGGTTCCACTTCATTTAAAGCTTCGGCGTACATCAAATAAAGATCAGCCAGTCTTATTTCCGGCCAAGGATAGGTTTTCCAGGTTGGGGCATTATTGGTATTTGTGGTTGACTCCCAATGAACCAGCTTTTTAATAAAATAACCGGTTTCATTCCAGTTGGTAAAATGGCCAAATCCAGATCGCTCTGCATTTTTTGATTGAACGTATACCGAGTTTACATCGCTGCTTGTGCTGGTGGCATCTTTCATATACCATTTACTTCCATCGAAGCCCAGATCAGCATAAAACCTTGGTTCACGGTCATAATTAAGCCTTGCTGTTGCAAATCCGGGTTCAATGGTAAAACGCTCTGAGGTAGTGGCTACCCTGGTTTGCATATAATTGGCAAAATCAAGTGTTTTATCTTCATCAATGGGTACACCGTTTTTGCTATAGAACATTTTAGCAATTTTTAACGGGGCTCCCCAAACGCCCTGTAACTGGAACCTGTCTACATTTGCGATGCCTGCCATTGGTGGCATACAAAGGGCCTCATTCACAAAATAACTGTTTGACAGTGCCCAAACATGCTCCGTACTCCACCTGGTGGTTACTGCATTACGGATGTTCAATTGAGTTTTCGTTTCTGTACTTAAGCCATACGAATCATTGGTATAGGTATAAAGGGCACTACCATTTAGCTCTGCAGATGCTATTGCCGCTTTGGCTGCATCTCTTGCCTTTTCCCATTTTTTCAGATCAAATACCGGATTAAAAAGTGTAGTATTCTCCTTATCCCTAAAGCCTGCGTAATCCGGGTTTCCATTAAATAACGGACTTGCAGCCATCAGAAGGAGTTTTGCCTTAATGGCAAGTGCGATGGGTTTGGTTATTCTTCCCAGCTCCTTATTCTCATCAGAAATCCGTTGTGGCAGCTTTTCAGTCGCTGCATCCAGAAGTGTTGAAAGATAATTTACAGTCTCATCTATTGGGGCACGTTTATAATAAAGTCCTTCTGGGTCTGAAGATTCGGGTGCATTTACATCAATGAGCGGTATAGGTCCGTACGTCCTCATCAGGTAATAGTGGTAATAGGCTTTCAAAAACTCTACTTCCCCTATCCATCTTTCACGCTCTGCTATTCCGAGATCGGGCGCCTTTGTTGGGTCTTTGATATTTTGAAGAAAGATATTACAATGGCGGATGGCCCTGAACATCATGAGATAGTTATATCTTCCGTCGCCTCCTTTTAAGTCTCCGCCCCATTCGTTAAATAAAGGCCTGCTTCTATTCTGCTCTCCCTGGGCAATCTGAAAAGCCGGATGCCAATGGGCCTTGTCTGTTTGGGGCAACCAGATTTCATCACCCGACATCATTCCGGCATTGAACCAGCCATCGCCATTTTTAGGTAAGTAAGAATAACAGGTAAAGAGGTATTTTTCAGCTTCGATGCGAAGTTTGAATGCATTTTCTATCACGGCAACATTGTCGGGAACAATGTCCAGATACTTTTTACAGGATGTTATGCTGCAAAACGCTGTGAAAACGACAGCTAATGCAATTATTTTTTTCTTTTTCATTTCCAATAGATATTAAGTTATAAACTCACCTGTAAGCCAAGGTTATAAAGCGATTGTAGTGGATAGTTCATTCCATTGCCACGCATTTCGGCATCCCACATCTTGAACTTGCTCAGTATGAAAAGATTGGTTGCCGATAAATAAAGGCGCACATTTCTGAGATTAAGTTTTTTAATATCAGTGGAATAGCCAAACTCTACATTTTTTAATCTTAGGAAATTACCGTTCCTCATCCACCAGGTTGATGTCATGTTATTGTTTGGTACCCTCCAGGTGCTCAATCTTGGCCAAAAAGCATAAAGATTAGGATTTGTCTCCGTCCAGTAATTTTCCGAAATGGCCTTTAGCAAGCCGGTCTGGTAACCTCCATTCTGATAAAATGGCTGGATTTGGGTAGAATTAATGAAGAATGAAAAACGGGCAGATCCCTGAAAATAAAAACTGAAATCAAATTTCTTGTACCTGAAACTGGATCCAAAACCATAGGTAATTTCTGGTTCTGTAGGGTAACCTAGCGGAACCTGATCATCAGTATTGATCACCCCATCGCCATTTATATCCCTATATTTGATATCTCCTGCCTTAAGGCCACGATCGCCGAACTGAACGGGTGAATTGGCAACTTCTTCATCATCAATAAACAACCGTTCCGCAATATAGCCATAGGCCTGATTAAATGCTGTTCCTTTTCTGGATAGATAAGATAAAGATGCAGGGTAAGGTAATTCATCAATCTTACCGATCTTGGTTGTGGCGTAGGTAAAAGTACCCCTGGCATTGATTGAAAAATCGCGCGAAATATTTGCCCTGTAGCTACCCGACATATCAACACCTTTGGATGTACCATCCCCGAAATTGGAAAAGGTTGTTGCCATTAAACCTGCTGCATTATCGATATTTGCAACAGGCTGCAAAATGTTGGTCCGTTTTTGTTTGAAAACATCTACCACTACATCAACTCCTTTTCCTACTGTCAAATCCATTCCAATATTTAACTGGGTAGACCTTTCCCATGAAATATCGGCATTTGCATACCTGGATATGGAAACACCTGGACGGGAATAGATCGGGGCCCCGTCATTTCTGCCAAAAGAGGAACCATAACTATTGTCGTTTAAACTTACCCTCGACATATAAAAGAAACGGTCTCCTACATTTCCAATGGCATCATTACCGGCAACACCATAGGTAGCCCTGAATTTAAGATTAGAGATCACCCCCCTCAGCGGTTCAAAAAACTTTTCATTCGAAATTCTGTAGCCAACACCGATTGACGGAAAGAAACCCCAACGGTTACGGGTGTCAAAACGCTCTGATCCGTTGTAACCGAAGTTAAATTCAGCAAGATACCTGTCATCATAACCATAAGAAAACCTTCCTGAAATACCAGCATTTCTTGAAGGTAAAGACTGGATCAACTCATCAACATTGGCATTTTCATAATCTGAGAGGTAAGAAACAAGCATCCCCCCAACTGCATGTTTATCCTTAAAAGTCCTGTTGTAATTTACTGAACCTTCCAGCCACAACCTGGAATCTATATCCTTTGCATCCCTGGTAAAATTCAGCACCTCTGTTCCAACCGTACCTATTGAATTTTGTCCGCCATCATTTAATGCGGTTAAATTATAGGATTGATCCTGGGGATTGATCACTGCAGAATAAAAAAACGGGTTGTAGTTTCTGTTTACCCTGTAATAGGAAGTTCTGCGCAAATATCCCATTGCACGTGCGCTTAAGCCCTTTGTCAGGTCAGACAAGTCTTGTTTCAACTCCAGCTGAGGCTGCAGATTAGAGCTCTTATACACCTGATATCCTTTTACCAACTCTGCATAAGGATTTGTATACAAGGTAGAACTTAGGCTCAAGTCGGTATTGCGTGTTTGAGCTGAACCAAAAAGCGGATGCTCAATAAAAGGCAATTTACCCGACGGATACACAGCCGGGAACATTACCGGGTTTGCGTTTAATGCATTCCTGAAAGTTTGCTCACCGCCACCAATTGGCCCCTGGTAGTCATCAAACTGGCCATACATACGGATAATCAATACTGTCGACTTGGTGAGATCGAAGTCTATATTTGAACGGATAGAATAATTGGTTAACCTGATATTATTATTAAAGTTATTAATCGGGTTCACTTTTAAATTACCGTTATCCCGGTTTAAGGTACCCGCTACATAATACCTGGCACGGTTAGAGCCCCCTGCTATATTCAGGTTGTAGCCCTGGTTAATCGTTTGCTTTTTGATAAGCTGGTCTAACCAGTTATTATTCGGGTACAGGTATGGATCTTCGCCAGCTGCAGTGCTGTTGATTTTATTTTGCGAATAGGGTTCAATGCCATTTGGCGTACGTGTTATGGAAGCCTCATTGGCCATTCTCATATAGGTAATATTATCAGCAAACTCATAATCCCTTGTATTTTTTGATACCCTGTTCTCTACCCTGAAATTAAACTGAGGTTTTCCATTCATTCCCATTTTGGTATTAATAAGCACAACCCCATTTGCTCCCCTTGCACCATAAACCGAAGAGGCCGCAGCATCTTTCAGTACAGAAAAATCCGAGATATCATCTGGTTGCAGGCGCGCCATATCGGTAGGTGTTGATTCTACCCCGTCAATCAAAATGAGCGGGTCTCTTTTACCAGCGCCAAACGTAGATAAACCACGGATATAGAAAGTTGAGTTATCCGTACCCCTTCCCGGTTCGCCACTGCTCTGAAAAGCAATTATTCCGGCAATACGCCCGGCAAGCGCATTGGTCAGGTTCGATGAAGGGGTTTTTAAATCCTTCACATTTACGGTGGTGATCGAACTAACCATACTCGCTTTTTTCTGGGTATTACCAAATCCCGTTACTGCAACTTCCTGTAATTCTGTGGTAGCATTTTCAAGCTTAATATCCAAAGTGATCACATTGCCAGCATCAACTGATTGCGAGGCAAGTGAAATCTGCCTTGGCTTAAATCCTACACATGTAATGGAGAGGGTGGCCGACTTTGCAGCCCTGATTTCGAACCGGCCAAAATTATCGGTAGCAACTCCCTGGTTCGCAGCACCGGCAACCTTGATTACCGCACCGGGCAATCCGCTCGTCGAGTCCCTAACAATACCCTTCACCAAAATTTGATTTTGGGCCATTGCATTAATACTTAAAAAGACGAGCACAAGCATCATATATTTTGCCAATGCCCTACTGTTAAAACCGGTTTTAACTTTCCTCACGTTTTGCCTCCCGGTTATAACTGGCGGGATCAACATTTTGAGAGAACCGCTCAGTACATCAGGCAGATTGCGAATTTTTGGATTTAAACCTTGATTATTACTCATAATATTAATTGTTTTAATGGTTTTTTAGGTGGATTTAATAGGCATAGTAATGCCATTTCCTTTTCAGGATTAATTATAAACGTTAAAACAACGTTTATAAAAATGCTTAAGAAAATACGGAATAAGGCGAAACCTTAAACTGTTTCCGGTTAAACGTATCTGTTATCTGAAAAAATGGTGATGCTGACTTTGAAAAAGTTTTTAAATAGGCGCGCTTGCCTATTGAGGATTAGACTTCTGTTCATATTAGTTATATCTGGTTAGTGGTTGGTTATCCTTATTCTTGCTTAAAAGACAATAATCTTTTAATAAACGTCTAAATAACGTTTTTTAAATGTATGTACAATCGTGATATAATTATAACCGTATTTTAATATAAAACCACCATATTTTAACCCATAATTAAAAAATGTCGGTAAATTTTAACTGCTTCAGGTAACAGAATTTTAAGCAAGCAGATACAACAGGAACAAGATAAACACCAATAAACATAAGTAAACGAGCAATTTGCATACTTTATATATTGATTATACCACTTCTTTCTATTCCGATTTTAGAATAACCAACCTGTTAATTGGCTGTTTGGCAGATTTAATCTTCCAGGAAAAGGAAAGCTGTTTCCCCGGAGGTTCCAATTGGTAAGCGGTTCGTAGTAAAACAAAAGTAGTAGAGACTAATTATCAAAAAAGTTAATCCAATAACCTAGCTTTCATTCCAGTGCTTATAAAGCACCTTGATCAGACTTGGCAAAGCGATGAGCAATAGTGGCAGGGCCACTATAAAACCACCAATAACAGCAATAGCTAACGGTTGATGCAGCTGTGCACCTGCCCCTATACCCAAAGCCAAAGGCATTAAAGCAATAATGGCACCTAAGGCGGTCATTAATTTTGGACGTAACCGGGTAGAGATAGCAAAGGTTATGGCATCATCAACACTTTGTTTGGTGAGCGATTCTTTAAACTGCAGAAAGGTAAATATTGCATTTTCGCCAATAATGCCCACAATCATAATCAAGCCCGTATAACTGCCTACATTGAGCGGCGTACGGGTAAAAAACAAAGCTAAATAACTTCCGGCAAGGCCAAGTACCGAGATCAGTAAAATGAGAAAAGCTATTTTAAAATCCTTAAACAGAAACAAGATCACACTAAACACCAGCAAACTTGAGGCGATTAGAATGGTGAGCAACTCGGAGAACGATTGTTGCTGTTCTTTATATGCACCACCATACTCAATATGATAACCTGAAGGCAGGTTCACATTGGCATTTATGGTTTTCTGAATGTCTTTCATTACACTGCCAAGATCCCGGCTATCGAGCCTTGCCGTAATTACCCCAATGGTTTGCAGGTTCTCTCTGGCTACCTCTGCAATTCCTGCTTTAAGATCAACCCGGGCCATTTGTTGAATGGGCACTGCTGTTCCATTGGGTAAGAAAATTTTAAGCTTGTTGATATCGGCCACACTAAATGTCCTGCTGCCCGGATAAACCATGCGGATGGGCGAAAGCTGTTGCTTATCGTATAAATTGCCAATTATGGTCCCCTGCATGGCCGTTTGGAGTTGCGATTGAAAGGATGCGGGACTAACACCATACTGCGCCAGCATGGTAAAATTAGGCTGGATATTTACCGTTGGTCCTGAGCGTACAATACCATCAAATACATCGGCTGTACCGTCTACATGCGAAACCAGGTTTGCTATCTTTTTAGATAGCGCCTGCAGCTTCTCCTGGTCATTACCAAAAATTTTCACCTCAACAGGCTGGGTAGAGCTCATTAAGTCGCCCAGCATATCGCCAACTACCTGCCCGAAATCGATTACCAATGCAGGTTGTGTATGTTCAATATGCGCACGTATCTCCGAAATTACCTCATTGGTACTTTTTTTTCTATCATGTTTCAGCTGGATCAGGTAATCGCCGGTATTGGGTTCAGTAATAAAAAAGCCCATTTGCGTTCCCGTTCTTCGCGAATACGCCTGAACTTCAGGGATTTTTACAATTTCCTTTTCTACCTGCCTAAGCATCCTGTCGGTTTCAGTAAGTGAAGTTCCCGGAGGTGAAGCATAATCCATTACAATACTACCTTCATCCATTTCAGGCAGGAAACCCGTTTCTAAACGCGGAAAGATGAGTATAATTGATACGATCAGCCCTAACATCAATATAATCGAAACATAAGGCCGTTGTATAAAATAACGCACCCAATTTTGCGATTTAACTTCATGTATTACCACCTTTTTACCAGAAGCGGCATGGCTGCCCCCTTTTCGGGTAAGCAAAAGATAAATTACGGGCAAGCCAATCCAGGTAACAAAGAAAGAACAAACCAGGGTAATAATCATAGTATTAGTCATTACCTGAAAATATGAGCCCGCAACACCGGTCATCAATACAAAGGGAACAAAAATTACGATGGTACTGATTGATGAGCCCAGCATGGCCGGAAAAAGATAACCAACAGCTTTGCTCAGCAACCGCATGGTAAGTTCTTCTGGGTGTTCTTCATGTGCGCGGTGAATCTGCTCTACTACTACTATGGCATCATCAATAATTAAACCTATGGCAGCTGCAATAGCACCCAGAGTCATAATATTGAGCGAATAGCCGATAAAATAGAGTACAATCATGGTTAAGCAAAGGGTAACCGGGATAGTAATTAAAATGGTAGCACTTGCCTTGAGCGATCTTAAAAAAATAACAGCTACCAAAATGGCCAATACCAAACCAATCAATAAACTATCGCGTACACTTTTTATCGATTCGTTTACAAAATCAGCCTGTATGTAATAAGGTTTAATGCTTACACCTGCCGGCAGGATATGTTTTAACTGTTCAACTTTGGTAAACATCTCATTAGAAAGATCAACCAGGTTGGCATTGGGCTGTTTAATTACTGCAATCAGAACCCCATCTTTACCATTGGCATTAATGCGGGTATATTCTACACTCTGCTGAATATTTACCTTAGCAATATCCATAACCTTAATCATCCGGTTGCCCTTTCTGCTCAGCACCAGGTTTTCCAGATCGCTTTTATTTTTTACAGTAGCATCGGTTACAGACAGGTAGAGATAATTATGATCGGTGAGGTAACCGTTAGATTTTATAAAATTGGTTTCGCCAAGGGCATTATTGATCTGATCGGGCGAGATACCGAGTGACTGCATTTTTTGCGCATCGAGTTCCAGCCAGTATTCTTTGCTCTTACCGCCTATAACACGGATTTCGGAAATGCCGTCAACTTGCGAAAGAAAGGGTTTTACGGTATAGGTGGCAATTTTTTTCAGTTCGGCCAATGAATAATTATGGCTCTCCAAACTGTATCCACTTACCGGGAGGATAGACGGATTCATCTTTTCTACTGAAATGTTAACCCCGGCCGGCAATGAAGCACTGATTTTAGCAATCTGCGATTCTATGCGTTGCTGACTCAGATCAATATCGGCTCCTGGGTTCATAAATGCAGAAAGCTCGCAACTGCCCCTACTGGTGGTACTCCTAACCAATTGAAGATCGGGCACCTGTTTTACGGCATTTTCCAGAGGACGGGTTACGGTAACCACCATCTTATCAACCGGCTGTAGCTCTGCATCAGCAATAATCTTGATCTTAGGGAAGGTAATTTCAGGAAAAAGCCCAGTTTTTAACTGATTAAAGGAATAAATCCCGCCCACAATAATGATGAGCAGCACTGCCAGGATAGGATTTTTATGTGAAATGAAAAACTTATTCATGGCTATTTCTGGATTTTGACTTTGGCTGTATCGGCAATTCCATAATTACCACTTGTAATGATCCTGTCGGTTTTTGAAAATTTAGGATCGAGCACTTCAACGGTTTTCTCGTTTTCGATACCTTTTTTCACATTTACCCTTACCGCTGTCGAATCATTAATGAGTTTCATTACCCAAAACTCATCTTCAGTTTCGTTAGCCAAAACCGCCGATTTTGGCAATACCTGGGCCTGTGCATGGTTAACTTTTGTTAACCTCACTTTTGCAATCAAACCTTCAGGAATATCTTTACCCGCCCCTATTTTCAGAACGTAACGCTGGGTTTGTGCCGATGAATCAACAGAGGGCATTGTTCCTGAAACCATGCCAGTCATTTTGGTCCCGTCAGGTAAAAGGATATCCACGTTTCTGTTCTGATTGATCAGCTGATTATATTCGTAAGGTAAATCGAGCAGAAAAACCAGGCTATTGCGGTTGCTAATGGTAGCCAAAGCCTCTCCATCCTGTACATAATCTCCCTTTTGATGATTTACCTGAATAATTGTTCCGGCCTGATCGGCCCTGATATTGGAGATACCCGAAAATTTAAACCCCGCATCGAGCTTATTTACACTATTACCAATTGATTTGGCCTCTTTGGTGATTAAACTAAACAACAATTGATGGCTGCCTACCTGCTTGCCCAGCACAGCTTCTACATTTTCTACGTAACCGTTAATATTTGCCTTTACAAAACTTTTCTCCAGGTAGGCCGAAACTGCCGAAAACTCCATAAATTCTGAAAGAGAACTGTCGCGCACGAAGGTTACCTGAACCGGTGTAACAGGCGAAGGCTCATCTATTGTCTCTGTTGGAGCAGAATGATTACATGCCGAAAAAATAAACAAAACGGTAATGCCACTGCACATTAATTTTAAATAGCTTTTCATGGTTATCGGTTCCAGTAGTTAAATTGATTGATCAGTTTTAAACGGTTAATGCTGGTTTGACGCAGTAAATTCTGAGCAGCCAGGTAGTTGTTGATTGCAATAACAAAATCGGCTACTTTTAAATCGCCGGTACGCATTAATTTGCTATCCACCTCTATCAAACCCTTGCTGAAACGGATCTGCTCATTAATTTTTGGGAAAAGTGCATCAGTCTGGCTTAGCTGCTGACGGATGAGGTTTAGCTGTTGTTGCTGTTGGCGGATAAAAAAATTACGGTAGCCGGCTATGGTTTCTGAAGAAAGACTCAGCTTATTGTACTGCATTCTTTTCTGATGACCATCGTAAATCGGAACGGAAAAAGTGAAACCAATACTTGCCCCCAAATTTTTATAAGGCTGCAAAGCAAATGAAGAATTATAACCCCCGTTTGCGTATACCCCAAGTTTGGGTTTATAGTTAAAACCGACAGCGTTTTTTTGGTTGATATTTTTTAAACTGTCAAGGTCAAAACGTTTATTAAAAAAGCCCTGGGCAGTTGTACTGATTTCTGTTTGCAATTTCGGATCGGCTAACTTCACCTGCGTGGTATCAGAAATACCAGCCAGGTAGTTTAACGTGGCATAATCATTTTTAAACTGTAGCTCGGCCTGTTTTAGTACCAACTGCTGTTGTTGTAAGGTAACCAAAAAGGTTAAATACTCTGATTGTTTGTAAATATTACTTCTCGTTAATTTTTTAAGTAATGTTTCTTCCTGTTCGAGCAGGGTAACCACTTCGCGGTTAAAACCTACCTGTTCCTGACTGGCATAGGCTAAAATATATTGGTCGGCAACAGATCTTTGCAGATCGTACAGCGACAATTGCCTGGCATATTTAATGGAATCGCTTTGAATTTTAACACCTTCCAGCTGGTTATTAATACGCTTCCTGTTCAGCAAATCATAATTCACATTAAGCAATGCTTCCAGCGCCTGTCCGTTGGTAAGCACTTTATCGTAACCATAATCGCGAAAAGTAGGCGCATACATCCCAGCCGAACTGGCCGTAACCTGCGCTCCGCCGGTAGCCCGGACAATCAAACTATCTATCCCTGCCGAACGTTGCTGGTTTTGAAAATCCTTAAGTACCGGACTTGTAAATTCGGCCTGTTTTAAATAATAATCAAGACTTTTTACCGGCACCTGTGCCATTACCCTGGTAAATGAAAAGGCAAACAGGTAAAAAATCAAGTATTTTAACTTTAGGTTCATTTTATGTTTTTGCTCAGCTATTTTCAATTGTATATTGACTTTCAAAGGATTAAAAAAATTAAGGTTTACAACAATGCCAGCTTAATACCCTCAATTTCTTAATATTTTCAACTTTCACGTAAGTTAATTTTGTTTTATTAGCCAAATTAAGGATCAATTATGAAGAAAATCTGTAGCTCACTTTTTTTGATGGAAGATATAGCCTTTGCACAGGTAGATGAAAAACTTCCTTGCCGCCTTACCTTTTTCCTTAATAATAATAGGCTGTAATTGTGTTACCGAGTCGAAATATGGGAGAACAGCATGAGGCTGAACAGTGTTTGGCCCGTCATTTTTAAAACCCGGATCAGAATCTACATAAATAGCATTCTTACCATTAAGTGTGATCAATTTAGTTCCTATATAATCAAACTGTAATGCATTTTCGCCTATCACATTCTGGCCGTAAATAAAATAATTACTATATAGATTAAGTTCGGCAGAAGTTTTATAGTTATCAGCAGAAAACACAAAATCGGCCCGCTGCTTATTTTTGATCTCGGAAACTTTTTGATGCAATTTTTGCCACCCAACCCATGTATCATCTGATTTAATGGGAACAGGATAAAATAACAGTTCTACAAGCAGGCCTAAATGGACAATAAATGAAATAATAATCTGTATATTAAACCATTTTTTATTGATATACGCCGCAGCAAGCATAATCCCTGTAATATATGAGGGCATCATCCAATTGATCTTTATCCAATAAATAGGCGCCAACAACAGAAAACCAACAAAAATTGGCAGAAAAAAACAAAGCAGGAAGAGGTTAGTTGCCGGTATTTTACTTAAAGACCGTCCATAAGTCCTGATTGTCTTATAAAGCGCATATAAAACAGCCATAAAAAGTATGGGGATGAGGAGCAAAAGCTGATGGCCTAAAAGGCCTAATATAAATTTTGGTTTTAATTCCAGTACCGCAGCATCATGCATCCTTTGCGAGCCCTGAAAAGCAAACGATGCGAAATGGTTTTTTAAATTCCAGATAATTACAGGAGAGGTAACCAAAACCATTATTATGAGGCTTAACCAGGGCCATATTGTTAATAAAAGTTTCCTTTTGGGTTGATTAAGCAACAGGAATACAAACAATCCAAAAGGCAGAAAAATGGCTGTATATTTACTGTCGAATGCCAATCCCATTAATACCCCTACCAACAGCCACCAAACTTTTTTTTCCTCAAAAAGGGCTTTAAAGAGTGCAAGCAGGGAAAGTGTCCAGAAAAAAAGTAAAGGTGTATCGGGTGTAGAAACCAAAGAGATAATACTCACCATAAGTGTGCTCAAAAAAAGTACAATAATCTTTTGAGACTCATTTTTGGTAAAGAACTTTAGGGCGAGCTGATAAACGGCTATAGAAGTTAATGCAGTTAAAACCGAATCGGCGAGTTTAATGGCAAATACATTTTTTCCTAAAATCCACGTAAATAATTTAAGCAGGTAAGCAATGGCAGGTGGATGATCAAAATAAGATAAATCGGGATGTTGTGCATAAAAAAAGTAATAGGCATCCTGTGGCATTGGCCCCATTAACCCAATGGCAATTAATCTGATCAGTAATACAGCTATAAACAGATAAAATGGTAGTTTATCGATTTTAAAGCCAGTACTTTTTTCTCTTAAACCCATGTTAAATAAGAATTTAAGTAAAATTATTTCCAGATTCTGTAGAAACGCTGAAAAAAATTGCAATTGTAAGTGAAGCGTTACAAAAAGTTATTTCAAGATCAAAATCTGCCCGAAAGCATTAAACCTGTGCTCCCCTGCTGGTGAAAAGGCATAAATGTAAAATTCCCTTCTTTTTTCGTGGTGAAAAGGCTTTTAATATAGGGATATACCAGGTAGGATATTTTTGTGGAAGCAATCCCAAAACCCGCTCCTGCCACTACATCGCTAAACCAGTGTTTGTTGTTGTACATCCTAAGCGTTCCTGTTGCCGTAGCAACGAAATAGCCTGCATAACCAATCCATGGGTTCACATCTTTATATTCCTGGTGTAAAAACTCAGCAGCCATAAATGCAGATGCGGTATGCCCTGAAGGAAAAGAATTTAGCCCCGAGCCATCAGGCCGTTCCCGGCCTACCCCCTGTTTAACAAAATGAGTAGAAACACCCATAATTGCTGCTGAAGTTACATATAGCATAGAAGCATCAAATAAATTGTGTTTACCTTTTACACCCGATAAATTAAGTGCATAAACCGCTGCAGCAGGTGCAAACTGAAGGTAATCATCTACATGGGCTGCAAATAAAGGATGATCTTCCTGTAATTCTGCCCTGGTGCTTACATCCAATTGTTTTAAAGCCCCATGATCGTAAACTGCTGCAAAGCCATACCCCATTAATACTACAGGTGCAATAAATGTTGCCGCCTGAAACCGTTTTTTGGGAACCGGGTTACCAGTGTACCACCTACCTAATGAATCGGCAGGTGTGTTTTTAACTGAATCGATGCTTTGAGCAGCACATGAAGCGATAAAAGCAACGAAAAGTAAAGTATAAATCAGGATGTTTCGCATAATTATGGTTTTACCGGATTTCCGTTAGCATCGAACATCAAATCTTTACCTTTTACCTCTGCTTCGTAATAAATGGTTCCATCCGCTTTGGTAATTTTGGCAGCCTCGGCGATTTTTGAACCTTTTAATTTGGCAAGAACTGTAGCAGGCAATTCGATAACTTTAATAGCTGTTTCGGTTTCTAAAAGCACACCTTTTGCCGAGTAAACTTCCGAAGTTTCTTTACCGTTCAATTTAAAGCCGGCTTCGTAATCCTTTTTTTCCATTTCCCATGAAACTTTGGTTCCGGCATGAAGTTTTGTAAATGCTGCAATAACCGGAACAGGTACTTTGGATGCATTAATTTTTTGTGCATATGCAGTAGCCACACTACCTGCCAGCAATAAAATTCCAAAAATTGTTTTCATAGCTTTTAAATTTTTAAATCAAAGCTAGAAGTGAATTATGAAGAAATTCTGTAGTTAGCCGTAATTCAAATGTTCAGGGGTTTTTCATCCTCACAGCGCTGATTTATGCAGCGGATTTTTAATCATTAATCATCTTCGTTTGTAAAAAAAGTGCAGGTTAACCACCAAAATAGACTGTAATAACATGTTCTCCATCTATTGCCTGATAGTCAATCTTAAAGCCGTACAGGTTACAAATCTGTTTGTTGATGGCTAAACCCAGCCCCATACCTTCTGATTCTGCCGATTTTGAAAAACGATCGAATATTTTACGCTGTATGTTACCTGTTTTGCCCGAATTCGAAATAATTAAAGTCTCATTGCTTAAGGTGATATGGATATGTCCGTTTGGCACATTATGCCGTACGGCATTGCTAAAAAGATTATTCAACAGGATATCGGCGAGATAACGGCTCATTTTAATTTCAACCGGAGCAAGGTTTTCGCTGAGTACCAAACCATCTTTTTCCAATAGCTCCTTAAATTGCCGTCCTTTCGCTTCTACCATTTCTTTCATCTCGATAATTTGTATATCGGGAATCAGGTTGTTTTCGATTTTAGCCAGCAACAGTAACGATTGGTGCAATCTTGATAACCTGCCTGTGGCGTGATAAATATCTTCCAGCAATACACCCTGCTGCTCGGTAAACGACTCGGTTTGCAATAAAGAATCCAATTTAGAATTGATTACTGCCAAAGGTGTCATCATTTCATGCGAAGCATTATCAGTAAAACTTTTCAGTTCCTTATAATCCTGCCGTACCCTTTCGGCCATGGTATTTACCGATTTACTGAGTTCATTAAATTCATCTATTTTGGTTGGCTCGTGCTCAATGGTATCCATTCGGGTAACCTCAAAAGCTTTCATCCGGCTTAAAATGGAATAAAATGGGCGCCAAAGCCTGTTCAGTACAAACCTGTTGATCAATAACAGCGACAAAAGCAGCACTACAGTAATACCAACCGTAATCAGTAATATAATTCTAACAAGGTCTTCTGATTCTACCCTCGATTTGGTAATGGTTACTTCAACTGCTTTGCCATTTACGTGTACAACAGTAATCAAACTCCTTCCAGGTTCATTTCCATGTTCTTTAGGATTGTAATAATTGGTGTATAAAAATTCACGTTCGGGACTTATCCCTTTAATTTCTTTATAAGAAATCTGCTGATCAAGGTAACTGGCAGGTAGCGGGAGTTTATGAAAAGTACTTACATACTGGTTAATTTCATTTTCTTCAACAGCTAAATCGCGGTCTAATTTTTCGGTTAATATAAAATGGATGACCACATAGTAAATAATCCCGGTAATGATCAATACAACGATTGATGTTAAAATATTGGCCTTATTATAACGGTTGGAGAGTTTCATATATCGCCAAATTTGTAGCCAATCCCATAAACAGAACGAAGATAATCTGCTGCACCGGCTTCGAGCAGCTTTCTACGGAGATTTTTAACATGGGTATAAATAAAGTCGAAATCATCCGACAGGTCCATTTCATCGCCCCACAGGTGCTCGGCCATTGCATTTTTAGTGACCACCTTGTTACGGTTGGAAAGAAAATAAACCAATAGATCAAACTCTTTTTTGGTTAATATGACCTGATTTCCCTTAACCAGGATTTTCATAGCCGAAACATCGACGGTCATCTCATTAAACAAAATAACATTATCGCCATCAAAATTCTTTCTGCGGACAATGGCGCTTACCCTGGCCTTAAGTTCTGATAAGTGAAACGGTTTAACCAAATAATCGTCGGCTCCAAGATCAAGGCCTGCAAGTTTATCATCTAAAGAGTGTCGTGCAGAAATAATCAGTACACCATCTCTTTTTTTCAGCTGTTTAAGCCTGGTTAAAAGCTCCAGCCCCTCTCCACCGGGCAATCCCAAATCCAAAAGAATACAATCGTAACTGTAAAGTGATATTTTTTCATTAGCAGCAGCAAAATCCGAAGCATGCTCGCAAATGTTACCTTCTCCGGTAAAATAGGCCAAAATACTCTCCAGTAAAGCAGGTTCATCTTCAATAACCAGAATTTTCATTTTGTATCTTTTTTTGTGCTTTTAAAGTAACCATTTAAACCCGAAAGTTAAACATCTGGTTTTTATTAAATCAGGTAAAACGCTGGATAAGCTTTTCTATATTCCGGTCTTTCTTCTTCTGCAGAAACTGCCTTCCATAATCGGTAAAATATTGGTGGCCTATCAGCATTTTGATATTAATAGTGTCCCATTCCCTATGGCTGTAAGTCAAATTAATATTTTCTTTCCACTCCTGTTTCAACCTTAGGGCAAAATCAGTATAGGTTGGCAATGCGAAATGATAGAAATCAGCATCACATATTATTTTTTCTAAATTATTGTGGGGCAGTTGCGGATATTTGGTAGCTAAAATACAGTTCTGCACCAGTTCTATATCTAAACTACTTAAACCATTTGTATTTAAGAAAGTACCGGCCATTTAGGCACTGATATCCTCATGTCCGATGTATTGGCGGGTGTAACCAATATCGTGTAAATAGGCTGCCAGAGTAAGCACCAACATTTCGTGTTTGCTTACAGCGCTGTACTCTCCAATTATTTTCACCCCTTCTACTACAAGTAAGGTATGTTCGAAATTATGAAAGTACATATGTTCCGGAAGCCCGTTTTCTAAAAGCCCCTGAACATAATCTGATACCCGGCTGATCAATATCTTCTCTTCCACTTAAAAAAAAATAGATGCCACAATATTATAAGTAAAATCTGAAGAAAAACTGTAGCATCATATTTTACTGACTATTATCGAACTGCAAATCTTTCTTTTTCTTAACAATGCCGAAATTGTAACTAAAGCCCAGGTAAAAAATTCTGGAGTTACTTCTCTGGTTAATGTTTTGCAAGAGCAATGGCGATTGCAGTTCTGCAACTTGGCGTTGTGATTTAAATAAATCTGATACTGTGAGGTATACAGAACCTTTTTTCTTTAAAACTTCTTCTCTTACACCAATATTTAGTACATAGCTGGGCAGGTATTTGCCCTGCGGAGTTAAACGTGCCGATTTATATACGGAATTAAGCTGAATGGCTGTTCCCCATGGTAAAATATAACTTCCGTTAACATTGGCCGACCAGGTAACGGTAGATTTCTTATTGCTATAGCCAAGGTTAGTGGCATCAATCTGATTGTAAAACACATTTGGAATCAGGTTAAAACTCAGTTTATCGCTGGGATGTAAAGTAAGCATTACATCAGCACCAAAAGCCCTGTCGTTGCTCAGGTTCTGCTGCCGGGTTACCAGAACCGAATCATTTAACGGTGCTGTAATCGCTGTAAAACGGTTATAGGTATAGCGGTAATAAATACCTGGCAAAATACTGAAGTGATCGTTACTCCACTGATAGCCCAGCTCTACTGAGTGGATAATTTCGGGCAATAAATAAGGGTTACCTACTCTTACATTGGTAGGGTCGGCGTATTCAGCAAAAGGATTTAACTCATCGGCTTCAGGCCTTCTCACCCTTCGGCTGTAATTTAACTGCAGTTCTTTATTTCTAGCTACTTTATAAGTAAAATGAAGTGTTGGGTACAACTTAAAATAATGATTGGGCACCACTTCTCCTGTAGTAATCAGTTTAGAGGTCACATCGGAATACTCCCCCCTTAAGCCTAACATCATCCCGATTTTTTTAACGTCTAAAGCATAAGTACCATATAAGGCATGTATATTTTCATTGTAAATGAAACGGTTGGTTTTATTAAAATCGGTCAGAAACCTTTGTTGTGCCTGGTTAAAAGCTTCACCATAAAAATCGAGGTCTTCTTTATTGTACTGCCCGTCGTAACCCGCTTCAATTTTACTGTTTTCAGTTATTGGATTTTCATATGTCAACGCCGCATGTTTCTGATTGGCGGTCTGCTTAATCAGGGTATTGTCTAACTGGTTGGCAATAGCCGGATACCTGAACAAATTGGTGTAACGGTTATCTTCAACCTCGGGCGAATGTGCCATATTAAATTCTAGCCTTAGCTTATTTCCATTCTTTTTAAATCCGTGTTCTGCATAAATCGTCGCATCAAAGTTTTTTTCCTGTTCGAAATTTTCCCTTTTCCTATCATAATCCTGCTCAAGGGACGAAACTGTACGAATCACCTTAGTGGTAATATCGTGCTTGTGTATATTGCGAACGTAAAAATTACCTGATATACCCATTGTTGTTTTATCAGACAGATTATAATCTATACCAACACCCCCAATATTAGAAAAAGGCCTCGCCCGCTGGATGGCGAAATCATCATAATACCGTATAACCTGTGTTACCGGATCGGTTTGCACACGGTTATTGGTATTGGTTCGCAGCCTGTCGTCTTGCTTCAAACTGTAATTTCCATAAATATTTATTTTCCCGATGTTATAATTCACATTTGCACCGGCATTATAACGTTCACGGTTTCCAACATTTCCGGTTAAGGTTCCGTTTAAGCCCCTTTTCACATTCTTCTTTAATACAATATTGATAATTCCACCCGTGCCATCAGGCCTGTATTTGGCTGATGGATTGGTAATCACTTCTATCTTTTCAATACTATTGGCAGGAAATTGCTGCAGCGCTGCCGCTGCATTTGCTCCCATTAAAGGCGAAACCTTTCCATTAATTAATATAGTAGCGGTTGAATTACGCAAACTGATATTTCCGTCAACATCAACCTGAACCAACGGAACGTTGGCCAATACCTCACTTGCCGATCCGGATTTAGCGAGCATATCTTGCGATACATCGTAAACTTTTCTATCTATACTATTGTTGTAAAGTGGCTTTTTGGACGCAACAGTAACCTCATCGAGGTTTTTCATCCCTCCTTCCAGTTTTATATCCTGGATTATTTTTTGGTGTGCAGCACTCACCGTAAAACTTGCGGTTTTAAAATTCTGATAACCGATAAAACTCGCCACAATAAAATAGGTTCCTTCCGGAACATTGTTCAATTTATAATTTCCTTTCGCATCGGTTACTTCCCTTTTTATAACATCAGCACTTCCAGGTTTCATTAGTACAATATTGACAAATTCAACGGCATTTGAGGTAGATCCATCAACAATTTTTCCGGTAACAACCCCGCTGTTTTGAGCAAAAAGGATTTGAGGTACAAAAAATATAAAAGATAATAGTAGTGTATAAATTTTAGGCATTGCAACATTTTTTCCGCATAGTTACAGTTCAAATCTGTCGGAAATTTGAAGATGATGTAAAATGTCCGGGTTCAGATTCTCTTCAGAATTGCTTTCTAATTTGCCAGCGGAAAACTTTTAATTATGAAAAATTACAAACGGATATTAAAGCTATTCTGCTTTTCTATATTCTTGCTGGCGGACGATATTTGCGCCCAGGAAAAAAACATTACCATATCAGGACAGATTAAAGAGGCGAAGAACAAAACCACGCTTCCCTATACTAACATTGTATTAAAAAAACCAAACGATGAAAAATTTCTTTTAGGTACCATAAGTGATGACCAGGGCCGGTTCACCATTAAAGACCTACCCTCTGGCAATTACCATATGCAAATCAGTATGATGGGTTATCAAACCTTAAAAAAAGACATTAGCATTGGTACGTTGAGTCCATTTCTCGACCTTGGTATTTTTGAATTGCCAGAAGATAGCCAAACGCTGCAAACGGTTAATGTTCAGGGCACACCGAATGAAGGATTAAGCAATAAACTGGATAAAAAAACCTACGATCTTACTAAAAACACCAGTCAGTTGGGTGGATCGGTATTACAGGCCATGCAGAACCTTCCGGGCATTACCATTCAGGATGGAAAAGTGCAGTTAAGGGGTAATGATAAAATTGCGGTGCTGATTGATGGCAAACAAAATGCAATTACAGGCTTTGGCAGTCAAACCGGATTGGATAATATTCCTGCTTCAGCTATAGAGCGTATCGAAATTATCAACAATCCTTCGTCAAAATACGATGCCAATGGCAATGCCGGAATCATCAATATCATTTACAAGAAAAACAAACAGGAAGGTTTTAATGGTAAGCTGGGCATGAGTACGGGTCTGGGCGCTTTGTGGTTGCGTAAAGAAAATCTGCCTGGTATCAGTCCACAATACCAGGCCACACCAAAATTTAATCCCTCGCTATCCTTAAATTACCGGAAAAACCAATTCAACACCTTTTTACAGGCCGATTATTTATATACACAAACGTTAAACAAAAATGAATTTTCGCAAAGGGTGTATGATGATGGTACTATTCTTAATCAGCAGGTTAAACGAAACCGTACCACCACGTTCAGCACGGTAAAAAGTGGTTTCGATTTTAATCCAAATGAACATAATAGCTTTACATTCTCTGGCTTTTTTAACCGCGAAAAAATAGGTGATCTCGGCGATATTCCTTATTTCAATAGCGATTTTACGGTACGGAATCGTTTATGGCAGTTTGTAGAAGATGAAGTAAAATATACTGCCACAGGTTCTGCAATGTACCAACATAAGTTTGCACAGCCTGGTCATACTTTAAGTGCAGGTTTCAATTATACCTGGCACAGGGAAGACGAAAAATATTTCTTCACCAATATTATGCCCACCTTCACCGGAACGGATGCCTTTAAATTACTATCGGATGAGCATGTATCAGATTTCAACTTAGATTATATTCGTCCGCTAAAACATGGACGCGTTGAGGCTGGGATTAAATACCGCTACCGCTTTATCCCTACCGATATGCAATTTTATCCGGGTTTAAATTCACCAATCGACGTAAATGCCGGTGGCTGGGCCGATTACAGCGAGTATATTCCTGCAGTATACGGCAATTACGTTTATGAAAACAATAAAATTGAACTGGAAGCCGGTTTAAGGATGGAATATGTACGCGTAGATTATAAAGTAAACCCCAACCACAATACTTATAAAAGTGATGGTTATGAATATTTCAGACCTTTCCCCAATGTACGCCTGGCTTACAAGATTAATGAAAGAAACAAAATCAGTGCTTTTTATAACCAAAGGGTAGATAGGCCAAATGAGGTTGACATTAGGATATTTCCTAAATATGATGAACCAGAATTACTGAAAGTCGGCAATCCGACACTCAGACCTCAGTTTACGCATGCACTGGAATTGGGTTATAAATACAATTGGGATAAAGGCCATTTTTACAGTGCTGCTTTTCATAAAATTGTTAATGGAACCATTACTCGTATCGCCACTATTGTTCCAGGCAATACCCTTATATATAATATCTTCCAAAATGCAGGGAGAAGTTTTAATTCAGGTGGCGAATTACTTTTACAGCAAGAACTTGCTCCCTGGTTTTCATTTAACCTAAGTACCACGGTTTACCGGAACAAGATGAATGCTTTTACCATTACCAACCAATATCCGGTTCCAACAGTGTACCATATGCCGGCGCAATCGATCGTATCGGGAAATGCGAAATTTAACGGGCAATTCAAATTAGCTGCAAAAACCGATATTCAGCTATCTATGGCTTACCTGGCTCCCGATATTATTCCACAAGGCAAAATTGGGGCCCGTTTTTCTACAGATCTTGGAATTAAAAAACAAATTCAGAAAGGCAAAGGCGAAATTTTCTTGAACGGGAATGACATTTTTAACACATTGAAAATAAAAAAGGAAATTAATGGCAATGGCTTTAAACTTAACAGTACCGACTTTTATGAAACACAGGTATTCAGGTTAGGTTACAGTTATAAATTTTAACACAAAATCAAATCCTTATAATGGTTCGTGGCACCACGAACCATGTTTTTATAACCAACTTCAGAATTGCTACAGAATTGAAACTTATATTTAGGATTAATCACTAACCAAAATCTGATATCCTTAAAATCAAACAAAATGAAAAAACTTTACCAATTAAACAGTACACTTACACTGTTAATGGTAGTGCTTTTTATGGGTTGTACCAAAAAAGAAGTAGCTACCGATACCAAATTGAGTTATAGCTTTAGCGCCAGCAATTTAAATGCTTCGTTAAGCAGCAATGCAAGTGCCAGTGGTGCTGTGGTAGCTGCAGGTACCAATGGAAGCATAAACTGGACAACCGCGAGTGTTAATGTAGCCAAAATCGAATTCAGCGCCACCAAATCAGGTAGTGGAGCAATTAATCTCGAAACTAAAAACCTTTACCTGGTTAATGCTTTAAAACCCGATTCTTTATCCGGTACTGTTTCTTTAGCCTCTGGAGTGTATGAGAACAACCAATTTAACTTAACCCTTGCCAGCTCATTAACCAACCCGCCTTTGTTATTAACCGGGACTTATATAGAAGCTTCGGGAACAAAAATCCCGGTAAGATTCGAAATGAACCAGGCACAGGTGGTTAAACTTGAAGCTAAGAGAGTGGAAGTTACTGCAGGAACTTACGTGGCTAAAGTTACGGTTCAACTTAATGCCCTGGTAACTGGCCTAACCGCAAGCGATTTCGGACAAACCACGCGCACCGGCACCAATAACATGATTGTTATTTCGAGTACCATCAATAAAGCATTATATGAAAAATTAGTTGCCCGCTTTACTTCAACATTGAGTGTTGATTTTTCAAAAAAGTAGCAATGCAAGGTTAGTTAAGTATAAACGAATTGTTAATTTAAAGCATTAACACTAATTTCGCTTTGACAACCAAACATTCAGAGTTCCTTCAGAATTGAAACTTACCTTTGCTTCGCAAAAAACAAGGTCTTGCAGGTAAGTTTCAACCGTTGGAACGCCGCCCAATTATGAGCATTAAAGAAAAAACAAGTAAACTATTGGAAAACAGGTTCGGACCTGCTTTTCTGGCTACCCTGTTATTATGTAGCATTTCGTTATTAACCCGCATAGCACTATTAATTTACAGTGCGGCTTCTTTCGACTGGTCTGTTTTAAACCTCTTAAAAGTTTTGTTCATAGGCCTGTTTTATGACCTGGCTGCTGCATCTTTTGCCATCATCCCGATTGTAATTTATTTATGGTTAATGCCTTCGAAATGGTATGGGCGTAAATTCAACAAGGTATTGTTGTTTATCTATTTTTTCTTTGTTGTTTTCACGCTTATTTTCAATGCCATTTCCGAATGGTTCTTTTGGGAAGAGTTTTCTGTACGTTACAATTTTATCGCGGTAGATTATCTTGTGTATACCACAGAAGTAATCGGAAATATCCGTCAATCGTACCCCATCAACAGCATAACAGTAGGTCTGGTAATTATTACGGCCCTTATTGTTTATTTTTTAAGAAGTTACATCACGCAATCGACCATTAACAAAAGTACTTTTGGCAAAAGGACAAAAGCTGCGTTGCTACTTTTATGCCTGCCGGTATTTACTTATTTCTGTGTGAGCCATAAACTGAAATACCTAAGCAGCAACCAATATGTAAACGAGCTTTCGGGTAATGGCATGTACGATTTTGGTTTTGCTTTTTGGAACAATCAGCTCGATTATAATACATTTTATAAAACGCTTCCGATTAAAAAAGCGGAGTCGGTACTCAGCCATTTATTACAACAGGATTCAGCCTCAACATTCAAAAACACATCGAGGAACATCAATAATCCGGGGGCAGAGAACAGGATGAACGTGGTGCTGATTAGTGTGGAAAGTTTAAGTGCTGAGTTTTTGGGCACTTTTGGCAATATGCAACACATTACACCGCAGCTTGATTCGCTGGCAAAACAGGGTTTACTTTTTAGCAATTTATACGCTTCGGGCACTCGGACAGTACGCGGTTTGGAAGCACTTTCGCTCTGCATTCCCCCAACACCCGGTCAGTCAATTGTTAAACGTCCTGATAATCACAATCTTTTTACCCTGGGCAGCATATTCCGTTCAAAGGGCTATAACAGCAGGTTTATTTATGGTGGTTATGGGTATTTCGATAACATGAACGAGTTTTTCTCTAATAATGGTTATGAAGTAACGGATAGAAGTGCATTAAAAGACACTGAAATTCACTATTCGAATATATGGGGTGTTGCCGATGAAGATCTTTTTACGCTATCATTGCGTGAGCTGGATCAAGATTACAAAAACAACAAGCCATTTTTTGCGCATATAATGACGGTTTCAAACCACCGCCCATATACCTATCCTGAAGGAAGGATCGATATTCCTTCACATACGGGCAGAGAGGGAGCTGTAAAATACACCGACTATGCTATCGGAAAATTTATCCGCGAAGCGAAACAGAAACCATGGTTTTCCAATACCTTGTTTGTGATTGTAGCCGATCATTGTGCATCAAGTGCCGGTAAAGTCGAACTTCCGGTAGATAAGTACCACATTCCAATGATTTTTTACAGTCCCGGACATATTGCGCCAGGTAAATTTGAAAAATTAACGGCACAGATTGACATCGGTCCAAGCATTTTAGGTTACCTGAACTTCAGTTATGACAGTAAATTTTTCGGACAGGATGTGTTTAAAATGAAGGATACCGATGAAAGGGCTTTTATCAGTACATACCAAAGTTTGGGTTACATCAAAAACAACAAACTGATCATCCTCGATCCCAATAAAAAAGTGGCTGCTTATAAACCAGATTTTACAACAGGGAGTGCTGTAACCATACCTTTAGATCAGAAATTGATTAACGAGGCAATTTCCAATTATCAAATGGCTTCCTACCTATATCAAAACGGCCTGTATGGCTTCGAATCTAAAAAGAAATAATATAGTTTAGCCAGCCCGGTTATTTGCTTTGTTTGCCAGGGTGCCTTAACATCCTATAACAATACTTCAATCTTATAATTAGTGAGTTTCAGTTTCAGCCAGAAACTGAAATTCTATCTAAAATATTCAAGATTTATCCATTAATTTGTTCTGTATCAGAACATGAGGAAGCAAGTTAAAAATGCTTCTTAACCTATAAATCTATTTTTGAAGCACCATGATTGATTTCATTAAACAACCCTGGCCCTGGTATTTCTCGGGCATCATGATCATACTCATCATGCTCATTTTGCTTTTTTTTGGCAAATCTTTCGGCTTTTCATCAAACCTTCGTACCATGTGCTCGATAGCCGGAGCTGGTAAAAAAGTAAAGTTTTTCGATTTTAATTGGAAAGATCAACTTTGGAACCTCATGTTCCTCATCGGCTCCATAATAGGTGGGTTTATTGCCACCAACTACCTCAGTAATCCGGCTCCTGTAAAATTATCTGCTGCTACAGTTGCCGATTTAAATCAGCTGGGCATTAAGTTCGATGGCGGGTTGAATCCAAACAGCTTATTTTCGTTAGAAGCCCTGAAAGATATAAAAAAGCTCGCTATTTTACTCATTGGTGGCTTGTTGGTTGGCTTTGGATCTCGCTATGCGGGTGGATGTACTTCAGGCCACGCCATATCCGGACTTTCTAATTTACAACTACCATCGTTGGTTGCGGTAATCGGTTTCTTTATCGGCGGTCTGGCGATAACTTATCTCATTATGCCATTTATCTTTTAAAATCATAAAAATGAAATTCATAAAATATATTCTTACCGGTATACTTTTTGGCATCATCATGACTAAATCTGAAGCGGTTTCCTGGTACAGGATCCAAGAGATGTTCCGTTTCCAATCTTTCCACATGTATGGCATTATTGGTACGGCTGTTGTACTCGGTATAATAGCCGTATGGTTAATTAAAAAATTCAAAACCAAAGACATTGCCGGAAACCCAATCATCTTTCACGATAAAGATAAAGCCTATATTAAATACATATTTGGCGGCACAATTTTTGGCTTGGGCTGGGCACTTACAGGTGCGTGTCCGGGCCCTATGTTTGTGAATTTAGGCAGCGGATACGCTGGCATGGCGATCGTCATATTGGGAGCCTTACTCGGCACCTATATTTACGGTGTAATTAAAAATAAACTACCCCACTAATACCTCCAATCGCCCCTATTATCGCAAAACATGGTGCAATTATGAATCAAGTGTAAAAACAGATTGATATCAAATTAACGAGCATACAATGCATATTTTTTAAAGAAATTACAGATCATACGCTGCGTAATTTATCTGTTTGATGGCACTTATTACTATATTTATCCATCAAAAACTTAAAATCTTTAAAAACTAAATTGGTCGTATATCGTTTATAAAAAAAATAAATTTTATCGGTTTGGCTAAGGAAAATCATATCAATACGAAGAAAATAAATGTTCCCCTGGAACTTGAGGTACTTTATAAGGTTTTGGATGCATCGGTTACCGGAATCGTGATTACCGACAACCTTTTACCAGATAACCCTATTATTTATTGTAACCCCGCGTTCGAAAAAATTTCAGGATATATAAGAAGTGAAATCATTGGTCACAACTGTAGGTTCCTTCAAGGTAAAGACCGCCAGCAGTCAGAACGCAAGGTAATTTCAACCGCACTTGGCAAAGGAGAAAGCTGTAGTGTAGAAATCAGAAACTATACAAAAAAAGGAAAGTTATTTTATAACGAGCTGTATATCTCTCCGGTTAAGGACGAAAGTGGCCAGATTACGCATTTTATTGGAATACAAAACGATGTATCTTCAAGGCGAAAATCACAGCAGGAACTCGAACTTGTGCAACAGGAAACCGAGCGTAAAGTTGAAGAAAGAACCAGGATGTACCGGGAGAGCCAGGAATACTTAAGCAGTATTGTGGAAACCATCAGGGAGAGCCTTGTTGTAATGGACAAAGATTATAAGGTTTTAAGTGCAAATAACCATTTTCTCAATACTTTTAAGGTTTCTATAAATGAAACAAAGGGTAAATTGCTTTACGATCTTGGTAATGGTCAATGGAATATTCCGGAGTTAAAAAAACTGATGGAAGAAATTCTTCCCACTAACAATCCGGTATTAGATTTTGAGGTAAAACATGACTTTCCGCATATTGGCAAAAAACTAATGTTGCTCAATGCCCATCGTATTGAGCTCGAAGGCAGGTATAAAGATTGGATATTGCTCGCTATTGAGGATATTACCGATCAGCGCGCACTACAACAGCGTAAAGACGATTTTCTTTCTATAGCCAGCCACGAGCTTAAAACTCCATTGACTACTATTGTTGGATATATGCAGCTGATGGAAAGGATGATGCCTGAAAATGCAAGCGATAAATTCAAAGGGATTGTAGAAAAAACCGGGAAATATGTCCAGCGCCTTAACCAGTTATTATCAGAGCTGTTGGATGTATCCAGAATCCAGACGGGAAACATCACCCTTCACCAGGAAGAATTCGACTTCGATAAAATGGTGGCTGATACTATTGAGAGTATCAGGGCGGCAACACCATCAAGAAAAATATCTCTTACGGGGAAAATAGGCAGGAATTTTACCGGAGATGAATCACATCTCATACAGGTTATTTCTAACTTATTGAGCAATGCAATCAAATACTCTGCTGATAACACCCCAATCGAAGTCCAGGTGTCTTCCATCAGTGATTTCATCAAGGTATCTGTTACCGATAAAGGAATGGGCATTAGCGAGGATGAACTGAGTAATGTTTTTGATCGTTTCTATCGTGTAGGCGAAGTACAGAAACACTATCCCGGAATGGGCATTGGGCTTTACCTCTGTCAGCAGATTATTACCAACCATGGCGGTACAATATGGGCCGAAAGTCAGAAAAACGTTGGTTCTACGTTCAACTTTACACTGCCAATGCATTAATTAGCCCTTATTAAAATTATGAAATATAAAAAAATTCTGGTTTGTGATGATGATGAGGGCATATTGGAAATGCTTGAACTGTTACTGGAAGAAGATGGTTACCAGGTAGTGCTTGAACCGAATAGCGTAAACGCACTCAGAACCATAGAGCGAGAATCTCCTGATCTTATTCTTTTGGATATCTGGATGCCTATGATATCAGGTGATCAGATTTTAAAGTCATTGAGAGATAATCATAAGGCCTCTTCAACCCCTGTATTGATGTATTCTGCGAGTACTGATGGTAAAAACATTGCTGAAAGCTGTGGAGCAGACAGTTATATTTCCAAGCCTTTTGATCTCACTGTGCTGCTCAAAAAAATTGAAGGATTGCTTCAGGCTTAATTGTTCATTTATGGAAATATTGGTAAAGGCTTTGTTCAAAAACATAAGTCTAAATCCCTGTTTCGAATGTTCCCCTTATTGCCAAGAAATGCCTGCAACCAATCTAATTTAAACACGAAAAGACCTTTAGAAGGAATTAAAAAGCAATAAAAAAGACAATTTTCGATTTGAAAATTGTCTTTTTTATTAATAGATTCTTTTAAAAGCTATATTTCGTTGCTACACATTATTAATTCCAGCCATTACCAATATCCTTACCAACATTAGGATTTGCATTCTTTTCAGATAGCGGGATGGGCAATAAAACATTTTTATCCTGAAATGGCTGGGTACCATCTTCTATCTGCCTTTCAGAATTTATAGTCTGCTTGGCTATGCCCCAGCGTATCAGATCAAAATAACGAGACTGTTCTCCGGTCAGTTCCAATTGCCTTTCGCGCATCAGGATAGTCATTGCCTGAACCTGATTGCCCAAACTGATATAAAGCGGGGCATTAACACTTGGTCTGTTGCGTACCTGATTAATCAGCGCCAATGGCTGCGATCCGGTGTTTCCCTGTTGTATATAAGCCTCAGCAAGCATCAGCAACACATCAGCATAACGGATTACCTGCCCGTTAATACCACTTTGCGGACCACCATAACTTGCTACCTTATTGTAATACTCATACTTTAAGTATTTGTAACCTGCTGTTGCATAAGGAAATGCTATCGGCCCGGTTGAGCATTGCTGGCAATATTGGGTCTGCCCGCCACTTGCTGCGTCTCCATAAAAAGTATAAGCTGCACGTGGATCAACATAAACACCATTGGTTTGTGGATTAGTGTAGGTAAAAGCTTTAACAGCCGTAGTGGTAATAAACACATTGTTCCAGTCGTTAAAGCCATATTCCTGTGCACGGGCAGAGTGGCTGGCTTTCCCACCCCATGTTTCCTGCCCGCCAAACGGGGCATACTGGTTACCTATCCCCCAATCGGTCCAGGCCTGGTTCATTACCTGGAAAATGGTCTCCGGGTTTTTGGTTGAATTATTCTGATTGGGATCATCAAACAGGTCGTTATATACCGGTGCCAACGAATAAGTATATGGAGCCTGGGTAAGCTTGCTCAATTCCGTAACAGCATCGCCCCATTTTTTTTCGTAGAGGTATGATTTACCAAGCAATGCAACCGCAGCACCCCGGGTAGTACGTCCAAAACTGGCTGCCGCATATGAAATAGGAAGATCATTTTGTGCGTCTTTTAAATCCTGTTCAATAAAGGCCCATACATCTGCCACAGCGGCACGGGGCAGGTTAATTTCTTCTGGCGTTGGCAGCGGAATATATGCTTTGCGCAAAGGCACACGTCCGTACAGATTAACCAGATTGAAGTAGGCATAAGCCCTCAAAAATTTAGCCTCGGCAATATATTGCTTTTGGTTGGCCTGTTCGGTCGGATTGGCCGGGGTCCATGCCTGGGCCCGATCAATTACCACATTTGATCGCATAATTAACCGGTACAGGGAAGACCACATGGATTCTAACTGTGGTTGGTTAGGGGCAAAATTATACTGTGCCAGGGCCAATAAATCACCCTGGAGCGGTTGGGCATTTTTTGCATCATAGCCCAGCAAATCAAAAATATAATACCATTCGCGGGCCCACAAACCTGAATGCAATAAAGTAGCATAGCTGGCTATCACGGCTTGATTTATGGCAGCATCACTTGTAAAATAGGTGTCGTAGGTGTATGCGCTTTTATTTTGTAAGTCCAAACTTTTCTTACATCCTCCGGTTGCAATTATTAAAACTACAACAATCAGATATTTTATATATTTTTTCATAACGATCTCTTTAATATTATTTATCCTTAAAATCCAACTTGTACACCTGCCAAAAATGTACGTGGCTGTGGGATCTGCCCATCATCAATTCCGCGATTAAATATATAATCGGAAGCCCCGCCGTTTACCCCACCGTTGGTTTGTGTACTAATTTCCGGATCGTAGCCTTTGTATCCGGTAATGGTGAATAAATTTTGTGCGGCTACATACACCCGAAGATTGCTTAATACATTACCTGAGAAGGCTTTCAAAGCCGTTTTGGTAAAGGTGTAGCCTAAGGTGATGTTACGTGCACGCAGATAGGCTCCATTCTCAACAAAAAAGTCAGACGGCCTCAAATTGCCTGTTGCCGTTACATTCTGCCCGGCTCTTGGCAATGCAGCGATATCTCCAGGATTTCTCCACCTGTTTAAGATCGCTGTAGAAGCATTATGCCCGGTTGAGGCATTTTCGGTGCTAAATTTAAGCGAGTTAACCAGTTGAACACCCTGAACACCAGAGATAACGATATTGAGATCAAAATTTTTGTAAGTGGCACCGGCATTAAAACCATATATAAACTTAGGGATAGCACTGCCCAGCATCTTTTGATCTTTATCATCAACAATACCATCATTGTTCAAATCTTTGAATATGAAGTCGCCCGGTAATAACCCCGCTTGATAAACTGCGTTAGGATTGCCTGTTTTTTGACGCGCAGCCGCATTTAATGCATCTATTTGTGCCTGGGTAGAAGCTACATGATCTACATTATACCCATAAAATGCACCAATAGGCATTCCTGGCTGTGTTAAAGTGATTCCATTTAAACTGTTAAAATAGCCTCCTATTATCGGCGTTTGCGATTGGGCACCCAGTGATAATGTTTTATTTTGGTTATAAGCACCATTAACACTTATATTGTAGCTAAAGTCAGTACCTTTACTTTGATAGCCAACCTGAAATTCAAAACCTTTATTTTGAGCATCTGCAGCATTGGTAATTAAGGTACTGTTATATCCGCTCAAACCGCCAACGCCTACGCTGGTTGGTATTGGAATAGCCACCAGCAAGCCACTGCTTTTTCGGTTATAATAATCGAGGGCTACAGTAAGCTGATTGTTCAAGAAACCAAGGTCAAGACCAATATCGGTTTGATCTGTTTGTTCCCACCTCAACAGTGGGTTTGCAATAGAAACTACCGTTGTTCCGTTTACAAATCCCTCATTCTCACCAAGCGAATAAATCAGATTACCAGTTGGTGAACCTCCAAAAGTAAATACTTGTGTTGTGGTTAAACCAAATTTGTTATTACCTGTACGCCCCCAGCCGATGCGGAATTTTGCGTCGCTGATAAACGGAAGTGCTGATTTTACAAAACTTTCTTCACTGATGCGCCATGCAAAACCAACTCCTGGAAAATTACCATAACGGCTTTGAGGGCCAAAATTTGAGGAACCATCACGGCGTATACTTCCTGATAAAATATAACGGTCATTAAATGTATATACCAAGCGGCCATAATAAGAAATTGCCCGGCCAAACTGGGTATAGTAACCAGATGTATTAGCCTGACTGGTGATCGTTGGCGCTACACCTATGTCTTTTACATTATCATTTAACATTCCTGTACCCAGTACACTGAGGTATTTGCTCGATCCGGCATCAATATAACTGGTTCCGGCAGTTGCCGATATATTGTGTTTACCAAATGTACGGTTAAAAGAGAGGTAGTTTTCGAAAGTATAATTAGAATAACTGTTAAATGCTCGGCCTGCCTGGCGGGTAAAAGCCAGGTTATTTGAGGTAACATAAGGTACCTGGTACGAATCATCCGTAGAATTACCGTATACACCGGCAAGTTGCGACCTTAACGTAAGGCCTTTAATAATGTTTACTTCGCCAAAAATTTGCGGATATAACACTAAATCTTTACTTGAAAGGGTTTTAACACCCAGTGCCTGTAGTGGATTTATAGCATTACTGTTATCATCAACATTGGTTAGAATGGAGTAGCCTCCCAAAATGGCCGGATCATATATTGGCTGGTATGGTGCGTAAGTAATCGCATTGCCTATACTTGCCGTTTGTCCACCCGTATTGGTATAACGAATATTAAGACTTTGTCCAAAATGAAAACGCCCTAGCTTTTCATCAAGTGAAAAACGGCTGTTTAATCTTTTTAGGTTATAATCTTTAACAATTGCCTGCTGGCTTAAATAACCTAAAGACAAGTTGTAGGTTACCTTATCACTACCACCGCTTATGGTTGCATTATTTTGGGTAGATAAGGCTGATCTGAATATCTCTTTTTGCCAATCGGTACGATCAACAGTTACATAGGGCGTATTGAGTTTAGCAGGAACTGCGATATTAGTGCTGGCCGCAATATCTTTAAGCAGATTAACATAATCGCTTGCATTGAGCAGGTCAAGTTTTTTCCGCACCGTAGATACGCCAACCTGCGAGTCAAACGAGATCTGAGGCAAACCACTTTTACCTTTTTTAGTGGTTACGATAACCACACCATTAGCAGCAGCAACGCCATAAATAGCTGTAGAGGCTGCATCCTTTAAAATGGTAATGTTATCAATATCCTGCGGATTAATTGTATTAAAAAGATTGGCATCACTCTGTATTCCATCAACCACATACAATGGTTCTACGTTGGTAAATGAGCCGGTTCCTCGCACAATAATCTGGGCATTTGAACCTGGTGTTCCATTTGAATTGGTTACCTGTACACCAGGGGCCTTACCAATGAGGAGTTGTGCTGCACTGGTATTGGTGTTGGCACCTGCATCCTTGGCAGCCACCACATTTACTGAACCGATCAGGTCCTTTTTTCGTGCCGTTCCATAGCCTATTACCACAACATCGCTAAGGGTACTCACATCATTCTGTAATTTGATGTTAATTACTGTTTTTCCGTTTAATTTAACCTCCTGCTTGGTAAATCCTATTGAAGAAAATACAAGTGTAGCATCTGAGGGTACATTGATAGAATAAGAACCATCGGTTCCGGTAACCATACCGTTCTGTTTTCCTTTTTCCTGTACGGTAACTCCAGGCAGGGGTTTGTTATCATCTCCAGATGTTACAATCCCCTTAATACTAACTGTTTGTGCTTTAACTGATATTGTACCCATAAACACGAGGGACAACAATAATAGCGGTAATTGGACAAGCTTTAACAGCCGTGTTAAGTCGGTAATTTTCCTACTCATAATTGGTTTATATAAATGGTTAATTAAAATTAACTTCACACTGCAATCGATTGCATTTTCAATACAAGGGCATTACAGGTGATATGAAATGTAATCTTATTTAAATGAATGATTCAACATTTCAATATTAAAATTAGCCATAAACGAATGGCACTATGGGTACATTTGTTAATAATAGATATACAAATGTTAACCTTATTTCTTCTTCTTATCCGTCATAACAGCAATAACTGAACGTATGTAACTATGTATCAACACATCACCAAAAAACAGGCTTCAAGGCACCCAACTAAAGAGAGAAGAAAGTCAAGTATAAAATCTGTTTTTAGCTCGTAAAATCAACAAAGCGCATTATAATCGATTAACTGCCCTCTTTGAGCTTATTGAAGTTAGGTTGACAAATACCAGCCAATAAATACGTTAAAATCTGGTTTCACCACAGTAATAATCCATTTCACCACGCCAAAACAAAAAAATGAAAATAATAACCTATAATTAGGCCATTGGCTACTAAGTAAATGAGGTATGAACTTATAAGCTTCAGGGAAATAATTTTAGATGCCCTTTCGGCAGGCACAGTGCTTCAGTGGCCAAATAAGCAAGTACGGGACGATATCCGGGAAGAAAGTGAACGGGTACTCGGTGCTATCCAGCATAATATCATACAAATTGCACCTGATAAATTAAAGGCTTATACAAGGCAGCATCAAAGAGGATTAATGCAACTGATGGATGAATTAGAAGCCATGGCGAACGGAGATCATTTTAATACCGGTAAAAAAAATAAAAATGAAGAAATCTGTAGCATAGTCAATCTACTCAACGGGATGGTTTTTGATCTTCAGCAGTATTTACCGGAGTATTTCGATTATGATTGCTCTGTTCCTTTAACTACCCGGAAACAACTATTGGCAGAAATTACCGAAAACTCTTGTCAAACCCTGAAAAAACTAGAAGAGCTGCTTGCTGATGACGAAACCATCTCAGTCTTTAAACATATCTTCGAACACTTAAACAGCGGTCTTTGCCATTTCACTTTTGAACAGGCTGCCTACCTGCATGATTTTTTCGCGTCACTTAAAATGGCCTTAAATAAATTTGCGTCTCCCCTTCAAATGCCGGGAATTATCATACTGCTCACCTCCTTAAATTTCAATCATCCATCCTTTTATCATTCCTGCTGCAGCCACTTTAACCATGAACTTCAAAGGTGCGAAAACATTAACGAACAATACAGGTTAATCCATTTCTTTAAGAAACTAATCGGACAGGTTTTTAAAACCATAAGCATGCCATACCATAGGAATTTGCCTAATATTGATGAATCATTGTTAAGGTATATTGAAAGTGAGATCAGCTACCTCAAATCAATAGATACCATAGCCGAAGATCTCAGTAGTGGCGGTATTTTAGACAGTAATTTTAAAGTAACCTTTACGGTAAGGCAACTTGCAATGTTCATCCACTTACAAGTTGAGGCCGGCATCATCACTACCCAAAGTCCTAAAGCGCTACATCAATATGTTACGAACCATTACAGTACCATAGAAAAAGATACCATATCGGAAAAAAGCTTCAAAAATGCTTATTATGGAAATGCCTCAGCCGATATTGAAAAAGTGATCAATAAAATCGCCAGCATGCTGGCCATTGCCCAGGAAAAGTATTAGCCAAGAAGATTTAATAAATCCTTTCTGCGTAAAAAGTCTACAAATTCAAAATACCAGTGTTCGGAATAATCTTCCAGCTCGTGCAAATCCTTCTGGTTGGTTCCAATAATATCCTGCAGGGTAAAAAAGCCCATTAATTTACTTCTAAGTTTAAAATTCTCAGACAGTGAGAGTTCTGTAATCGGCAGATTAAGGAGGAAATGATTGGGTTGAGAAAAACTATCCATAAAAAAGCGCGGGTTAACCCGATATCCGCTTTAGAGGCACCGCAAAATGCCCAGACACAAGATAAACAGGCACCCACGCATAGCGTAGGCAACCATCTATTTTTTCCTGTGTCTTTTGAAGTTTTGCGGTTTTCTAAAACAGTAAAATAGCTTATTGCTACAATATCAAATATGTAATTAATTCTTATTTCATGGTTCAAATATAACAGATCTCATCCTTTTATTCCCCAAAACAAAAAAATAAAGGGGTTGCCAAAGGTTGCTACACCAGCAACTTGACAAACATGAAAATATACATTTCTTTATGCTTAAAAACAGATTATGGAAAAAGAACGATACCTATCCAAATTGGCATCATATCAAAAACTCTCCATAGGCCTGAAAGCCTACCTTAATTACACAGTGTATCAAACCAGTTTTCATAAAATGGAAAAAATCCCGCTCAACAGTACCGAGCTTGGTAGTTTTTGTTACCTGGCCAAAGGCAGTGGACGATTATTTGTTTACGATGCTGAAACCGAGCAGGAAACCACCATCCTTTTCTTCCAGCCCAAGGATATATTACCCGAGCTTAAATCGATCTCTAAATATGTAAAAAGGCAGCTTTTTATGCAATTTCCTGAAGATACAGAACTGCTTAGCATACCCAATATACATACCCGTAACATACACAAGCTGTTCAGCGAATCAACCGATTTAATAGTGGAAATAAATGCAGAAATGCATGCAAAAATCATCACAGTATTAACCGGTTTAAAAATCTCCAGCGCTGACCAGCGACTGGATAAATTACTTGAATCTTTTCCGGCAGTTTTTAGCCAGACTGCGGTAAAAGATGTGGCATCTTACCTGGGAATACATAGCAGTACATTAAGTGCAATGAGGAATCAAAATAAAAAACGTACCCGATAATCCAGGTTGACGGTAATCAAATAATACTGTTAAAACCCACCTGGCTGTGATCGTTTTTACCTAAGATACCGGCTTTCCCCATCCAGGTGTGAGGTGATTTAAAAAACAATCATCCAATTTCGGAACAGCAAAGAAAATTGGATATGGGAACAAAAGTATCAAAGGTTATTTCAGCGGCATTTATTCTGCTTTGGGTATATACAGCCGGAAGTAAATTAGCAAATTTTCAATCTTACAGGCAGGAAATGAGTATGCAGGTTTTCAGCCCTGCCTTCACAACTGTGCTTATATACGCTATCCCCTCAATTGAAATACTTTGCGCAATACTCTTATTGATCAAAAAAACCAATAAGCTGGGTTTAGGCTTATCGCTCTTACTCATGCTGGCTTTTACCGGATATATCCTACTCATCATTTCCGGGTATTTCCCTAAAACGCCATGTAGTTGTGGCGGCGTAATTAAAGCCATGGGCTGGAAAACCCACCTCATTTTCAATCTTTTTTTTCTTACCGCAGCAATTCTTGCACTACATATTAAACTAAAGCGGGAGGTACGTGACAACGATTGAGGTTATATAATGGAGCTGGCCAAACCAACAGATAAAACAACACAAGCTGTATTGCTGGCCAAGAAAAAACAAACAGCCGGGCTATCTGCTTAGGCCCTATTTGATAAGCAGCAGATATCAAACTAAAAAACATGTTAAAAAAAATCAATTTAGGCTTTGCAGCCCTCGTATTGGGGTTCGGCCTTATCGCGACACAAAGTGCTTTTACAACTAAAACTTCTGGAACACTGTACCATTATAAAGATAGCAATGGTCCAATCAATGATCAGGCTTCATGGGAACCGGTTTCTGGAGCACCATCTTTTAGCTGTGGCGAGGAAGAAGTACTGCCATGCACCATTGAAGTAACAGGTTCGCTTTCCAGTTATCTTTCAACTCATGATACCGCAGAAGAGATAATGGCCTCTCCTGAAATCAGATCAACCAGAGATTAAACCATAAAAGGTGCAGTTTGAACTGCACCTTTTATATTAGGGATTCTGTGGCATCCCTGAAAGCTCTATTACCTGCTCAGGAATGGGCAACACGAAACCTGTTGAATTGGGGGTTAGTGAATAATTTATCCCTTTAACAACCCTGTTGAAGATAATCCCCGCGCCTTCCCTGTTTAACCTTTTTACATCAGGCCACCTTAGTCCGCGCATCAGTAATTCTTTTCTTCTTTCTGTTAAAATCATTGTTTTAACCACCTCCTGATCTGAACTTTGTTTATCCACAAAAGTATTTTTCTTATACCGGTTACGGAGCAGTTTGTTAAGGTCTGCCAATGCTTCAGGCAATCTGTTCATCCTGGCTAAACATTCAGCCCTCATTAACAGTACTTCATCAACAGCTATACCTCCAAAAAATGTTGTAGACCCTTCGTAACTTCCTTTAAAACCATATGTTCCGTTTTTATTATCGTTAAAAAATATCACTTTCCGAAGGTCGTTAGGTTCATATAAGGCAATAAGCTGGGGATCTATTTTAGCCCTTACGTTTGATAAAGGCACACCTGTAAAAAAACTGTCGTGAAGCACTTCAACATTAAATCGTGGAATGGGTAGCGCGCTGGCGGGACTGAGGCTATTGAAATCCATCAGCTCACTTTTCAATTGTAAAGATGAATCGGCGTAAAGAAAGGCTTCATTGTATCTTCGCATAGAAAGCAAAGCCCTGGCCAACAATCCAAATGCAGCAGCCTTTGATGGACGTATTACATGCACGGCAACCGGGGGCAGGCATCGTATGGAAACCTTAAGATCTGCCAGTACCTGCGCATATCCCTCCTCTACACTTGCCCTAAACGAAGGCACGTTAAAATCAGTGCCTTCCCGGAGTGGCACACCAAGGTCTGTACCAGCCGATGCTGCATCATAAGCCGGTGCCCAAACAAAAAGGCTCTTCAGGATAAACTTTGCCCGGTAAAAATAAGCCTGTCCACTCACATTATCCCATTGCGGAGCATTCGAAGCTATACGCGGAATTTTTGCCAGGTTTTCTATAACACTATTGGCCCTGTAAAGAGCCCTGTAATTGTTGCCCCATTCGTTAAGATCAGGTAAGAAGATGTTGGCGCGCTGCCAGGTATACATATTCCGTTCGTTCTCTAACCTGGAAGAAAAATCAGCATCGGTGAGGTAAAAATCGGTCGAACTCATTTCCATTGCATTACCATCGGCCTGATTAAGCACCTGGTAATGATCTAACAGCGATTGCTGATCAGCCAAAGTTTCGGCAATGGCGAGCGAACGGTCAGATTTTTCATCAAGGAACTTTTTACAGGAAAAAATAACCAACAGCAAGGGCAAAATGATATAAATTAATTTTTTCATAGTGGTATACTTATAAATTTGTCTTAAAACCTATTGCTATATTTTTAGGATCTGGCAGGGCTCGAAAATCGGGGTCAATGCCTTCACGGTTTTCGCGCCAGATAATTCCCAGGTTTGAGGCAACCAAAAATACCTTTGCCTGCGATAAGAGCCTCCTGCCTGACTTTTTACCCGAAATGTCAAAGCCGATATTAACATATTGAATACGGACATGATCACCTCTCAGCACATTGACCTCGGCACCATAGTAAAACTCATCCCTGCTGGATGAAGCCGGATACACCATACTGGGCACATTGGTAAAGGCCTCATCGCCCGGCTTTTGCCATCTCGAAGCAAATTCACCATTACCATCCCGGCCCACAAACAGCGAGTAATAATTTAATGAGGATTTCCTGATGTAATAACCCAGCTTAAAACTCAACCTGAAACTGGCACTAAAGCGGCCGCAGGAAAAACTGTTCCCTATTGCACCAGAAAAAACCGGCAGTGCCGGGCCATGGTACACCATATCTTCAACACGTACGGTATTACCGAACAGAGCACTATAATTTTTGCTTACCGTGCCAGCCTGTATACCCTGCGGATCACCGGTTTGAGGATCAAGCCCGGCCCACTTATACGAAAACATGCTGAAAAGCGGATAGCCTACTGCACCGGCAGAGGTAATATTTCCACCAACTAGTGATCGTACACTGGAAGAAGCATCATAGTTTTTTACCACTTTATCTTTATAATAATTTAAGAAAAAGTCTGTTGTCCATATAAATTTCCCAGTTGTATTGATGGTGTTTACCTCCAGGTCTGCCCCATCGCCCTGTATTGAACCCACATTTTTTACTACGGTAGAACCAATGCCAGCAGTAAGATCTATCGGACTAAGTGCTAAAAGATCAACAGATTTTTTTCTAAAAAACTCAATGCTCCCTTTTATCCTGTCCCCTCTGAAACCAAAATCAAGTCCTGCATTAAACATATAAATGCGTTCCCATTTCAACTCCGGATTATTATAATTATTGAATATGGCATAAGGCAACTGCGTGTAAGGAGAGTTAATGCCTGCATAGATAATTGAAGTGGCAGCAGACCCTTTAGGATCGGTATTACCACTTGCACCAAAAGTCATCCTGAGTTTTAGTAATGGCAATAAAGTTGAGGTGTAAAACTTCTCCTTGCCAATGTTCCAGGCAAGCCCTGAAGAAAAAAGCGGGTTCCATTTATCGTTCGTAGCCAAGCCAAAAAGGTTTGAAGCATCTCTTCTTGCACTTAGCGAAAGCGTATAACGATCGTCAAAAGTATAGGCCGCATTTGCAAACAAGGATACAAATCGTGATACAGAGCCTGTAAAGCCATCACCGTTAGGCACAAAAGCCGTATTCCCCGTTATAATAGTTGGGTAAGGATTTACATAATCTACCACGCCGGATGTCAGTGTTGATTCGTTAACACCATAAACACGCTTGGTTTCCCCGTCAATTACTGTACTTCTTAACTCTGCACCGGCCAATGCAACAATCGAATGCCGGCCAAAGTACTTGTTAAAATCGAGCTGGCCCCTACCATTATGGGCCGTAAGCAGCGAAAGTTCACGATCTCTGATTGATCCTGCCGGGATAACTCTCTTCAACAGCCCATTTGCATCTATTGAGGAATAAAGATTGACCGCTTCCCTTACCCTATAGCTGTTTTCAAGATAATTGGTACTGGTTTTGGTACTTTCACGCTGGAGCTGGTAACTTGCCGTAAATTTTAACCAATCTGTAAGCTGATAACCCGCCCTAAGCGAAGTCAGTACCGAATTTACGCCGGTACCTCCTAAAACATTTTTATGATCCTCAAGCGGAACATACTGCCAGTCTAAAAGCTTACCACTCCCAATGGTAGCCAGATAGGATGCCCGGTAATTCCTCATTACGGCAAGCGGGTTGCCATTATCATCTGCAAGCCTGGTATAAGGTGGCAAGTTCCCTGTAGCAGTATTCAGTTGCGAAACATCATCCTTTCCCCTGCCGCTATACGAATAGGTAAACATCAGGTTGGCCCCTAAAGTGAGTTTATCAGTAACCTTTATATTTTGATCGACCTTTAAACTATAGCGGCTAAATGGTGCACCAAGCGAGCTAATGTTCCTATCGGCCCCGGCGGAGGCCAGCCAGTTTCTTTTCTCCGATCCGCCATTTAACGATAGCGAATACTGTTGAGCAGTAGCCCTCGAGAACACATAACGGTCAAGATCTGTTCGGAGGTCATAGCTCCGTAGCAGGTCCATCCTCTTTGCCAGTTCCGGTGCCGAAAGCTTACCGTCCCTTGCTGCAATCCTTAACTCCACTGCTTCAGAGAGTGCAAATCTGTCTGTGCCTGTTTCGATAGTGTTAAAATAACCTTTATCAAAAAGAAAATTTTCTACCTCAATAAAATCAGAAACTCCGATCTTGTTCTGGTAAAACAGGTCGGGTTTATCGGTCACTTTAAAGCTCCCTGAAAAAGCTACTTTTAATGGCGAATTATATTTTGCCTTTTTAGAGGTTATGACTACCACGCCATTTCCTGCCCTGGCTCCCCAAATCGAAGCAGCCGCAGCATCTTTAAGCACGGTTACACTCTCAATATCGTTAGGGTTAATGTTATCGATATCCCCTTCATATGGAAAATTATCCAATACGATAAGCGGTGCACGCACACCTCTTAACGTTCCGATACCTCTGATGATTATTCCATAGCCTCCACCGCCGTTGCTCTTACGATCTATGCTGTAACCACTTACCATGCCCTCTAACCTGCTAATAATATCTGTTCCGACCTGCTCGTTAAGCATCTTGCCAGATACCAGGGCAAAAGATCCTGTAGCCCTTTCTTTAGGCAGTTGTTGGTATCCGGTGCTCACTTCAACAGTTTGGAGCTGCAAATTATTGAGGGAGAGTGTTACATTAAAAATCCCTGAAAACGGAATAGATACCACAGTATCCAATTGTGCAACATTCAACCCTGAAAACCTCAGCTTGTGCTTTCCTGTAGCCAGAGGCAGTGAAAAATCGCCCGTTTCAGACGAAATAATGGTTTGTCCCCCGTTTGTACGAATGGTAATCCCCGCAAGCGGTTTTCCATCTGTACCTGATACCAGGCCCTTTAAACGTTCTTGTGCAGAGGCTGTAGAAAAGCCCGACAACAAAAATCCTAAGAGAAATATAACAGTGTGCAGGCGAAATACCGCATGTAATTTAAAATTGATATGCATCTTTCCCATCCCCTCAATCTTTTTTAGCCTTAGTCCTTATTGCTTCAATCTTCTTTCTCCTATCTCCTATCACATCCATATGTTTAAGCAACAATCCTATATTTTCTACTGTTAAAAGCTCTGCGGTAGTTACGGCACGTACGCTACCATGGGCAATCCATACGTAATGTGGAAGTGCCTTGTGCGGAAAAGCTTTAAGAAATACCGAATCGGCTGCAATTACAGCTAGCTTTGTAGCGGTAAAAGTACCTGAGCCCGACTTAAACCTGGCGATGAGCGATTCTGCACTATCTCCTGTACCTACCGAATTTACCAACAGCACTTTTACCTTGCCCGGAAAAGCTTTTTCAATACTTTCCAGTTCAGGGAATCTTTTAATACAAGAGCCGCACCAACTGGCCCAAAAATCAATTATTAAAAGTTTACCCTTATCAGCCGTAAGGGTATATTCGCGTGGTACAGCCTGTTCCAGTAATAGGTGTTTAAAGTCCCAGAAAGCCTTAGGCAATTGATCTCCCACGGCTATCGGAGTAATCTTTACCGATGGGGTGCCCTGTGTAAATCCACTAAATGCAAATAGTTGCGAGAGCAATAAAATAGAATAAATATTTTTTATCATGATCATGATTTGTTAGAAAGTTTAGGCGTGTAATATGTTCAGGCAGAGACCGCGCGGGCAGAACCTCCCGCACCGGCCTTGCCACCACTGTACCCTGTTTTGCGGCTAGGGCAAATTCAGCGGAAAAGCTTTGATCAGAAAAGACATGGCAATCCCTATACAGCCACAACCGTTTATTTTAAACTTTAGTTAGTTGAATTGAAAAATTATTAGCAGGCTATGCTTTATTAAAAAGCCAGATCCAAACTATAAAATGACCGGCCTGTTCTGCCCTGTTCAAACAAAGCTATTTAGCTTTAAAGCAGATAACCTACAAGAAAGAAACTGCTTAATTTGGGCCGTACACTCTGCATTGGCTAGATTTATAAAAAACTAAAAGCGGAACGTTTTTATCAGCAAAAGGACATTCTTTATTATGATACCCCATCGTAAAACTAAACAATACATAACGACAGGGGAAACAGTCAATGTCCGCTGCCAAATGCGTGTTACGATTATGTCCAGCTTTCGTGTTAACAGTATGCAAATTTTCTCTTTGCTCATAAGCATACCATACTGCCAGCGGACTGTACAACAAAGCCCAGCAAAAGAAAAAAAGCGGCAAATAAGCATTATTGAATTTCATCATCTGGTTTGGTTGAGTGGTTAAATTAAATCGTATTGAAACTTTGTTTTGAAGTAAAAGGCAGGTATTAGGCAAAAAATCCGGACATAACAATCCCATTGCGGTATAAGCCACTTATTTTTTATAAAAATTCCATTAAAACATCAGTTTTATGCAGAATATCAAAACATCCCTGCAAAGAGGAATAAGGCAGGCTGTCATCATGAAGAACCTAAACTATCATTAACCTTATGGTTAGCCTGCCTTATCTAAAAATTATTCTGGATTTTTGGGTTTTAAGGCATAAAGCCGATCAAACGGACAACCCAACAGTGACTGGTACAGAAATACCCGAAAATAGCAAACTATTAAAACAACATCCTGGAACACCGCCAGATGAGGCGATATTAAACAGTTAGTCGAATTTATATTTTGTTTGCTCATAATCGTATGTTATGAGTCTTGCATGAGAAAGAAAAGTGGGCTTCCCAAACCATAACCTCATAATGTTTCTCACGCCTTACGTTGAAATGGAATTACAGCAGAAGCCCACTCTTATTTTGGAAAGCTAAAGATAGCAATTCCGCTATAAGAAATGGGATAAAATCTGCTGTCTTGCTCCAACGGCGTGAGATTTGAGGTTGCAAGACTCTTAATTTTACCTTAACTGATTGTTATTTTTATTACGTAAAGGTAAATAAAAAAAAGCCAAATGTCAAGTAATTACATGACGATTTTAAATAAAATATCAAAGACATTGCCAATTATATTTTATTAGCAATGAAATGATTAGTGAGAAAGAAAAAATAGTTCTGAAAAGCTTCGGTAAGCATTTAAAATCGTTAAAGGAGAAACAGAAACTTTCTTATCGCGAATTTTATAAAAGAAGCGGGGTTAATACCGGAGATATTATTAAATATGAAAATGGTGAAACCAGTCCAAGTTTTATTACAATAATGAGATTGGCAATAGGTTTAAAAATCCACCCAAGGGAGCTTCTTGATTTTAATTTCGGAATAGACTTTAGCGCGGGGCTAGAATAATAATATTCAGGTTTCAAGACTCTTCTCAAATAAGGTAACCCAAACAAAGTAATGTCAATTTAAGGTTCAACAAATTTTCTCTAAATACCTCCGGAAAATCAATCCTTGAATTAACTTTAGCCAAAAAACGCAAAGCTACTTCATTACAGGGACAATTGGTTTTTGCCACATAAATAAAAACCCGTAGTAATCATGGTGTATTATACTACGGGTTAGCGTCATTCCCTTTACTTTTAAGCAAATTCATTTGGCCAAGAATTTCAAAAATGCCGATTCATTGTTACTGTGCCAGCGTATAATTTCCAGAGCCACTGATCTTTTCTCCACCATCGAGTGTACCGGTAAAGGTAAAACTATTGAGGCCGGTTTTGGTTACGGTTAGGTTAGGCGAGGTATAACGGTATTTTCCATTCTCGAACCAGAACAAGAGTGCGTGGAGCGCACATGATCCGCCTAGATTATCAGAGGTAAAGGTACCACTTTCAGCCTTAGGCATAGCGTAGATCGTTAATTTTTTCCCATCACCGGCATCTGGATCCAAACCAATGCGGATGCTGCCCGGACACTGTACATTATCTATTACCGCCCTGAGACTGTAGGTAACACGCGTGGCCTGAAGGGTTATTTCGGCGGTATTCGGCTTAACAGAAGGCGTTCCAGCTCTTTGGGCAGTACCAGATCCCGAGGTTTGTCCATTCGTCGACGCAAGAGTTGCGCCAGATTCCAGCCTTGAGGCCGAGTTCGACCCAATTTTTGAAACCTGACTCGTACCACCGCAGTTGGATACACAGTATTTTGTTCCGTTTACACAGTTATAGGATGGCCCTCCTTTTACTTCACTATAAGCTGTTATAAAGAATTCCATAGCACTTCCTGTTGGTACTATTTTGTTATATCCGGGCGCGTGAGCATACGTTTGCCCGGGATCGAGCACAAACAACCCGCCATTCATCTTTTCCTTCGTCTTGCCATCGGCAGCTACAATCCAGGGGCCAAAAGTAAAGCTAACGCGTTTGTCTGATCGGTTCTCAATGCGCCAATTATATGCGTATGCACTCACCGAAGGTTCATAGCCAATAGACTTATAAGATACATAGAGATTTGGAAAGCAAGGCGCTGGTTTGGCCACACTCCATTCTGTCTTGTTGTAGCCTCTGTTTTGAGCCCAAATCCCGTCAAAACTTAAAAGCAACAATAAAAAAAAGTAAACTTTTTTCATGACAATAAATTGATTTGTTTGACCTTATAAACTTCAGAATTTGTCAAAACAGAAACAATAGCTAGCACTAGCTATTTATGTGTTCATACCCAACCTGCCTCAAAAGCTTTCCTGATCAGTTCCTGTGGCGTGCGTGCCTGTGCTTTGCGGAGGATATTTTTCCTGTGGGCATTAACGGTATGCAGACTGATAAACAAAGCCTCGGCAATTTCTTTGCTGCTGAAACATGATATGACCAGTTTCAGCACCTCGCGTTCCTTTGGGGTGAAAGGATCTGTTGATGGGCTAAGATCAACATCGGTGCTAATGTTAAAATAGGAAGGTTCGCCATCCAATCCAATAATCGAAAAGCAGGGCATCCCTTCAGATTTTATATGCGTAATATCAGTATCAATATCTAACGTACGGTAATAATTCTTTTCGTCATAGTCAATTTGCACAGCCTGGTGAAGTAGCCTAATGTAACGGCCATCCTTTGCTTTCATGCGGAGGTCGTACTGCATCTTGTATTTAGGGATTTTTTCAAACGGAAGTCTGGAAAAAAACTCTGTAATGCGCCGTTCGAATTCGAGAAAATAAGGCTTATCCTGCGGGTGCAGGATGTCTAGCAAGCGTTGAATATTCATTTCTTCCGGCGTGTAGCCCAGCACAGCGCTGATACCGGGACTGACGAACTCAAGTTCGGCCTTGAAAATATTAAATACGTAATAATAGTAAGTACCCGGCTGAAACAGATGCAGAAGACGTTTATGCAGCTCAAATTGTAGCTCAAGCTCGTGCGGCCTGCCTGACTCTTCTTTAACAACAGTGCGCCAGATCTTTTTAGCAGATTGGTACAGCGAAGCATTTTGGTTAGACATAGAATGAAAACGTTAAATCGATTACATTACTTAAATATAACAATAAATTATTATACACTAATCTTCAGTTGAAGCCATAACTACTGAAACCTTTAAGCAGGCCTGTTTTCGCATAACCAGCTTTGCATATAGGGAAAGGCCTGGGCTTGATTTTTTTCTGCTTGTATATTATCAAAGGCCATACCGCACCATTGTAATAGCGATACGCCTATAATCGAACCCCGTTGAAAATTATCAATGATATTTTCCCCACCTGATTGATACCCGTTTTCATGGAATACCACTATTGGATCGATATTAAGGTGAATACAGGCCGCGTAAGACCATGCGATGGCCATCATCTCCCCACCCTGATGGAGATCGGAGGATGCTAAATCATCGCTCATACTCTGTCTGATTTCGGGTGGCATACAAGCCAGATGTCCTGCTTCGTGCAAAATATCACCGGGATAAAGCAACTTATTGATATCGATAATCAAAGTTCCATCACTGAGTTTCAAACCAGGAAGAAAGGTTTGACCGTCGATTTCGGTTAGCTTATAAACCAAACCGATCCTATCTAAGAAAGAAAGGATCGGTGAGATTTCCGTCAAAATGGATTTCATATTGAAAGACTTGAAATGGGAAAAGGGTATACCCCCTGCCCAACCCTGTTGGTTTAAAGGTTACTTAAAGTTGTATTTTAAACCAATTTCAAATTCGCCATTGGCATAATTCTGTAAAGCCGAAGTATTGGTGGTATACATCACCAAAATAGCCAGTTGGTTTTGATAGGTTGTACCTGCACCTACTGAAACGCTGTTGCTGCTGTGGTAAATGGTGCTTAACAATAGTTTATTGGTCCAGAATTGGGTATTAATACCTAAATCTACAATATCGCGGTAATTATCAATGCCACGATAGCTAAACTTGGGTTCGATTACACTTAACACTTTATTCGGGTTAAGGAATTTGTAGCTTACTGCAGCAAAATAGGTTGCGCGATCTACCACTGTTCTGGCCACATCACGGTTAAAGAAACGTTTCATGTTGGGTAACGCCGCCTGGATATTCAAATTCTGGTTGCGGAAAGCAATCCCGAAATCGCCATCAAAGTACAGTTTACGTTGGTTAAAGTTGGTTAAGGACAAATCGCCCTGGTCGCCCCTGATTTTACTAAAATCAATCCACTCGTTCATAATGCCCGCCGAAAGACCAAAATCAAGGTAACTCGTTTCGTTATTGAGCGGTAAATGATAAGCATAGGTACCTTTTAAACTGGTACGCTGAATCACTCCTGCATTTTCATTGTAAAATGATAAACCAGCCCCTACTTTATTGCTTTGGGTACCATATGTTGCTGTTACGGCCTGCATGGTAGGCGCACCTTCAATAGAGGTCCACTGGGCCTTGTAACCTGCATTGAGCTCCCACCCTTTTTCAATACCAGCCATGGCCGGATTACTTAAATAAAGGTTTTGATAATACATGCTCCCCATTGGGTTAAGCTGCGCAAAGGCCGGAATGCAGAAACCGAACATCACCAATGTGATAAGCATTTTCCTTGTTTTCATCTTTATACTTTTTTATGCCATAACCAGTGTTTAAACCGGTTATAGCAGGTTAAATCTTAGTTATTACCTACAATTGTGATGTATCCTTTTCTTACACCAACTCCGGGGCCGAAATCGATGATGTAATAGTAAGCACCTTCCGGTACTACCGATCCCCTGAAAGTACCACCCCAGCTGTTATCATAGCCTTTCATTTCAAATACCATTTTTCCTGAGCGGTCAAACACTTTAACCGTATTGTTTGGATACATATCGATATTCTCTACTTTCCAGGTGTCGTTTTTACCATCACCGTTAGGTGTAATTACGTTCATGATATTCAGCACCTGGTAATCGGCCCTTACCTCAAGGGTAAAGGTTTTGGTGCTGCTACGACCGTACTGGTTAAAACCGGTAACCGTGTAGGTAGTGGTTTGAGATGGCCTAACTGTTAATAAGGCATTGTTTTGTCCGCTAAGGATACCATTGGCATTTGACCACTGGTAAGTTAAGGCTCCACTTGCGGTAAGTACGGCAACCTCGCCTTTGCTAATGCTGTTACCTTTATTGCTGGTAATGGTAATTACCGGTGGCGGGTTCTCGATCACGGTAAACGACTGCACCACATTGGTTGCTGCCTGGTAATCGGAATTTCCTGCCTGACTGGCGGTAATGTTGATTACACCTGCTTTCAGGATTTCTACTTGATTACCATTAATGATACGCGCTACTGCAGGGTTGCTGCTGGTATAAGTTACCGGTAAGCCTGAACTTGCAGTTGCCGTTAAAGTAAATGTACCATCGGTATCTAATTTATTTGGTAAAGCTGCAAAAGTAATGGTTTGTGCACCCGGATTAACCGTTAGTGTACCCGCAACATACGTGATGCTGTAGTTTGCTGCTACCGCACCACTGGCTGTAATCGGATAATTACCAGCCCCCGATGCCGTTGTAGCGGTTGTACTTAACACCACCGGACTGGTTAACACCGCACTGCTTTCGGTACCCACAAAGCCACTGTAACTTGCGGTAAGGGCAGGATTTGCTGCACCGAAAGTTTTGGTATTATTGTCGGCTGTAATTACCAGTGCTTTTCTGGTAATTACCAGGTCGGCAGGTGTGTAAGTAATACTGTAGTTTGTTCCGGCTGATATGGTATTCTGTGCAATTGCATAGTTACCAATATTCTCTCCGGCTGCACGGCTCAAGCTACCTGTAATAGCATCGCCCGTGGCCAAAGCACCTGCAGAAAGTGTATAGGTTAAAACAGGATCTGCTTCGCCATAAACTTTTGTTTTCGCATCGGCAGTAACTGTAATTGGTTTTGCACTGATGTTTGCTGTAGTAGTTGCTACACTGGCCAAAGTATAATTGGCAGCTTTAGCTCCCGATAACTGCAAACCTGCACCTGTTACCACTTTTGCAGTACCTACATTTTTATCTGCAAAGGTTGCTGTGCCACCGGTTAAGGTTACATCGGCAACATCGGCTGCTAATACACCGGTTAACGTTCTGCCTGTAAGGGCAGCGGTAGTATTCCCATCGTAGATTTTGTTGCTGGCAGTAATGCTGCCGTTAACCGTTTTCGCAGTAATGGCTGCTGTTGTTGTTGCTACGCCGGTTAAGCTATAGTTAGCAGCTTTTGCACCGGCAAGCGCCATACCTGTTGAAGTTACCGTTTTGCCGGTACCTACGTTTGCATCGGCGAAGCTCGCTGTACCTCCTGTTAAGATAACATCAGCAGCATCGGCGGTTAAAACACCTGTTAAGCTTCTGGTTAATACCGTGGCAGAAGTGTTACCATCGTAAACCTTGCTATCAGCAGTAAATGTTCCGGTGATATTCCTTACACCAATGTTAGCCGTTGTTGTAGCAATACCTGTTAGATTATAGTTAGCAGATTTTGAACCGGCTAAAACCATTCCCGCTGAAGTTACCGTTTTACCTGTACCAATATTAGCATCGGCAAAACTCGCTGTGCCACCTGTCAAGGTTACATCGGCCACATCGGCTGCCAGTACTCCTGTTAAAGCTCTGGTTAAAATGGTTGCTGTGGTGTTACCATCATAGGCTTTGTTATCAGCCGTAAATGCACCAGCGATATTTTTTGCCGTAATGTTAGCTGTTGTAGTCGCTACTCCTGTTAGATTGTAATTTGCTGCTTTGGTTCCGTTTAAAGTTAAGCCCGCAGCCGATACCGTTTTAGCTGTACCTACATTTGCATTGGCAAAATTCGCGGTTCCACCGGTTAAAATAACATCGGCAACATCGCCTGCCAATACACCAGTTAAAGTTCTGGTCAGGATATTTGCAGTGGTATTACCATCATACACCTTGCTATCGGCAGTAAAGTTACCCGCGATATCTTTTGCGGTAATATCGGCAGTTGTGGTAGCAACCGAAGCTAAAGTATAGTTGGCAGCTTTGGCACCTGTTATGGTCATGCCTACGCCAGTAACGGTTTTACCGGCGCCTTTATTGGCATCAGCAAAGCTTGCCGTACCACCTGTTAAAGTTACATCAGCTACATCAGCTGCCAGTACTCCTGTTAAAGTTCTGGTTAATATGGTGGCGTTGGTATTGCCATCGTAAACTTTATTTCCAGCTGTAAAGTTACCGGTAATGGTTAAACCAGTAATATTTGCCATAGTAGTAGCTACTCCTGTTAAATTATAATTGCCTGCTTTCGTACCTGACAAACTCATACCTGCAGCAGTAACGGTTTTACCCGTACCTATGCTGGCAGTGGCAAAGCTTGCAGTTCCGCCGGTTAAGGTTACATCGGCTACATCAGCTGCAAGCACGCCAGTTAAGGTTCTGGTTAAAACGCTTGCAGTAGTATTGCCATCGTAAACTTTGTTATCGGCAGTAAAGTTACCGGCGATATCTTTTGCGGTAATATCGGCAGTGGTCGTACCAACGGATGCTAAAGTATAGTTGGCAGCCTTAGCGCCTGTTAGTGTTAAACCTGTTGCGGTAACGGTTTTACCCGTGCCTTTGTTCGCATCGGCAAAAGTTGCTGTTCCTCCGGTTAAAGTTACATCGGCTATATCGCCCACTAACACACCTGTTAAGGTCCTGGTTAAGATAGTGGCAATGTTATTCCCATTGTACACTTTATTATCGGCCGTAATATTACCTGTAATGGCCAGACCAGCAATATTGGCTGTAGTGGTACCCACACCTGTTAAGTTGTAGTTGCCGGCTTTTGCTCCTGTAATGGCCATACCTGAAGCGGTAACCGTTTTAGCTGTGCCTACGCTGGCTGTTACAAAACTGGCTGTACCACCCGTCAGGTTAACGTCAGTAACATCACCTGCAAGTACACCGGTTAAAGTCCTGGTTAATACTGTTGCTGTTGTATTACCATCGTACACTTTATTATCGGCAGTAAAGTTACCACTGATGTTTTTGGCCGTAATGTTGGCCGTAGTTGCATTTACGGTAGTAATGTTGTAATTACCTCCCTTAGCTCCCGCCAATACCAAACCTGATGCATTTACAGATTTTCCAGTGCCTACATTTTCGTTATTGAATGTTGCCGTACCGCTGTTAACAGTTACATCTGCTAAGTCGGCAGGTACTACACCCGTTAAGGTTCTGGTTAAAATAGTGGCGGTAGTATTGCCATCGTACACTTTACTATCAGCGGTGAAGCTTGCAGTAAGGTCTTTAGCGGTTATATCAGCAATTGCTGTATTTACTGTACCTAAAGTGTAGTTAGCTGCTTTGGCACCACCAAGTGTCATTCCGGCAGCAGTAACGGTTTTACCTGTTCCTTTATCGGCATCGGCAAAAGTTGCTGAACCTCCTGTTAGGGTAACATCGGCTGCATCTGCTGCCAGTACACCGGTTAAAGTTCTGGTTAATACGGTAGCAGTAGTATTACCATCGTACACTTTATTACCAGCAGTAAAGTTACCTGTTAAGGCCAGTCCGGTAATATTGGCTGTGGTGGTAGCCACTCCGGTTAAGTTATAATTTTCTGCTTTGGTTCCATCCAGGGTCATACCTGTTGAAGTAACTGTTTTACCTACGCCTACAGTTGCTGTAGCGAAGGTAGCTGTACCACCAATTAATGTTACATCAGCAACATCAGCTGGTACTAAGCCTGTTAAGCTTCTGGTTAAGATGCCTGCCGTAGTGTTACCATCATAAGCTTTATTGGCTGCCGTGAAGGTTCCGGTAATATCTTTTGCTGTAATGTTAGCTGTAGTTGTATTTACGGCAAATAAAGTATAGTTACCAGCTTTAGCACCAGCTAACACCATACCGGTTGAAGTAACGGTTTTACCATTTCCGGTATTGATACTACCAAAGGTTGCTGTTCCGCCTGTTAAGGTAACATCGGCCGCATCGGCTGGCAATACGCCTGTTAAAGTTCTGGTTAAGATGGTGGCACTGTTGGTACCATCGTAAACTTTATTATCGGCGGTAAAGCTACCTGTTAAAGCCAGACCGGTAATGTTAGCAGTGGTTGTAGCAACTGAAGACAAGGTATAGTTAGCCGCTTTGGTACCACCCAAAGTCATGCCCGCTGCAGTAACGGTTTTGCCAGTGCCTACATCGGCTGTACCGAAAGTGGCTGTACCACCTGTTAGGCTTACGTCGGCCGCATCGGCTGGTAATACGCCCGTTAAGCTTCTGGTTAATACACTTGCTGTGGTATTACCATCGTAAACTTTATTATCAGCTGTAAAGCTTCCGGTTAAAGCTAAGCCGGTAATATCAGCAGTAGTTATACTAATTGTTGTTAAATTATAATTACCTGCTTTGGTTCCCGTTAGCGTTATGCCTGTCGCAGTAACTGTTTTACCGATACCGGCATTTTCGTTATTGAAAGTTGCAGTACCACCTGTGCCAGATACATTCGCGACATCACCGGCTAATACACCTGTTAATGTTCTACTTAGAATTGTTGCAGTATTGGTACCATCGTAAGCTTTATTACCTGCAGTAAAATTACCAGTGATATCTTTGGCAGTAATATTAGCTGTAGCGGTATTAACTCCCGATAAAGTATAATTAGCAGCCTTAGTACCACCTAATGTCATGCCAGCTGCTGTAACAGTTTTGCCAT
>NZ_JBHULL010000014.1:0-135547 GCF_042684385.1 Pedobacter vanadiisoli | reverse complement strand
ATCCCTTCCTTTCGGTTGGGAGTGCAAAGGTAAGCAACTTTTTTAAACTTCCAAATAAAATAATTTTTATTTTTTCAGCCCCTGTTTTTTCCTCGCCCTGCAATTTCAATATACCGGTTTTACCCAGCCCCCCTTCCTTCCGAAGCGGGTTGCAAAGGTAGAAAAAATTATCACCCCCGCAAAGACTTTGAATCAAAATATTGAACAGAATTCGGTAAACCTATGGTTTACAGCAGGAAATAATATTAATCCACGCAAAACAATTGGAACTCCCCGCTGTTTAAGCAAGCTTTTTAGCTATTCAAACCTATCAGGTTTCCTCAGGCAAGCCCACCTAACCCCCGGCCTGTACGGGCAAGCGATTGAAATGGAAAGCGAGAAATCACTTGCAAAGTAGCACAGGAAAAGGCTTTGCTGAAAAACAATATAAGTAACATGCACTATAAAGTATTCCGTGCACGATACCATATCCTCACAATTTTTTTATAAATTAGTATATGCTACAGGTTAAACAATGGTATAATGATTTAGTTGGTTTATTATTTCCCAACCTCTGCAATGCCTGTGGTGAAGCGTTGTACCATAACGAACATCTTATCTGCACGAAATGCCTGTACGACCTTCCCTTTACAGATTATCACCAACATGAGGAAAACAGGGTTGCAAAACAATTGTGGGGGAGGGTGCCGCTAAACGCCGCCATGGCCATGTTGTATTTTAGAAAAGGGGCAAAAGTTCAAAACTTAATCCACAACTTAAAATATAACAGCGGAACTGATGTTGGCGTAGTATTGGGGAGTATGCTTGGCGAAAGATTAAAAATCAGCGCCATTTACCAGAATATCGATTTAATTATCCCGGTTCCTTTGCATCATAAAAAATATAAGCATAGAGGCTACAATCAATGCACTTTTATAGCCGAAGGCATAGCACAGGAAATGAAAATCGAATTTAGCGAAGAAATTTTAGTCCGGAATAAAGCTACAGAAAGCCAAACCAAAAAAAGCAGGTATAATCGTTACCAAAACATGAAAGACGTTTTTCAGGTAAACTCTGCAGAAAGCATAAGCGGCAAACATATTCTACTGGTTGATGATGTGATTACTACCGGAGCAACACTTGAGGCCTGTGCAAATGCGCTCTTAGCCGTTGGGGCAGCAAAAGTGAGCATTGCAGCTCTTGCCTTTGCAGAATAAATTAGGAGTATACGATTTAAGAGCTGTTGTGAGTAGCCAAACATTTTTCTAAGTTTGATTTATGCGTTTAAATATTGGCATAGTATTTTTGATGTTATTCGCCGCTTCAGCTTGCCGGAAGGGAGAACACATCACCACAGACTCAAATGCGAAACTAAACATTTCTAATCAAGAGATATTGTTTGACACCATTTTTACCTCGGTAGGCTCAACAACCAAAAGAATAAAAATTGTCAACAGAAATAATGATGCGGTTAAAGTATCAGAAATCAGATTAGCAGGCGGCAATACTTCAGCATTTAGCATTAATATTAACGGGGAGCAAATCCAGAACAAAAATGACCTTATCATAAACGGCCAGGACTCCATAAATCTTTTTGTTAAAGTTTCGATCGACCCAAACGCAAACAATCTGCCCTTCCTGGTTCAAGATTCTATCATATTAAATACAAATGGGAATAAACAGGTAATTCAGCTCTTGGCTTACGGACAAAATGCGGTGTTTATTAATCAATCGACAATTAATACCAATACCACTTGGACAGATGCTTTACCTTATATTATCGACGGATCTTTAACCATTAACAATGGAAGTTCATTAACTATACAACCCGGAGCTAAAATTTATTTCCATAAAGATGCCTGTTTAAATATAGAAGGAAGTTTACTGGTTAATGGAACTGTTACCAACCCGGTATTGTTTTGTAGCGATAGGTTGGAAAAACTGTACGCTGAAGAACCGGGCCAATGGAAAGGAATTTTCTTAAGACAGACCGGATACGGACAGATCAGAAATGCGATCATCAAAAATGCATCTGTTGGCATTACTTCCGATTCTTTATCCATAAACAACAGTCCCAAATTGATTCTAAGCAATAGCATGATCAAAAATATGCAGGTGGCCGCTTATATTGGCTACCATACCGAACTGCTCGCTTTTAATAATGTAATTTATAACTGTGGGAATTACTTAATATATGCTGTTGGAGGTGGGAATTACAACCTAAAACAGAATACCTTTGCCGGTTACAATTTAAACTTCCCGCGTAAAACAGCCTCATTGAGTTTTTCAGATTATTTGTCGGCAAATGCATATAATAAACTCCAAATAGATTTAACGAACAATATCATTTGGGGCAGTTTAACGAATGAACTGGAGATCCAAAAGAAAACCTCGGCAACAATTCAGCTCAATTTATGGAATAATTTGATCCGATCTACCAACAATACTTATAGCAGCAATGGTAATATTTTGAATATTGATCCTTCTTTTATCAATAAGGAAACGGAAAATTTTGAGCTATCGGCAAATAGTCAGGTCAGAAAAAAAGGTGCTGATTTAAGTAACGACCCTTATTTTACCGGTTACCTTAATAAAGATATAAAAGGCAATGCAAGAATTTCTCCCTCAACCTTAGGGAGTTACGAAAAATAATCACTTTTTTTTATTTCCCTAAAACAATTTAGCAAAAAATATCGTTTATATATTCGAGAGCGTTAATTTAGATGGTAAGGGTCGATATTTCTTCTAAAGAATATCGGCCCTTTACTTTTACCATGATTTAAGATATTTTCTGATCATTCCTCTCTTCCCCAATACTCATTGTTTTTTGAAAATGAATGCTGGTGCTCATGGGCAGCCGGGGTAACGCTTTTCTTCCTGTCGTTTTAGTTTATGGTATCAAAAAATATACTATTCAATGCAGCATCCTTTCAGTCGGTTAGTTAACAAAACCAGTATGTATATACTCCTATGATCAAAAAAGCAGCTACAAATTAATGCAGCTGCTTTATCTATTTGTTTTGTTGTGTTGCAAATTATTCTACAGTTACCGATTTAGCCAGGTTTCTTGGCTGATCTACGTTACAACCTCTCATCACTGCAATGTGGTATGATAACAATTGAAGTGGGATGGTAGCCAATAAAGGCAGGAAAGCTTCGTTCGCATCGGGAATTTCGATACAGTAATCGGCCATTTTCTTTACTTCTGTATCGCCTTCAGTAACAATGGCAATCACCTTACCCTTCCTTGCTTTCACTTCCTGTATATTGCTGATCACTTTTTCGTATGATGAATTCTGGGTAGCAATAAAAACTACCGGCATTTCTTCATCAATCAGAGCAATAGGGCCATGTTTCATCTCTGCCGCAGGATAACCTTCTGCATGGATATATGAAATTTCTTTTAGCTTTAAAGCACCTTCCAGTGCTACTGGAAAACCGCTACCCCTGCCTAAAAACAAACAGTTGGTAGAATCTTTGATTTTTGCCGCAACTTCTTTAATCAGATCGTTAGATTCTAAAGCAACCTGGATCTTTTCCGGAATATTATCGAGCTCTGTTAAAAGTTCGATCAGTTTCGAAGTGGTAATGGTCCCTTTTTGCTGGGCCATATAAAAGGCCATTAAAGTTAAAACCGTAACCTGTGCGGTAAACGCTTTTGTAGAAGCCACACCGATTTCGGGCCCAGCATGGGTATAAACGCCTGCGTGAGTTAAACGCGGAATGGAGGCACCTGCAACATTGCATATCCCAAAAATGGTTGCCCCACGTTCTTTAGCCATCTCTATGGCTGCCATGGTATCGGCCGTTTCTCCAGATTGTGAAATGGCAATTACCACATCTTTTTCAGTAATGATCGGATTTCTGTACCTAAACTCAGAAGCATATTCAACCTCGACCGGAATACGTGCATATTCTTCGATCAGGTATTCGCCAACCAGGCCTGCATGCCATGATGTTCCGCAGGCTACAATGATAATACGATCTATATTTTTTAGTTTCTCTGCAAATTCTTTGATCCCCCCAAGTTGCACTTTTCCTTTTTCGGGGTAAATGCGGCCACGCATACAATCTTTAACAGAACGTGGTTGCTCATAAATTTCTTTGAGCATAAAATGATCGAAACCACCCTTTTCCAGCATTTCCAACTTTAACTGTAGCTCCTGGATCAATGGCGTTTGTATCACATTATCCAGTCTTTTAATCAGAAGATCTTCTCTGGTAATCAGCGCAATTTCATTATCATTCAAATAAACTACATTTTTGGTGTATTCGATAATTGGTGTTGCATCCGAAGCGATAAAGTATTCTCCCTGTCCTACACCGATTACCATCGGACTACCTTTTCTGGCAGCGATTAAGCGATCAGGATGTTCCTGGTCCATAATCACAATGGCGTAAGCGCCGATTACTTCTCTTAAAGCCAAACGAACAGCTTCCAAAAGATCAATGTTTTCAATTTTCTGGATTTCTTCTACCAGGTGAATCAATACCTCCGTATCGGTATCGCTTTTAAATTCGTGCCCCCGGTTAATCAGTTCCTCTTTTAAAGTCGCATAGTTTTCAATAATGCCATTATGGATAATAGATAGTTTACCATTATTGGAGGTATGCGGATGGGAGTTACGGTCAGAAGGAACACCATGGGTTGCCCAACGGGTATGGCCCATGCCAATAGTACCAGACTTATCCTGACCTGAAGCAAACTCCTCTAAAACGGCTACCTTACCCGCTTTTTTATAGATATGCTCTCCATTTTCGTTGATTAATGCTATACCCGCACTATCATAACCCCGATATTCTAATCTTTTAAGGCCCTTAAGTACAATCGGCCAGGCTTCTCTATAGCCAATATAGCCTACTATTCCACACATAATTTATATCCTAATTAATTTGGGATAAATATATAAAACAAACGTTTGTTTTATAGCATTAAGCGCTAAAGATCTTTTTGTTAAAACAAAAAAGCAGCTACAACTTATGTAACTGCTTTTAATATATAATCGCTAAATCGAATTAGCTATGCTTAACTATATAGCGGGAATGCACTCACTAATTTAATCACTTCAGCTTTCACCGTATTAAGGGTGTTTTCATCTTCAGGATTGGTCAAAACCCTATCGATTAATTCAACAATCTGTTCCATTTCGGCCTCTTTTAAGCCGCGGGTAGTAATAGCAGCAGTACCTACACGGATACCAGAGGTTACAAACGGCGATTTATCGTCAAATGGCACCATATTTTTATTCACCGTGATTTCTGCTTTTTCTAAAGCGTTCTCGGCTAATTTGCCGGTGATATTTTTATTTCGAAGGTCGATCAACATCAGGTGGTTATCGGTACCGCCAGAAATAATGCCGTAACCTTTAGCTACAAATGCTTTAGCCATGGCCTGTGCATTAGCGGCAACTTGTTTAATATAGGTCCCGTACTCCTCGCTTAAAGCTTCACCGAAAGCAATTGCTTTGGCTGCAATAATATGCTCTAATGGGCCACCTTGTGTACCTGGAAAAACAGCCATATCAAGCAGATTACTCATCATCCGGATTTCGCCTTTTGGTGTTTTTAATCCCCATGGGTTTTCAAAGTCCTGTCCCATCATAATCATACCGCCACGTGGGCCACGTAAGGTTTTATGGGTGGTGGTGGTAACAATATGGCAATGAGGAAGCGGGTTCGCCAATAAACCTTTGGCAATTAAACCTGCAGGGTGAGAAATATCGGCTAAAACCAAAGCCCCTATTTTATCTGCTACCGAACGGATAAATGCATAATCCCATTCGCGAGAGTAAGCAGAGGCACCACAGATAATCAGTTTTGGTTTTTCGGCCAAGGCAACTTCTTCCAATTTTTTATAATCGATCAATCCGGTTTCTTTCTCCACTCCATAAAATAAAGGCTGGTATAATTTACCCGAGAAGTTAACAGGAGAACCATGGGTTAAGTGACCTCCATGAGAAAGATCGAAACCTAAAATTTTATCGCCTGGTTGCAATACTGCAAGCATTACAGCTGCATTCGCCTGTGCACCAGAGTGTGGCTGAACATTTACCCAAGCTGCACCAAACAATTCTTTGGCCCTGTCGATAGCGATCTGCTCTACTACATCTACTACCTGGCAACCGCCATAGTAACGTTTTCCTGGCAAGCCTTCGGCATATTTGTTGGTCAGCACCGATCCGGCAGCTTCCATTACCTGCTTGCTTACAAAGTTTTCTGATGCAATAAGCTCTAAACCATGCTCTTGGCGGTTTAATTCTTTATCGATAAGTTCAAAAATTTGGTTGTCGCGTGTCATTGTTATATGAGGTTTGTATTTTTTTTGCAAAAGTACGGATTTCAAATTTAATTTAAGCCGTATCAGGATAATGCTTTCACATTAAAGTTGTTAAAGCCGCTACCAATGGTTATCTCTACGATCTGTTGTTGCAACATTTCTAAAATGGCGAGAAAATTATACACGAAATGCACCTTATTTTCTGAATTTTTAAGCACCAAGGCAAAATCAATCTGTTTATTGATATCAAGCAGGTTGGCAATAACGTATTTTTGCTGTTCTATAGTGTATGGGTACTGCACTACCGTATGCTTAACCTCTTCGCTACGCAGTTCATATTTCTGCATGGTGCGGTGATATACGGTTAAAAGTTTATACAGGTCTAACGATAAAAGCTCATCCTGATGAGAGGAAGATTCGGCAGCCAGTGTAAGGTCGAAAGCAATGTTGCCCCGTTGATCCTGCTTTAAGCGTTCCTCCTCTAAAACCTTCATTTCTTCTGAGGCAGATTTAAACTGTTTATAAGCAATCAGCCGGGCAATCAGGTCCTGCTCTGCGTTGATTTCATTTCCGGCTTCATCCACCTCGATCCTTGGCAGGAGCATTTTAGATTTGATACGCATTAAAGTTGCGGCAACCAAAATAAATTCGCTGGCAACTTCTACATTTAAAGCCAGGAGCTTGTGTATGTAGGCCAGAAAGTCGTTGGTAATCTTCGCAATCTCAACATCCTGTATATTAAGTTCATCACGTTCAATAAAGAACAACAACAGATCGAAGGGACCTTCAAATACCGGAAGCTTTATTTCAAAATTCTCTGCCTGCATGTGTAGCAACAAACATAGTGAAAATTTTTAGGTCATTACAGCCTAATTCCGATTCAGAACGCCCCAGACTGATTATTGGCTGCTATACACAAACCCTTACCGCTCAACGCTACCTACTCAATATAAATGGTCACTTTCTTAATAGTCACCGCTAAACAGCAGCCACTTAGCCCGCTATAATAAAGCACTATTTTTCTCTTCTATATTAAAACAAATTTACCTTACTTTGTGTCTTGTTTTTTACCATAAATTTCGAATGCAAGTAAAAGCTGGCCCCCTATTATCTAAAATCAACTATCCTGCTGATTTAAAGCAATATAGCGAAACTGACTTAGAACAAATAAGCCAGGAATTACGACAGTATATTATTGATGTAGTAAGTGTAAACGGTGGCCATTTTGGCGCCAGTTTGGGTGTTGTTGAATTAACAGTAGCCTTACACTATGCATTGAACACTCCTTACGATAAGTTGGTTTGGGATGTTGGCCATCAGGCATACGGGCATAAAATACTAACCGGCCGCAGGGATTTATTCCATACCAACCGCGTATACGGCGGCATTAGCGGTTTTCCGAAAATTTCAGAAAGCGAATACGATACCTTTGGCGTAGGCCACTCTTCTACTTCTATTTCGGCCGCTTTGGGCATGGCTGTAGCTTCGCAGTTAAAAGGAGAAACTGACAGACAACATGTTGCGGTTATCGGCGATGGTGCCATGACTGCAGGTTTGGCTTTCGAAGGATTAAACCATGCCGGGATTGAAAACAGCAATGTACTCGTGATCCTGAACGACAACTGCATGTCTATTGACCCGAATGTGGGTGCCCTTAAAGAGTATTTAACGAGCATTACCATTTCAAAATCGTACAACCGTTTCCGTGATGATATTTCTCATGTGCTTACCGGGCTTTCTAAACTTGGGCCTAATGCGCATAAATATGTAAAGAAAATTGAGAAAAGCATTAAAGGTACCTTACTTAAACAGAGTAATTTATTTGAAGCTTTAAATTTCAGGTATTTTGGTCCGGTTGATGGCCATGATGTTAAACGTTTGGCTCAAATCATAAAAGACTTATCTGCCATTCCGGGGCCTAAACTTTTACATTGCATTACGGTAAAAGGTAAGGGCTTTGCACTGGCTGAAAAAGATCAAACGAAGTGGCACGCCCCTGGTTTGTTCGATAAGATAACCGGTGAAATTAAAAAAAGTATTCCGGATAAACCACAGCCGCCAAAATATCAGGATGTTTTTGGGCATACCATGGTAGAACTGGCCGAGGCCAATGATAAAATTGTGGGTATTACCCCTGCGATGCCATCAGGTTCATCGTTAAATATTATGATGAAAGCGATGCCAAAACGTGCATTTGATGTGGGGATTGCCGAACAACATGCTGTAACCTTCTCAGCCGGGTTAGCCGCTCAGGGCATGGTTCCTTTCTGTAATATCTATTCGAGTTTTATGCAAAGGGCTTATGATCAGGTTATTCATGATGTAGCCATCCAAAAACTGAATGTGGTGTTCTGCTTGGACAGAGCAGGCCTGGCAGGTGCCGATGGTGCAACCCACCATGGTGCTTACGATATTGCTTATATGCGCTGCATTCCAAATCTGGTTGTTTCTTCGCCAATGAACGAGGAAGAGCTACGAAACCTCATGTTTACTGCTCAACAGGAAAACATTGGTCCCTTTGTAATCCGTTATCCACGTGGTAATGGTGTAATGCCCGATTGGAAAAGACCATTTAAGGCCTTAGAAATCGGCAAAGGACGTAAAATCTGTGATGGCGAAGATGTTGCTTTATTAACCATTGGGCATGTAGGCAATTTTGCTGTTGAGGCCCGTGCTGAACTGAACAGCGAAGGTTTCTATCCGGCGCATTACGATCTTCGTTTTATTAAACCTTTAGATGAAGCTTTATTACACGAAGTTTTTGCTAAGTATAAACATGTAATTACAGTAGAAGACGGCTCTTTACCTGGTGGTATAGGTGCTGCAATATTGGAATTTATGGCCGATCATGGTTACCATGCCAATGTAATCCGTTTGGGTATACCGGACCGGTTTATAGAACATGGCGAACAGGCCGAACTTTGGGCTGAATGTGGTTATGATAAAAATGCTATTATCGAAGCAGTTAGAAAAGTCGCTGTAAAAAGAACCACTGATAGCATGGCAGGTTAGGGCTTGTCGTATTCTTTGTCATTCTGAGCGCAGCGAAGAATCTTAACGTTAAAAGGAACGACCCTCTTATTATCTCATTATCTCAGGATGACCAGATAAATAAACAAAAAGCCTCAGTTATAAAAAATAACTGAGGCTTTATAATTTCGTAGGCTTTCCTTAAAAGTCTGTATATAAATTCCTGAACGAACTGCGTAAACCGAAAGTAATTAAACCTGTATTGTTTTTACCAAGGCTATTGCTCTCGCGTCTTAATATACCTCCCAATTCTAATCGCAGGTTATATTTTGGATTAATTACATAAGCTACTCTTCCTTCAGCATAAAAAAGATCGGTTCGGATGCCCTGGGTAGTATAATTTCCATTTGCTTTTACCGCATCGGTATAAGGTTCGAAGATATTTTTGCCATAATTTTGCCCAGCTTCATCCAAGCCATATTTAGCATACATTAATTCGCCACTAAAATCGAAACGTTTGTAAGAATAATTTAATAATCCAACTAATTCTCTAAAGTTTGCGCCCATTGGGTGTGCCAGGGGCTCACCGTATTGAGCATAGTTAATAATTGGCTTACGTGATGAAAATGTATAAGGTTTTGCCGTGTTATACTCTAACAAATAGTTTAATCCATCAACATGAAATATATCAGCCCCTCTTAAACCCAATTGCCAGGCGTATTTATTTCTTGAACTACCATCAGAAGAGAAAAATTCTTTTGCCTGAAATTCATCCAGAGAGAATTGGCCATAAGCAACAGCTTCTTTTGCGAATTTGTATTTACTGGTAAAGCCTATCAAGGCATTATCTGGTGAACCGCTGGAAGCCTCAATCGGTCTTAAGAAAATAATAGGATTGGCATAGCCCCAATCAAAACCTCTGTTATTTCCTGCATCATCAGTTTGTGCCCATACAATTGAGTCGAAGAATCCGATAGATAAGCGATTATTCACATTCCAGTCTAAATAATGGAAGACGCCACCTTTTTTTCTAAAACCAGCTTCATATGATAATTTCGGAGCACTTGGATCTTGCATAGCAGCCCACATCACCATATATTGAACATTACCCAAATTACCGGTCAATTTCAAGAATGGATAAGGTGATGCATAGTCAGATAATAATAATGAACGATAGCCATCACCTACAAAATTTTTATCATAGCCAGCAGTGATGTTTAAATATTTAGATGGTGTGTATGACAGCGTAGCGGTTACATACGACCAATCGGCAGTTAGGGGATTGATATCAGGATTATAACCCTGACCATATTTCCCTCCTACTCTGTTAAAAGATTGACCAGGAACGATACCGGTTTGATCAATATAGTTCCTATAGTAATTTGCAAAACGTCCCTGATTTTCGAATCCACTGGTGTAAAACGAAAATTTCTTTCCTATGGTACCACCAACCTGATAACCACGGGTATTTAAGTAAGTGTTTCTTTTGCCCGATGCATCTCGACCGATCTGGAAGTCAGGCAGAAAATCGGCATAAACGGTATAGTCTTCTTTCTGAATATCCAATAGATGCTCTTGAAATAATTTTCTCAATATCCACGATTTTCTGGTCGAGTCTATGCCAATGCTTAACAGCACACTACTTTTATCAAGTAACAAACTGTCATCAATAAAAAAAGGTTTTAAAGAACTGTGAATCCTTGTATTGGGATTATAAACTTCTCCACTCAATTTTTGGTAAAACTGAAACGAATAAGGTTGATACACGGCTTGAGCGCTCAATTTATTAGTGAAAATGACTAAAAATAGGAGGAATAAGATTTTCTTCATTTGGTAAATTTTAATTCAAAAGGCAAAGAACGTTAATAATTATGGAATTAACGATGCTCATCAAATTTCGACAAGGGAAAAAAGTCCTTTCGGGCTTTAATAAAATATTACAATATGATCGATGCACTAATATTCCAAAGATCAACAGTGTAAGTTTGTGCGTTAGAAAGTTTCAAAAGTTCTTCTTTTACAATGGCGGCATCTTCCTTAATAGTAACACCAAACCACTTGGCATCCGTAGCAATAACTTTGATACGGGCTTCACCGCTTTTGATTAATTGATCAGCAACTTCCGGTATAAGAAATTCCGCCTTAAGCTCACCCTTATTTGAAGATAAGAATGCATAGTACTTATCCTCCATCCAATCAATAAAAGCAGGTGTAAAACAAAAAAAGTTCATGCTCACTTGCGTATCGGCAGCCAAGATCTGCTGTTGGTCCTTTTCCATGCTTAAAATTCGTCCTTCTTTTAAAACGATCTCTTTCCTTTCATTGATCGAAACAATTTCATCTACTGCATTGGTTTGAATCTCCCCTCTGGTAACAGCACCAAACTCGCTTACGGTATTCTTTAATTCATATCCTAGGCAGGCGAATAAATCATCCCGGATCTCCTGGGTTAAAAATGTATAGGCTCTATTAAAGGCATCCAAACCATAAAAGTCATCGGCATTAATTACGGCGAAAGGCTCGCTCACCTTGCCCTTGCAACAAAGGAGCGCATGTGCAGTACCAAAAGGTTTTGTTCTTTCTTTCGAAAATTCGATATCATTACTAAAGCTTTCAAGGGATTGATAAGCGTAATCAATTTCAATTTTATCACTTAATTTAGGCTCAACTTTTGCTGCAAAATCTTCAGCAAATTCTTCCCGGATAATAAAAATAACTTTGCCAAAGCCAGTCTTGATAGCGTCATAAACAGAATATTCCAAAATCGTTTCGCCATTTGGCCCAAACGATTCTGTCTGTTTATTTCCGCCATAACGGCTAGCCATCCCAGCCGCCAAGATAATTAAGGTCGGTTTTGCACTCATAAAACGATATGGTTAAAATGCATTCTCCTCACCTTTGGCCATATTAAAGATGGTCATAAAAATAATTTTTACATCCAGCATTGTTGACCAATTTTCTAGATACCAAATATCATATTCAACACGTTTTTCCATTTTCCCAGGTTCATCAGTTTCTCCCCGAAAACCATTTACTTGAGCCCAACCTGTTATACCTGGCTTTACAAAGTGGCGAACCATATAACGGTCAATAATTTCATTATACTGATCATTTAATTTTAGAGGGTGGGGGCGTGGTCCAACTACAGTCATATTTCCTAGTAATACGTTTAAAAACTGAGGAAGTTCGTCTAAACTTGTCCGTCTTAAAAAAGCACCAACTTTTGTAATCCTTGCATCATTCTTAGTGGCTTGTTTAAATCCAGCATCACCCTCAGTAACAGTCATGCTCCTAAATTTGAATACTTTAAAAATTTCATTATTACGCCCAGCTCTATTTTGCATAAAGAATACCGGCCCTTTAGATTCCAATTTGATGATGATTGCAATGAGTGGAATTAACCATGAAAGCAGAAAGACAAATACTAACGTACTAAAAACAACATCAAACAAGCGCTTTTTAAATCTATGATTAATTTTCTCTAGCGGCTCCGGTCTCAACGAAATAACAGGAAATTCATTTCCGAGGTAAGTAATACTAAAGGGAGATAATAAAGTTCCACTTATATCTGGAATAAATTTAAGCCTAACACATTGCCTTTCTGCTTCCTGTGTAAGAGCAGTTATATCTCCCATTCTTTCTGGTGAAATGGTTACATAGATGTCTTTAATGTTTTTTTCTACTGCATTTTCGAATTGTCTAATAATCGAATCAGAGAGCACACCATTATCATCAAAGTACTCTTCACTGTTAACTTCTAAAAATCCATGAAACTCAATGTACCTCTGCTTCTCGAAATATGTCGCTAGTTGTATACCAGTTTGATTATTTCCCATGATGGCAACAGACTTAACTCCACGCAGATGATTAAATAATAAAAATTGAAACGATGTTCCAACAAAACGATTCAATAAAAATAATATGCCTAACGAGCCATAGAACACAATTAAAAATGATCTAGAAAAATCATTTTGTTTAGAAAAAAATAAATATATAGAAAATAAAACTGCATGAAACACAACACTTTTCCATGTTCCACGATAAATCCTTTCAATTCTTCTTGATCCATATTCGGTGTATAGACCAAAAGTCGTTGTACAAACAACCCAAATTAGATTACAAACTACAATATAGTGCGACTGCAATTCTGAACTTACGCTTTTACCTAAGTATTCGGTAAATTCGTAGGCAAAAAAATACACTAAATTAACCATAATTAAATCTGTTATGGGCAAAAGATATTTTAAAATAAATAAGTAACGTGTTTGCATAGGCTTAAAAAGAAAACTTGAACATTTATTTCTTGTTTTTATTTTGAATGAATCATAATGAACAAAGTTAGTGCCCAAAATTTTAATTCAAAGTTAAATAATCATTACTGAAATAAAAATCAGTAATAATTGCACAATATAAGGATAAAAAAAAGCAAAGAAAAGAAGAGTATTACTGTATATATATATAGTCGATTAATTAACCTCATAGGTAGATACAAAAAAAGTTCACAATCCTTGTGAACTTTTCATCATATCAATTACCCATTGTTATGAGTATTTTATGCCATGTTTAGCTACCATATCTTTACCTACCTGTTTAATCTCTTGCTCATCAGATTTTGGGTAAATCAAAAGCACCTCCCCATCATCTACTATAATATAGTTATCTAAGCCTCTAATTACAGCTGCCTTATCATTTGGCAAGTGAATAATACAGTTCGAAGTATCTTTTAAATGAATCTTTTCCAAATTGACCATATTATTATCAGCATCTTTTTCTCCTATGGCATGTAACGACACCCAAGTGCCCAAGTCAGACCAACCAATATCGGCAGGGATTGTATATACATTATTTGCCTTCTCTAGGATAGCATAATCTATGGAAATATTTGGACTCGATGAATAATTTTCAGCGATAAACTTAGACTCATCAATTGTATTATAAAAAGATAAACCGCTCTGGAACAATCTCGCAATTTCAGAAGCATATTCTTCGAATGCTTTCTTCAAAGAAGCTGCTGACCAAATGAATATTCCTGCATTCCAAAGATAATCTCCTCTTTGTAGATATTCTTCTGCTTTACTCAAAGTGGGCTTTTCCATAAAGGCATTTACCTTTTTAATTTCACCTGATACACATTGATTCTTGATATCTGAATCTTGATACTGTATATAACCATAACCTGTATCAGGCCTAGTTGGACTAATCCCTAATGTTAATAACGCATCATTTTTAGCACTAAAGTCTAAAGCTAATCTTATCTTATCTAAAAACACATCCTCCTTCAAAATAAAATGATCTGAAGGTGCGACTACGATATTGGCAAATGGATTATCAGCTCCTATCTTATATGCAGCATATGCTATGCAAGGAGCTGTATTATTACGGCTTGGTTCCAAAAGAATATTTTTCTTTAAAATTGGAGGTAATTGTTCCGCTACCAGATCTGCATAGATTTCATTGGTTAATACATAAATCTGATCATTGTCGCAAATATTTAAAAATCGATTATAGGTTAATTGTAATAATGATTTACCAATACCTAATATATCAATAAACTGTTTCGGAAAATGATTTCTACTTTTAGGCCAAAAGCGAGAGCCAACGCCACCAGCCATAATTAATACATTTACATCACTTTTCTTATCCATTACTTATTATAATTGGTAAAGTTTTTATGTTCGATTTTTTCCAAAGCCTTTGCAGGTAATGATTTGAAGTATTCATAAGTTATTTTCAAACCTTCAGCACGGCCTACTTTAGGCTCCCAGCCTAAAATTTCTCTTGCTTTTGTAACATCAGGCCTTCTTTGCTTTGGATCATCTTGAGGTAATTCTTTATAAATGATTTTTTGAGATGTACCTGTAAGTTTGATAATTTCTTCGCAAAATTGTTTGATGGTAATTTCGTCAGGATTGCCAATATTAACGGGTTGTGCGTAATTACTCATTAATAACCGATATATTCCTTCAACCAAATCATCTACATAACAGAAAGAACGCGTTTGGCTACCATCTCCAAAAACAGTAAGATCTTCTCCTCTTAATGCCTGCCCTATAAATGCTGGCAATACACGTCCATCATTCAGCCTCATTCTTGGTCCGTAGGTATTAAATATTCTTACGATCCTAGTTTCTACTCCGTGAAAAGTATGATAGGCCATTGTAATTGCTTCTTGAAAACGTTTGGCTTCATCGTAAACACCACGTGGGCCAACTGGATTAACATTACCCCAATATTCTTCCGGCTGTGGATTTACACTTGGGTCACCATATACTTCAGATGTTGAGGCAATAAGCATTCTTGCTCCCTTGGCACGTGCAAGGCCCAATAAATTATGAGTACCCAAAGATCCTACTTTGAGTGTTTGTATTGGAATTTTCAAGTAATCAATCGGGCTAGCAGGAGAGGCAAAGTGCAAAATGTAATCAAGGTCTCCCGGGATATGCACAAACTTGGAAACATCATGATTATAAAATTCAAAATTTGCTAGAGGAAAAAGATGCTCAATATTAGAGAGATCTCCAGTAATCAGATTATCCATGCCAATAACATGATAACCTTCCTTTATAAATCGATCACATAAGTGTGATCCTAAAAAACCGGCTGCACCGGTAATCAAAATTTTCTTGATGTCCATTAATTAATTAATTTACGGCCAATGCTATTGTAATAATATCCCATATCAATCATTTTATCCAGATTGTAAAGGTTTCGTCCATCAAAAATAACTTTATTTTTAAGTATTGAATCAATCTTCTCAAAATCAGGATTACGGAAAAGTGACCATTCAGTAGCAATTAGTAAAGCATCAGCACCCGCTAAGGCTGCGTATTGATCTGGGGAATAAATAACTTTATCGCCAATAAGGGCTTTAACATTTCCCATTCCTTCAGGATCAAAAACAGTAAGCGTTGCACCATGCGCTACAAGAGCATCGATAATATATAAAGCTGGGGCCTCGCGTATATCATCAGTTTCAGGTTTAAATGCCAATCCCCATAACGTAAAATGCTTACCCTTTATGTCTCCCTTATAATATTTTAATATTTTATCAACCAAAATCGTTTTTTGGCGCTCGTTAACTTCCATCACAGATTTTAATATCTGGAAGTCATATTCATTCTCATCAGCCGCCTTAACCAAGGCCTGTACATCTTTAGGGAAACAAGATCCACCATAACCAATACCTGGAAAAAGGAAACGCTTTCCAATACGTTCATCGGAGCCAATTCCCCTTCTAACGGCATCAACATCTGCATCAACCAGCTCACATAAATTTGCAACCTCATTCATAAAAGTAATTTTAGTTGCTAAAAATGAATTAGCTGCATATTTTGTAAGCTCTGATGAACGTTCATCCATAAACAATATTGGGTTCCCCTGACGAACATAAGGCTCATATAATTCAGTTAGTAGTTTTTTCGCCTTTTCGCTTTTTGTTCCAATAACGACACGATCTGGTTTCATAAAATCTTCAACGGCAACTCCTTCCCTTAGAAACTCTGGATTAGAAACTACATCAACTTCTATATTAGTGTTTGCTTCAAATACCGCCTTTACCTTATCGGCTGTTCCTACAGGTACCGTAGATTTATTAATAATTATCTTATAATCGGTTATCAATTTAGAGATATCGTTGGCAGCTCCCAGAATATAGGAAAGATCTGCAGCACCATCTCCTCCCGGAGGCGTAGGCAATGCCATAAATATGATCTGCGCATGCTTAATAGCCTCAGCTAAATTGGTCGTAAAATGTAATCTACCCTGTTCGATATTTCTATGAAATAATAAATCTAAACCTGGTTCGTAAATTGGGACTTCCCCATTTTGCATTTTTTTTATTTTATCCTCATTAATGTCAACACAAATGACATCATTACCAGTTTCAGACAAACAGGTTCCGGTTACTAACCCTACATAGCCTGTACCAATTACTGCTATTTTCATATAAATTCTTTCTAATTAATTTTTTGTTCAACGGCTATTCCAAGCCAGTGTTTTTTCTATCGCGATACCAATCCTGTAAAGCTTCCTTTAAAGTATACTTTAGCTTAAATGGCGAGGATTCTAGTTTTTTTCCTGAAATATTTGTAGAAATAATCAATTTATCTACACGATCAGGATGGATTCCATTTATGTCTTTACCAATCAATCTTGCACTGTAATATGCAGTGGTCGCAACTGTTTTTAAGAACCAAGATGGGACTCTTAAAGTTGGTTTTTTAAGATTAGTAGCTTCTGCCATTGTTTCACATATCTCTTTAATTGTCGGTATTGGTTCTATACTTAAATTAAATGTTTGAACATTATCACCATTTGGTTGTCCGCCCTGATATAATATCCTGGCAACATCTTTCACATATACTGAAGCTTTAATGGTATCGGTTCTACCAGGGTAAAAAAAGAAACCTTTTTTTATACTTTTATATAATCTGGTATAATTTCCCCCTTCACCTTCACCAAAAACTACTCCTGGTCTAACAATAAATAGACGTCGCTTAACGGGATCTTCTGCCTGCCATAGTTTTTGAATATATTCTGCTGTTAGTTTTGAGATCCCATATGGCACATTTGGCATAGGTAATAAATCTTCAGATTTAAATCGTTCTCCTGTTCCATAAGCTGCAACAGAACTTGTAAATACAATTGTATTTATATTATTCCTACGAGCAAAATCACAAATTTGTTCTGCTCCTAATATATTAGCTTCGTAGTATTCTTCATCTGCATGCCCAGGTGTTGTATGAATAGCAGCCAAATTATAAATTATAGAATTACTAATGTTGTTAAGTTCTATATGTATTGGTTTTCTCACATCCAAGAACTCAAAGTCCTCGCTCACCTTATGCTTAATATCATAGCTAAAAACAGTATCATCCGGATTTTGCAGCGAGAGAATGTATTTTTTCAAATGTGTTCCGATAAACCCAGATCCACCAAAAATTAAATGATTCATATTAAAATTTTAAATTTGGCCATTTTAATTCAGCCTTTTCTTTTATAAAATTAAGTAATTGTGATTTGAACTCTATAAAACTAAATGTTTCTGCATGTTTTCTTATCTCGAGATAATTAAATGTCATAGTTTCGAATTTAGCAACGGCATTTATTATAGATTCTGATGTCTGTTCAAAATACAAAACCCCTGTTATGCCATCTTTTACTGTTTCTAAACTTCCGCCCTTCCCTAATGCAATCATAGGCGTACCACATGCCTGAGCCTCAACAGGTAGCATACCAAAATCTTCTATTGCTGCAAACACAAAAGCCTTAGCTTTCTGCAAATGCAGAATTAGTTCTTTAAAAGGTAAATACCCTTTAAATTCAATATTCGGAGCCCCTTTTTCCTTAATTTTATTATAATCTGGACCATCTCCGATTACTATAAGTTTCTTATCTGGCATTTTTGCAAAAGCATCAACAATAATATCCATTTTTTTATATGGTACCATTCGAGACGAGGTTACATAGTAATCATCCTTTACCATTTCTAATGTAAAATCTTCTACTTCAATAGGTGGATAAATCGTAGTTGATTCTTTATTATATATCTTTTTAATTCTTCTACCTATGAAATTAGAATTACTAATGAAATAATCAGGTCTATTAGCAGAAACTATATCCCAAATTCTTATTCTATGAAGAAAGTACCTTGCTAAAAGCCCTTTAATGCCAAATCCTAATTTCTCTTCCTTTAAATACTGGTGGTGAAGGTCCCATGCATATCTAATTGGAGAATGACAGTAAGTAATGTGTAATTGCTCTGCAGTAGTTAGCACTCCTTTAGCTACCGCGTGGCTTGAAGATATAATAATATCATACTCACTCAGATCAAATTGTTCAACTGCAAACGGAAAAAGGGGCAAGTAAGATTTGTATTTTTTCTTACCAAAAGGCATTTTTTGGATAATTGAAGTCCTTATCTTCTGTTGAACAAAGCCTTGTTCTTTGAGATAGGCATCGTCACCAACTAAAGCATAAATATCTGCTTCGGGGAAAATATCCGCAATTGCTTTCACCACTTTTTCAGATCCCCCCATTGCCATCAGCCACTCTTGTATTATTGCTATTTTCATCTACTTTTTTCTATCTGTATTTATTTATTAGTCTTTTCCCAATTTTTACAAACCTCTCTTCCACAAAATAGTAACATAATGTAGCAATAATTACAGAAAGAACAATTCCAATAATCGTGAACCATAATGGAGATGATAATATAGGATATTTATTTATAATCATTGGGGTAATAATAAGTGCTGTTATCGGATGCAATAAATATAAGGAATAACTTATTTTACCGAAAAACTGGGTAAACCGATTTGTCCACCCTTTGAACAAAAACAAAAAAAATATAATTACAGCTAACATATAGGATAAGAAATATTTATACCAAGTTTCGTGAAACCCATAATCTTTATTATAAGCCAATATGCAAATTGGAAGCAAGAAAATTGCAAAATAAATTATTATTTTATAATCTAATTTTTTTTTTACCCGTTCGACCCCATCATGAATATCTCTGATTAGCAAGCCGATAAACATGATTGATAATCCTAAGGGTAGTGCAACTGGTAACTTTATTTCATAATAAAATCTGAAAAATGACAAGATTAAAGTCGCAAATAAAAGTAAAACAGTTGCTTTAAATAGAAAATTGGAATCATCAAGTTTTTTGAAGTAGAATAATAAAGCACAAATGAAGTAAAAAACCAATTCAATTTGTAATGTCCAAAACACACCTATCAAATCCTCAAATCCAAAAAATTTCTGAAACATTGTGAAATTAAAGATCAATTGAATTATTGGGGGCAGTCCCATTATTGATATAAAAATAATGATCGACAGCCAATATGCTGGATAAAGTCTAAATAATCGAGACACTGCAAAGTGCTTTAAATCTTTTCCTTTTAAACTATAAGGAATTACATATCCACTAACCAGGAAAAATACTGCGACACCAATTTTACCGAAATTAAAAAAATCAATTACCAGAAAATTTGTAATCTCTTTAAAAAACGGGTTGTATTGATCTGCATATTTTAAAACAATGATTTCCCAAATATGCATTATCATCACCAATACTGCAGCAATCCCCCTAAGGGAGTCTAACCATTGAACTCTTTTCATTTATATTTATTTAAGATTAATGGGTCAGGGCTTTTGACTAAACTATTTTCTGCAACACTCTTCATCAAAACAACATTTGGTCCTATGATTGAATTTGCGCCCACATTAATTGACCCAACTAGTTTTGCACCTGCTCCGAGTACACAGTTTTCACCAACTACAGGATACCCATCACCTGTGGTAACTTCAATAAGTTGTCTTTTTCGTCCTAAAGTTACGCCATGATAGATAATTGTACCTGTACCAATTTTTCCCCCTTGACCAATAACAATCCCCACACCGTGAATAATGATTATCCCACCTGCAATCTCTGCCTTGAAATCAATGTCGATTGCATAAAAAACTTGTATAATTCTCGTTAAAATTAATGGGATAATTGGAATTTTCCACCGATACAGTTTATTCGAAATTCTGTAAAAAAATAGTGCATGAAATCCCCTATTTGTCAAAATTGCCAAAATTGGATTAACATTAAACCTTGTTTTCAGGAATTTCAGATCCTGTAGTGATTCACTAACCATCGCTAAAAATTTATCTTTAAAATCTCATAAATTGAAACTGCCGAACGTTCCCAACTATACTTATTACTAAGGTTTTGATAAGTTTTTTTCCCTAAAAGAGCTAAATTTTGGGTTGAGTCGCTTGTTAATCTAGCAATAGTAAATCCTATATCATCAATATTTAGTGGATCAAAATAAACAGCAGAATCTCCAGCAATTTCTCTGAATGAAGGTATGTCAGACAGTGCTAAAATACATCCATTATTTGCAGCTTCTATGATCGGCACACCAAAACCTTCGTAAAGTGAACAGTTAATTAATATATCAGATTTTAAATAAATCTCCTTTAAGTCTTGATCTGTGCATGATTGTTCCCACGTAATTCTGGAATCATTTAACTCCTCCGTCCCTGCTGAATTAAATGTATTGGAATTTTTAGATCCTACTATTACTAATTTTATGTCAGGTGATAAGTTTTTTGAAAATGCCTTTAAAAGGCTTATTAAATTTTTTCTTGGTTCAATAGACCCTACAAAGACAATTGTTTTAGTTTGGTAGAGTTTATTAGAAGGAAAAGATTCATTACGAAAAATATCTGCACAGGCATTATAAACAACTTTTATTTTACATTCACTAATACCCAAATATTTAATAATTTCTGATTTTGAAAATTCGCTAACTGTCAAAATTCGCTTTGATGTTTTTGCAATAAGAGGGATTAGAAAGGCATAATAATTTCTAAATTCTTTTGAAAACCATTGGGGGTTTGCCCTATAAGACATGTCGTGAATACATGTTAATTTAGAGGCCCATAAAATAGGCGCAGAATTACAAAGATTCAGTAGAACAGACTTACTCTTTTTTGGATAAAATGGTAGTATTACCTGTTCCCAAATCAGCCCATTTCCTTTACCCCAAAAAATTAAATTAGATAAAAATTCCTGTTTAACTTGTGAAGATAGGGAGGTTGCAAACTCTTTTGGTACAATTATTCTAATTGAATTGTCAATTAGAATAAGTTTTTTCACAATTTCCAGAGCAAACCTCTGCACACCAGTTGTACGCTGCCCCAAAAACCTACCATTTATATATATCATAATGCGACTACGTTAGGTCTAGCCTTTTGTAAATAAATCTTAATATTAAATGTGAGAAAAAGATAAGCCATTCCATAATAAACAGCAACCTGTGGATCTGGATAAGATATTCCTTCGGAAGTTAAGCAGGTTATCGCAATTATAAACATTAAACAAGCTAGATACCAATGAATCTTTATCAACTTAAACCCCCTTCTCATTTGCATAATAAAAAATGCGATCGTTAGAATTCCTCCTATGATGCCAGCTTGCTTTATTTGAAAAAAGAAAGGAACCTGAAAAGCATACTGAAGGTTTGCGAACTTAGTATTTTCAATTTCAATAGCTTTAATTTCACCACCATCTTCAGTAAGGGTCTGCTTCTTAAACAAACCACCTGGTCCAATTCCTATTAATATATTCTGTGGGTTTTTATCAAAAGCTTCAAAAACCCCATCAAGCTGGCCAGCACGTGTTTGCAGGGCTACAGTGTTTGTTGTATTAGGAGCAAATAACTGCATCAAGAAAATTGAAAACCCTATAATAAACAACGGAAATACCAATGCGATTCTTCGAGGTAAAACTGAAAAACCAACAACTGCTGCAAAAACAAAAATAGCTATTGTTAAACCTAGCTGAAGGTATGTTATTTTATAAAAATCTAAAATGAGTAGAATTACAATTAATAAACCAGTAAACTTAAATAGTTTATTATTCCACTTAGAGTTCACAAACAATATAGCTCCATAAATCATTAATAAATATGTATTTACAGAATCAATCATAAAAATACTATGTCCGCCGCGCTCCCAAGTAATACCTCTTAATATCATTGCCGATATAATTTCAGATATAATATTGATAAGTGTTAACACACTTAAGGTATTTAAAAGTTTATACATATCGCTTTCGTCAGTAATATTTGTTATCACCTTTTGAACCGAATATAATACAACCAAACCAGTTAACATTCCCCTGAGCTGTCGGTTAATAACGCTCCACTCCACTTCTCCTCCATATTTTTGATATAATATTGATCCAAGAATTCCAATAATGAAGATTATAATGTCTCTTAGATAAAGCAATGATAAAAAATCATTTTTACGAAACGGATTCCTTTTTTGCTTTAAATATTTGAATAAAATAAATAGAAACGCTCCAAAAATGTAGATATCGTATAAGGATGCGCTTGAAATAATTTTTAAGTAATAAATTACTGTTCTAGGAATAGGAATATTAAAATCTTGTACAGGTTTTATAAAAATATTAAATCCAGAAAAAGTAATAATTAGAAAAAATATTAAATAATATCTTAAATATGATCTATATCTCTTAAAAATTAATATTAGTCCTATTGTAACACCAATAATGTAAATAATGGAATCAATGTATATTTTTGATAAAACCTCATCTTCAAGTCCTTCGAACATATTCTACGTTATTTAATACAGAGACCAGCAATAAAGTTATTATATTTATTCTTCATTGTTAAAATATTAAATTTTTGAGATACTTTAACTTTTGCCTGTTGCTTAATATTTCCTAACTCAGAAAAATTAACAATAATCTGTTCTAGTTGGTTAAATAAAGATTCTTCATTTTCAGGTTCGAATATAAATCCATCCTCACAGTGACTAACAATTTCTTCAGTACCACCCGTACGCGATGCAACGACAACCTTTCCACAAGCCATCGCCTCATAAATACTCGTGCCAAGAGGTTCACTACCTTCTATATTGCTGTTATTTAGAATAATATCACATCCATTATAAAGTTTATTCATTTCATCAACCATACCTATATATCGAATATAATTTACATCTACCAGTTCGTCCCTAACTTTTTGATTGTAATCATGGTCGTCTTCGCCAAATCTTCCAGCAATGAACAGTATAATATTAGAATATTTTACATATAACTTTTTAAAAACGTTTATAAGCAAGAGCTGTCCTTTCCGAGGCCCAATAGCACCTGCTATTAAGAAAACAAGCTGCGAGTTAATAATCGAATGTTCCATCCTAAATATTTCTCTAAGAGGTAAACTTTCTGAAAATGAATTTTCCTCCAATCCATTATAAAGAATTTCAATCTTTCCCGATTTTTTATATTTACTTTTAACAGCATTAGAAACGACAAATGTTATACTATAAAATTTTGCACAAAGTTTTGATAGCTTGTTATCAAGCGCAGAATAATACTTTAAATCGTGATCTGTCCAGATCCAAGTGATCTTTTTACTAAAAATTTTTGAAAAAAAAATTGCAGGCAGTAGGTATGAAGCGGGCACTATCGTATTAGCATGTACAACTTTAATTTTATACCTCATGATATATTTATATACCATATAAGAAATCACAAAATAATTACTGAGCGCCTTTAGATAGAAGCTTAACGCCCCGCTTGAACTCCTATTTAGCTTTTTTAATTGGTCAACTATTGTTATCCTGTAAGGCTTGTTTAACTGCTGTAGATTATGTGCAAAATTACCTGGTGCTATAAAAAGATGGGACTCAACCTCATCTTGATTATTTTTCATCAGCCTTTCAATTACAATTTCAGCACCAGAAGCTTTTTCTCCTCCAAAAACATAAAGCACCCTCTTCATAATAGAATTATATTTTTATTAAGCATCTTATAAATAAAGTACTCTAAATACACCAATGGATTGTACCTGAGAAGCATAAGAAAATAATCAGAAAACGAATTGGCCGATTTGTAAGCAAAACGAATTTCCAAAATCTTCACCTTTAATCCAAGTACATATTTTAGCCTATTTAGCATTTGCTTGCTATACCCAATTTTCTCCAGTTTGGAAATAGCATCCCATTTAACTAGGTTTTCCTCGTAAAGCGACTGTATATCGTATTTGAATTTTTTAAAATATAATCTGCTTTTAGCATCAAACTTTCCTATAGTAAGTGGGCTATAAAAAATTTTCACATTCGCTGATAAATCAACAAACATTTTATAATCTGCCGCCCAGCCCAATTCGCTAAATCTATAAGGACCAAAAAATGCCTTTTTATTTATAAAGTTGCCTAGCACACCACCGTACCAGTTTGCTTGCTCAACAGCAAGAACAAGAGACTCATGGGGTCCTAGCAATCTTGTATGATTTAAGGTTCTGGTAGAAGATATTACATCATCAATAATGTCATATTGAAATATTATGATATTAGCATCTTGAGTATCTGGAATAATATCATAAAAATATTTTGAAGCATTCGGAACGAATGAATCACCTGTAAATAAAAAGCTCATCCATTCGCCTTCAGAAGCTCTAAAATGATCAATACAAAATTGCCAATTGCCAATTCTACCCAAATTATGATGCTGGTTGATCACTTCAACTCCCTTTTTAATTAAGATATTGGCAGAATCATCTGTGGAGCAGTTATTAGAGGCAACATATTTAAAACCCGGATCAAGAATTAATTCTCGACACCAATCCTCAGCATTATAAAGTGGTATATAAATTATCGGCCTGTTATCCATTTGCATATTTAAGTTTATTATTTAAAAAATATACATTATACCATATATTAGTAATTAATAAGGCTATAATAGACGAGACAATTGCGCCATCCAGGCCATAATTTTTTATTAGGATATAACCTAATACGACATTGATTATGCCTTGGAGAATTGATACCATAGCCTGTCTTTTTTGCTCACCAATTGCACCAATAAAAATCGACGGACAGTTATCCCAGATAATAAATGAATTAAAGATTAAAAAGAAAAAGTAGAGCCTACTATCTACATTTTGAAGTTTAGACCAATGCTGGAAAATTAATAAACCCCAATGTTGCAACGGATAAAATATAACCAGTAATAAACCACCTAAGCCTATCCAGATTTTGAAAAAAAGATTGAGTAATTTCACATTTTCACCCTTGTATTTCATTTCAGCAATCTTAGGGAATAATGTCTGAGTTAAGGTTACAAATCCTGTTCTTATAACTTCAAAAAAACGGTTATATACAAAAAATATCCCAACATATTGGATACCAAGCACACTTGAAATTATAAATATATTAGTATTAAAAATCAAAACCACAGAAAAAGAACCAATGAAGTACCATATTCCCTGTTTTAGTAGATTTTTAAACACTACTAAATCCCTGTCCTTTATATTTAGCTTGATCTTGGTGATTTTATGGAATACCGAGTAAAGGTAAGCTAAATGCAAAAATGCCAAACTTAAACTGACGAATAACAGTAAAAAAATATTTGGGTGATAAATAGAAATCAATATAAATCCAGCGCATTCAAGTAAATTTCTAATTGCTTTGATTCTTTTGTTTATATAAATCTTATTAAAGCCTTGTAAAACTGCGTCAAAAATTTGAATGACAAGATTTAGAAAGAAAGTTAATATTACAACAAGAAAGGCATTATAGAAAGTGTTTACAAGTTTAGTATCTTTAATGAGAAATCGCCCGAGATTTCCTAATCTCGGGTCAAGAAGTGCTATACTCAAAAAAAGTATACAAATAAATGTTACAATATAATAAAATATAGTACTGTTAAGTGCAAGTTTTACACCTGTTAAGTCATTTTTAATGACGCCATTTACAGTTTCACGAATAAGAGAAGTGGATAACCCAATATCTGTTAAGTTGAAATATGAATTGAAGGAAAATATTAACGCGTATACGCCATATAATTGTAATCCTAAACCTTTTATTAAAAAAGGAGTGGCTATAAATAAAGTTAAGCCCGCAGCTATTTGTGATAAATAGGAAAAGAATAAATTTCGAAAGTATTCGAGCTTACTTTTACTGATATTCTTTAACATTTGGATATTTAAAATGATTGATCATAAGATCTTATAAAGAACTATTAAGTAAAAATAGACTTAAATCCTCAGGAGTACCTAAACCATGCATTTGATCCATTTCTATATTAAAAATAACTATCTTTTTCCCATCCTTGATATTATAATTATAAACTGGGCAAGTATAGAATTCGTTGTTGACCCTATCATTTTCAATAATCATATCAATTGCACCCTCAACAAAGTAACTACCTTTACTAAAAAAATATATTCCAACAGTAGCATATTCAGATATTGCCTTTTTCTCTTGCACTTCTGTTACATAGCCATGTTCATCTATTTTAGCAAAAGACCATTTTGGGTTAAGTTCAATATCAGAAAAGGTTAAAATTGAACCATCTAATTTTCTATTCAAACAATCATTTATATACTCTTCGATAGAAACATCAACAATTTGATCGGAATTTGCGATTAATAATGGACTATCATTATTAATAAATTTATGTGCATATAAAACCGTGCATGCCGTTCCTTCCGTTAATTTATCAATACCAATAAATACTGCATTATATTTCTGTTCGATTTCATCTACCAGTTGTTGATTGGACTCAATATGTTCTTTTCTGGCAATTAAATAGTATGTTGCTCCTGGATATGTTAAATTTTCTAGAACCCTTGAAATCATAGGCTTTCCATTAACATCGATGAATGGCTTTGGCTTTTCATAACCAACTTTAGCAAATCGGCTGCCTAAACCAGCCATAGGTATTACAATATTCATTTATTTATATTTTATGTATTTATCGTTATTAACCCCTGGGATTTTTACAACTACCGTAGTAACGCTAGTTAAAGCTTTAAAATCCGTTGATATTCCTGGCAATATTTTGATAATATCTCCATCAGAATAAATTGTGTTATTCATTTCAACCGATCCGTTCAAAATTATGGTAAACTCAGTTGCGATTTTATGATAATGGCTAGATTCATAATCCCCAGCATCATACTTTTTTATTCCAACTTCAACATCATTAGTCTGATAAGCGCTTGGTTCAAAATTCCCTATAAACCATCCCTTTATCATGTCAGATAATTTCAGTACTTCGGGTTCCTGTTTCATAACTTATTTTTTAATTCTGCTTCGAAATCATTTATTAATTGTGGTGAATAAAAGGAATGATAATTATTGGCATCTATCTCGAAGTTCAGCACCTTTTCGTTGTCCAGAACATATTCATTCATCACAGGAGATATAAAAAAATTACCATTAAGCTGCACATCCTTTAGGATAATCTGAAAAGCGTTCTTGAAAAAACTTTCGGCACGTTTAAAATAATAGTAACCTGCAATTGCATTATGGCTAATTGGATTCTTTTCTGCAGTCTGCACTATAACCTTATCTTCAATTCTTGCATAAGACCACCTTGGATGAACTGATTTAAAAGTGATCACTCCTGCAGAGGCATCTTCCGCCTTCCAGTAGTTATAAATTTCATTAAAGTCAGCATCAATTATCTGATCCCCATTCAATATGATAATACTATCTTCCTTCTCAATATTATCAATCGCCATCAACACACTACACAGAGCGCCATTTGTCTCATTCTTCAGCCTTAAAATCTGAGCACTTGGCGAAAGCAATTTAAGCGTGTTATCTAAATGATATTTAGTTGCATCTTCTTCTCTAATAATGAAAATGATCTGACTTGGTTCAGGAATAGATATTGTTTTTTCAATCACCCATTGAATCATCAATTTCCCCCCAATTTCTATAATAGGCTTTGGGTAAGTGTATCCAGCTTTTGTAAATAACTCAGACGATCCACCTAATGGAATTATAATTTTAAGCATTTTCTATTTCTTTTATGCGATTAATAATGTTAAAATAATGAACGTCATCTGGGTTTTCAACTTTCAAAAGATGTGCCCCTGAAGCGATTGCAGCCTTGATCCCATTTTCATTATCCTCAACAATTAAACACTCTTCTGGTTTCAATCCCATTCGTTCCATTGCTTTGTTATAAATTTCTGGATCAGGTTTACCTTTAACAACATCCTGATTAGAAAGGAAAAAATCTAAATATTGACTCAGGCTAGCCTTATCCATCATAATCTCAATTGATTTTCGAACCGAATTTGAACAAACGGCCAGCCTGTATCCTTCCGATTTTAATTTCGAAAGAGCATATTGGTGATGAAATACAGGTTTACATTTAGCATATACTATTTCTAAGGTATATTGCTGCTTAAGGTCATTAACAAAACCATGCAATCCATAAGGCAATCCTCCCTCAATGCTTAACATTTCTAATTTCTTTTTTGTAGGAAGACCGTCAAAAGTAACTAGGTGATCGTACCTGCTGATTTCTGTGCCAAATATCTTCAGGGCGGCATTAAGTGAGTCGTAATGCCATTCTCTAGCATCGATCAATACACCGTCCATGTCAAATATAACTGCTTTTATTTTATTCATTTTCGTTGAAAAATTTTTTCGCATGATCTGGAAGGTCAGTACAAAGTATAATATCATTTTTAAAATGAAATCCTTGATCTTTAAGCATTTGCCAAAAAGAAAAATAATCCCTTTTATGAAGCTCTGGGGAAACAAGGGCTACTTTTTTTCCATTGCTTAAATGGCTATTTATTAAATTTGCATCAAACCAAATATTTACAAAAGCATCTAACCAAATTCCCCGACATTCGGTGTAAAATGCTGGGGTAGGTTCGTATTCACTTTGCCTTGAATATATATTAAGCCCGTGTTTGATATAGTTTAATGTATCTGGTATTGACATATCAAAGAAAAAATAGTTTTCTATGCCATGTTTAGTCAATTTATTTTTAATTACTTCTTGTAAACCATCTGCTTTAACATTTAAAGCCAATGTACCCGAGCAAATATTATTTATATAAATTTCGAAAAAGTGATCAATACTTAATGAATTCCCGTTAGCAATATCATGTGAAATGACCAGTTCTCCACAATAGTCTCTTATGTCTGTTTCAGTACCATATTGATTTGAAAATGATCTTGCAAAAGCTAAATCAGTATTCTTTTCTTCAGCATTAATCCAGTAGCCTCTATGGCTTATAATCTCCATATTAAATTTTAATTAATTCTTTAAAAAAAGTGCTAATTTTTTCAAGAAATGTTTTGTGTATCTGCTCACCATAGGTTCCATATCCATATCCATATCCATAATACTTACTGAGAATGTCATTTACAACAATTCCAATGTTTTTAATTTTTCCGTTAAGGTATAAATCGTTTACTATCTTTAGTTGACTTTTCTGTGTCACTTTTTGCCTAACTAAATAAATAGTAACGTCTGCATAGACAGAAAGCAATTGGGCATCAGTAATAATCCCGATTGGAGGGGCATCCATAATGATATAATCAAACTGTTTCTTTAACTCATTTATTAGAATAGGTGTGTGCTCACTTAAAATAGTTTCAGCTGGGTTTGGCGGGAGTGGCCCAGAAGATATAATAAATAAGTTTTTATTAATATTTAAGGGTTTGATAATATCCATTATATGGATATCCGGACTTATTGTATAATTACTAAAACCAATATCATTATTTACTGACAATTTAGCAGATAATCCCGGTTTTCTTAAATCTAGCTCCATCAATAGCACTTTTTTTCCTGCCAAAGCCAATATATTGCCCAAATTAATAGCTGTAAATGATTTTCCCTCACCACTCATACTGGATGTCAGCAGTATAATCTTCTCGTCTGCTTTTTTAAGATAAAATGTAAGATTTGTTCTTAACGCTCTGAATTGTTCAGATATTGCTGAACGACCCTGATTTGCAACAACTAAATTATCTTGGCTTGAGTTATGACTAATCTCACCTATTACTGGAACTTGTGTTAAACTTGTAATATCATCTTTTGTTGAAATACTCGTATTCATTAAATCCTTACCGAAGATAACAGCAACAGGTATTACAAAGCCTATTAATATTCCAAATAAATATATTACATTTTTTTTAGGGCTAACTGGAGTAACACCTGATTTTGGAGGGTCAATTGTTTTGGCTACCGAAATATTAGAAGTTTTTGAAATTGCAGTCTCTTCGGCCTTTTGCATTAGGAAGATATATAATTCTTGCTTAATTTTCTGATTTCTAGCTAGTTTTAAATAGTTTTTTTCAATCTGCGGGACTCCACTAATTTGTCCTTCTGCTTTACCTAATTGAGATTTTAACTTCTTACTAGTAACAAGAAATATATTTTTAGTACTTTGAATATTGGCTAAAATACCTTTGCGCATTTGACTAATTTGATCATCCAAATTCTGAATAAATGGACTACTTTCTGTTACACTAAGCAGTTGCTTGTCTCTTTCTATTAGCAACGCATTATATTGATTCATTAAACCTGAAAAAACCATATCCTGCGGTAAAAGAGATGTGGGGAAAACCCTTTTGTTTTTAGACTCATCTTTCAAGTAATTTTCCAGATCTGTTAATATTGTAACCTGTGTTTCTGCCTTTGCTAACTCAGAAGAAAATTGCCCAGAATTTTGAACTAATAGCTTCCCTTGTTCACTCATATCGGAAAGCTTATTTTGCTGTTTAAAACTTTCAACTTCATTCTCAACATCGCCTAATTCAACTGCGATCTTAGTTAATCTTTCCTTTATAAATTTGTATGTACTATCAGCAATGGCATTCTTATCTTCAAGATTAGCAGTAGTGTACTTTTTAATCAACTCATTTAAAATATCTTCACCTTTTCGTGGAATAGGATAAGATAATCCTAAATCGATTATGGTTACAAGCTTATTAGAAACCCCAACGGTCAGTCCTTTAAGTAATTGTGCTACCCTTTCATCTACTGAATTGATTTCAATAACGTAATTATCATCTGTCATCTTTGCAATCGGATTAGTTGATATCCTTAACAGCCCAATTCCATCAACATTAAAAATCTGATCCCATTTTATTTCCTTTTGTATATCCTTATAGCTTAACAATAGACTTTCTGTACCTAATCTTTTTATATTTAATTTATTAGCTTGAATTGTATCTACACCCTTAATAATATTTACAGTAAAAGGGGCATTGTATAATTCTCTTGAATTAAAGTTGTTCTTAACAGAATAAACAATATTTAATTGCATTTGCCTAACAACTTGCTCCATCAAAAATCTAGTACGCAGAATTTCAGCTTCATTATCAACAGAGTTTTTTGCTCCTAACAAGCCGCCTAAATCCATTAGGGAGCCAGCTTGTTTACCTAACCCACCTCCTTTTTCATCATCGTTAACTAAAACTCTTGCTGTTATTTGATAAGAAGGTGGAGTATATTTTGCATAAAAAAAAGATACCAAAAAACATAACACAATACTTATAATAACCCATGGCCATTTATCAGCTAGTTTACCAAGAATATTTAATAAATCAATACTGTCATCTTCTTCAATTTTATCAGTCAATTTGATTTTTTGTAGATTATTCATTTAAGTATATATAGTAGTTATTTAAAATTACTGATTGCAATAACAATTACAGAAAGGACTGAGGCAATGACACCAATAGTTTGGATTTGTGCTGAATTAGAGGCTGAAACCTTACGTTTGTTAGGTTCTACATAAACAACATCATTTTGTTTAAGATAATAATATGGGCTACTAAATATATCAGAAGAGTTTAGATCAAGACGCGCAAATTCTTTTTTCCCATTGTTGTCTCGTATAATTAACACATTTTCACGACGGCCATAAATGGTTAAATCACCTGCCAAACTTAAGGCATCTAATATCGTTACCTTTTCGTTAGGTAAGGTATAAGCTGAAGGCGCATTTACCTCTCCCAGAACACTTACTTTAAAGTTTGCAAAACGAAGTTGAACATTTGGTTCTTTATAAAATAAAGATGCTTTTTCTCTAATCAGCTCACGAGCTTGATAGGTAGTTAAACCTATCACTTTAACCTTTCCGATTAAAGAAAGTTCCACATCACCATTACGATCTACAAGAAATCCATTTACCTGCTGTGCTGCAACAGCCGTATTAGCACTGCCACCTAATATGGTATTAGCAGCCGCTTGATTTACGATTACACCGCTCTGTGGATTTAAAGTAAAAACATTAATACTTAAAATATCATCTGGCTGAATAACAGGTTCAGTGAAAGCAACTGCATTTTCTAATTTCGCTTGGTTGACACTTTGAATGTCTTGGAAATAAGCAATTTTTTTATTACTAACACAGGAGGAAGATAGAGTAATAGTTGTTAAAATTAAAGCTAACCTAAAGCTCTTTTTGAGATTATTTTTTTTATTCATAGGATATATCCATTCAAAATGAAATTGACCATTTTAAATAGCTTGCAAACTTAATCATTTAATTGTAATATCTAAAAATGTTTAATTCAGATAAGTAATTTGCCCAGCTAAGATGTGTTAAGCATTACGATCAATTAAACATAAATAGAATTAAATATTTCTTGATTCTTAAAATCATAGTTTCCTATCAAGTCGTGTAACTTTCCAGAATGTATGGCATCAGTTAAAGTGTCTAGATGTTTATCGTGATGTAGATCAGTACCTGCCAAATCATACATTTTTTCTTTTAGCAAAATCTCAGCTGATTGCTTAACATCACGGCCATAATATCCTAAAACAGATAATAAATTTAATTGTAAAAGACAGCCCTTTTCTTTAAATCTCCTCAATCGGCTTTTATCTTTAAAATAGAAAGTATAACGTTCGGGATGTGCTAAAACCGGGCGATACCCTTTAATTTCTACATCAAATATGGTTTGGCTTATACCAGGACTTTCAGACAAATAAGACATCTCAATTAATAAGTGTTTATGATCTAACGTACATAAATGCCCCTCCAAGGTAAAATCCTGATCGACCATATATTCTGCCCCGGCACTCAATTTAATTGATATATTTTCATTGTCCAATGCCATTTGCAACGACGCTTTTGCAGAAGAAATCGTCTCTGGTGTATTTGGATAAAGCTCCTTATAAATATGCGGTGTACAGATCAATTGATTAAAACCGAGCTCTTGAAGACTTTTTACAAAATGTACAGAGGTTGCCACATCTGGTGATCCATCATCTATACCTGGTAAGATATGGGAATGCATATCAACTCCTAACCAGGAAATATCGGTGACCTTATTTTTTTTGCTAAAAAAACTAAACATATCTTGATGGAAAATGGGGGATAGATATCATTAAGTACATTAATTTAATTCTAATTTTTAAGCAGCATAGTGAATTTTCAATAAAACCAAGAATTATTATCATATAAAACAATAAAAAAACTAATTTATTATACAATATGCCGCAATAAATCTAAAACAAAAATAAAGATAGCAATAATAGATCTAAAAGTAGATTATTACAGACAAAATGTAGACATTTTGCTTAATATTTAATATTGATTTAATAATATAAGACTCATATTATTTATCAATTGCTTTTCCGTATTGATTTTAACTTTATCAACGAGCATGCTATTCGAAATAATTTAATGTTTTAAATCCACCCTTTTTCAGGTATTCATCCTTTTTCATTAAATGAAGATCAGAAATGACCATATCTTTGACCAATGCACTCAGGTCATATTTAGGTTCCCATCCCAATTGCGTTTTCGCTTTGGCTGGATCTCCTAATAATAAATCAACTTCTGTTGGCCTGAAATATTTAGGGTCTACCTGAACAATAGTGCTTCCTAAAAACAGTTTATCACTATTTAATCCATGCTGAATCAATAATTCTTCATTAAGACCAATTATTACACCTTTTTCGTTTTCATCTTTACCAGAAAATTCAACGTCAATACCCAATTCCGCAAAACTCATCCGAACAAAATCTCGAACAGTGGTGGTAATACCTGTAGCTATAACGAAATCTTCTGGCTTGTCTTGCTGTAGGATTAACCACATGGCTTCGATATAATCTTTAGCATGTCCCCAATCCCGTTGCGCAGATAGATTACCAAGATATAGGCATTTTTGCAGGCCTAGCGCTATTTTTGCTGCAGCCCTGGTTATTTTGCGTGTCACAAAAGTTTCGCCCCTTAACGGACTTTCGTGGTTAAATAAAATACCATTACAGGCAAACATATGATATGCTTCACGGTAATTTACCGTGATCCAGTAAGCATACATCTTTGCCACTGCATAAGGAGAGCGCGGATAAAAAGGTGTGGTTTCGCTCTGTGGAACTGCTTGTACCAATCCATATAATTCAGAGGTGCTGGCTTGATAAACCCTGGTCTTTTGGGTAAGGCCTAAAATACGTACGGCTTCTAATAAGCGTAAGGTACCAATACCGTCTGCATTAGCAGTGTACTCAGGCATCTCAAAGCTTACATGTACATGGCTCATCGCCGCTAAGTTGTAAATTTCATCTGGCTGTATTTCCTGGATAATCCGGATAAGATTGGTCGAATCGGTTAAATCGCCATAATGTAATTTAAACCTCACATTTTGCTCATGCTGGTCCTGATAAAGGTGATCGATACGATCGGTATTAAATGATGATGAGCGCCGCTTTAAACCGTGTACAAAATAACCCTTTTTCAGCAAAAACTCTGCTAAATAGGCTCCATCCTGTCCTGTAACACCTGTAATTAAAGCAACTTTCATATTAATCCATTTTGTTGGCCACAAACATACAGAATAATTTGTTTGGTTGATAAGCCATTTTAAAATGATGATTAGCCTGATTACGCTTTCCGAACAGAATGCTATTATATTACCTATTCTACTTACCAAGCTCATACTAGCCAGGGCTTTCATTATCTTATTACTTACCTTTCGATCACCATTTTTATACTATTTATTTACCCTCCAGGTAATAAATGGGTAACACCAGGGTAAAGAAAAGGTAAGGGATTGGTAAGCCAGGGGTTAACTTGGTATAGAGAAAGGGTAAACAAAAGGTACAGAAAGGGTAAACGAATCGAATATTATAATCTTGCATCAGCCAAATCTCTGCGAATAAATGATTTGGTATCGAAAATAATTGATCCTTTTGCTTTAAAACCAGCGTAATCGATATGCAAGAATTGCTGGTGGGCGACTGCTAAGATAATTACATCATAATGTCCAAAATCATCATTTTGAATCATTTGGATATTATATTCAGCTTTTACATCAACTGCATTGGCCCAGGGATCGTATACATCTACATGCATACCAAAAGATTTCAGTTCTTTATAAATATCGATCACTCTTGTATTTCTGGTATCAGGGCAATTTTCTTTAAAAGCAAACCCCAAAATCAAGGCTTTGGCTCCATTAATTACTTTATTCTTTGCTACCAGCATTTTAACCACTTTATTGGCTACAAACAGCCCCATATTATCATTTACCCGTCGGCCTGACAGGATTACCTCAGGCTTATAACCTAAAGCTTCAGATTTATGGGCAAGATAATACGGATCTACGCCAATGCAGTGCCCTCCAACTAAGCCAGGTTTATAGTTAAGGAAATTCCACTTGGTTGCTGCAGCCGCAAGCACATCTGCTGTATCGATGCCCATGCGGTCAAAAATTAGGGCCAATTCATTCACAAAAGAGATATTTACATCCCTTTGTGCATTTTCGATAGCTTTTGAAGCTTCTGCCACTTTGATACTTGGTGCTAGATGGGTACCTGCTGTGATAATAGATGCATAAAGCTGGTCTATTTCTAAGGCTACTGCCGGATTGGAACCGGAGGTTACTTTCTTGATTTTAGTGAGAGTCTTGATTTTATCACCAGGATTGATCCGCTCAGGTGAATAACCACAGAAAAAATCTACATTATATTTTAAGCCTGAAATTTTCTCCAAAACAGGTACACAATCTTCTTCGGTACAACCAGGATAAACGGTCGACTCATATATTACGATATCACCTGCTTTAAGCACAATGCCCAACATTTTGCTGGCCGCCAGCAAAGGCGTGAGATCAGGACGTTTGAGATGGTCGATAGGAGTAGGAACCGTGACAATATAAACTGTGCAAGCCGCCAGATCAGGCAAGCTCGAACTCAAGGTTAATCCTCTATCCTGATCTGCTGAAGAATAAACGGATTTGAGGTCATCCAGCTTAGCTTCATGGGTGCGGTCTTCTATTCGTTTTAGTTCTTCTACACGGCTCTCGTTGGTATCGAAACCGATTACTTTATATTTCTTTGCAAATTCGATAGCCAATGGCAGCCCAACATAACCTAAACCTATAATCGCAATTTGCTTTTTCGTATTCATTTCTCTTTCGGTAATTGGCCAAAGATAAGATAAATCAGGAAAGCTTTAATTGTACCTGATTCAATGTTGGCTTTTAACAACAGAGTTCATAGAGAAAAACACGAATTACACAGCGTTGAGAGCAATTAGTGTTTATATAACAAAAATTGCATTTGTGTTTTAAAGATCCTTCGCTGCGCTCAGGATGACATGTCACAAAAGAAAATCACCAATCAATGTCATGGTATTGATTGGTGATTTATTATTATGAGTATACTAATAGTAGAACCTACTATTTAATCTGCTTCAACAGGTAACTGCCATAACCACTTTTAACTAAAGGCGTGGCAATAGCCTTTAACTGTTCCGCATTGATAAATCCCATTCGATAGGCGATTTCCTCAATACATCCAATTTTGAGTCCCTGTCTTTCTTCAATAATCTGCACAAACTGCCCCGCTTGCATTAAGGATGTAAAAGTTCCGGTATCTAACCAGGCCGTACCGCGGCTCAATACGCCAACCTTTAACTTACCACGTTCTAAATAAATGCGGTTTACATCGGTAATTTCGTACTCTCCTCGGGGAGAAGGTTTGATGTTTTTGGCAATTTCTACCACATCATTATCATAAAAATATAATCCCGGCACAGCATAATCTGATTTTGGATTTGTTGGTTTTTCTTCAATAGAAATGGCTTTTTTATTTTCATCAAATTCAACTACACCATAACGTTCCGGATCTGCAACCTGATAAGCAAATACCACACCGCCATCCGGATCGGAACTGGACTGTAATAATTTCGCCATACCATCACCATAAAAAATATTATCGCCCAATACCAAGGCAACTTTATCTTTGCCAATAAATTCTTCACCTATTACGAAAGCCTGTGCCAAGCCATTGGGTTCTGCCTGTACGGCATAGCTAAATTTACAGCCTAAAGTAAATCCATCTCCTAATAACTTCTCGAAATTAGGAAGATCGTGTGGGGTAGAGATAATCAGGATTTCTTTTATCCCTGCCAACATCAATGTAGACAAAGGGTAATAAATCATTGGTTTATCGTAAACCGGCATCATTTGCTTACTACAGGCAAGGGTTAAGGGATGTAAACGAGTTCCGCTACCACCAGCTAAGATTATACCTTTCATATTTTAGTCATTAGTTCATTGGTCATTGGTTCATTGGGTCATTAATCATTGATAGTGACAGACCTAAATGAAATAATAATTCCTATTTATTGCATTTTAATTTGTTTTATACACTCTACCAAACTATTTCTCCAGTAAGGGATTTCAATATTAAATGTTCTTTTTATTTTAGACTTATCCATTACCGAAAATGCCGGACGGGTAGCTTTGGTTGGATAAGCAGATCCAGGAATTGGATTTGCCTTCACCCTTGTTTCACTGATATCAAAAATGGCTTTTGCGAAATCGAACCAGGAGGTTACGCCTTCGTTACTGTAATGATAAATACCATACGCACCTGATGAAGAAGCGATGATATCAAAAATGGCATTAGCCAAATCAATAGCATAAGTTGGTGTCCCAACCTGATCGGCAATAATATTCAGTTCATCACGCTCAGCACCTAATTTCAACATCGTTTTCACGAAATTATTGGCATACTCCGAATATAACCAACTGGTACGGATGATAAAATGAGCTGGTAGTATTGAAGCAACCGCTTTTTCGCCGTCCAGTTTAGTTACACCGTAAATATTGATGGGATTGGCTTTATCATCTTCTTTAAGCAATTTCACCTCATTCCCTTCGAAAACGAAGTCGGTAGATATATGAATTAAAGTCGCGTCATTTGCCAAACAAGCCGAAGCCAGGTTAGCTGCCCCTGTTTCATTAACAGCTTTGGCCAGATCAACCTCATCTTCTGCTTTATCAACAGCTGTGTATGCTGCACAGTTGATCACATAAGCAGGCTTTTCTTTGGCTAAAAGTTCATTTAAACCACTTTCGTCCAAAATGTTGGCATCTTGCTCTGCAGGAAAAATTATTTCAGTAATTCCTCTTCGCTCTGCAACGACTTTTAAACACTGGCCTAACTGCCCTCCGGCACCAATTACTAATAATTTACTCATATATGCTTTAGTTCGGCAAATGGTTTTAATAAGAGATCTTTATCTGAGATGGACTCCATTCCTTCAGGAATTAACCAATCAATATTTAAATCCGGATCATTATAGATTACCCCTGTTTCGGAGGCTTTGTTATAAAAATTATCGCATTTATATAAAAATTCTACTGTTTCACTCAATACCGAAAAACCATGTACAAAACCTCGTGGGATATAAAGCTGTAATTTATTTTCGGCACTTAAACGTACAGCAACATGCTTACCATAGGTTGGCGAACTTGGCCTTACATCTACTGCAACATCCAGAACTTCTCCTTTGGTAACACGCACCAGTTTGGCCTGAGCAAACTCACCCGTTTGGGCATGTAAGCCACGGATTACCCCATAAGATGAATAGGATTGGTTATCCTGAACGAACCTTCCTGATAAGCCAGTCTTCTCCTCAAAAGTATTTTGATTAAAACTTTCGAAGAAATAGCCTCTTGGATCTTCAAATACCCTCGGTTTAATAATCAAGCAGTCCTTTAATCCTGTTTGTTCAATTTCCATTATTTATGGCTGTACTGTTGTTCATAATAAGATTGATAATTACCCGAGGTTACATTATTTAACCAATCTTCATTTTGCAGGTACCAATCAACCGTTTTGGCTAAACCCTCCTCAAATTGCAGACTAGGAACCCAGTTTAATTCTTTTTGCAGTTTGGTAGAATCAATGGCATAACGTAAATCATGTCCAGCGCGATCAGTAACATAGGTAATCAGTTTAGCTGATTCTCCAGCTTCGCGACCCAATTTTTGATCCATAATGGTACAAAGCAAATTGATCAAATCAATATTTTTCCACTCGTTATGGCCACCAATGTTATAGGTGTCGCCCGTTTTTGCGTTATGGAAAATCACATCAATGGCACGGGCATGGTCTTCAACCCATAACCAGTCGCGTACATTTTCGCCTTTACCATAAACAGGTACAGGCTTGTTATTTTTAATATTATTAATGGCCAGCGGAATCAGTTTCTCAGGAAAATGGTGGGAGCCATAGTTGTTTGAACAGTTAGAAATCACGCAATCTAAGCCATAAGTATCATGATAAGCCCTTACAAAATGATCAGAACTGGCCTTTGAGGCTGAGTATGGGCTATGAGGATCATAAGCGGTAGTTTCGGTAAACATACCTTCTTCACCTAACGCGCCATAAACCTCATCGGTACTTACATGGTAAAAACGTTTCTGATCGTAATTCCCTTTCCAGTAAGTTCTAGCTGCATTTAATAAATTTACCGTGCCAATTACATTTGTCATGACAAAAGCAGTTGGATCAGAAATAGAACGGTCTACATGGCTTTCCGCTGCCAGGTGTATTACTGCATCAAAATTTTCGGTTTTGAAAAGCTCATCAATTGCTGTTGCGTCAGTAATGTCTTCTCTTACAAATCTATAATTTGGTTTATTTTCAATATCAGTTAAATTAGCCAGGTTACCTGCATAAGTAAGTTTATCTAAATTAACAATCTCATATTGAGGATAGTGATTAACAAAACGACGGACTACATGAGAGCCGATAAAACCAGCTCCTCCGGTTATTAAAATTTTTTTCACAGCATGATAGATTTATAGAATGCTAAAATAGTTTAGATAAACTAAAAAACATTCTTTTTTGAACTAAAAAAACAAAAATGAACAGACTAGTCCAAATTATCACTACTTCATATCTCAAAAACAACTATTTATGTCTCTAAGGTTATATAATTATTATAAAATTAAGGTAATTTTAAAAAAAAGGTCACAACTAAACAATGGTTTAAACCGATTTCATTATTTTGCACACATTGATACAGCTTAATTTAAATTCGAAACTAAAACTGAATAAAATAATCAGCTAAAAAACCCAATAAAATCGAATATAAATTACATCACCGCTACAGTACTTTCCAATTCTTTGTACCACTCTTCTCCATATTTACGGATCAGCGGCCCTTTTAAAAAGCTGTATACCGGAACTTTAAGTTCGCGGCCAAAGGTACAGGCATCATGGCAGATATGCCAGCGGTCGTAATTGAGTACATCAAATTCGGGGTATTTGGTAATCCGGATAGGGTAGAGGTGGCACGAAATCGGTTTTTGCCAATCGATTATACCCTGTTCATAAGCTTTTTCGATAGCGCATTTAGTAATACCACCTTCGAACAATACATAAGCACATTCTTTATTTTTATCGACACAAGGGGTAGTCAGGTCTCCATCCTCATCAACTACATAAACCCCCTGTTCTTCAATCGCTTTAATCCCTTTTTCGTTTAACAGGTGTTTGATTTTCGGGTAAATTTCTTCCAGAATACCTTTTTCCTCGTTATCCAAAGGCGCTCCTGAATCACCTTCAACACAACAGATCCCTTTACATTTGCTTAAATTACAAACAAAGTTCTCTTTCAATACGTCTTCGTGCACCAGCACCTGTTCTACTTCTATCATCATTATTCTTTTGCTAAAGCATATTTCAGTCCATCGGCAGATTTTAATTCCATCGTTACCGCACCAACCAATATTTCTACCTGTGCCTTTACCGGCACCCGATTTCCATCGTCGGTTACCCAAAGATATAACCTACTGTCTTTTTTAAAAATCCTTCCCGGTTTAATAGACGGACTAAATTTTAAACAACGGATATTACCCAGTTTACTTTTAATAGTTTCTTTTCCAATATATTCTACTTCTAACGCAGATATTTCATCCCCAAGAAAGTAATTCAGCTTAAATTTATCACCTACTTTAATTTTGGAGATATCGAGGCTCCTGGCAAAATAATAAGCCGAAACCAGATCAAAAGTCTGATTGGTCGGTGTTGTAAAAGTTCCCTTGTTCGAAACTACTTTTTTTGCATCCTGGGTAAAACGTGCCTTATCCTGTCTTCTGTAACTTGCTTCGCGTATATTCTCCTGGTAGAAATAGGGCAAAAGGTCATCTTTATCGATATAGGAATCGTAATGATCCCTTATTTTATAAAAAATATCAAAAGTACCCGAGGTTTGCGCATCTACTGTAAGTTTATAGGTAGGCTTGTTATCAAACTTTAAATCAGAATTGGTTACCTTAATGGTAGCTTCTGCCGCTGTAATAAACCCATACCTCAGTTTATACTGTAAAACTTCACCATCCTGAAAAACAGCTTCTTTCTTCAGGGGAAGCTCCTGAGCCATTGTGAAGAGACTGCATAAAACAGCCGTAAGGGTGATCATTATTTTTTTCATCGCTTTTGTATTCATTTGTGTGTGTTACCGGTATAATTGATCCTGAACTAAATTCAGGATAAAGGACCGATTTAGAAAAGTAATTTTCTTTTAAAATAAATCAAATACTTTTCCTCCATGAAGATATACAAAAAGCAAACCAAAATTTAATCTTTTCTCTTATATACAGGTACGGTAGAACAAGGTTCGCCGAACATGATGCTTTTTACCACCGGAGTAAGCAAATTGGTAATCTCTACATAAGCAGAAACAGGCACCTCAATATCGCCACATCCTTTTACCACCACACGTTCATTGGCATAATCCTGCGGATTAACTTTAGACAGGGCTTTGGTAAACAATACGGCTTCTAAAGTATCTAAGCCACCAAATACCACCTCATTGGCATAAGGCTGCAGTTTATTTGCCAGTAACATGTAAGCCCAGGTAGGAACAATCGCATCAGCAGAGCAGGTAATGGCAACATTCTTATCCTGATACTGTGCCCAATCGTGGTCTTTGATAAAGGCCCTGAAATCTTTTTCCCTCAGCATCAAGCCACGAAAAAGATTATCAGCAATATCATACACTACTCTCTCGCCTTTGTGATAAAAGTCTTCCAGGTTTAAGGTGATTAACCCGCTGCTGGCAACTTTATTAACGATGTTCTCTTGAATTTCCATAGCCTAAAATAAAAAAACCGTTCTGATGATAAATCAGAACGGTTACAAAATTACGTATTTTCTAATTAATAGAATTTCACACGATTGTCTTTTATCTTGGCATTTTCCTGTAAAGCCTGGAAAGCTGCTCCTAATGAACGCTGACCTAAACTTAACAACATGCTTTCCTTTTGTTTAAACATGTTGGCAATAGGAGCAGGGTTAGTAAATCCATCAACGGTAAATACATACACACCACGCTCGCCCTGAACAGGAGCAGATACCTTACCTGGCTGTGAACCAAATACACTACCTACTAAAGCATTTTCTTGTGCAACACCTGGAATTACCGGATTAGCAAATACAACATTCTGAACAGGATTAACCGGGCGGGCCACTTTAGCTGCAACCTGATCGATACTTCCCTTACCAGCACCAGCTAATTTTTCTTTCAGCTGTTTTGCTTTAACTGCATTGAGTACCATCGGTTCAATTTCTTTTTTCACATCAGCCAATGATAAAATACCTTTAGGACTGATGTTCGTTAAACGTGCAACTACGTAAGCATTGCTCATGGTATAAATTTCGGGTAAAACATCACCTTTATCTGCTGCATAAGCATCCTGGATCAGTTTACGTGGATTATCCAAACCTGCTGCGAATCCTTGCGTCGCGGCTACCTTATCGGCCACGCTAACTTTCAATCCTTTTTGGGTAGCAAGTTTACTGAAATCGTTACCTTTTACATCCGCCAGGAAATTACTTGCTGCTTTGTAAGCTGCTGCCTGGGTTTTGCTACTTGCAGCTAATGCTTTTTCTACATAAGCCAATTTAGCTACCTTAGAAGAACCGATTTGTTTTTCAATTTTAATTACATGGTAACCAAACTGCGATTTTACCACTTTAATATCTCCGGTTTTACCATCAAAAGCAGCATTTTCAAATTCAGGAACCATTGCACCACGCGCAAAAGTACCTAACTCACCACCTTTATCTTTCGAGCCATCTACACTGTAGTTTTTAGCCAGTTCGGCGAAATTGCCACCTTTTAAAATTAAGGCTTTTAACGAATCTGCTAATTTCACAGCTTTATCTTCGCCACCTACTTTAGCAGGATCGATCAGGATGTGACTTGCTTTTACCGAATCAGGAGAGAAACGGGTAGCAACCACTTTTACAATTTTATATGAGTTACCGCTTAATTTCGGACCATAGAAACTGCCCGCAGGTAAAGCAAATACCGCCGAATCAACAGCAGGATCCAGCTTACCTTTGGTCAGGTAAGTAAATGGAACTTTAACATCAGAATTGATCGCCGCGAAAAGCGAATCGTTTTTTGCTACCTGGAAATCAGCAGCAATTTTATCTACCTGCGCTTTAATTGCTAAAGAATCTGCCTTGGTTGGGCTGATATTAAAAGTAACATATTCAAAAGCGCGTGTTTCTTGCGGATTATTGAAACGTGCTTTGTTCTGGTCGTAATATTCTGAATAATCTGCATCAGTTAATTTAACCGATTTATCAGGAACAGATGCATAATCTAAACTTACATATTTAAAGTTAGCCAGTTTGTTACGGTTGTTATATTCATCTGTAGCTTCTAATGAAGTTACATAAACTGAGTTACGGATTAAGTTAGAATATTTGGTTTGTAAAGCCTGTTTTATAATCTCTTCCTGTAGCAGGCCTGATTGCTGTAAAGCCTGAGGTTCTTTCGATTTTAAAAAGTTCATCAGGGTTACACGGTCTAACTGTCCGGTTTGAGGATTAGAGAAATATTGTTTGATTAATGGGCTAGGGTTTTGACCTTGTAACAAATCTACCAACTCGTCTTCAGATACGGTTAAACCTAAACGGTCATATTCTTTGTTTAACAATACATTGGCCAATTCTGCATTCCATGCCTGATCTACTGCCATAGCAGTCATTTGTGCATTAGCGCTACCACCATATTGTTGTTTCATCTGGTTTACACCCTGATCTACTTTTGGTCCGAACTCATCAATATTGATGTCCTTACCATCAATAGAACCTACCACTTTTTGGTTTGCCGACCAAAAAGGTTTACCCACGTTAATTGCATCACCTACTAAAAATGCAACAATTGCAAAACCGATTGCGAAGACCAGAATGTAGCCCGCACGGTTACGCAAAAATGTCATTAATCCCATATTGTAATTATAAATTTATTTAGTTCTTTTTTAAGAGGGCGCAAGATACAAATTTGCCTTAAAAAAGAAAACACAAAATTTTATTTATCAAGCGCCTAATTATTAAGGGGATGTAAGGGTTAATACGGTTAATGAAAGACCATAGATTTACCGGAAAAATTTAGCTTTAAAGCTGCAGATATTTCAATAAATTGTTAAATACATTATCCATCCCACATCGTCCGTTTTACATCATGCTAAGGTGCCACACCTTCTTTCATGTTCAACTCCCCATTGCCACTATCCATTTCATAGGTGCTAAAATCCTCAGGAGCTTTAAAATTGATGCCTTCTCCGATACTGCCATCAGCACCTTTTACATAAACACGCTGGTTGGAATAGAAATATTTTTTTGATTCGTCCCAGATCAGTTCCTGAGAGGAGAACGTATCTCCCTTGCTGTTTTTTACCACTACATTTTTCCTGAACTCGGTTTTAAGCTCAGCGTCTTTCCTAATGGCATAATCGCAAACCAGGTTTCCGTCAATGGTTCCGTTGGGGTTATAAAAGTCGATGTTTACACCTTTAACCATTTCCTGGTATGCGCTCCCGTTTGCGGGGGTCACTTTATCCAATATTGGTGCAAGTCCTCTGGCTTTAACCCTTGCCGAATCGCTATAGGTAATATCAACACCTATAGTTCTATCGCGCGATAAAATTGTTTTATTTATGGAAACCGAACTTGCATTTTTTAGATCGTCGTCTCCACATGAAGCCAAAAATAAAGGCAACCCCAAAAACAGACCATATAAAAATGCTTTAAGTTTCATTAGTCAACCCTGTACTTGCGGAACCAGGTATCGTTCAAAGTAAAGCCTAGGTGGAAGTTAATGTACTGTTCTTTTACAAGACCATTGTTTAAAGTCCCCCTTTGTCCCAACTCAGTTGTAAAGTTGATTTTATAAAATGCTGTACCACCGTTAGCTGTAGGCAATGGGAAGCCAAAACCTAACGATGCACCCATTTGTTTTATATCCTGGTTGTTGATTTTGATATAGGTTTTATCGTAACTTACACCCAAACGGTAATCGATACGTTTTAAATAGCTGTTATAAGAATAGGCGTCTGGTGTCCACTGACCACCCAATGATGCTCCCCAACTATCCTGCAGGCCCTGGCTTACACCATTGATTGTGGTTTTAGACCATTTGCTCATTCTAAAATCGGCGCCGATCATCCATTTGTCGTTCTGTTGGATAGCAATACCAAAATTGTGCGTTAATGGCAGGGTAAGATTAGACTTTCCATTATTGATTGAACTTAAGGTATCAATTGCTGTATTTTCATTACCATCCTGATCTCTTGTATATCTTGTGGCAAAAAACGTTTGTGTTGAGTTTATTTTGCCCGAAGTGCTACCCGAATAACCTAAAGTGATCAATGTTTTCTTACCTACATTAAAATCGTACTGGATTCCGTAAGAGTAGTTCAATCCTGCAACACTGTTTTTATTCTGTAATTTTGCATTTAAAGCGCCTAAAGATTGGAATTCACTCGCCCTTGTAGTCTGAAGGTTACCAAAAATATATTCCAGGTTACCACCAATTCTTAAGTGATCGCCAAAACGGTAACCATAACCCAAATAAGCTTTTGATAAGCCACCTTCGCCTTCATAAAGCTGATTTACCGTTGTAGTATCAACTTTGGTAGTGTTTTTATAAGAATAACCCAGGTCTGAATAAGGCAGAATACCAAAACTTAGTGCCGATCTTCTTCCAACCGGCGCTGCAAATGCCAGGTGGCTAAAAGTAGAATTGAAACTAGATTCGCTTAAACTGTTGCGTTTCAGATTAATTACGCTTGCACTCATGCCAATATCGATCGTGGTTAACGAAATACCTGCGTAAGAGGCAGGATTTTGCACATTGATGTTATTGAAACCGGTAACCTTACTTACAGCAGTAGAAATTCCGCCCATTGCCCTAAACTGGGGCAATAAAGATCCTTTTATATTTCCAAGCCCATATCTTGAATATGGCGATGATGTGGTAACCTGTGCCTGCGCACCAAAACCACAAACTAGAACGAGTATGGCTGCAATATAATTTATTCTTCTGTACATTTTAATCTGCAATAGCTTCATTTAATCCTTTTAATACCAGGTAAGGATCTTTTATAATTTGAGGCGCAAAGATGCTGTTTTGTAATTGCTTATACAAAAAATTAGCATCGCCACCCGTTAAAATCACCCTCAAGGCACTTTCTTTTTTATTATTAAGGGCAATAAAGCCTTCAATTTCATTTATTATTCCCTGTAAAACACCGTTCTTGATTGCCGATAAGGTGTCGGTTCCTTCGGTTATATCCTCACTTTCGTCCCATTCTACCAAAGGTAAACGCCCGGTATATTCATGTACCGCCTTAAAACGCATTTTTATACCCGGACTTATGCTTCCTCCAAAATATTCTTTTGACCGGTTCAATATATCGTATGTAATACAGGTTCCTGCATCCACTACCAAACTTGCGCTTCCCGGATATAATCCGTTTGCACCTAAAACAGCTGCCCATCTGTCTAATCCCAGCGTAAGTGGCGTTTTATATCTATTTTGCACACCATTGGTCAATAGGGTCGAAAAACGCGTATACTCCGTATGCTTTTTTAAAAATATTTCCAGCTGACCAATTTCCTGGTTTACACTGCTGATGATGGATTTTACCGGCGAAAATTTTTCGATCAACTGCGCCAAATCAATTATGCCCAGTTTATTGAAACGTTGATGGTGAACAATTTCCCTGTTCGCAAAAACTGCAACCTTGGCAGAAGAATTTCCAATATCAATGCTCAGCCGGCGCATTTAAAATCTCCCTCTGCAAATAATATGTTTTTTAGAAATTCCAATGACTCCATTTTTTATCCGTCTGATTAAAACCTAACAAGCTTTTAACCTAAAATCATGCACAAAGCTATTAATCTTTGTCAAGTTTCGTTCTAGTTATTTGTTAAAAAAGGTTAAACAAACAGAAAGTACTGTATCGAAAGCACAAATAAAAGGAACAAAGTTTCATAAAACCAGCGTTTTTTGGCATTGCTGAAATAGTAGGCCAATAGCACTGCTCCAGGCGGTACACAGAGTAAAAAATGCCATGTCCTAAAATCGGGCTTAAGGTAAAAACTAGCTGCTGAAATAATAAACATAAAAAACAACAGCTGAAAGCCTTTCCGCGTACTGATAAAACTCCTGAAGAAATTTTCGCGGAGCTGCAGTGATGCCAGTATGATAATCACTGCAACCGGGATAAGTACCAGGTAGTCGTTATAGTTGATCTTAAATACCGAAGGAAACTTATTACCCAATGGCTTCCATATCTGGTAAAATGAACTCAAATTATCATTCCAGTAATAAAATACAGCAAGGAAAAAGAATACGGTAATAAACCCGACCAGTCCGCCTACCCATTCGCGCCAGTTGAACGACCTGAAAAGCAAGAGTGCCAAAAAGATCATCAGCAACATGGCCATAAACGGAAAATAAATTAATGCTCCTACCGCAATAATCATCCCGATATCGAACACATTGGTTATTGTGTTGGCACTTTTACCGAGTTTTAAAAATTTATCGATAATCCAGATCAACAAAAAATTGCAGATCAGTGCTGGCGAAAGGATCATGAAGGGCATAAATAAACTTGTTCCGGTAATAAACATCAAACCCGGTAAAAAACTCGGCTTACCCAATAAATTATGATTATTTACAATCCGGTTAAAAATTAAGGCCTGTATATAGACCAGAACCGACGCGATAAAAATATTGGTGTAAGGTGTAAAAGCATTATCCAAATCAATATTGATCAGCAATCGGGCAAAGGGTTCCAAAAAATCGAAATTCAGCTTATCATGGGTTTCATGAAAAATGGCAATACGCAAGAAAAACGTATATGCCAACAGAAATACGAGGTTAATTGGACTTAGCTTTCTAAACTGATTAATCATGCCTTTTTAAAGAGTAGGCAAAGTAAAGAAAATAATTTAAGAGTGCGTAAGACTAAAGCGGAAAGACTAATGCTTAAAGCGGAAAGACCGAAGAGAGGATTATATCACGATTACCCTATTAAAGATATTCATAGATTTTGTCAGTCTGAGCGGAGTCGAAGATCATCAAAAGCAGAATGCTAAAACGATTCTCTTATTTTCTCGGAAAGCAGGGTTCTGTTCTTTTTGGTTCCAGTAGTCCTGCCATCCGCTTTACCTCACTGCGTTCGCTGCCCGCTCCTGTCAGGTTTAGGTTACTCAGTACTGTGCCATGGACTTGGCTTAAGTAGTCTAAGATAACCAAATGTTCGTCAGTCTGAGCGGAGTCGAAGACCATCAAAAGCAAAACGCTAAAAAGATTCTCTTATTTTTTCGGAAAGCAGGGTTCTGTTCTTTTTGGTTCCGGTAGTCCTGCCATCCGCTTTACCTCACTGCGTTCGCTGCCCGCTCCTGTCTGGTTTAGATTACGCGCAGTACCTTGCATTAATTGAAATAACCCTTGCGAGCTAAAACACCGGGATCTTTCGACTAAGCTCAGGATGACAAAATCAAGGAGCATTGACTTTGGACTGAGAACTCAAGACTTCGGACCAACCCTCGCGTATTTCTTCACCATATCATCAATAATCTGTGCGGTTTCATCCGGAAAATCGAATTCGTGTTTCTGAGGATTTTCCACCCAGTTTTTAACAATAGGCAACCAGTTGCGCGTACTTCCCCAGATTACCGGTAAACCAAACTGCTTTAAGGCATAAGCGTTACACTGCTGTTCAAACTGAAAACGCATAGGGGCTACAAGCAGCTTTTTCTTTAAATAAAGTGCCTCAGCCGGCCCTTCAAAGCCACCGCCGGTAAAAAGGCCTTCGCAAGTAGCTAAGCTTTTATTGAATTTTTCATTGTTCACCGGCTCAACAAATACATTATGCTCCTGATAAGCAACTTTGCTGTGTTTAGAGAAAACCTGCCAGGTAACATTCGGTAATTGGGTAAAAAGCTTCACCAAACGTTTATCATCAATGGCAGGAAGGTATACGGTATAATGTCCTAAATTTTCACTTTTCAGGTTTCTGATCTCTGCCCTGATTACCGGAGTATGAATAAAAGTATCGTAACGGTCAAAATGGAAACCAATGTGGTATTTAGTGGGCGCATAACGGCTTAAAATAAGCTTTCCCCAATCTAAAGTTCTCGGACGTGGTACTTTCTTCGATTTAAACGCCGCCTGATGGCTTAAGGATACACATTCGATACCCTGTAGTTTACAGGCCCAGGCACTTACAGGTTCAAAATCGTTAACAATTAAATCGTATTCTTTAAGCGGTAGTTTTTTCATGTCTTTCCTGAAACGGAAAAGATTCATGTTTAACCAGGTTTTATAGTGATCTACACCCCCTTTTTTACCAAAAATGAAGCTGAAACCATGTAATTGATATTTAACAGGCTGGCTTAATTTTACATCGGCCTGTGTTCCGCTAACCAAAATATCCAATTCGCCATATTTTTGAAGCAAAGGAATAATTTCCCTAGCTCTGCTGATATGGCCGTTTCCAGTGCCCTGTATTGCGTAAAGTATCTTCATTTATGCCCGAATATCTAAAATTATTGGGCAATTTCATATTTTATATTCTGTAAAAGAATATTTATATCCAGTTTGCTTTTCAAATCCTCAGCATCAGAAAGAATTCCTTCATCCAGTTCGTCCTTCGTAAAATGCTGGTACTCATACTTAAATACCGTCCAATTTTTATCCTGGTACTCTAAAGCTGTTAAACTCTCTACCCAATCGCCACTGTTCAGGTAAGTTACTTTTCCTTGTTCGGTTGCAATTTCACGCTGTTCTGCTTGATGGATATGCCCACAAACCACATATTCATAGCCTTTTTCTATCGCCAGCTCAGCTGCTGTCTGCTCGAAACTGTTGATGAATTTAACGGCATCTTTAAATTTTGCCTTAATTTTTTTTGAAAAGCTCATTTTTTCGCGTCCAAATGCCGTAAGCACCCAGTTTACAAAACTGTTAATGAGGATCAGCGTATCATAACCGACAGCGCCCAGTTTGGCCAGCCATTTAGAATGCTGCATGGTTACGTCAAAAACATCGCCATGAAAAAACCATGCTTTTTTACCATCAAGCTCTAAAATGAGTTTATTTTGTAGGTGGAAAGTCCCCATCTCCATGCCGTCGAATTTGCGGAGCATCTCATCATGGTTGCCTGTAAGGTAATGTACCTGAACGCCTTCTGAAACAAATTTCATCAGTTTGCGGATTATTTTCATGTGCGATTCGGGCCAGTAACTTTTGCTAAATTGCCAGATATCAATGATATCGCCGTTTAAAATCAATGTTTTGGGTTTAATACTTTTAAGGTATTTTAAAAGTTCTTTAGCATGGCAGCCATAGGTGCCCAAGTGCACATCGGAAATTACGACTACATCAACATTTCTTTTATTCATAAACGGGAAATTTTAGGGGGGAAGAATCTCATTACCGCTTGGTTTAAGCAGTTCCGGCATAAAATAAATGTGCTACCATTCCTCTTCCTCATCGAGTTTTACCTCAAAGGGGCTAAAGAAATAAAGTACAACAATCAACAAACACACGGCAAAAAATGATTCTAACATGTCATCTGATTTACAACACAAAGGTAAGACGCTGTTTATCAACCAAATGTTACGACATTGTTAAATTTTATTACACTAAAGTTCAATGGCTCATTGCCATTGGTGTATTGATAACTTCAAAATACAAATTGAAAACCGGGGTTGGTTAATTTCGACAGATTTCTCAGCTTCATTTCATTACGTTCGAAGTTACGGTTGAAGGGAAAGTGCTTTGGAATAAAATGGATTGTGGTTAATTCAAATTATTGCCTGCAGATCCTTCGACTTCGCTCAGGATGACGAACCATTGGAGAGTGATCAATTTGGAACTAATAGCTTGACGCTAAAAAACAAAACCCCGTAAGATTAAATCCTACGGGGCATAAGTCTATTTAAAGAAACGACTAAGCTTTAACCGCTTTCTTTTTCTTCTTTTCTTCGCTGTAAAAACCGAACCCTAAGCCTGCCAATAATAAGATCGACCCTGCTAAAGAGATTTTTTCTCCCGTGTAATACGATGTTGGGTGAAAAATAAACTCAAGTTTATGGTTACCTGCCTCTAGCTGGGCTGCACGTAAAACGTAATCAGCCCTGAAATACGGTTTTTCTACACCATCGATATACATTTTCCAACCCTTATCATAATAAATCTCTGAAAATACAGCAATTGCATCTTTAGCGGTAGAGTATTCGTAGGTTAAATGATCAGGCTTATAGTTGGTTAATTTGATAAAACCTTCCTGACCGGTTCCTAAGCGCTTAGTATCGATCAAATTTTTGAAACTTTCATCAACAATGGCTTCTTTTTTCGCATCAAAACTGCTGATCGCTTTCATTTCCTCATCGGCATTTTTAGCAAACTGCACACTCTGTACAAACCAGGCATTACCAGCCGCAGTTGCATTACGCTGCATTTTATACGATCCGTTTTGAGGATCCTGTGTAATGATGTACTTGGTATTTAACATATCAAGAACGTCCTGGTTGATGCTTTTCGTCATCTGGTTATCTACCAGTTCCTGGAAACGTTTTAACCTTGCCGAATGGAAGCCACCAACGGTTTTGTGGAAATAAGAAGTTTCAGCACTTTTAAACGGATCGCCCAACGATAGATCGAAAACCCTGAAGTTTGGATCTTTATCTGCCGAAATAAAATTATCAACATCCCTTGGCTGGTAGTGGTTATCCAAATCAGATTTACTTACAAAATTCTGGTTGTTCAAATAACGGCGGTCTACCTGCCATAAATCAATCAGTGTAAATAAAGCCAGTAAACCAAAAGCCAGTTGCATATTCATCTTTTTGGTAATGAAAGCCCAGGTAATACCAAAACCTACCGCAATAAATAATAACGAACGTAAAGCATCGGCACGGGCCAAAGCGACGCGATCAGCAACAATACCATTTAAAATATCCATCGCCGCAGCGCGGTTATTTTGTAATGTTTGTGTTAAAGCGTCTAAAACCTGTGCCTGGTTAGCCTGTGTAAAGCTGAAAAACGCGGTTGGGATTACGGCAATGATCAATGCAAAACCGCCTGTTATACCTGCTGACCATGTTAAACGCTTTACTAAATATTTTTGATCATATTTTCCATCCTGAGCCTCCTTAATGGCTAATATTGCCAATAAAGGAACCAAGAGCCCTACAACTGCCAATATTGACTCAACAGCCCTGAATTTATTGTAGCCCGGAAGATAATCAAAAAAGATGTCAGAAATAAATGGCAGGTTTTGTCCGAATGATAAGAACAATAACAAAATACTGGTACCTAAAATCCACCATTTCCAACGGTGTTTCACAATAAACAATCCGAATATAAATAAGAAACAGATAATCGCCCCAAAGTAATACGGCCCAGAGGTACCGGGTTTATTGCCCCAATACTGGTTAGTACCCAAATTTTGTGCAACATAACCAATGGCCTGACGTGGATCTACACCTTGAAGATTTTTCTCTACCGCTTTATAAGTATTGCTTTCAGGTTTAATCATTTCATCAATACTGCTTGCACCACCATAGATATTCGGGATCAGGAACGAGAAACTCTCGCCAACACCCTGGCTCCACTGGTAAGCATACGCTTTATCCAAACCATTTGCAGGTTCGGCTTTATCGGTTGTTAAGTTAGATTTACCACGAATGGTCTCCTTACCATACTCGTAGGTAGTCCACAAGGTGCCTGCATTCACTAAAACAGATAATAAAATACCTGAAACAATGTAAGCGATTGATTTACCAAAGGCCGGAAGCTGCTTTGCTTTAAACGCATGATAAAACTCTATACAGGCCAGGATAAACAACGCAATAAATAAATAATAGGTCATTTGGATATGGTTAGAGCGGATCTCTAAAGCCATAAAAAGTGCCAGTAAACTTCCGCCAATCAGATAACGGCCCCTTAGGGTAATGATAATGGCTGCCAAAATAGGAGCAAAAAAGCCAATGGCTAAAGCCTTATTGCTATGTCCGGCCGCTATTATAATAAAATTATAGGACGTAAATGCAAAAGCGATCGCTCCCGCAGCAGCAAGCCATGGATTAATTTTTAATACACAGAATAACAGGTACGCGCCTAAAAGATATAATAAGACTGTTCCAACAGGATCGGGGAATATGCCCTTAATTACATCTATACCATAGGTAGTAATATTGAGCGGATACTGTACCCAGATCTGGTAAGCTGGCATACCACCGAACATCTGGTTGGTCCAAAGTGGGCCTTTGCCATCTTTCTCCTTAATATCCATAATTTCTTTTTGCATGGCTTTGGCCTGCAAAACATCGCCCTGTTGTGGTGCTTTACCCTGCAGAACAGGACTGAAGTAGGCAAATGTAATGACTACAAAAAATGCAATAATGGCTAAGTGAATGCCATTTTTATTAAACCAGTTATTCATCAAGGTTTGTTTAAGTTTAAACGAACGTCAAAAATAAAAATTTGGCTGGTATAAAAAAGGAATAAATTAAATGCATGCTGAATAAAAAATTAGATTTGTAACAGGGAATAAAAATTCAATCCATTTACTATGAGAAAGTTTGTTATTACAATCGCACTCGCTTCACTATCTTTTGTTGCTTTAGGGCAGGTTGTAAGTTTAACCAGCACCGAAACCGCAAGGCTGAAAAGCAGGATTAAAAACGATGAAGAAACCAAAAAACTATATCAAGGCTTCGAAAAATCGGCTTTAACCTACCTGAGCGAACAGCCCAACCCTCTCGATACCATCAGAACAGAAGGCTTACTGAAAGGAAATCCGAAGAAAGTAAGAACCCAGGTGGCCCTTGCCGATATGAGCAAAATGTTTGCATTGGCCTTGCAATACCGGATTACCCATGATCAGAAATATTTGAACAAATGTGTAGAATTTCTTTCAGCATGGGCCAAAACCAACAAACCCAATGGCGATCCCATCGATGATACCAACCTCGATCCGGCGGTTGAGGCTTACGACCTGATCAAACAAGACATTCCAAGTGATCATAAAAAACAGATTGAACAATGGCTGAGTGAAACAGCCTGGACCGAAATCAATAGCAAGCGGATGAAAGCCGGAAGGGCCACTGCCATTAACAACTGGAATGCACACCGTTTAAAAGTGGTTGGCGAAATCGGTTATGCACTCAATAACCAGGAATTGATCAACTGGACCATCGAAAACCTGAAAAGTCACATTAATATAAATCTAAATCCTGATGGCACCAGCTTGGATTTTAAGGAGCGCGATGCCATGCATTACCACATTTACGATCTGGAACCGATGTTAAAGCTGGCCATTATAATCGACAGGGCAAAGGGACCTGATTTTTATACCTACGAATCGTCCAAGGGTTCGTCGATTAAAAAATCTGTAGAATGGCTGTTCCCTTATATCAGAGGCGAAAAACAGCATGAAGAATATGTAAATACCACTGTTAAATTCGATCGCGACCGGGCGAAGAACAATGAACCCGGTTTTGCTCCCGGAACGATGTTTAAACCTGCTCTTGCATTGCCTGTGTTGAGGTTATCGGTTTATTTTGATCCGGCGCAAAGTGAGCTGTTAAAAAGTGTAAGCGGAAATTCGGGTAGCTGGCAAAAAGTGATCGAGGAATTAAAGCACAAACAATAAAATATTTTCAAACTAAATAAATTTTCAATAATTTTTGAAAGTTTAATAAAAAGCTTATATTTGTATATGGAATTGGCAGCAGCAAAATTAAAATTTATAGAAGCCTGGGGTAAACTGGGTTCAGAATGGGGCATTAACCGCACCATGGCGCAGGTGCATGCCTTGTTGTTAATTTCAGCTGAAGCACTAACTACCGAAGAAATTATGGAAAGCCTGAGCATTTCGAGAGGAAATGCCAACATGACCCTCCGCGATTTAATCGGCTGGGGATTAATTGAAAAGCAACACAAAGCTGGCGAACGCAAAGAATACTTTTTTGCGGATAAAGATGTGTGGAATATTGCGCGACGGGTAGCTAAAGAAAGAAAGAAAAGAGAGCTGGAACCAGTTTTAAAAGTTTTAAATGAACTCTCTAACGTTTCAGGTGATGAAAAGGATCCTGAGTTTAAAACTTTCAAAAAATCGATTACCGATATAAACAAACTGGCCGGTAATGTTGACAAAACCCTGGAGACCATGCTTAAAGCAGAAGAGAATTGGTTCTGGGGATCGGTGTTGAAAGTATTTAAGTAGAGATTAAAGGGAAGATGTGAGATTTGAGAAAGAGCTATTGAGTGGTAGTTATCAAGAACCAAGACATATTCGCCCTAAACGTTAAACATTAAACACCAAGTGCCTAACCATTAAAACGCCTTACCCTTAGGTTTGGCTTTATTTTTTAATTTAAACTTTCAATTTTTATTGAAAATACTAAAATTTAAAGAAGATGAAAACGCTTAAAAACCACGTGATTTTATTCGATAATGAGTGCCCCATGTGTTATGCTTATACCAAAACTTTTGTAAAGACAGGCATGCTGGCTCAAGACGGCCGTAAGGCCTACCAGGAGATGCCACAAAACATTTGTCCCTTGGTAGACCAACAGCGAGCAGCTAATGAAATTGCACTCGTTAATACTGAAACCGGCGAAGTAACCTATGGTATCCAGAGTTTATTTAAAATTATTGCTTACGCCATACCTTTCTTTAAGCCCCTGTTTTTGTTTGGTCCATTTGTTTATCTGATGCGTAAATTTTATGCATTCATTTCTTACAACCGTAAAGTGATTATTCCGGTTATAGCTAAAGAAAATACGATACAACCAACTTTTAACATTCATTACCGCATTGCCTACCTGCTCTTAACCTGGATTATTACCGCTTATACATTAAACAATTACGCACACCTGCTTACTGATTTTATACCATTAGGCAGTAACTACCGCGAATATTTGATCTGTGGCGGGCAAATGCTTTTTCAGGGAATCATTATCCTGTTTTACAGGAAAGGCAAACTTTGGGATTACCTGGGCAATATGATGACCATTTCTTTTGCCGGTTCACTTTTGCTTTTACCAGCACTGGTTGTTTCGCACCATCTTCAAGTCAACCCCGTACTATTTATGCTCTACTTTTTAACCGTTGCCGGATTGATGTTTGTAGAACACCTGCGCCGGAGCAAAATTTTAAGCCTGGGCTATACCATGAGTATTACCTGGGTGCTTTACCGTTTAATTGTTTTGGGATTAATCTTATTATTTTAAAATGATGAAATACAAAAAAATTGTTCTCGCTGGTGGCAATGGTTATTTAGGTCATGTACTGGCCAAACATTTTAGTTCGATAACTGATGAAATTGTAATCCTTTCCCGGAAAGCTCAACCTGCACAAGGCAATATTAAAACAATGGTTTGGGATGGAAAAACAACAGGCGACTGGACCAGTGCGCTCAAAAATGCCGATTTGCTTGTAAACCTTTGTGGCAAAAATGTAAACTGCAGGTACACCGAAAAAAACAAGAAAGAAATTTTTGATTCAAGATTGATCCCGACCGGTTTACTGGGCAAAGCGATCGAAGGGATAAAAGATCAGCCAAAACTTTGGATCAATATTACCTCTGCCACGATATATCGCCATGCAGAAGACCATTACCAGGATGAATTTACTGGCGAAATCGGCGAAGGTTTCTCAATTGAAGTTTGCAAAGCCTGGGAAAATAGCTTTTTTGAAATCAACACACCCAATACCCGAAAAATAGCACTTAGAATGGGCATTGTACTGGGTAAAACAGATGGTGCCTTTCCACGTTTGCTCAACCTGGTAAAAGCGGGCATGGGTGGTAAACAGGGTAATGGCCAGCAGTATGTAAGTTGGGTACACGAACAGGATGTAGCTTTAAGTATAGAATGGTTACTGCAGCAGGATAAAATTGCCGGAATTATTAATTGTACAGCGCCAGAGCCGGTTAAAAATGATGTTTTAATGTCGGCAATCCGGAAAACTTATGGAATAAATTTTGGCTTACCTACGCCTGCCTGGTTATTGGCAGTAGGCGCAAAAATAATAGGCACCGAAACGGAACTGATTTTAAAAAGCAGGTGGGTTAAGCCAACAATCCTGTTAAATAGCGGCTTTGCATTTAAATACCCAACCATTGAGCGTGCTGTTGAAGATATTTTAAAATAGACATGATGCCAACCTTAATATTAAAAACAAAAATTCATGCATCGATAGAAAAGTGCTTCGATTTATCCAGAAGTTTAGATTTACATATAGCATCGATGAAAAGTCATAAAGAAAAGGCTGTTGGAGGAAAGCTAACAGGCTTAATTGGCCTTGGAGAACAGGTTACATGGCAGGCCAGGCATTTGGGGTTAAGTTTTAAGATGACAAACAAAATTACAGCAATGAAAAATCCATTTTATTTTGTTGATGAAATGTTAAACGGTCCTTTTAAAATACTGCATCATCAACATCATTTCACCTTTACAGGCGGATATACCGAAATGACTGATATTTTTACATTCAAATCGCCCATGGGCTTAATTGGCCGGATCGTAGATTTCTTGTTTTTGAAAAGCTACCTGCACAAATTATTAGCTGTCAGAAATCAAGCTATAAAATCAGTAGCAGAACAACTTTAAACAAAAAACCCTGAACAAGTTCAGGGTTAGTGTTATTTAATCTCTTCGTAATCGACAAAATCGCCGAGTTTATCTGTTTTACTTTGATCGGGCCTTGGAGGCATATAATCGATTGAAATAGAACCTTCAGGTCTTGGCCTTCTTTGTTGCTGCTGTCCGGTAGCCTGACTCTGCATTTTACTTGCCAGGTTATTAAACAGCATCGGGAGTATTAACCTGATCAACATTCTGATCACCCAAAGGACCAATATTGCGATGAAAATGAATCTTAATAATGCCATGCTATTAATTTACTGTTAATACAAATATAGACGACGCAAAATTTATTTTGTTACTTTTTGAGCCTTTAATTGCAATTTGATTACAAATATAATACGTATAAAAGGCTATAAAGGTTTTAACGCAACTTGAATTACCTTGTTTTGGCCTGACGGTTGATTTCTACCTGTTACCACTTTTACACTTTCTACAATATCTTTAACAATAAAGAAATCGTCACGGTTAACTAATTCTTTTTTATCAATAAATACAGGCAAATCCCGGTTCTTCTTACTAATACCGAAGTTTTTAAGCATTTCGTTCAGGTTCAAAAGCTGCAGGTCCTTTTTTAATTTAATGATAACCACTCCGTTTTGCCCGCTGGTTCCATATAACGCTATGGAAGATGCATCTTTCCGCACATCAATCGACTCGATGCTGGCAGGACGGATATAATTGCTTACTATATCCCATTTCATTAATACATCATTTACAACCCACAATGGGGGATTGGCTATTATACCGGTTCTTGACGGCACGCAAATCCTGATCGTTTTTGGATCAATTGCCTGGTTATGTATACCAGGGGCCTTGTTCACTACATCAGTCTCCTGGGCAGATGCAGTGGCTGCAAATGCAAAAATTAAAAAGGAAAAATAAAGTTGTTTCATCAGTCTCCTACAATTTCAGCTACGCGGCCTACCTGGCCATCTTCGAGCCGAACTTTTATCCCTCTGGAGTGGAATGCGGATGAAGTAAGCAGATCTTTCACTATACCGTAAGTAATGTTCCCTGATCTTTGATCTTTCTTCAAAATAATCCCGACTTCTAATCCCGGATAAATATCTTTTCTGTTCTGCCCGTCCATTGTGCTGTATTGTAATGATGAATGAAACACCAAAATTCCATAATAATTTTGAAAATCTAGGGTAATTTATTGAAATCAATTTCTGGTTGCTTACCAGCAGTGGTTCTGTTCAGTACTTTTCTCGGCGGAGTATAATCGTTAAAAAAGCCACCGTTCTTCAGGTAAAAAGCACCTTTGTCTACCCCTCCCTGGTAATCCATCCGGTAACCTTTCATACCGGTATTGTCTGTAGTAAACCTGGCCGATTTTAATTCCGTCCAAACACCTTTATCATCGCAAATCCACTGGTTATTAAACAAAACTTTTCTGGATAAATCGCCCTGTACCGGAGAGAAATTTTCTAAAAAAGAGTGGAAACGTTTTAGGTAGGTTTTCGTTTTTGGCCGGGTAAAGCTGGCAATTAACTGCCATTTATTGGCTTCAGGAGCAAAAAAATAGGCCGTATAAGTGGTCGTACTATCTTTACCTGGGGCACCATGCAATAAAAATTTATAGGTATTTCCCGCTTTCCACATGTAATTTAAATAACTCTGTCCGCCCGAACCCTCATTACCAAACTCACCTGTATGTACATTTTCGCCTTTCTTTAACATTTTAATTTTGTGCGAATCGGGAATACTTTTAGGATCATCGGTATTGAAAGGGCTCCAAACTGAAAACAGGATGTGGCGTTCTGTAGGACTGTTTACCTGCATACCGAAATACCCCTCACCAAAACCATTGACCATAAAATAAGAACCCAGAATATCTTCACCCTTTGGCACCGTAACTTCGTTGTAGTACCACTCGGCATTTACGTTTTCGGGCTGCAGGTAGTTTAAGTGAACGGAAGGTCCACGACGCCCCCAGTGAAAGAAGTTACCATCATTATTTTTAACATAGACTGTTTTGCCTTCAATAGCCGACCCTCCGATGATTAGACTTGTAATGGAAGGGAATTTTGCTCCACTTTTGCTTAAACCTTTAATGGTTATGGCCACATAACCGGTATCTTTAACTGTCCATTCGCCAATTTCGCCCTCAAAAGCCTGACTTTGATCAAAGTTTATTTTTTTAGGCTGGTTATGGATAGAAAATTCTATTGTTGCCTTACCTTCTACAACGGGCTTATCGCCAATGGAAACATTTACTGTACCTGGTTTCGAAACCCTGAAATAGGCTGTAAAATATTCTTCGGGATTTGACCAGTTTACAATTCCCCTGTTGGATAAAGTTCTTTCTGAGTCCTGGTGTAATGAACTGTAGGCATTGCCTCCAAGTGGAAGTGTAATGTTTTCCTGGCTTTGGGCATAACCCTCCAGCCAGATAGCGCCGAGTACGATCAGCGTTACTAGTTTTAAAGATTTCATTTAATAATTTTTAGATAACTTATTGAGCCACAATTCTAATTTAAATTATCTAAAATTTGTCCATTAAAACCAAAACGTTACCAAATAAATATTTTATTAAGATTAATAAAGTTTAAAAACATATCTTGGTCCTACTCAAAATCGCTCAAATGAAAAAAAATCTAATTATCGCTGTTGTTCTCAGTTTAACGTTCGCTTTTTACAGTTTCCAGTATATCAGATATCTGATTGAACTTTATTCAGTCATCAAAAGGAGTGATGGTACAATAGATTTTAGTTGGGCAGAGTATGTTACTCCGATTCTGCTTATCTTGAATCTGGCAGGCCTTATGCAGTTTGTGCTAAGCAAATATGAACGTTCGGGTATATTAAGGGCATTTTTACAGTTTAATATTCTTTTAGCGCTTATTTTTCACATTTTTAACGCCTATAGGAAGATATTTCCTAATCTTGAACCGTTGGAACATACAAATAGCCCACTAGGAGTCTTAGATTTTATTGGCTATGCCTATCTGATTTTTGAAATTTATGTCTTAATCACACTTCAAAATAACTTAATCCCTGTTTTACGGTTACAAGAAGATGGCAGTTTTACATTTGATGATGTAAACAAACCTAATCGTTTTCTTCATAGGCTATTCGATCTTTTATCAATTATAATGATTTATTATTTCTATCTTAAAATTGGGTCTTATTATAGGATCCGTTTTGATGAGAATAGAAATTATCTTGTTTTTTTTGAAACTAAAGCTTATTTCCCATTAACATTATTTGGTTTTCTTTATTACTTGATCTTTGAAGGTGTTTTTAACACATCAATTGGAAAAACCATTATGGGTAACATGGTTGTTAATAATGTTGCAGAAAAGCCGTCCATCATACAAAGAATCGGCCGGACTTTCGCCCGGATAATTCCTTTTGATGCACTTTCTTATTTATTTGGAGAAAGAGGATGGCACGATCGCATTGCAAATACTTATGTGGTAAAGGTTATGAAAAAATCACCGAACAATCCCCCTAAAGAATTAGGTTAATCTATTACTTGCCGAATTTTTCATTGAACATTTTCTCCAGTGCAAACATTTCATCACGCAGTTTTGCAGCTTGTAAAAAGTCCATCTCTTTAGCAGCTTTCTGCATATCTTTACGGGTATTATCAATGGCGCGCTGCAGCTCTGCCTTGCCCATATACTGTACAATCGGATCGGCAGCAATACTGATTTCGGCATTTTCGATGTATGCCCTGGCTTTATTATCACTGGCCTTTTGCGAGAAATCGAGTACTGAGGTCTGTTCTAAGATGGCTTCACGCGATTTGCCCACGGTTTTTGGTGTGATACCGTTCTCAAGGTTATAAGCAATCTGTTTTTCGCGGCGGCGATTGGTTTCATCTATCGTTTTCTCCATGCTTTCGGTCATGCCGTCGGCATACATAATCACCCTGCCTCTATCGTTACGGGCCGCACGACCTATAGTCTGGATCAGCGATTTTTCTGAACGCAAAAAACCTTCTTTGTCGGCATCCAAAATGGCAACAAGTGTTACCTCGGGCAAATCCAATCCTTCACGTAAAAGGTTAATACCCACCAATACATCAAATTCACCCAAGCGCAAACCACGAAGGATTTCAACCCGTTCCAAGGTCTTGATTTCAGAGTGGATATAACGCGTTTTAATGTTTAAACGATCCAGGTATTTGGTTAGCTCCTCTGCCATACGTTTGGTTAAGGTTGTAACCAGTACACGGCCGCCATCTTTTATGGTCAGGTCAATCTCGTCAAGCAGATCATCAACCTGGTTAATAGCAGGCCTGATTTCAATTACAGGATCCAATAAACCTGTTGGCCTGATTACCTGTTCAACTACTACCCCTTCTGATTTTTCGAGTTCATACTCAGCAGGAGTTGCACTTACGTAAATGGTTTGTGGCGCAAGAGCTTCAAATTCGTTAAAGTTTAGGGGCCTGTTATCCAGTGCTGCCGGTAAACGGAAACCATATTCAACTAACGAAAGCTTGCGCGACCTGTCGCCACCATACATGGCCCTGATCTGTGGCACAGTAACATGGCTTTCATCGATCACCATTAAATAATCATCCGGGAAATAATCCAGCAAACAGAAGGGACGCATACCCGGTTGCCGGCCATCGAAGAAACGGGAGTAATTCTCAATACCTGAACAATAGCCCAGCTCTTTCATCATTTCGATATCGAAATTAGTCCTTTCTTCTAAACGCTTGGCTTCCAGTAAATGTCTGTCGGCAATTAACTGGTTTTTTCGAACTTCCAATTCTTCCTGGATACCCCAGATAGAAGCATTGAAACGATCTTTGGGGGTAACAAAAAGGTTGGCCGGATAAATGGCCATGTCTTCTAATTTTTCGATGGTTTTGCCTGATACCGGATCGATGGTTGAAAGTTCTTCAATGTCATCGCCAAAAAATGAAATGCGATAAGCGTGATCGAGGTAAGCCGGAAAAACATCAACCGTATCCCCTTTAACCCTGAATGTTCCGCGTTTAAAATCTGTTGTGGTGCGCGAGTATAAAATTTCTACCAGGCTATGTAAAAAAGCATTGCGTGAAATCCTCAGTCCGACGCCAAAACGGAAAACCATTTTGGAGAAATCTTCGGGGTTACCCATACCATAAATACAGGAAATAGACGATACTACGATAATATCACGTCGGCCACTCATTAAAGATGATGTGGTGCGCAGTCGTAATTTTTCGATTTCCTCATTAATACTCAGGTCTTTTTCAATATAGGTATTACTGGACGCTATAAAAGCTTCAGGCTGATAATAATCGTAATAAGAAACGAAGTAATTAACAGAATTTTCGGGGAAGAAATTCTTAAACTCGCCATAAAGCTGTGCAGCCAGTGTTTTATTATGGCTTAAAATTAATGTTGGCCGCTGGGTCTGCTCAATTACATTGGCTATGGTAAAGGTTTTTCCTGATCCAGTAACCCCCAATAAGGTTTGATAATGTTCGTTGGCGTTAACCCCGTCAACCAATTGCTTAATGGCATTTGGCTGATCTCCGGTAGGTTTATATTCTGAGGTGATTTTAAATTTCATCGGTACCCAAATTTACTGAAATTTTTATAATGCTAAATGATTTAGCATGCTTTATTCAACCATCGAAAAGTAATTTTGTGTGGATGAATTGAAAAATTGCATGAGATAGGGCCTTAAAAAAATTATCCATTTTCTTAAATATACATCCACGCCACTTAAACAGCACACAATCTAGTAAATCGAAAGTTTAACTTTTGATTTACTAGGTTAATTTGTATATGTTAATTACCAGAACCCTAGCTACACAGCTGCGAAGCCGGCTAAAAAAATCGCCGGCAATAGCCATATTGGGCCCCAGGCAAGTTGGCAAAACTACGCTAGGCAAGCAACTTGAAAGTCATTACATTTATCTGGACATGGAAAACCCCAGGGATCTGGCCAAATTACAGGATGCTTATACTTTTTTAGAAAATCTACAGGATCAAATTGTAATTATTGACGAAGTACAATTACTGCCAGAATTATTTTCTTTACTAAGGCCTTTAATTGATGCAAAAAGAACGCCAGGAAGATTTATACTCCTTGGCTCGGCATCGCCAGAATTGGTTAAGGGAGTTTCTGAAACACTAGCTGGCAGAATTTCATACAACGAACTATGTCCTATTGGGCTAACTGAGCTACCAAAAGAGATAGCAGATGATCAACATTGGTTTCGGGGAGGCTTTCCAGAAGCACTTTTATCTGAAACTGATACCTTAAGCAAAGAATGGACAGATGACTTTATTGTGAGTTATGTAGAAAGGGATTTAGCTAAAATGTTTGGCATAGAATTAGCCCCAATTTTACTAAAGAATTTTTGGAGTATGCTTGCACATTTAAATGGAAATTTATTTAATGGCGAATCGTTTGCGAGATCGTTAGGGGTTAGCGCTCCCACTGTGAATAGATATCTGGACTTTTTGGAAGGTGGATATTTGATCAGGCGTTTACCTCCTTGGTTTGTGAATGCAAAAAAAAGATTAATTAAATCTCCTAAAACTTACATTCGCGATACAGGGATCTTACATCGTTTGCTAAATATTCCAAACTATAATGATTTATTTGGTCATCCAGCGATAGGCGCCTCATGGGAAGGATATGTAATTGAGCAGATTTATCAGCTTAAAACAAAACAAACAGAACTGTTCTTTTATCGTACTCAAACTGGTGCAGAATATGATTTGCTATTGGTTCAGGGCATTACACCAATTGCCTGTATTGAGATTAAGCTATCAAATGCACCAACTGTTTCAAAAGGTTTCATCAATTGCACGCAGGATCTTGAACCTAAGTATAAATATATAATTACCCCAAAGAGTGAAACATACCATACTTCAAACAATATTGTAGTCACGAATCTTAGGCATTTTCTATTAAATATCCTTCCAGAAATTCAATAAAAAATCCCCGTTGAAATTCAACGGGGATTTTTTTATTTACCTGCAGCCTGCTGCATTGGGTTTTTGCCTACCGACTGGCCCCTAACTGCACCACCGGCTTTTGCTTTGTAAGCTCTAAATTTACTTTCTTTAGCTTTACCACCCCAGCTATTGTTGCTGGTATCAATATCGGCTGTTTCGCGTAACGGATCAATCATAATAGAGGCTATTTCTTTATCCTTTACATAAAACTTAGACGTTTTCAATTCATTATGTCTCCAAATCTGCGCCGGGATGCGGTCGATTTCTTTGGTACCATCTTTATAGGTAAACTCTACAATGATTGGCATTACCAAACCACCCTTATTGCTGAAACTTAACTCATAAAGGAATTTATTTTTATATTTATCCTGCTCATCAGAAGGAACTACTTCTATGGGCAAACTACCCTCTACTTTGGTGGCTACAGTAGTATCAATGCTCACCATTCCCCTGTCGTATTTATAATAAAAATCCTGTGCTGCAGTATTCTTATCTACATAAAAGTTGATTTTTTTATCCTCGCGGTTTCTGATTTTTGAAATATCCTCAAAAGCATTTACGGCAGGCTTATCAATCTTAACCATGCGCGATCTTGCTGCAGGAACTTCTTTAGGAAAATCTACCTTAGCAAATTCTACACTATCCAATGAGATATCACACGGATCTGTTCCATAAAACCAGCCTCTCCAAAACCAATCTAAATCCTCGCCACTGGCATCTTCCATCGTACGGAAAAGATCTGCAGGTTCAGGATGTTTAAAGGCCCATCTTCTGGCATATTCTTTAAATGCATAATCGAAAAGTTCTCTGCCCATAATGGTTTCACGGAGGATATTTAGGCCAGTAGCCGGTTTCGAATAGGCATTAGGACCAAAACGCGCAATGTTTTCAGAGTTGGTCATAATTGGTTCCAGCTCATCTTTTGGCAGTTTCATGTAATCTACAATGGTGTAAGCCGGCCCTTTTTTGCTTGGGAATTTATTGTCCCAAAGTTCTTCGGTTAAATATTCAACAAAAGAGTTTAAACCCTCATCCATCCAGGTCCACTGACGCTCGTCGCTGTTTACGATCATCGGGAAAAAGTTGTGTCCAACCTCGTGAATAATTACCCCCAACATTCCATTTTTAGTGCTTTCGCTGTATGTACCATCAGTATCTGTACGGCCGTAGTTAAAGCAGATCATCGGATATTCCATTCCATTGGCCGCCTCAATACTCTGGGCAACCGGATATGGATAAGGGATGGTAAAATCTGAATAGGTTTTAATGGTATGCGCTACTGCACGGGTAGAAAATTTGCTATAAAGATTATAGGCTTCTTTTCCATAAAAGCTCATACACATTACCGTATTGTTATTGGCCTGTATTTTTTGCGGCATTGCATCCCAGATAAACTTGCGCGAAGAAGTCCAGGCGAAATCGCGCACATTATTAGCATTAAAAACCCAGGTCTTTTTAGCTGTCGATTTTTTAGTTTCCGCCGTTTTAGCTTCAGCTAAAGTCTGGATTTCAACAGGGGCCGAAGCCGTTTTGGCCGCATTATAGCGGCTTAACTGGGTTGGATTTAAAACGGCACTGTAGTTAATACACTCACCGGTTGCACCTACAAGATGGTCGGCCGGAACCGTCATCTGCACTTTAAAATCGCCAAAGGTTAAGGCAAACTCGCCTCTTCCTGTAAACTGATGGTTCTGCCATCCCTGAAAATCGCTGTATACACATAAGCGAGGGTACCATTGGGTCATGGTAAACAAATAGTTCCCATCTGCCGGGAAATATTCGTAGCCTCCACGGCCTCCAACCGACATCCGGTCTGTAATTTTATAGTTCCAATCAATGTTGAAGATCAATTTCTGGCCTGTTCTTAGTGCAACGGGTAAATCAACCCTCATCATGGTTTTATTAATCGTGTACTTTAGATTTTTACCTGTTGCATCCGTTAATTTGACAATGTTGACTCCATTGCCATTGTTTGCTGTTGTGCTTAACTGATCGAGGGTTTTGGTTGTGGCAGAAATAGGCATTCTAGTAGCATCCTGATAGTTTGCGTTCTTATCTGTACTATGCTCGTTTTCATCAAGCTGCAACCAGATATAGGTTAACGGATCAGGAGAATTATTGGTATAGGTAATGGTTTCAGATCCGGTGAGCAAGAGGTTCTTCTCATCCAGTTCGCACTTAATATTATAATCGGCACGCTGTTGCCAATATTTAACACCAGGTGCGCCACTGGCCGTACGTTGTTCGTTAGGTGTTGGTAAAATAGTACCCAACTGCTCGAATTTATTCCCGTGGTTGCTACCGGGGTTATTCTGAATATTTTGGGCAAAAGCTAAGCTACCTGAAAAAAGTAGTAAGCCGGTTAAAGTAAAGAGTTTATTCATTATGATGTTAGTTAAAAGGGATTCGTTCTAAAGCCATTTTTAAAGCCAGGCTAAACACGGCTGCAGATATAAATAAAACCCAGCTCAGGCGTTTGATGCGGGTATAGTTAAAAATGAAAAAAGTAATCAATAAAATGATCATTACCATAAAAACCTGTCCGGCCTCAAGCCCTACATTAAAGCCGAATAATCCCCAGCCAATGTTTTGGTCTTTTGCCAGCATAATCCGTATTGAATTGGCGAAACCCATACCATGAATCAATCCAAAGCCCAATGCCAAAAAGTAATTGATCTTAATTGATTTTAAGGAGAAATTCTTTCTAAAAAAATTGCTGATGGCCGTAATTACAATGGTGCAGGGAATGAGGAATTCTATCCATTTACTATCGAACCGAATAATATCCAATACACTTAAAAGCAAGGTAAGTGAGTGGCCGATGGTAAAAGCAGTAACCAATATGAGCACCTGTTTTAAATTGACATAACTGTAAATAGCCACCAATGCCAAAATAAAAAGTTGATGATCCAAAGCATCAAGGCTTATAATATGCTCCCAACCTAATTTAAAATAAAAGATAAAATCTTGCAATGGCATGAAATAATAAGCTAACTATTGAAGTTAAAATAGTTTAAAACGCTTAAAATTATGTTTTTAATTGCAAAAAGTCCAAATATCTTTCAATCAAAACAATAAATACCAAATTTGTTACTATTTTTTCCATTATTTGAAACGATTGTTTGCTTTAAACTTTAAATCATAACTTTGTTTACAACACCTTAATACTAATGTATAGTTTAAAATATATCATTTTGCTATTGTGCTTCGCCTGCTATTCTGTTAAGGCCGGCATAAAGCACCCTTTGCATGTAAGCACCACCGAAATAAATTTTAATGCCAAGGACAAAACCCTGGAAGTAAGCTGCCGGATTTTTTCGGATGATTTTGAAACCATTTTGGCTAAACTGTATAAGCAAAAAATCGATTTAAACAGTGCGAATATGAAAACCGAGATGGATGGGCTGATTAAAAAGTACCTGCTCTCCCATTTGCAGTTAAAAGCCAATGGAAAAGGCACTGTCTTAAATTATATCGGTTTCGAAATTGATCGTGAAGCGACCAATATCTACCTCGAAGTTGAAAGAATACCTGCTATAAAGTCAGTTGAGGTTAACGATACTATTTTATACGACCTGTTCGATGATCAGATGAGTATTGTGCACGTTGTAAAGGGCAGCACCCGAAAAAGCACCAAAATACTATACCCTGAAAAGAAGTTTGTAGCAAACTTTTAATTGTAATTTTTGTATTAATTAATCGTTCAATGTTAAATTACAGTTAATTTTAAAAAGGCTATATTAGGTTAATATAAGCTGAGAAATATTTCTTGTCATCTTTTTTTAAATTCCGTGTTGTTAAAATAAGTTATGCATCTAATCATCTTCTCCGATATATTAACACCCAGGATAAAGTATATCTTTAATTTTATTTTTAAGGATATCCTTAAAGCAGAAATAGAATTTACAGGTAATAGTCAGTATTTTTTGCAAAGCGAACAGGCTAAGATCAGTTATGGCAATAACCAATTAGGCGATGAGCTTTTTTTTAAAAGTGCAGCTTTGCTCTTTTCCAATAAGCTGGAAGAATTTAAGCCAAAAACCATTTCATTCGGCGGGTACCTCGTTCCTTTTCCGGTAGAGCAATCTGCTTTGCCTTTTGATGTTTTTGCAGCTTCCTTTTTTATGCTGAGCCGTTATGAGGAATACCTGCATCAAAAAAATACAGAAGAAGAATTTAAGCCTTCAAAAAGCTTTCAGCATAAATGGAAGGTTTTGGATAAACCTGTTATTGATGAGTGGGCATTGATGATTAAAAGCATTATCAAGAAGAAATATCCAAACTTTAAGTTTAATGAAAAGAAATTCAACCATCAACCTACCATTCACTTTAACATTTTACCGGGTTTACCAAAAGGATTTTTAAACCGGACTAAATTTATTTTCAGTGCACTTTTTAAGAAAGAGAATAATTACCTGAGTTCAAAGTTCGATAGGCTAACCGGAATTGGGTTGAATAATGAACAGGTACTGGAAAAAGTAAATAAAATGGTCGCTACTAAGAAAATTAAGCCCCTTTATTTTATCGATTTTCCGAATGTGCCGATGGATTATATAAAAATTAATGGTGTTTCCAGGCATTTTAAAGATCATTCTATTGGCTTGTTGAGGCCTTGTGCCAGCAACAGGCAAAAAATAAACGAAATTAAAGAAGGACTGATCAAACTCAAAAAAAGCCATCCGGTTGCAATTCCCTTAACCAGTCAGCAATTGGAAACATTAAAATTTCCGATCTGTTATTTGAATATTCTCAATTCAGGTATTACCGTCGATTATTCCATGGGCTACAGTAAGGTACCGGGCTTCAGGGCCGGAACCTGTACACCATTTGCCTGGTACGATCTGCAGCTCGAAAAAGTAACACCTTTAGTGGTAAATTCTTATTGTTTAACTGATGATGTTTTTCAATACTTAACAAAAGACTCAGCAGTGAAAATCCTGCACCAGTATATAGATGCAGTTAAGGTGGTAAATGGAACATTTTATAGCTGTTGGGATTTAAAAAGCTTATCCGATCAGCCTAAATATAAAAAACTGAGCTTGCTCTTTGTCCAAATGCTCAGTTATTCAGGAAATTGATTTATTATAAATAAAGCGGGCGGTTATATTTATGGCACTTTTGCCAAACTGATCATTGATGGCCTTATGATCACACCATTGAAAATCTATATAAAACGGAACCGATTTTTTAAATTATCCGCCTTAAAATTGTTAATTTTAACCATTAAACCCACACAGGACTAAATTTACAAGCCCTGAAACCTAAAGAATGATGATTTTTGATTTAAGCAAAACAAAATCTATTGCCAATACTTTTATCACAGAGTTACGGGATGAAAACATCCAGAAAGATTCAATGCGTTTCCGTAAAAACCTGGAAAGGCTTGGTGGTTTTTTTGCTTATGAAATCAGTAAATCACTAAAATATACGACTAAAGATATCACTACTCCTTTAGGGGTATCGGCTTGCGAAGTTTTAGCGCAACAACCCGTTCTGGCTACTATACTACGAGCGGGATTACCATTGCAGCAGGGTTTGCTCAATATTTTCGACAGGGCTGAATGTTGTTTTATTTCCGCTTACAGAAAGGTAGAAAAAGGCGGCGATTTCGTGATCCAGATGGATTATATTTCTACACCCGATTTGGATGGTAAGGTGCTGATTATGGCCGATCCTATGCTGGCAACAGGGCAGAGCATGGTGATGTGCTGCAAAGAATTGATTAACCGCTATAAAATTGAAGAACTCCATATCGTTGCTGCAATAGCCAGTACAGAAGGGGTTGCCCATGTACGAGCCAATCTGCCTAAAGCCAAACTTTGGCTAGGCGCCATTGATGAAGAAATGACCAGCAAATCTTACATCGTTCCGGGACTTGGCGATGCAGGCGACCTGGCTTATGGAGAGAAGGTTTAAATTAGTCTTCAGTCTGTAGTCTATTGTCCAGAGTTGTTAACCCTCATGAAATAAAAATTGAATATCCTCTTTGTTTGCAGTAGGAATAAATGGCGTAGTGCTACTGCCGAAACCATTTATAAGAATCATGCCGAACATCAGGTACGCTCAGCCGGTACAGAACCAGCGGCAAGGATTAAAATCACCGCCAAGCTGATCATTTGGGCTGATCTGATCTTTGTGATGGAGAAAAAACATAAACAAAGAATTATGGAGCGTTTCCCTGAAGAGAGCTATGGAAAGGATATGATTACACTCGATATCCCAGACGATTATCAGTATATGGATGAGGAGCTTATCGAGGAGATTAACGCAAAGACAGGAGAATATTTATAGCAGATTCGTACTACAAATAAATGAACTGTATAATGGAACAGTTTAAATTCAAACCTTTCAAAGAATTTATAATCAACGATCATTAAGTTACCTTTGTGAAAAACATCACAAATGAAAAAACATATCTTCTTCGATCTCGATCATACCATCTGGGATTTTGACCGCAATGCTGAAGAAACATTACACGAGCTTTATCATATCTATAAACTGGACGAACTTGGCCTTAAATCCTGTAGTGATTTTATCAATACCTATACCCGGAACAATCATCAATTATGGGCCGACTACCACTTGGGAAAAATTACCAAAGACTTTTTAAGATCGGAGCGTTTTAGCAAAACGTTTATTCAGTTGGGTGTACATCCTGATGCCGTTCCACATCAGTTTGAGGATGATTATGTAAACATTTCGCCTACTAAAACCAACCTGTTCGAAGGGGCAGAAAATGTGCTCGCTTATTTGCAACAAAAATATACCCTGCATATTATCTCTAATGGTTTTAAGGAAACTACCTTGACCAAAATGCACCTATCAAACCTGAACCCCTATTTCAAAAATGTAATTATTTCGGAAGATGTGGGCGTAAACAAGCCCAATCCCATCATTTTTGAATATGCATTAGATAAAGCAAAGGCTTTAAAAGAAGAAAGCATCATGATTGGCGACAGCTTGGAAGCTGATATTTATGGTGCCTTAAATTTTGGTATGGAGGCCATTTTTTTTAATCCTTTGCAAAAAGAAAAACCCCAGGATGTAAAACAGCAGATCGTTCATTTAGAAGAATTACTGAAACTTTTTTAATCCTACTCCTTTTTTATTTGATTTTGGCATTTGTTTGGCATTAATTGAATACACACAAAATGAAACCATAATTAAAATGAAAACAACCATCTTTTTAGGACTGGCAATGTTATTTGCTACCCTGACTTTCGCTCAAAATAACTACAGATCTGCCGAAGTTTTCCTGGAAATCGTTAATCCGGGCAAGTACAACGTGTATCTGGACGAAGAACTTGTTTCATCAGCCAAGGGTAGGTTCCGTTTTTACGATGTCTACAATTCTACACCAGTACTCTCTATTTTTCAGGGCAATACAGAAATCTTAAAACAAAGGATCAGCGTGATCCCGGAGCAAAGGCTTGTTTTAAGCTTAGAGGGTAAGGAATTAACTACGGTGAAACAGCTGAACATCTTTCGGAACAGGCAGTACACGCTCGACGATTTTGATGGATACACCGGAGATTACAATACGGGAATTGTTCCACCCGTGCTGCCGCAACCAGATCTGACTTACCGATTATTATCGCCTGAGGCTTTTCAGGAATTTTATGCCAATTACAAGAAAACGAGCTTTGATATTGATAGGGTGAGGTTAATCAATGCTGTAAATAAGAAAGCTTCATTTTCCAGCAGTCAATGTAAACTTATTCTCAAACCGTTTATTTTCGATGCTGAACGTTTAAAAATTGCTAAAATCCTTTATCAAACCGTTGTTGACCCGCAAAATTATTTTACCCTCGCTGAAACTTTCGAATTTTTAAATTATAAAGATGAATTTTTAAAATTCTTGGAGAACCAGTAATTCAGCTTATCTTTATAATATGAGGGCTGCAAAAATAAAGGCATCGATACATAGGATTGTTGATGCCTATAAATCGAAACTATCTGCTTATGCTGATGATGTTTTTCAGCAGCAACCACCTATAGCCGGCTGGAGTTACAGCGAAGTATATTCGCACATTTTCGATTCGAGCCTGCTATCGCTCAGGGCTGTAGATCATGCTGCAAAAGGCAAGGGGGAGGATAAGCCAACGGCTTTGGCCGTGAGGCTCATTTTGTTATTAGGTATATTGCCACCCGGGCAATTTAAAGTACCTAAAAAACTGGCCGACCGGGTAAAAAAAATCAGCCAAACAGAAGCCCTTGACCTTATTTTAGCATTTGAAGAGGCTTTAGACGAGAACTATCCCTCAGTGGCCTCTGCAACTGCCCATTCTAAAATCAAACATCCACGGCTAGGCTATCTGAATGCCAAACAATGGTTAAGGTTTATTGAAATCCATTTAGAACACCACCTCAAACAACTAGAAAGAATAGAAAAGAGTTTTCGAGCGTAAATTAATTTCGCCATATTTGAGTAGTACTTAACACTCAATTCTCATGAAAAACGCTTTTTACCTTCTGGCTATAGCTTTGTGCTTCGCCTGCCAGGGCGAAAAAAAACAACCCGCCCAGGTGATGATCCCAACGCCAGCAGGAATGCAGGGACTGCAAAAAGGTAATACAACGGCGGCAGCAACACCGGCTGTTACTACAAAAAGTAACCTTATTTTCAATCCGCCCCATGGGGAGGCCGGGCATACCTGTGCATTGGCTGTTGGCGCTCCATTAAACCCCACTGCCAGAGTGCAGCCCCAACCAAATGCAAATCCGCAGCCAACACCTAAACCAACGACAGCTGTTGTAAATACTTCAGGGAAAAAGCTGAACCCTAAGCATGGCGAGCCTGGCCACAGATGTGATATAGCCGTTGGCGCACCTTTGGATAGTAAACCAACGCAAGTGGTTACCACTACCCAACCGGCGGTTACGCAGGTATCAGGCGTAAAAGTAGGTAAAGGTTTAAATCCACCCCACGGCCAGCCTAACCACAGGTGCGATCTTGCCGTAGGTGCACCACTGAACAGCAAGCCTGCACCAATTGCAAACCCAGCGCCAACTCCAATACCTGAAGCTAAAACTACCGAAACAAAAGTGCTTGAAACAAAAAGTGAGCGCTAATGGCGAAATAAGCAACAAAAATATTTGAATTTAGAGTACCCAACTTAACGCACATTTTTTTACATCTTTGCGTTAATGAAATTACCCGCCATAAAAGGTTTTGATGAGGAAGCATTTAACAAGTATTTAAAAAATACGGGATGGTTGATGTTCGGGAAGATACTGAGCATGATTGTGGGCTTTGTGGTTGCCCGGTTCCTGGGGCCAATTTCTTTCGGAGATTTAAGCTTTGCTGATGCCTTTACCGCAATTGCAGCAGCCATTGGCGCATTAGGTCTGGATACTTTTATCATTAGGGAAATACTAAACGATCCGACAAAAAAGGATGAAATCTTAGGAACATCTTTATTGCTGAGGCTGGGTGTTAATCTTCTACTGATCCCTATTTCAGTAGTCTTATATTATATATTTCATAAATTATCCAACAATCCTGGCGAACCGTTAACTTATGTAGTTGCGTTACTATCTTTCGCTGCATTTTTTAAATCATTTAACGTAATCGATTCCTACTTCCAATCGCAAGTACAATCTAAATATGTAGTCCATATTCAAAATATCTGTGTAATTCTTTCAGCACTAGTTAAAATATTGCTTGTTATTTTAAACATGCCGGTTATATGGTTTGCCTGGGCATTGGTTTTCGATGGTTTTATTCTTGCCTTAGGCCTGGTTTTGCTCTACCAGAGCAAAGGCTTTAACCTGTTCGACTGGCATTTTAAGCGGGCGCGTGCAAAATCACTTTTGAAACAGTCGGCTCCCTTAATATTATCGGCGGTAATGGTATCGATCTACATGAAGATAGATCAGGTTATGTTAAAAACCGAAGGAAGTAGCGCCGTTGGCATTTACAGTGCCGTGGCTAAAATTAGCGAAGCCTGGTATTTTATTCCGGTAGCCATTGTTACCTCTGTTTTCCCGGCTTTAATAAATGCACGAAAAACTGATCATGAACGTTATATTAAACGATTACAAAACCTATACGACCTATTGGTGGCAATAAGTTTACCCGTTGCAGTCATTATTACTTTTGCCTCAACATTTATTATTCACATTATTTACGATAACCGCTTTGGAGGTGCAGAACACATGCTGCCCATCCACATTTGGTCTGGTGTTTTTGTATTCTTAGGAAGTGCCAGCTCCCAGTATTTATTGGCCGAGGGATTTACTAAGATTTCCTTTTACCGCACTGCTTTCGGAGCACTGATCAATATTTTGCTAAACCTCTGGTTAATACCTTTATACGCGGGTATCGGTGCCTCAATTGCCACCCTTATTGCCTGTGCCAGTTCGGCATTTTATCTTTTATTAATTCCTAAAACCCGTCAACAGGGTATAATGATGTTAAAATCATTACTTTTGGTTACGGCATTTCAAAAAATATTTAAACGTTGAGTACTCTTAAAGCATTAACAACACTAATTGCTAAGCCAAACAGGCTTAAAGCATTATTATCATACGGACATAAAGGATATTTAAGCAGCATTGGCTGGTTTACAGCCTTTGACAAAAAACAGGCCGTAGATGGAAACGGGAAGGCATTGCCCTGGGTAACTTATTCTTTCATCGATTTTATTAAAGAACGTATCAACAAAACACAACATATTTTCGAATATGGATCGGGCAGCTCTACACTATTTTATGCAGAGCGGGCAGCTTCAGTTACCTCGGTAGAGCATGATAAAGGCTGGTATGATAAGGTGAAAAACACCAGCCCAGCAAATGCCGAAATGATATTTTGCCAACTGGAAAAGGATGGAGAATACGCTAAAAAAGCAACTTTGCTTAACCGCAAATTCGACATTATTATTGTAGATGGCCGCGACCGCGTAAACTGTTGTAAATATAGTGTTGAAGCACTTTCCTCAAATGGCGTGCTGGTATTGGATGACAGTGAGCGCGAAGTGTATCATCCGGCGCGCGTGCTGTTAAAAGAGCAGGGATTTAAAGAAATCAGTTTTAGCGGAATTTCACCCGGACTTTTTTACGAAAAAGCAACTTCGGTTTTTTATAAACAGGATAATTGTTTAGGTATTTAATACAGTTGGAGGCATGTTAAGCGAAGAAGTAAAAACAGCATACGATAATTTTTATACCAACAGCGATGTGGCCTGGCGAATGCTTGGTGCCAAATATAAGGCCCAGAATATTGTTGAGGTATGCAAAGGCCTGAAACCCAAAAAAGTGCTTGAGGTTGGCGCAGGCGATGGCAGTATTTTGCATTTTTTAAACGAATGGCATTTTGCACCAGAGCTTTATGCTTTAGAAATTGCACAAAGTGGTGTCGAAATTATTAAAGAACGTAACCTGGCAAGCTTAAAAGAGGTTCAGACTTTTGACGGCTATAAAATTCCTTATGGAGATGATACTTTCGACCTGATCATCCTTGCACATGTTTTAGAACATGTAGAACACGAAAGAATCCTGATCCGTGAACTAAAGAGGGTTGCGAAATACATTGTGGTTGAGGTGCCAAAGGATTACCGGTACGGCGTGGACCAACGGATGAAACACTTTTTGGATTATGGCCATATCAACATGTATACGCCAACATCTTTAAGGTTCTTGCTACAGAGTGAAGGATTGGAAATTCTGGAAGATAAAATTTCGATAACTGCTCCTGAAACGGTAAAATTTAACGAATTTATCAATAGAAAGGCACCAAAAACATTTACCAAGAACCTAAAAATTGAGCTAGAATACCGCATTAAGAGAACTTTGGGTAACCTGTTCGGAAGAAAAAAACAGGAACAATTTGCTAATGCCTATACGGTATTAACCAAAAAATCAGATCATAACCTGCAGATATTTTAGGTTTATATGGCAAATAATATAAGGTACTTAAACCTAATCTTCCTTTAATGGTAAAAACTAACATGCAAAACCTTGCGCCCATAGCACTTTTCGTATATAACCGCCCTCAACATACCGAGCGCACGTTAAAATTCCTGCAACAGAACGAACTGGCTGCCGAAAGCCATTTGTACATCTTTTCTGACGGAGCAAAAACCATTCGTGATGAAGAAAATGTGGCTGAGGTAAGGAAAATTATCAATAAAACAAAGGGTTTTAAATCAGTTAAAGTAATTGAGAGAAAGGATAATGCAGGCTTGGCTAATTCGGTAATTGCAGGTGTTACCCGGTTAATAGAGGAATACGACCAGGTGATTGTTTTTGAAGATGATCTGGTTACCTCTCCGCATACTTTGCATTATTTCAACGAAGCACTAAACCGCTACAGAGAAGAAGAAAAAGTAATGCACATTGGTGCCTATATGTATCCTTTAAAGGCAGAAGAACTATCGCAGTCGTTTTTTTACAGAGCGGCCACCAGCTGGGGATGGGCCACATGGGCAAGGGCCTGGAAAAACTTCGAACCCGATATCGATATACTTTTAAAACAGTTTGATAAAAAGAAAAAAGCCGCTTTCTCAATTGATAATAAAATGAATTTCTGGAAGCAGATGCTGGAATTCAAGAAAGGAAAAAATAATAGCTGGGCCATCAGGTGGTATGCTTCTATTTTCTTAAAGGGCGGCCTAACACTTAATCCGTCACAGTCACTGGTAAACAATATAGGGCATGACGGTACAGGGGTGCACTCGGGAATAAACGATATCTATAACGTAATCATCAACCCTAAACCAATTGTCGAATTTCCTACTATAATTAAAGAAGATGCAGTGGCTTACAAAGCCATCAAATCATTTTTAGCCAAACGTAAAGGTAATATGGTAACCCGTGTGCGCCGTTTCGTTAAAGAAAAACTGGCTCAGTATTTTTCAAAAAAATAAACGCGATATTCCTGCCTGTTGTGAGCTATTAAAAAAATGACAAACCTTTTTTTGATAGGCCTTGTTGCTTTTATACATCGAAACTATAAAAAATAACAACATGAAAACAGCAACAGCAACAGCAGAAGTATTAAATGACCTGATCCAGATTAATAACGACCGTATTGAAGGTTATGAAAAAGCCCGTCAAGAATTAAAAGATGAAGATGCAGATCTGAAATCGCTATTCTTAAATATGATTGACCAGAGTCATAAATATAAAATGGCTTTAGCTACAGAAGTAACTGCCCTGGGAGAAGAAATAGAAACAGGAACCACCAATTCTGGTAAAATTTACAGGGCCTGGATGGATGTAAAGGCTATTTTCACCGGTCACGACCGTAAAACAGTATTAAATAACTGTGAGTTTGGAGAAGATGCTGCACAAAATGCGTATAAAATGGCCTTAGAGGAAGAAGATCTTCCTTCAAACATCAGGGAATTAATTTCTGATCAGAAAGCATCGTTAAGAGTATCACACGATGAAATTAAAAGATTACGTGACAGCCAGGCATAATTAAACAAGAATAATAACAGAAAACCCTCCTTCGATTTATAAATCAGGGGAGGGTTTTTTATTGTAGCCGTCATCTCGACTGTAGCAAAGCGGAATGGAGAGATCTATCTAGACAGATTTAGCTTCGCTGAGCCTACGGGTTCTCGGCTTCATTTCATTTCGCTCGAAATGACGAAAAGCTATGCTTCCAATTCCTTATCCAGATGTTCGGTAACACGTTGTATTGTATTATCAATTGTATTGCTTAAAATGGTTAAATAAGATCCTTTTTGTGCCGATTCAATTGCTATCCTTAAACATTCGGTGCTTTTATTGTTTACAATGATCTCTTTACCCGGATCAACTTCCCTGATGCCTTTGATCAACAAATCGATAAGTTCCTGTTGTTGTCTGCCGCGTAAATATTTTTCCTGGCAAATATAAATCTTATCAAACATCTGTGCAGAAATGCGGGCTGTTTCAATAATGTCTTCATCCCTTCTATCGCCGGTTGCCGAAATAATACCCACATGTTCAGTAGCTTCTACCCCCTGTAAGAAACCTTTTATCCCGTTAAACCCATCAGGATTGTGAGCAAAATCTACCAGGACTTTAAAATCCTTAAACCTAAAAATATTCATCCTTCCTGGGGTATGTGCTGTTGAAGGGATAAAAGTTTCTAACGATAAACGGATATCTTCAGGCTTATAGCCCCATAAATAAGCTGCCAAGGTAGCAGCAAGCACATTTTGAATCATGAAGTTTACCGAACCACCAAAAGTTAGCGGAACGTGTGTGGCTTTATCAACCCTTAATTTCCAGTCGCCGGTTTTAATGGTAATAAATCCGTTTTCATAAATCGCTGCAATTCCACCTTTCCTGCAATGTTCTTTAATTACCGGATTGTTCTCATCCATACTAAAGTAAGCCACATTACAACGGGCATCTTTGGCGATACGGACGCAATAACCATTATCTGCATTTAATACCGCCCAGCCTTTACGGCGTACTGCGCCAATCACAACCGCTTTAACCCGGGTTAAATCGTCGAGATTGTGGATGTCAGACAGGCCCAGGTGATCTTCCTGAATATTGGTTACCACACCGATATCGCAGGCATTAAAGCCCAGTCCAGCCCTTAAAATCCCCCCACGCGCGGTTTCTAAAACAGCAAACTCCACTGTTGGGTCTTTTAACATAAATTCTGCACTTACCGGCCCAGTGGTATCGCCTTTCATCAGCATGGTGTTGTGTACATAAACCCCATCGCTCGTGGTAAAACCTACACGTTTACCATTGCTACGGATAATATGTGCAATTAAACGGGTGGTAGTGGTTTTTCCGTTGGTTCCGGTTACAGCAATAATCGGGATCTGTGATAATTTACCCTGTGGATAAAGCATATCGATCACCGGTGCCGCAACGTTGCGTGGTAAACCTTCGCTAGGTGCCAGGTGCATTCTGAAGCCGGGGGCGGCATTAACTTCTAAAACCACTCCACCATTTTCGGTTAAAGGCTGGGTGAGGTTCTGTGCCATAATATCAATACCGCAAATATCCAGTCCGATCACCCTCGAAATCCGTTCGCAGATAAAAATATTCTGTGGGTGCACAATATCGGTAACATCTATAGAAGTACCCCCAGTACTTAAATTGGCAGTCGATTTTAGGTAAACGATCTCTCCTTTTTCAGGAATCGTTTCTAGCGTATATTCTTTTTTGGCGAGTAAATCCAGCGTGTCACGATCAACAGCAATTTCCGTTAACACATTTTCGTGACCATAGCCACGGCGCGGATCTTCATTTTCCTTATCAATTAATTCCTGGATGGTATGGATACCATTTCCTCTTACATGAGCCGGATCGCGCTGTGCTGCAGCAACCACTTTATGATCGATCACCAGTACGCGAAAATCGTATCCGGTGATAAATTTTTCAATAATTACCCTTCTCGAGTAGGTTTTGGCATATTCAAAAGCTGCTACCGCACCTTCCATTGTTTTTACGTTAATGGTGGCCCCTTTACCATGGTTGCCGTCTAAAGGCTTAAATACCAACGGAAAGCCTACTTTATTAACCGCAGCCTCAAGGTCGTCAGGACTGGAAATCGTTACACCCGAAGCTACCGGGATAGCGGCCTCTGTGAGTAAACGTTTGGTTTCTTCCTTATTACTGGCAATATCAACCGCAATGCTGCTGGTTTTTTCAGTCATGGTGGCCCTAAAACGCACCTGGTTTTTGCCATAGCCCAGTTGTACCAACGAACTTTTATTTAACCTGATCCACGGAATACTTCTTTTTACCGCCTCTTCTACAATTGAAGCGGTACTCGGACCCAAAGCTTCCAGTTCGCGGATTTCCTTCATCCTGCGGATATCATGCTCTAAATCGTATTCCACGTTGTTAATCAAGGCCTCGGCAATCCTTACCGCTGCTTCTGCCGAATAAACACCCACTTTCTCTTCAAGGTAACTGAAAACCACATTATAAATGCCTTCGGTTTTGGTCATTCGTGTCCTTCCGAAACCAGTGTCCATTCCTGCAAGCGTCTGTATTTCAAGGGCTATATGTTCAATTACATGGCCCATCCAGGTACCCTCTTTTACACGGGTAAAAAAACCGCCTTCAACACCTTTTGAGCAACGGTGCGTAAACATGCTCGGTAACAGTTTTTCTATCCTTTCGCTAAACCCCTCTATAACATTGGTTGGTTTTTGCTCTAAATCTTCTAAATCCAATCGCATCTGGATCAATTTCTTCCGGTTGATCGACCAAATATTAGGCCCTCTCAGTACTTGTATGTTTAATATCTTCATGTAATGTTTTGTTAATTTTAATGGTAATAAGGATTTGGGACAGCCTTTTTTAACTCAGTTTTGAGCACGAAATTGATGACTGTAAAATATACATTTATTTTGAAATTAGGCTTCCTATTTACGTAAATCAATTTTAAGACCTATTTGTTTTATTTTCAAGCACTATTATGTTAATTTTAGGTTAGATTACTTTAACGTTTGTTAATAAATCGAATATTATTGACAAAAAAAGTCGTATTTTTTATCTTAAGCCTATATATTTGGGTTTTTTGATACAATTATATACACAAAGAATGGTTCCGAAAGGTAAACTCATCATCATTGGTGGCGCAATAAACACCGGTAGCTTTGCAGAAACGCAATTCGGGCTACCTGAAAACATGAACTTTTTTGAGCGTGGAATTTTAAAACGGATTACTACGGAATCAGTTAGGGATACCCAATCACGTTTCGAAATTATCACTACAGCGTCATTAATGCCCGAAAAAGTTGGCGAAGAATACATCAAGGCTTATGCACAGCTGGATGTACATAACCTGGGTGTATTGAATATTACCAATCGTGAGGAAGCCAATTCTGATGAAAATTATGAACGGATCAAAGCGGCCGAGGTAATTATTTTTACCGGGGGCGATCAGCTCCGTCTTTCTTCTATTTTTGGGGGTACAAAAACCCACCAGATTTTGCTGGAAAAATACAGAAATGAACCGGTGGTAATTGCAGGTACGTCTGCAGGAGCAGCAGCAAGTTCCAAAAATATGATTTACCAGGGCAGCAGTAAAGATGCTTTACTTAAAGGTGAGGTTAAAATTACCGGCGGATTAGGTTTTATTGACGATGTTATTGTTGATACGCACTTTGTTCAACGCGGTAGAATAGGACGTTTATTATATGCTGCAGCCAGCAACCCGGGTATTTTGGGTATTGGCCTTGGCGAGGATACGGGCTTATTCATATCTAATGGACATACCATGGAAGCCATTGGCTCGGGCATGGTTATTTTGGTTGATGGCCGCAACATGGCCGATACGAATTTAACCGATGTAGAAATGGGGCAGCCGGTTTCCATCAAAAACATGGTGGTACACGTAATGTGCGATGGCGATGTTTATGATTTAAATGACCACAGTTTGGTGATTCACCACCCTAAGGTTGTTCCTATAGTTTAAGGTTTAGGGCGTAGGGTTTAGGGTGTAAGGCCTGGGCCTGGTGTTTCAAATCTCATAAATCAAGGTTTAGGGCATAAAAGGTCTGGCATCTAGTGCCTTATCTCTCAAATCTCCATACTCAACCCAAAAAAAATGAAACTTATCATACATGGTGGCTTTTTTAGCGAATCGTCTACCAATCAGGAAACAAAAAAAGCAAAGCAAGATGCTTTAGCATCGATTGTTAGCCTTGGTCATGAATACCTGAAAACACACACGGCCTTAGAAACCGTGGTTTATACCGTTGCTTTACTGGAAGATAACGAGTTGTTCAATGCAGGTAGTGGCTCGCAGATCCAAAGCGATGGGAAAGTGAGGTTAAGTGCAGCCTTAATGGATGGCAAAACCGAAAAATTCAGTGGTGTGATCAATGTAGAGGATGTTAAAAACCCAATCCAGATTGCACAGCAACTTTTAACTTACGATGACCGCGTTTTAAGCGGCGAGGGTGCACAGCAATTTGCCCGGAATAATGGTTTTGAATATTTTAACCCCATCTCGCCACAACGTCAGGCTGAATACGAAGCAAAGTTGAACCAAAGAAATAATAAAGGAACCGTAGGTTGCGTGGCCCTTGATGCAAACGGAAATTTAGCTGCGGCCACCTCAACAGGAGGTAAGGGATTTGAAATACCCTGTCGCGTAAGTGATTCGGCAACTGTTGCAGGGAATTATGCCAATCAATATGCGGGTATTTCATGTACAGGGGTAGGCGAAGATATTGTGAGCGGCGCTTTGGCGGCTAAAATCGTTACGCGTGTTACCGATGGCTTTTCTTTAAAAGATGCATCGGATAAATCTTTTGCCGAATTAAAGGCTTTTGATGGTTTTGCAGGCATTATAGGTATCACTGCTAATGGCGAAATATACCATTGCGATTCGCATCCTTATATGGTTTGGGCATCTTTTGATGTTAATTTACAGATATTTAGCTAAAATTAGAATTAAAGTATTATTTTTGTTGCATGACCAAAATTGTACTGGCTTTAATCGGCCTTTTTGCATCATTACAACTTCAGGCTCAAAACATAGACAGATCGGAAATCCAGGAACCTAATGGAGGTAGCGCAATCAATATAGCGGTATCCAAATTTGACCTGGAAGACGGGAATTCTTTTTTTGAAGAAGCAGAAGATTTAGAGCGAAAAGGCGATTATAACGAGGCCCTAACATTATTTGGAAAAGCGGCTTTCGAGTATAACTCGGTAAAGAATTTCAATAGGTACGGGCAGGCCATCATTAAAATGAGCAACATGCACTACCAATTGGGCCGTTACAACGATGCAGAACAGATACTCCTAAATGTTGCTCTAAAAAATTATTCAAAGACGGGCAATCGTACCGGTATAATGAATACCTATAACCTTTTGGGCAAAGTTTACCTCGCCAATACCAAATATACCCAATCGATGTGGTTTTTCACCCAGCAGGGCATATTGGCAAAACAATTAAAAAGTAACAATGCCTATATCGAATCCATCCTGGGTATTGTTCAGGTTAAAATCAAAAAGAAAGATTTTACACTTGCCCTAAGGGATTTAAAATCTGCCGAGTGGCTGGCCAATTCGATCAAAACCACCCAGTATAAAACGCAGATCAAAGATGCCAGGGAAATAATTGCCAGCAAAACCGCTACCAAAAAAGTAAATCCAAGCTAAAATACGATAGCTTAATCTCCTCAAAATTTCATTTTACCTTCCTTAACAGGCATAAATACGTCTGTATTTGGTCAAATTTCGGGCAGTGCGTAAAACAAAAAATAACACCCAACGTTTTCACTAAGAAATTGTTAAATAAAAAGCTTTTAGCTAGATTTGAGAAAGTTTTAACAAGAGACAGTAATAATGCTGTCTCTTTTTTGTTTTTTTGCTAAAATGGTATCATATTGGCTATATAGAATTGAAAATGGATTTTAAATCATTTAAAGAGATGTTAAAGAGAATATTTTTTGTAATTTTTACCGGAGCTGTACTTGCCTGCCATGCCGCACCTAAACCTCAGCCGGTAGTTGAGGGGATTACCAATATAAAGCCTGATCAGCAGCAGCAGCTCGTGATCAAGGAAGTTGTGAACCTGATCGAAAGTTATAATTACAAGAAAATTCAGATCAACGATTCTATATCATCCATCATTTTGGACAGGTACATCAAATCATTGGATCAGGGCAAAAATTATTTCCTTGCATCTGATATCAAAGAATTTGAAAAATACAGGTACACTTTGGACGATGACTTTAAAAATGGTGATCTAAGTGGCCCATTTTATATTTATAATGTATATGCCAAAAGGCTGAATGATTATTTCAGCTATTCCCTGGCGCAGATTAAAACCAAATTCGATTTTAACCAAAACGATACCTATGTATACGACAGGGAAAAATTGCCCTGGGCAGTTTCTTCTGCCGCTTTAAACGATACCTGGAAAAAAAGGGTTAAGTATGAACTGATCAATCTTAACCTGGCCGGAACCCCTGAGGCAAAAAACGTAGAGACTTTAACCAAGCGTTACCAGAATTTACAGTCGCAAACCTCTAAAATGAATAATCAGGATGTTTTCCAGATTTTAATGGATGCATTTACCGAATCTATCGATCCGCACACCAATTATTTCAATCCAACCAACGCCGCAGCTTTTAATGAAGATATGTCGCGCTCTTTCGAAGGTATCGGCGCCCGTTTACAGTTAGAGAATGAAGTGGTTAAAATTTCGGAGATCATTGCAGGCGGCCCCGCTTTTAAGGGTAAGCAATTAAGTGCTGGCGACAGGATTATTGCCGTAGCACAGGGCGACGGGGAATTTGTTGATGTAGTGGGATGGAGACTGGATAACACCGTAGCTAAAATTAAAGGTCCGAAAGGAACCAAAGTACGTTTAAAAGTAATCCCGGTGGGGAAAGAAATGTCGTCTAAACCGGTAATCGTAGAGTTGGTACGCGATAAAATTGTACTTGAAGAAACTTCTGCCAAGAAAAAGGTAAAAACCATCAACAGTAATGGTAAGGATATTAAAATAGGTATCATCACCCTGCCTGCCTTCTATGCTGATTTTAAAGCTGCAAACGCTGGTGATAAAAATTATAAAAGTACCACACGCGATGTAAGAAAGCTGATCGATTCGTTAAAGAATTACGATAAAGTAAATGCCATTGTGATGGATTTACGCGGAAATGGCGGTGGTTCTTTAGTTGAAGCTATATCACTAACAGGGCTGTTTATCGACAAAGGTCCTGTAGTACAGGTAAAGGATCTGCGTGGCAAAATTGAAGTAGATGAAGATGAAAACAGCGGTGTTGCCTGGGATGGTCCTTTTGGCGTAATGGTAGATCGTTTAAGTGCATCTGCTTCTGAAATTTTTGCCGGAGCAATTCAGGATTATGGTCGCGGTATTATTATGGGTAGCCAAACCTATGGTAAAGGTACAGTTCAATCTTCTATTGATTTAAACAAATTGGTAAACCCGAGTATGTTACAAAGGGTAGCTGGCTTAATATCCAAAGATAAAACTGTAGGAACATCGCCGAGCAGTACCAGTGCAGCAGATATTAATTTAGGTCAGATCAATTTAACCATGGCCAAATTTTACCGCGTAGCAGGTAGCAGTACACAGCACAAAGGGGTAACTCCCGATGTTGTTTTCCCTTCAATATACCCAATGGATAAAATTGGTGAAGATACAGAGCCATCTGCTTTGCCTTGGGATGTAATTCCAAGCTCTAACTTTAAGGCGGTGGCCAATTTAGCCGCTGTTAAAGCACAGCTGATGAAAAACAGTGAACAGCGCATCGCAAACTCTTTGGATTTCAAATACCTTAAACAGGATATGGCTGACCTTAAAAAACGCGATACAGAAGTTTCTGTAACCTTAAACGAAGCCAAACTTAAAGCAGAACGCGATGCCCAGGAAGCCAAAACCCTGACCAGACAAAATGAGTTACGTGCTTTAAGAGGATTACCTGCAATTAAAAAAGGGGATAAGGTGACCAAACAGGATGCTTTCGATTTCATTGAAGATGAATCGTTAAAAGTAATGGGCGATTTTATGCAGCAATCTGGCAACTATGTGATGAACTTAGGTGTGTTGCCAAAGAATAATTAATTCAGAAATAATATCATTCAAAACAAAAGGCCGCTTTAGTTTTAGCTAAAGCGGCCTTTTGTTTTATAAAAAAACCACCGGTTTGATAGGCAAGGTACCTCTCAAACCGGTGGGGTCTAAAATACTTAATTCTTTCCGGTAGGATCGTTCTGCTTACTTAATTGCATGGCCATCATCTCTTTCATGGTTTTGTTCATTCCCTCAGTACTACCATCTAAAAAGATTACATTGCCTTCGCTATATTCTGCAAACTGCTTAATGGCCTCTGTCCACATGGTAAATAAAATTACAGAGGTATCCAGGTTAGCCTGCTGCATTTCATGGGCAGCATTGGTCATACCTTTTGCAACTTCCTCCCTAAACAGTGCAATTCCCTGTCCTCGTAACTGGGCAGCCTCACGTTCGGCGGTAGCAGCAATTTTAATCGCATTACCATCTGCTTCGGCAGCTTTGGTTTTAGTGATCAATAATGCCTGACCTTCGTTTTCGGCTGCTGCCTTTAAATTGTTTGATGCTACCACGCGGCTCATCGAGCGCATAATTTCTTCATCAAAAGTAATATCGTTCAGCTGAAGATCCTGCAGGTGGTAACCCCAGCCATCTAACACCTGATCTATCTGTTCTTTAACATGAAGCACAATTTCATTACGTTGCGCCAGTACATTGGCTTGCTTTTGTGTAGCGACGTAGGCACGGATAGAACCTTCAATAGTCCTGATTAATGCCTGCATTAAGTTGGTCGCATCTACGAACTTAAAAGCTACATTTTTAATGGTTTCTTCATCCTGGTTAATTACGGAATAAAGCAGCATAGCCTTGAAGTAAACATTCGCCTGATCTTGTGTTACCGCCTGAAACGATAGCTCTACAGAGCGGTTTTGGATGGATATCCGCGAATAAATCTGCTCTATTAAAGGGATTTTAAAATTTAAACCTGGTCTTAACAGCCTTTGGTACTTACCAAAAACGGTAACAACCGCAATGGTGCCCTGTTTAACGGTAACGAACGAACTTAGCAGTATAATAACCCCTATCACTACTAAAATGTAAACGGTGTATTGCATAATTAGATTTTTTTTATGAAGTTATAAAAAATAAACGCAATTAATACAGCCTGCTAAAAGAGGTTAAAATATATTCAAATCACGGACTGTATACGAAATCATAGGGCAATTGTTCTGCAAGCCGTCGATTGCCCATATTACCTGTCATCACTAAATCATTAGAAGTTACAAAACCTGCAGGATCAACAACAACACCTTCTTTATTGTTTAAAAACAAAAGAGTTTTCAGCGTAAATACTGATGGCTGTCCAAATTTATAGACCAGGCTTGATTGAGCTAATTTTTCAAGCATTTTTTCGTCACGTTTATATACTACCATCAGCGTATCGCTGAATTTAAAACGCATTTTATCCTCTACCGGATCAAAAGTCAGGAACTGTTTATAATCAACCCTCGTAGTATCCCATTTTAAAATGTCTCTTTGTTTTAAAATGCGTTCATAATAACGTGCAGAATCGGGATTATCAGCTAGCTTAGACAAGGTTTCGCCAGCTGCCATTTTACTTGCTTTATATTGCTGAACAGTTTTTAAAACTTTTTCCCTTTCGAGATTTTTTACAGAGGTATAGCGATATACCTGAAAGTTTTCTGCTTCAAGTGTCCTGGTATATAAGCTTCTGTAAAAATGCATTTGCGAACCCAAATAGTTAATGGCCTGAGCCATCTTTCTCTTTTTGTTTGGTTTATTATCAAACTCATCATAATATGCAAGAGTGCTGTAGAGAATATTATCGTTATTAAAACTATAAACAAATTGGTACAAATCGATATGCAGCTGGCAATTCATAATGCTATTCCAAATTAAAATAGGCTTGCTTGCGGTTGCTTCTAGGTAATGTTCATTTTCATTGTAAAAGAATCTAACGTCTTCGGGATTCAGTATTTTACAATAAAGCTTATAGCGAGGGTCGCTACCAAATAAAAGTCCGGAAAAGAAGCTTCCCCATCTTTTCCAGTCATTTTTTCCTGCGCTCACCGTTACTTCTAAGAGGCTATTTTCCTTTTCACTTAAAAGTATCGTATAATTTTTGATGTTACTCTCGATGTTGATAACCTTGGTCTGATAACCAACTGCTGAAACTACGAGATCATGATAAAGTCTTTTAGCTGATATTTTAAAAACGCCATTGTTGTTGGTGGCTTCACCGATTTGAGTATTGTTAAAATAGACACTGGCTCCGGGTATAGGATGTTTAGTGGCGGCATCTAAAACCTTACCCTCAACTATACTTTGGGCAAAAGCGAGTTGAATAATAGTAAGAAAGCAGCAAATAGTGTATAAAGCAATTTTTTTGATAAGCGTATAATTCATGAGAAAATAAGTTCGTTAGTGTTTGTATCATTTGTGTACAGAAAATTACGGTTTTAAATGGCAAACAAAAAGGTTTTTTTTTTGTCTTATGTTAAAAAACAGATCATGAACGTAAAACGCACTTTCGGAACGATATTAACCATATTGGGCATTATCGGTTTAATTTATGCCGGGTACGGTTTTGTAAACCATAGTCAAAACACGAGGGGATTGCTGGTTTATGGAATAATCGGATTAATTTTCTTTGTATCCGGAATCGGGCTGGTAAAGAATACCAAGGATGAGAGTTAGGAAACCTTCTCCATAAAAGAAAAAGTGTAACCGCCGCTTCTAGAAGAGTGGCGGTTATTTTTGTTTCTTTTTCTGTTTGATGATCTGGTATTGACTAAAAGCAACCAGGCAGCCTGCTAAAATGATAATCCCCGCAGACAACAAGTTATCTGGGTTTTGATTGATGTAATATGCAGCGGCCAAAACTAAAAGCGCAGCTGCAATTCCGATTATATAATGAATGATTAATCCTGTTTTCATAAGGCAAATATTCTGAAATTAAATGATATTGATGTCGCAGAAAACTAATCTTTTAAACTGATTTTATTGTGTTCAAATTTTAGCTGATGACCGGTAAAATCAATATCCGTTAATTCTTTTATTCGCCTAAAAGCCCTGTGGTTATCATCAATGGTTAAACGGTTAATTTTATCCTGCTGAATGGATACCACATCTGCATATAGAAAATTGCCCTGGGCATTAATTTTTAGCTGGAGCAAAGGGGCTATACCATTGTTCCCCTTTAAGCTGAACATGCCATAGGTACAGAAATTACCCAAACTGTAAGCGATAAATTTATTTTTATACACTTCAACGGCCCTGGGTACATGTGGCCCATGCCCTAAAACTACGTCGGCACCCGCATCAATCACGGCGTGTGCAAAGGCATAAACGTTACCCCTGTTTTCTTTGTAAAAGATCTCGTTTTTGCGGGGAACATGTTCAAACCTGGCTCCTTCACCTCCACCATGAAAAGAAACAATTACAATATCGGCCATTGTTTTTAAACGCGAAACCAAAGCTTTTGCACTGTCGATCTTGTTAATGGAAACTGTATTTTCGTTAGGTGCAAATGCGCAAAAGGCATATTTAACACTGTCTTTTTCAAAAACCTCGTAAGGTTTATTTACCTGCCCGGCATAATGAATCTGCAAGGAGTCCAATATCCGTGTGGTGTTTTTTCTTCCCCTTGCATCAAAATCGCCCACATGGTTATTGGCAATACTTAACACATTAAATCCGGCTTGTTTATATATGCCGGCATAACGCTCAGGCATTCTGAAAGCGTAGCAACTGTTTGGATTAATACCGTTACATTTATTCGAACTGCCTGCATTCAGAAAACAACCTTCCAGGTTCCCAAATACAATATCGCCTTTTAATAAGCTGTTTACAGCCTGAAAGCTGTTTAAGGCATCATCCGGCGGAAGATTGGTTTTGGATGGGAAAGCAGAGCCAAGCATAATATCACCAACTGCGGTTATTGATATTGTATCCTTTATTTTCCTGCTTGCTGTATCTTGTTTTACAACCGGTGTATTAACCTGTGCATTATTACTGGTGCAACTGATTAAGATTACTACGGTAAAGGCTGCTAACATTAAGGTATTGAAAAACTTCATTTTAGATTTTTGCGGGATAAAAAAAATCCTCCAAAATTTCTTTGGGAGGATTCTATATTTTTTTATTAACTGTTAACTGAAACCGTCAACTGCCAATTTGAATTATTCTACTGTAAATTCTTTCTTGAACGATTCAAGCACGCGCCCACCCTTATAAAAATACCGGCTGTAATATGGTTCGTTCAGGTTGCTGATTACTACTCCTCGTGAGCTGGATGCATGTGCAAATCTATTATCGCCCAGGTAAATACCCACGTGTGAAATACTCCTGCTTTTAATCTTAAAGAAAACCAGGTCGCCTTCTTTTAAATCTTCTTTTGATAAGGGATCTACCATGCTAAAAATATCGCGCGAATTTCTTCTGATGGTAGTGTTGAAAACTTTATCGTAAATTGCTTTAGTAAAAGCTGAGCAATCGATTCCTCTTTTGGTATTTCCGCCATAACTATATGGTGTTCCGATCCACTCGTATATAAATTTGTAGAGTTTTAAATTCGAAGTCGCGTCTACCGCAACACCCATCACCTGCGAGAAATATTGCGATGCAAGATTATCAGGGTCGTTTAACTCTTTACCAGATTCTTTTGTTTTAGTTTGCGCAAATGCGGTTGAGAGCGTGCAAATAGCGATTAGAGTAGAAAACAAAAATTTTTTAATCATGTTATACAGTTATGTTTGGGTATTCACTTACACATTAACGTACACCACATGGGCTTATTGTTGGTTGCCAAAAGTATTAATTATACAAATGTTATCCAAATGTTAGGTGTTAAAAAACAAAAGTTATTAACATTTTAATTTTATTACGCCACTTTTTTAGCCAATAATACCCACAAAATCAGTTTTGTCACAAAATTTTTTCCTTTTTCCAGGCTTGTTAAAGAACAAAGCTGGGCAGTATTTTAAATTAGGTAGATAAGGTTATACACAAAATTAAATTTCAGGATAATTTAATTCCGGATTACGATAAAGGGTGTTGTTTTAATTATAAAAAATCGGCTTTGAATCTTGTTAAAAACAGAAAGACCGATTCCGCATCCTATTCAATTGTAAAACAAGTGTTAAATGTAATTTTATGCCCGGGAATATGATGTTTTTCCACCCGAAAGTGCCAAAAATTACAATAAAAAAATTAGATTTGCTGTCGCAAAAAAACAAATACCCTAAAATGAGTGCAGTAGAAATAAATAAAGATACCTGGTTAAAGTGGTTTGAGTCGATGTTGCTGATGCGTAAATTCGAAGAAAAAACTGGCCAGTTATACGGACAACAAAAAATACGTGGCTTTTGTCATTTATACATTGGACAAGAAGCTGTAGTTGCAGGTGCTATATCTGCAATGAAAAAAGGCGATTCGATGATTACTACCTACCGTGATCATGCTCATGCTTTGGCTTTAGGTGTTAGTGCAGATAGCATTATGGCCGAAATGTATGGTAAAGCTACCGGCTGTTCTAAAGGTAAAGGTGGTTCAATGCACATGTTCAGTAAAGAGCATAACTTTTATGGTGGCCATGCCATTGTTGGTGGTCAGATTCCACTAGGTGCTGGTGTTGCTTTTGCAGAAAAATATAAAGGAACAGACAATGTAAACATTTGTTATATGGGCGATGGCGCTGTACGCCAGGGTGCACTAAACGAAACATTTAACATGGCCATGTTGTGGAAATTACCCGTAGTTTTTGTTTGCGAAAACAATGGTTATGCGATGGGTACTTCAGTACAACGTACTACCAACATGACCGATATCTATAAAATTGGTTTAGGTTTCGATATGCCTTGCGCTCCTGTTGACGGAATGGATCCGGTGGCCGTTCACAATGCCATGGATGAAGCAATCCAACGTGCGCGTAAAGGAGAAGGACCAACTTTCTTAGAAATGAGAACTTACCGTTACCGTGGTCACTCGATGTCAGATCCGGCAAAATACCGTACTAAAGAAGAGTTAGAAGATTACAAAGCAAAAGATCCTGTTGAATTAGCCAGAGAAACTATTTTGAGAGAAAAATATGCAGATCAGGCCTGGATTGAAGAAGTAGAAGCCAAAGTTAAAGCTACAGTAGATCAGGCAGTAAAATTTGCCGAAGAATCTCCTTGGCCAGATGCATCTGAATTATATAAAGATGTATATGTAACTGAGAACTACCCTTACGTAATAGACTAATATTAATAAGATTTCAATTAATTAGATATAATGGCTGATGTAATTAAAATGCCCAAAATGAGCGACACCATGACCGAAGGGGTTTTGGCGAAGTGGCATAAAAAAGTGGGCGATAAAGTGAAAAGCGGCGATGTTTTGGCAGAAGTAGAAACTGACAAAGCAACAATGGATATGGAATCTTATTGGGATGGTACCCTTTTATACGTTGGTGTAGAAGAAGGTCAGGCTGTTCCGGTTGATGCCATCATGGCCGTTATCGGTAAAGAAGGTGAAGATTATAAAGCAGCTTTAGCTGCTGAGCAAGGTGCAGAAGCCCCTAAAGCAGAAAGCGCAGCTCCAAAAGCTGAAGAGAAAAAAGAAGAAGCTGCACCAGCTCAGGGTGGTGGCTTAAGCGAAGAAGAATTAGCAGCAAAAGGCGTAACGGTAATCCGCATGCCTTTATTAAGCGATACCATGACTGAAGGCGTAATTGCCGAATGGCATAAAAAAGTGGGCGATAAAGTAAAGGATGACGATGTTTTAGCTGACGTAGAAACCGATAAGGCTACTATGGAAGTGATGGGTTATGCAACCGGTACTTTATTACACATTGGTGTAGAAAAAGGTCAGGCGGCTAAAGTTAACGGCATTATTGCCATTGTTGGCCCTGAAGGTACCGATATTAGCGGTATTTTAGCCGGAGGAGCGCAAAGCACAAAGCCGAAAGCCGAAAGCGAAGCACCAAAAAGCGAAGAAGCACCAAAAACAACTGCTGATGCAGGCTCATCTGCACCAGTTGCACAAAGCTCATCTTCTGATAGCCGTGTAAAAGCATCTCCTTTGGCGAAGAAAATTGCTAAAGAAAAAGGAATCGATTTATCGCAGGTTGCAGGTAGTGCCGAAGGTGGCCGTATCATTAAAAAAGATATCGAGAACTTTAAACCAGCTGCTGCACCACAGACAGAAGCGCCGAAAGCAGGAAGTGCACCAGCTGCAGCTCCGGTAATTCCGACTTTTGTTGGTGAAGTTAAATTTACTGAACAACCGGTTTCGCAAATGCGTAAAGTAATTGCAAAACGTTTGTCAGAAAGTTTATTTACAGCGCCACATTTTTATTTAACCATTAGCATTGATATGGATAATGCAATGGCTGCCCGTACCGCAATCAATGCGGTTGCCCCTGTTAAAGTTTCTTTCAACGATATCGTAATTAAAGCGGTAGCCGTTGCCTTGAAAAAACACCCTGCTGTTAACTCATCGTGGGGTGGTGATAAAATCCGTTTCAACGAACATACCAATATCGGTGTAGCCATAGCTGTTGAAGATGGCTTATTGGTGCCTGTAGTACGTTTTGCAGATGGTAAATCTTTATCGCACATCTCTGCTGAGGTAAAAGATTTTGGTGCTAAAGCAAAAGCTAAAAAATTACAGCCATCAGATTGGGAAGGATCTACCTTTACCGTATCAAACCTTGGAATGTTCGGTATTGATGAATTTACATCAATCATCAACTCTCCTGACGGGGCAATTTTATCAGTAGGTGCAATTCAACAGGTGCCTGTAGTTAAAAACGGTGCCATTGTTCCTGGTAATGTGATGAAATTAACTTTAGGTTGCGATCACCGCGTGGTTGATGGTGCAACCGGAGCACAATTCTTACAAACCTTAAAAGGTTTATTAGAAGAGCCGATCAGGTTATTGGCCTAATCACAGTCAGCAATTTTCAGTTTAATACTGATTATATATTAAAGCCATCCTTTTAGGATGGCTTTTTTGCATTTAAGGCTTTTAGTAAATGGCGGCTTAATTTATTATTTTTGATTAAGGATCTTAAATAGAACAAATGAAAAAAATACTTCTTTTTACTGCTTGCATTGCTTCCTTATCTGCCTGCAAGCAGGGCGCCAAATCTGATTCAGGCTCAGAAAACAAAGCTTTTGCCAACATGTGCGAGCAATACTACCAGGACGGGTTAAAACTCACCCCAATTAATGCCACTTATATTGGTGATGAACGTTATGACGACCTCTTGCCAAATGATGGTTCACAAGCTTATCTGAAGGAATATAAAGCATTTAACCAACGTTATCTAGACAGTTTAGGTAAATACGATAGGGAAGGCCTGAATGATAACGACAAACTCTCTTTTGATTATCTTAAAGACCAACTAAACATCAATTTAGAAGGATTAAAATATCATTCAGAATACCTTCCATTTAACCAGATGTTTGCTCTACCCTTAACCATTGGTCAGTTAGGCTCGGGTACAGGAGCACAGCCATTTAAAACGGTTAAAAATTATGAAAACTGGTTAAAACGTGTTACCGCCTTTTCCGTTTGGGCCGATACAGCCATTGCCAATTTTAAAAAAGGTGAGGCCGCAGGTATTGTTTTGCCTAAAGCTTTGGTTGTTAAAATGATTCCGCAAATGCAGAGTATGGTCGTAACCAATCCTGAAAAAAGTTTGTTTTACGGTCCTATCAATTCATTACCTGCTAGTTTTTCTGCAGCAGATAAACAAAGATTAACAGAAGCATACCGAAATGCCATCACTACTGTTATTGTACCAACTTATAAAAAACTGGGCGATTTTCTTCAAAACGAATACCTGCCAAAAGCGAGAACTACGTCTGGCTGGTCTGCCATGCCAGGCGGCCTGGAGTGGTATACTTACTTGGTAAAACAACAAACTACCACCAATAGAACACCCGAAGAGATTTATCAGACAGGCTTAAAAGAAGTTGCCCGGATAAAAGGGCAGATGGATAGCATTAAAAACCTGGTTGGCTTTAAAGGAGATTTAAAAGCCTTTTTCGAATACATGAAAACCGATAAAAAATTCATGCCCTATAAAACTCCAAAAGAAGTTTTAGCTGCTTTCGAAGATATCCACCAGCGGATGAAACCCAATTTGAAAAAAATGTTTGATGTGGAGCCTAAAACCCCTTTCGAAATTCGTCAAACAGAAGCTTTCAGGGCTGCATCTGCCAGTGCAGAATACAACCAGGGTTCGGCCGATGGCAAACGCCCGGGAATCTTTTATGTACCCATTCTGGATGCCAAAAAATTCAATACCACATCAGGAATGGAATCTCTCTTCCTCCATGAGGCTATTCCTGGTCACCATTACCAGATTTCGTTAACACAGGAAAACAAATCGTTACCTAATTTCCGCCGTTTCGGTGGTCACAACGCCTATGTAGAAGGTTGGGCGCTCTATTGTGAGTCATTAGGTAAAGAGCTGGGGTTATATCAGGATCCATATCAGCATATGGGAGCTCTGGGCGATGAAATGCACCGGGCCATTCGCCTGGTGGTTGATGTAGCCATCCACACCAAAAACATGACCCGCGAGCAAGCCATCAAATACATGACCGATAACGAAGCCATAAGCACTGAAGGTGCAACAGCCGAGATAGAACGTTATATGGGGATACCTGCCCAAGCATTGGGTTACAAAACAGGGGCGATGAAAATAAGGGAGCTCAGAAGCAAATACGAAAAGGAACTAGGACCAAAATTCAAATTATCGGCCTTTCACACCGCCGTTTTAAAAGACGGATCGTTCCCATTATCTGTTTTTGAAGCGAAGATGGATGCTTGGGCAGCAAGCCAGAAATAGTTAAACGTTCCCGCTGACAATAAAGAATTTTGTTTTTGGCGGGAACGTTACCTCATTATTTGGCCCGCAGATAACACAGAGGTCGCAGATAAATATTTTATCATTTTTCTACCCTCAACTTTACCTAATATCACAGACCATTTACTTTCCTCCAGATGGAGTGTGAAATATTTGAAGAATTAAAATTGACCAGCAACTTGCATCGTCCTCGTTTGTAACGGGGATGAACGAGAATAGCGATTGTATCGCTAATAAAAGACTCTCAGCATTACAAATACAGTTAAAGTAATCCTTCTTACGGGACTATAAAACAAAATTTAAACCCTTTCGCTCTTGTATTGTTAATTACATAAAACTCCCCAGCCATGGACAAAGAAAAACTAATACAGGAAGCTTATTTAGTGGCACACAAAATCGAAGAAAACGGAAACTTTCCAAATAACCCGGTTTTACCTCTAATGGTTTACAAAGGTGCGCTCAGACTCCATCCCGATGATGGCGCAGAAGTAATTAAAAAGGTTTTTGCGCAAAATGGTTATACCAACTCATGGGTGGATGGTATTTTTGATTATCACCATTACCATAGCAATACGCATGAAGTAATGGGTGTATTTTGCGGTAAAGCCGATGTTCAGTTTGGTGGCGACCATGGTGTTTGCGTCGAGTTGGACAAAGGGGATGTAATTATCATTCCGGCAGGTGTAGCACATAAAAAATTAAACTCCAGTGATGATTTCACGGTGGTTGGTGCCTATCCAAACGGTGCCGAATACAATATAAAATATGGCAAGGCAGAAGAACGTCCGGAAGCAGATGAAGACATTGCAAAAGTAAAAAATCCAGATAGCGACCCCGTTTACGGTAGCAAAGGGCATTTATTTGAATGCTGGTACAATCAAAATTGCGAAAATGTGTAAAACTCTTTCGTTACAACCGTCTAAAATTCTTTAATTTTCGGGTTTTAAACACACTATCCCTGATATAAATGAATTTTAGATATATCTGTTCAGCATTAGCCCTCTCCGCAACATTACTTACAGCCTGCTCGGGTAAAAAATCTGAAGAGAAAAAGGCTGCAGAAAAAAAAATACGTACTAAAGAAGACGATAAAGCAGATAGCCTCCTGCTTGTGTACAACCCGCAAAAAGGTGATAAATGGATTGCCGATTTTGTAGACAACCTGCATAGAAAGTTTGGTTTTAATGGTAACATGCTGGTGGCTAAAGACGGTAAAATTCTTTACGAAAAAGCCATTGGCTGGGCCGATTATCTGCACCGCGACAGCCTAACCATTAATTCAGAGTTTGAACTGGCTTCCATTACCAAAACATTTACCGGTACCGCGATTATGCAACTTGTAGAGGCAGGAAAACTTTCCTTAAACGATAATGTTAAGAAATTCTATCCTAATTTCCCTTATGATGGCATTACGGTAAAGCTCTTGCTTTCGCACCGCAGCGGCATGATGAACTATGTATATTTCATTGATGATATCTGGCGCAAAGAGAAACGCAACATGAAAAAGGGCGTAACCAACCAGGAAGTAATGAATGTAATTGCTGAAAGAAAACCTAACCCATACACCAAGCCTGATAATCGCTTCCACTATAACAACTCTAATTTCATGGTACTGGGTGCCATTATTGAAAAAGTTACCGGACAGCGTTATTCACAATACATGATGGAACATGTTTTTAAACCTGCAGGTTTAAAGCATACCCATGTATACAGCACTACCGAATACGAAAAAATACCGGTTGATGTAGTTGGCCACGACCGCACCTGGCGTTACTCCGTTGCACAGAATTTCTTAGATGGGCCGGTTGGTGATAAAGGTATTTACAGCACCGTTCACGATTTGGTACTCTTTGATAAATACCTTAAAAATGGACGGTTGTTAACCCAAAAGAGCCTCGATTCTGCATATGTGGGGCGTAATAAACCTGTAAACGGACATTTTAACTATGGTTATGGCTGGAGAATGTTTGATGGCGAAAACATGGATAAAGTAGTTTACCATACTGGGTGGTGGCACGGTTTTCGACATATCTATGTGAGAGATTTAAGTAAAAATATCGTAGTTATATTTTTGGGCAACTTAACAAACGGCAGTTTAATGCATTTAGATGATCTTTATAAGCATTTGAACATGCCAATTATACGTAAAGGTGCATACCACGGCAACGGCAGTTTACCGGGTTCAGATGAAGATTAAATGATGGCAAAAACAAGATAGATTGGTAAAAGAATACCCATTTGAAGACCTGATCCGTTTTCAGTGGTCTGTAAAAAACCAGCAATCTGATTTATCGGGGTACCGAAGTTGAGGCAGAAATTTTATTGCCTGCCAAAAACAAAACAACTACTTTAATACTTAAAAACTTTACAGGCACTAAAAGAATTCAATGCTTTCCTTGATGAAATCAATATAATTTTAGGCCGTATTTTTTATCAAAAAACAAAAAGATTATGTTCGACAAGTTATTTGCGGCTCAACAAAAAGCCGAAGAAATTAAAAAACGCCTCGATACCATATCGGTATATGGCGAAGTTGAAAATGGAGCAATAAAAATTACTGCAACGGCAAATAAGGCCATTACCGGAGTTGCCATTGATGAAGAATTTTTAAAAAGGGCTGATAAAGAAGAATTGGAAGAGCTGTTATTAACCGCAATTAACAAAGCGATGGCAAGTGCCGAGCAAGTTAGTGCCGCCGAAATGCAGGCCTCTGCACAGGATATGCTGGGTGGCTTAGGTGGTATGTTCGGCCAATAAAAACCATTAGAAGACTTAACTGTTTGTACTACAACAATCAATTACCCGATATACACAAATCTTGCTACCTGTTATTCAAATCCTGATACTATTATTATGAAATACACCTATTATGGCCAGTCTTGTTTCCTGATTGAAGCTGCCGGCAAAAAATTATTATTCGACCCGTTTATATCATACAATCCATTGGCTAAAAATGTAGATATTAAGGCGATAGAAGCTGATTATATTTTAGTTAGCCACGGGCATGGCGACCATGTAGCCGATCTGGTGGCTTTGGCTAAACAAACCCAGGCAACTGTTATTGCAATGCCGGAAATTACCGACTGGGTTTCGAAACAAGGTGTAGAAAAAGTACACGGAATGAATTTCGGCAAATTTACTTTCGATTGGGGAACAGTACGCATGGTACCCGCAACACATTCGTCGGGTTTACCCGATGGAAGTTATGGTGGTAATCCTGCCGGCTTTGTGCTAGAAGTTGATGGCAAGCAGATTTACTTTGCAGGCGATACCGGTTTAACCATTGAGATGAAAGTTTTAGCCGATATATACAACCTGGATTATGCCATTTTACCTATCGGCGGAAATTACACCATGGACGTGGATGATGCTTTGATTGCAACAAAATATTTCGATTGCGACAAGGTAATCGGCGTGCACTACAATACTTTCCCAGTAATTGAAATTGATACACAGGCTGCGTTAGATAAGTTTAAACGCGAAAAGAAAACCTTGTTATTGCCAGAAATCGGTGAGACAATAAGTTTATAGTCTCGACGAACCGTCATTTCAAGCGAAGTGCAACGTAGTCGAGAACCACGAAGTGCTCAGCGAAGCTAAATCTGTCTAGATAGATCTCTCCGTTCCGCTGCACTTCAGTCGAGATGACGATATCTCATCGGATCCGCCTAATGTGTCGTTCAGACAGGTACCATTAAAAACAAAAAAGGGCCTCTAATTTTTCATTAGAGACCCTTTCAAATTATAACCTGAACCTAATTCTTTTTAGCAGCTTCTTTGTTTGCTTTATAACGCATATCAGCTGTACCATCTTTTTTGGTTGGGCCTGCAACTTTAGTTACTGCTTTAGCTTTGTTTTCTTTAAAACGCATATCCGGAGTACCGTCTGCTTTTAATTTAGCAGCTGTAGTAGTGGTTTTAGTTTCTACTTTTTTGGCCTCTTGTTTTACACCTGCTTTTACAGGGGCAGTTGTAGTTTTTACTTCTTTTTTGACAACTGTTTTAGCTTTAGCTGGTGCTGTAGTTGCCGGTGTCTGAGCAAATGCTGTTGTTAAACCAAATGCTGCGATTGCGATTAAACTCAATAACTTTTTCATGTTTTTTCGATTTTTGTTTTACTCGTTTATTTGTTGATATAAAATTGATCAATTGGAATGAAGTTTTAATGAAGATAACCAATATTTTTATTTTATTAAAAATATTACGTTGTGGTAAAGTTAATAACACAACAGTAATGCTTTCTTAATGCGCCGCCAGCCAGTTATCTCCCTCTCCAATTTCCACTACAATAGGTACAGTTAATTTAATGGCATTGGCCATTTTATCCTGGATAATGGCTTTCATCACTTCTTTTTCAGTTCGTATTACATCAAACACCAACTCATCATGCACCTGCATGGTCATGGCTGATTGCAAATTCTGTGCTTTCATCTCTTTGTGAATATTGATCATGGCAATCTTGATCATATCCGCTGCAGAGCCTTGTATAGGTGCGTTAATGGCATTTCGTTCAGCAAATCCCCTTACGGTCTGATTGGCTGAATTAATGTCTCTTAAATAGCGTCTTCTGCCCATTATGGTTTCCACAAAACCATTTTCGCGGGCAAAGTTCATGGTATCGCTCATGTAACGCTTAATGCCTGGGTACTGGATGAAATATTGTTCAATAATTTCGGCGGCTTCTTTACGTGGAATGCCTAAGTTCTGCGACAAACCAAAAGCCGATTGACCGTAAATAATGCCAAAGTTAACCGCTTTTGCATTTCTACGCTGCGTTCCATCTACTTCTTCAATACTTACTCCGTATACTTTAGCTGCTGTAGCCGTGTGGATATCGATCCCTTTGCTAAAAGCATCAAGCATGTTTTCTTCCTTGCTGATTTCGGCAATGATGCGTAATTCAATCTGCGAGTAATCGGCTGATAACAGGACATGGTTTTCATCTCTTGCAATAAACGCTTTACGTACCTCCCTACCGCGTTCGGTCCGGATCGGGATATTCTGTAAATTGGGGTTATTAGAGCTCAACCTACCGGTAGCTGCCACGGCCTGGTTATAAGAGGTATGCACCCTTCCCGTTTTCGGGTTAACCATCAATGGTAAAGCATCAACATAAGTTGATTTAAGTTTCTGTAACTGGCGGAAATCTAAAATATCCTGTACGATATCACTTTTGCTTGCCAATGCTGTTAAAACATCTTCTCCAGTCTGATACTGGCCTGTTTTGGTTTTTTTAGCCTTTGGATCAAGCTGAAGCCTGTCAAAAAGCACCTCACCTAACTGTTTTGGCGAGGCCAGGTTAAATTTAACCCCGGCTTTATCGTACACACTTTGTTCGAATTTGATGATTTCGGTTTCGAGTTCTTTGGAATAAGCCTTTAAGGTTTCAATATCTATGCGTACACCTTCTTTTTCTATATCTGCCAATACGTAAACCAAAGGATTTTCAATTTCTTCGGCTAGTTTGGCGGCATTTAATTCTTTTAATTTCGGTTCAAAAATATGTGCCAGCTGTAAAGTTACATCGGCATCTTCTGCAGCATAATCTACCACTTCTGTAACCGGAACATCACGCATAGTGCCTTGGTTTTTGCCTTTTGCACCGATCAGCTTAGTAATCGAGATGGGTGAATAACCCAGGTAATTTTCTGACAATACATCCATACCATGGCGGGTATCGGGATCAATCAAATAGTGGGCCAGCATGGTATCGAAAAGTTTTCCTTTTACCTCAACCCCATACCATTTTAAAACCAGGATGTCGTATTTGGTGTTCTGACCAATTTTCTCAATCGCCTCATTTTCCAATACCGCTCTAAACTCATCAACAATTAACTGTGCTTCCTCCCTTTCTGCAGGAACTGGGATATAATAACCCGTGCCTGGTTTAATCGAGAAAGATAAACCTACCAGATCGGCCATGTTAGCATCAGTACCTGTGGTTTCGGTATCAAACGAGATCCGTTTTTCGGCCAGCAAAAGCTTGATTAAATCTGCACGTTTTTCAGAAGTATCAACCAATTGATAATCGTGTTCGGTATTTCCGATGGTTTTGGCAGGAAGTTTCTCTGCCGGTTCATCTTCAAGTGTATTAGTATATTGAATGGCCTCACCCGGTTGGTTGCCAAACAGGTCGGTTTGGGTACCTTCCTGAAAACGCGCCGTGGTAACCGAAAATTCATCGCCAAATACCCTGCGACCTAAAGTTCTGAATTCTAATTCGGTAAATAAAGGCTCCAATAAGTCTCGGCTGGGGTCGCAAAGTTCCAGGCTGGCTTCATCCAGTTCAACGGGAACATCCAATAAAATAGTAGCCAGTTTTTTAGAGATTAATCCCTGTTCTGCAAAATTTTCTACGTTTTCGCGCTGTTTGCCCTTTAACTCGTGTGAGTTGGCAATAATATTCTCTATGGAGCCATATTGTTTAATCAGCGCTTTTGCCGTTTTCTCTCCAATACCCGGAATACCCGGAATATTATCAACAGCATCGCCCCATAGGCCCAAAATATCGATCACCTGTAATACATTTTCGATCTCCCATTTGGCCAATACTTCTTTTACACCCAATATTTCCATTTCGTTACCCATGCGGGCAGGCTTGTAAATGAAGATATTTTCTGAAACCAGTTGCGCAAAATCCTTGTCCGGCGTCATGCAATATACCTGATAACCCTTGGCTTCGGCTTTTTTTGCCAGTGTACCAATAATATCATCGGCCTCATACCCATCAGAAGTAATTACAGGAATGTTGAAACCGGTAATCAGTTTAATTACATAAGGCATTGCAGCTGCCAAATCTTCGGGCATAGCCTGGCGCTGGGCTTTATAAGCCTCAAAGGTCGTATGCCTTTCGGTTGGTGCTTCAGTATCGAAAACCACCGCAATGTGTGTCGGTTTTTCTTTCTTCAGCACATCAAGCAGGGTATTGGTAAAGCCCATTACTGCTGATGTATTGATGCCTGTTGAGGTAAAACGCGGGTTTTTACTTAATGCAAAATGCGCCCTGTACATTAGCGCCATACCGTCTAGAAGAAAGAGTTTTTTCATATTATGATTTCACTGATTAAATGATTACACCGTTTGATGATGAAATCACCGATAAATTAATCAAAGTTAATAATCTATAGAACTATAACCTTAAAATTTTATGAACTGTATCTTAAAACCTGTTAAATTGCGTTGTTTTTAAACCGAAGAGATATGAAAAAAGCCATAGCCCTATTAATACTGATTTTTGCATCGGCATCCGCAATCTTTGCACAAGATTTTATTGTTAAAAACAATGATGAAGTGATACGCGGAACCATAAAAGGCACTGATTATTTTTCGGTTTTCATCAGTGCCAATGATGAAGCGGATGTGATTTTGCCTGCTAAAGAGGTGAAAAATTTCTTTTGGAACGGAAATAGCTTTGTAAGCAAAGGTTTTGCAAACGGACGTAATTTCGAATACCGTTTCGTAAAAGTAATAGAAATGGGTACCATTAACCTGTATTCATTCGGAGGAGGAACGCTGGTGCCAGAGGTTAAAGAGAAAAAAGTAAAATTTAGGCCATCAATAGGCATTGGTACCGGAACAGGCGGTTTTGGCGGAATGGGTATGGGCGGGGGTATCAGCATTGGAGGCGGACGAAGTTCTGCACCTGAAAGACCAGCGGGAGCACCTGTTGTACGCTACTTTATCGAAAAACCAGGGGCTGGTCCTTTACAGGAAGTCCCGATGAAAGCCATCACAGAAGATACCAAAAAGTTAGCCGTTAAAAATATCCTGTTACAGAAAATGAGCGATCAACCCGATTTGAAAGCTAAAATTGAAATGAGCACAGAGTTTAACAGCCGCGATGTGGTGGAATGGGTAAAAGAATATAACGCAACTAAGAAATAAAGGGCATTAAAGGATTATTTAGACAAAATACCGTTCAAATCATCTGATCACCTTGCGCAGCAGGTTAACAAATGATCGTTAACCATTCCGGTTGCCTGCATGTGTGCATAACAAATGGTGGTGCCAAAAAACTTAAAGCCACGTTTTTTCATATCCTTACTGATTTGGTCAGACAGTTCAGTCCTTGGCGGGACATCAGACATTTTCTTGATCTGATTTTGTATCGACTTGCCGCCCGGAACAAAACTCCACATATATTTGGAAAAACTACCAAACTCCTTTTGGATCCCGATAAACAATCTGGCATTAATAATGGCTCCATTTACCTTCAAGCGGTTGCGGATAATACCTTCATCGTTCATTAGCCTCTCCACATCCTCATCGGTAAAAGCAGCAACTTTTTGTACATCAAAACCGGCAAAGGCTTTACGGTAATTTTCGCGCCTGCGGAGAATGGTAATCCAGCTTAAACCGGCCTGAGCACCTTCCAGTATCAAAAATTCGAACAGGATTTTATCGTCATAAACGGGCTTCCCCCATTCTTCATCATGGTATTTGATATATAGAGGGTCGGAAGTAGCCCAGGAACAGCGTATTTTTGAGTCCTTAGTCTTAAGTCCAGAGTCTTGAGTCATATTATGCAAATTTTGCAGGATGGCTAATCATAAAATTTAATAGTTTACTTATTTCTTCACATTGCGCATCCAGGCGATTGAATTTTTCTTCAGAAATATAATTACATGCAAGGGCCACATCTAACCAAACCTGTGTTTCACCATTCTCCATATCTGCATCTGATAGCTTGCTAATAAAATGGTTCGGATATCTTCTTTTTTTGTACGCTTCTGCAATACTGCTACAAACTGACCTCGAAGATCTACGGATCTGATCAACCAGACTATATTGCTCTGATTTAGGGAAATCTTTTGTTAAATTAAAGATGTCCATCAAAAGAGCGAACCCTTTTTTATAAACGATTAATTCTCTAAACTTTCCCATATTTTAAACTAATATAATAATTGGGGAGGAGAAAAGACTCTGGACTTGAGACTAAAGACTCCGGACTAGGAATTCAACTCATCCCAATACTCAACAGCTCTTCTGTAGTGCGGGATTACGATGCTACCGCCCACAAGATTGGCGATCATGAAGATTTCGTTCATTTCGTCACTGTTTACACCCGCGTCGAAACATTTGCCCAAATGATATTTGATGCAGTCATCACAACGCAAAACCATAGAGGCCACCAGGCCCAGCATTTCTTTTGTTTTAACATCGAGGGCACCATCAGCATAGGAAGTCGTATCTAAAGCAAAAAAACGTTTAATGTTTGTATTTGCCGTTTCCATGATCCTATTGTTCATTTTTTCACGATAGCCATTAAATTCTTCTACAAGCTTTCCCATATTTTAAAATCTTTTTTAACTGTTAATTGTTAAGAATATAAACATTTGATTATGAAAATGATATCTCCAAAATTTCATGCCGTTTTAGACTACCTGCTCGTCATGCTTTTATTGGCTTCACCTGATCTTTTCGGCCTTTCTAAAGGTGCCTCAACACTGGCTTACACATTGGGAATCATTCATTTCGTATTAACGATAAGCACTAATTTTAGCGGGGGTATTTTTAAACTCGTTCCTCTTAAGCTTCACGGCCTTATCGAATTTCTAGTCAGTATTATACTTGTTATTTTAGCTTTTACGCTTTTTAAAGGAAATCTAGTAGACGAAATTTTCTACGCTTGCTCAGGCTTATTGATTTTGATTATTTTTACCCTTACTGATTATAAACGAAGTTTACCCATTATATTGTAATTTCTTCCAACGGGTTCCAGAACACTGTTTTAAAATTGACAACTTTATCATTTTTAACTTCAACTCCTTCCTGTCTTAACAGCTCTTCCATTAATTCAGGTGGTTTAAAATGAAATTTTCCGGTAAGGAGTCCGCTGCTGTTTACTACACGGTGAGCAGGTACCTTGGGGTGAGCAGTGCCGGCATAAAGCATGGCATGGCCAACCATTCGCGATGATTTGGCCGCGCCCAGACTTTTGGCAATCGCCCCATAAGAGGTTACCCTTCCTTTCGGAATTAAGCGGGCAATCTCATAAACCTGTTCATAGAAGTTCGTATCCATTACTCAAAAGAAAACTGAATATAGTTAATATTTTTGTCGTGTAATAGGTATTTCTTCTCGTAATAAGTTTTAATTGACAGCACTTCGTCAACCAGATCAGAAGTATATAAATGATCGGTATTCTTATGCACCGGTAAGCTTAATTCTGCCACTTTTTCGCAGGTATAAGCGTATAACTGGTCGTTATCTGTTTTTAAATTAACCTTCCCTCCGGGTTTTAAAATCATTTTATACCGGTTCAAAAATGCAGGAAAAGTTAACCGTTTTTTCTCACGGCTATCCTGTGGTTGCGGATCGGGAAAAGTAATCCAGATTTCGTCAATTTCTCCTTCATTAAAATAATCAAGGATATTTTCAATCTGAATCCTTAAAAAGGCCACATTGTCTATTCCATCTTCAATAGCAGTTTTAGCACCACGCCAGATGCGGTTGCCCTTGTAATCAACCCCTATAAAATTCTTGTCAGGGAACAACCTGGCCAGATTTACCGAATATTCACCTTTTCCACATGCCAGCTCGAGCACGATTGGATTTTTATTTTTAAAATGTGCTGAAGCCCAATTGCCTTTTAAGGCCTTTCCAGCATCTAATTGATATACGTTTGCAAATGTTTCGATTTCTGCAAAACGCCTAAGTTTATCTTTGCCCAAAAGTTTTTTTCTGCAAAAATACAATTAAATCAATAACCCATGTTTCTTTTGCCCGAAAGATTAATGTCAATCTTGTTTAGGAATCGTATTTTTGTTGCCTATAAAAATTACAGTGGAAAAAGAAGCTAAGATATACGTTGCAGGTCATCGCGGCATGGTGGGTTCGGCCATTTACCGTAAACTGCAAAAAGAAGGTTACGAAAACATTATCACCAAAACTTCAAGTGAACTCGATCTGCGCAGCCAGCAGGCGGTGACCGATTTTTTTGCTGAAGAAAAACCGGATTATGTTTTTCTTGCGGCAGCAAAAGTTGGTGGCATTGTGGCAAACAATACGTACAGGGCCGATTTTCTTTATGAGAATTTAGCGATCCAGAATAATGTTATCCATAATGCTTATGTAAATAAGGTTAAGAAACTGATGTTTCTGGGCTCAAGCTGCATTTACCCCAAAATGGCACCACAACCCTTAAAAGAAGATTACCTTTTAACCGGAACTTTAGAACATACCAACGAGCCTTATGCCATTGCAAAAATTGCAGGTATTAAGATGTGCGATGCCTACCGCGATCAGTACGGTTGTAACTTTATCTCGGTAATGCCAACTAATTTGTATGGCTTTAATGATAACTACCACCCTCAAAACTCACATGTTTTACCTGCTTTGATCCGTAAGGTGCATGAGGCAAAAGTGAACAACGAAAAAGAAGTCGTGGTTTGGGGATCCGGCTCGCCTATGCGCGAATTTTTATTCGCAGATGACCTGGCAGATGCCTGTTATTTCCTGATGCAAAACTATAATGAACCGCACCTGATCAACATCGGTACCGGACACGATTTAACGATTAAAGACCTGGCTTTATTAATTAAAGATGTACTGGGTTTTAAAGGCGAATTGGTATTTGATACCAGCAAACCCGATGGAACACCGCGTAAATTAATGGATGTTAGCAAACTTCACCAATTAGGCTGGAAACATAAAATTGAATTGCCCGAGGGTATTACAATGGCTTATCAGGATTTTGAAAGCAGGTATTGAGAAATGATTGAAAGAGGGAGCGATTGAATATTTAATCAAGAGTTCATTCTCCCATAACAATTTATATAGTTAAAATTTATATATTTGTTTTTAACAATAAATTTTACCTATATGACTTTAGTCCAGCTAGAATACATTGTTGCTGTTGATACTTACAGAAGTTTTGTAACTGCTGCCGACAAGTGTTTTGTAACCCAGCCTACCTTAAGTATGCAGATACAGAAGCTTGAAGAATTAATCAGTGTTAAAATTTTCGACAGAAGTAAACAACCCGTAAGCCCTACCGAAATTGGTGCACAGATTATTGCCCAGGCCAGGATCATTTTACAGGAAAGCGGAAAAATAAAAGAACTGATCAGCAGCCAGCAACAGGATATTTTAGGAGAACTGAGAATAGGCGTAATCCCTACAGTTGCACCATATTTATTACCAGAGGTAATTTCGGCCATGCTGGAGAAATACCCTGAACTGAAACTTTTAATCTGGGAATATACCACTGAAGATATTATCAATCATTTAAAAACTGGGGTATTGGACTGCGGAATTCTGGCTACACCCTTAACCGACCCGAATATTACCGAAACGCCATTATATTACGAGAACTTTGTAAGCTACATCAGTAAAAACAGCAAGCTTTATAAAAAGAAAGCGGTTGATGCTGAAGACCTGAACAATGAAAATATCTGGCTTTTAAACGAAGGGCATTGCATGCGCAATCAGGTATTAAACATTTGTCGTTCTACAAAAAATAATCGTTTACAGGGTTTAGAATATAATACCGGCAGTGTAGAAACTTTGGTGCGAATGGTCGATTTAAACGGGGGGGCAACATTACTACCCGAGCTGGCCATTGCAGAATTAAACACCAAGCAGAACACTAAAATCAGGCACTTTAAATCTCCTGAACCTGTACGCGAAATCAGCCTGGTAACCCATAAAAACTTCATCAAGAAACGGATGCTTAATGCATTAAAAGAGGAGATTCTAGAAATTATCCCAAAAGCCATGAGGCAAAAAAAGAAAAAAGATGTGGTTGGGATTTAGATTGCGTTGCAAAGTTTCAGCACACTAAACGTGGGGATAAACCGTAAGTTTTAATAGCGGTCGTTATTGCGAAAAGGAACGACGCTCTTTATAAGAAGATTATTGAATGGATTATTTCACAGTCCTTGGAACTAATTCGTTATCTCTATCCACATGATCTGCCAGCTTATAGCTTTTTGCAGCAGGATTTTTGTCTTCTAAAAAGATCAGGATGATCAGCGAAATAATAGGGATTAAAAAGGAAATTAAAAACCAGAACCAGAATTTACGTCCTGTTCTTTTGGCCAAAAAACCAGCCAGTAACTGGGGCGACAATAAAAGCCCTAGTACAACCGCACCGAGGATAATTTCTGGCATCTGTTTTTATTGAAAGGCAGCTTAAGCCATTATTGATTTTGTTTTTCTACCGGAGGTGCAGACAGCAATCCTTTAATATCACTCTGTACTTCTTCCTCTTCGCCTTTTTTCTTTTTTTTACTTTTCGGGCTTTTTCCGCTTAAACGCTCTTCTATAACTTTATCGTACTCCAGCTGTTGCTCAGGCCTTAAAACATTACGGATATTTTTAGTGGTTTCGTTCTGCAGTTTATAGAATTTATCTACATCCTCTTCACGCGAGTTACCTGCCTGTTGCCTTTTAATTAATTCGGCCTGTTCTTTGGCCTGGTTATATGTAAAGCTGTAGATTACACTTTTTTGCGTTCCATTCAGTTTTAATCGCTTATCCAGATCTTCCACATTCTTCTGTGCAATTTCTGTAGGTGTAGGCATTTTGTTCTGCTGCGCTCTTACTAAGCCATTTACACTAACAACAATTAAAAATAAAATTACAAGCCTTTTCATTTCGGATATTTTAATATGAGCGAAGTTACTTAATTATCTTAAAACAAGAAAGTCCCAACGGTTAATCGGGACTTTCTTAAATTTTATGGAATTTTAGCTTACAGAGCTTTTTTATAAAGTTCAGCAACTGCATCCCAGTTAATTACATTCCAGATTGCAGCTAAGTAATCCGGACGTTTGTTTTGGTATTTTAAGTAATAAGCGTGTTCCCAAACATCAATACCTAAAATTGGTGTTCCTTTTACTTCAGCAATATCCATTAAAGGATTGTCTTGATTTGGAGTAGAAGAAACCTGAAGTTTTTTATCGGCACCAACCGATAGCCAGGCCCAGCCAGAACCAAAACGTGTAGCACCGGCTTCCTGTAATTTGGTTTTAAGATCAGCAAACGAACCAAAAGTTTCGTTAATTGCCTTAGCTAAATCGCCAGTTGGCTCACCACCTTTATTTGGACCTAAAATGTTCCAGAATAAAGAGTGGTTATAGTGACCACCACCATTATTTCTAACAGCAGCAGGGAATTTTGAAATGTGTTTTACAATTTCCTCGATGCTTGAACTTGCCTCTGGTTTACCTTCTAACGCTTTGTTTAAGTTGGTAACGTAAGCCTGATGATGTTTATCGTGGTGGATTTCCATCGTGGTTTTGTCGATATGCGGTTCTAATGCATCTGTTGCGTAATGTAACGCAGGTAATTCAAAAGCCATAATATTTATGTTTTAAGATTTAAAAATGTTTCTTGTAGCAAATATAACATTAGAACATTAAGATTTGTTCATGTTATTATCATCAAATCGTTTTCCGGGTTAATGTTGGAAAATTGAAAGGGTTGAAAAATTGGAAAGTTCAGGGCGGTAAGCCAAACAGTTTTTAATTAAAAATACTATTTAGGCAATAGTGATGGCAAATAGTAAAATAAGTTACCATAGTCCTCGTTTGCAACGAGGATTATTGAGATGCGCATTTTAAATGCACCAAATGGCGATACAATCACCCTTATCATACATCCTCGTTGCAAACAAGGACGATAAGATTACTATTTGGTCAATAGCTGTGTGGGATAGTAAAATAGCCTGCTTGTCTATGAACCATAAACCCTGAGCCATTAACTCATCTTTTCTTAGCAAAAAAACCCTTCATCAAAGCCCCACACTCCTCTGCCATTACGCCACCTTTTAACACCGTTTTAGGATGGAGCAGATTGGCATTTTTGGAGATAAAACCTCTTTTTTCTTCACGGGCACCATAAACAATCCGGCCAATCTGTGTCCAGTAACTCGCACCGGCGCACATTACACAAGGCTCTATGGTTACATATAAGGTACAATCCCTTAAATATTTCGCTCCGATAGTTTGCGCAGCAGAAGTAAAAGCCTGCATTTCGGCATGCGCAGTAACATCGTTAAACCGTTCGGTTAAGTTATAGCCCCGGCCAATAATCCTGTTTTTACTGACCACGATGGCACCTATCGGAATTTCATCATCAGCCAAAGCTTTTTTAGCTTCTTCCAAAGCTAATTTCATATAATGAATATCTTCTTCCTCAGGATCCGTATTTTCGAAATTGTAAAAACTCATCGGGCAAATATAAGGTATAATGCGGAAAAGACCCCACAAGTTTGAAAGGGCGGCAGAAAGGCGAACCCTTACAAGTTAAAGGGTAAATTTTGTTTCTTTAGATTTTAGAGCGCAATTGCAGTGCCGGTAGGTTGCTGCAGTCCTGCTTTCCGTTACAAGTCCTTGTTCGTACCTCACTCCGGGCTTTACACTTCAATCAGGGCTATTCGAGCCAGGTCTCAGCTAAAGACACCCCAAATTTGCATGTCCAACTTCAAAAATCTGCGTGTTAAATCAACTTACTCCCGTTCGGTACCTTGCTTTGTACGGCCGTTAACACAATATCCCCATTTTCATCGGCAAAACCGGTTACCAAAAATTCGGACATAAATTTGCCGATCTGTTTTTTAGGAAAATTAATCACGCCTACAATCTGTTTTCCGGGTAATTCTTCCAGTTTATAATGTTTGGTAATCTGTGCACTGCTCATTTTAATTCCAAATTCGCCAAAATCTACCCTTACTTTATAAGCTGGTTTTTTGGCTTCGGGGAATTCGAAGGCCTCTAAAATGGTCCCCACTCTTAATTCTACCTTTTCGAAATCACTCCAGGTAATCTGTTCCATAAATAATTAATGTATTACCCGCAAAAATATAAATTATTCACTTGCCGTTTAAAATAAGATGAAACACAATTCAAACGGTTGCATAAAAATCAAAGAGATTTTGTAAAAAATTTGCGTTTTATATTTTTACACTTATCTTTATGCAACCGTTTGCATAACCAAATATAAAATAACTTAAAAGCATGTACTTATTAGGAATTGATTTAGGAACCTCATCTATAAAAGTTGCAGTTGTAGAAATTGCTACGCAAAAAAATGTAGCAACAGCTCAATATCCTGAAGAGGAAACAGCGATCAAATCTATACAATCGGGCTGGGCAGAACAATCACCTAATGATTGGTGGCAAAATGTTCAACAGGCCATTTTAAAATTAAATTCAACCGGCCTGTTTGATCCTAAAGAAATTAAAGCCATTGGTATTGCTTATCAAATGCACGGATTAGTGGTTGTAGATAAAAACAAACAAGTACTCCGCGACAGCATTATTTGGTGCGATAGCAGAGCAGTTGAATTGGGCAATGGCGCATTTGAGGCAATCGGGCACGAAAAATCGTTAAAACACCTGCTAAACTCCCCCGGAAACTTCACGGCCTCAAAACTGGCCTGGGTAAAAGCAAATGAACCGGAGATTTATAACCGCATTGATAAAATCATGCTGCCAGGCGATTTCATTGCCATGAAATTAACGGGAGAAATTACAACCAGCATTTCTGCCCTATCTGAAGGCATTTTCTGGGATTTTCAAAATCATGAAATTTCTGAAGATGTGATGAATTATTATGGCATTTCGAACGGCCTTATCCCAACCGTGAAACCGCTGTTTTCAGAACATGGTTATTTAAAAGCCGATATCGCCGGCACCCTGGGATTAGCCCCAGGCATTCCCGTAGCTTATAAAGCAGGCGATCAGCCGAACAATGCGCTTTCTCTAAACGTTTTAAATCCAGGTGAGGTTGCCGCAACTGCCGGAACATCCGGGGTAATATACGGTGTAAGCGACGAGCTTACCTACGACAAACAATCGAGGGTAAACACCTTTGCACATGTAACCTATTCTGAAGAAAAAAAACATACCGGAGTTTTACTCTGTATTAACGGCACCGGCAGCATGTACCGTTGGGCAAAACATAATTTTGCACCGCAGGCTACCTATGCAGATCTGAATATCCTGGCATCTAAAGCACCAATAGGCAGTAACGGTTTAAAAGTACTTCCTTTCGGAAACGGTGCAGAACGGATGTTAAACAACCAATATACAGGTGCAGAGTTTTTGCGCATCGATTTAAACCTCCACAATCAATCCGATATCTTCAGGGCTGTACAGGAAGGGATCGCTTTTTCTTTCCGTTATGGATTGGATATCATGCGCGAAAATGGCATGCAACCTAAAGTAATCCGCGCCGGAAGGGCCAACCTTTTTTTAAGTGATGTATTTGCACAAACTTTTGTAGATGTTACAGGCATTCCGGTTGAACTTTATGAAAACGATGGTAGCGTAGGCGCTGCCTTAGGTGCGGGTATAGGTGCCGGAATTTTTAAAACTACCGATGAAGCTTTTAGCAAGCATAAGATAATTAACACTTTAACACCACAACACTCAGCAGCATACGAAACAATCTATCAGGATTGGAAAGAAATATTAGGAAAACAATTAGCAATTGGTTAGTGATTGATAGCCTCATGGTGAGATTTACTATGAACTATTGACCGATAGACCTTCAACCAAAAAACAAAAAACATGACAAAAGTAGTAACAGGAGCAACAGAATTTTTCAAAGGCATTGAGCAGATCAAGTTTGAAGGGCTGGAAAGCCATAATCCATTAGCATTTAGATGGTATGATGCCAACAAAGTAGTAGCGGGCAAAACCATGAAAGAACATTTTAAGTTTGCCTGTGCCTATTGGCATTCATTTAATGGCAACGGTGCCGATCCGTTTGGAGGCGCAACCCACATTTTCCCTTGGGATGAAAAAAAAGATGCGGTAGAAAGAGCAAAAGATAAAATGGACGCCGCTTTTGAATTTATCACTAAAATGCAGATTCCATATTATTGTTTCCATGATGTGGATGTAGTAGATTATAGCGACGATGTTGCCGAAAACGAACGCAGATTACAGGCCCTTGTTGAATATGCCAAGCAAAAACAGGCAGATAGCGGTGTAAAACTACTTTGGGGAACAGCAAATTTATTTAGCCACAAGCGTTATATGAATGGTGCAGCTACCAATCCGGATTTTCATGTGCTGGCGCATGGGGCTGCCCAGGTTAAAGCCGCTTTAGATGCTACAATTGCCCTTGGTGGCGAAAACTATGTTTTTTGGGGAGGAAGAGAAGGCTATATGAGCTTATTGAACACCAACATGAAACGTGAGCAGGAGCATTTGGCAAAATTCTTACATGCCGCTAAAGATTATGCACGCAAACAGGGTTTCAAAGGAACATTCTTTATTGAACCAAAACCATGCGAGCCTTCTAAACACCAATACGATTACGATGCAGCAACTGTAAAAGGCTTTTTACAACAATACGACCTCTTAGCCGATTTTAAATTAAATTTAGAAGTTAACCATGCTACCCTGGCTGGCCACACTTTCCAGCATGAATTACAGGTTGCAGTAGATAATGGCTTATTAGGCTCTATCGATGCAAACCGTGGCGACTATCAAAATGGCTGGGATACCGATCAGTTCCCGAACGATATTAACGAATTAACGGAAACCATGCTGATTATTTTAGAAGGTGGTGGCTTACAGGGTGGAGGTGTAAACTTCGATGCGAAAATCCGCCGTAACTCTACTGATCCGAAAGACTTATTCTATGCACATATTGGTGGTATGGATATTTTTGCCAGGGCATTGATCACTGCAGATGCCATTCTCCAAAAATCTGATTACAAAAAAATAAGAGCCGACCGCTATGCTTCATTTGATGGCGGCAAGGGTGCCGAATTTGAACAGGGTAAACTAAGTTTAGAAGACTTGAGGAATTACGCTGCAGAAAATGGCGAACCAGAGGTGCGCAGCGGAAAGCAAGAATATCTGGAAAATTTAATTAACAGGTACATCTAATTGCAGGCTAAAAGATTAGGTTACAAAATAATAAACGTCAATTTAACATTTTATAACAAAAAAAATTGAAAACTAAATAATGATTTTACTACATTTAGCCCTCTAAACCAAATAACTTATCTTAAATGAAAGTCACAGATTACATTATTTTTCTAGCCTACTTTGCAATCGTAGCAATTTACGGTTTTTGGATTTACCAACGCAAGAAGCAAAAGCAGATGAGCAGCAAGGATTATTTTCTTGCAGAAGGCTCACTCACCTGGTGGGCAATAGGTACCTCCTTAATCGCATCTAATATTAGTGCCGAGCAATTTGTAGCCATGAGTGGTGATGGATTTAAAATGGGATTAGCTATTTCCACTTACGAATGGATGGCTGCTGCAACATTGGTAATTGTTGCTACCTTTTTTATCCCGGTATATCTTAAAAATAAGATCTATACCATGCCACAATTTCTAAGTCAACGTTACAATGGTACTGTAGCCATGATTATGGCTGTGTTCTGGTTGTTATTATATGTTGTGGTAAACTTAACCTCCATCTTATACCTGGGCGCTTTAGCAGTAAGCAGTATTTCGGGTATCGGCTTTTGGTACTGTATGATGGGCTTAGCCATTTTTGCGGTAATTATTGCGTTGGGTGGTATGAAAGTAATCGGTTACACGGATGTAATCCAGGTAGCGTTTTTAATTTTCGGCGGTTTAGCAACTACTTATTTAGCACTTAATTTAGTAAGTGATCATTTTGGCGGCCATGGCGTGTTGGATGGTTTATCGTTCTTAAGAGAAAAAGCACCAGATCATTTCCACATGATATTTAAGAAAGACAGTGCCAATTATGCTTCATTACCGGGTATGACGGTATTGCTTGGTGGTATGTGGATTGTAAACTTAAACTATTGGGGCTGTAACCAGTACATTACCCAGCGTGCTTTAGGTGCAGATCTAAAAACGGCCAGAGCAGGTATTTTATTTGCAGCCTTTTTAAAGCTTCTGATGCCGCTAATTGTAGTTTTACCAGGTATTGCGGTATACATGTTGTATAAGGAAAAAACAGGTATTGATGTAAATTCAATGATGCCTGGCGGAGAACTTAGTCCGGATAGGGCTTACCCTACTTTATTGAGCATCTTACCAACAGGATTAAAAGGGTTATCTTTTGCCGCTTTAACTGCAGCAATTGTGGCCTCTTTAGCCGGTAAAATCAATAGTATCTCTACCATTTTTACTTTAGATATTTTTAAGAAACACATTAATACAGAAGCCAATGAGAAGAAACTGGTAAGTACCGGACGTATGGTGGTAATCATTGCCATGATTATCGCAATCGCCATTTCACCTTTCCTTGGTATCGATAAAAAAGGTGGCTTCGAATTTATCCAGGAGTATACCGGTTTCGTAAGTCCTGGTATTTTTGCCATGTTCATATTGGGTTTCTTCTGGAAAAAAACCACTTCAAATGCAGCCTTGTTTGCTACTATTGGCGGATTTGGTTTATCGGTATTTTTAAAATTCTTACCAGGCATAATGGATCTTTCATTCCTTCACGATTTTGGATTCTCAGTAGCCAATGCGAGTGGAGTTTACGAAATCCCTTTCTTGGATAGAATGGGTATTGTATTCGTAATCTGTCTTATCGTGATGTTTGCCATTAGTTTGTTCGAAAATAGCAAAGGTGATAAATCTAATGGTTTAGAAGTAGATGCAAGCATGTTTAAAGTTCATCCTTCGTTTGCCGTTGGATCGCTCTTAGTGTGCGGAATCTTAGTTGCACTTTACTCAATTTTCTGGTAAAAATAAAATTCAAGAATACGCAAAAGGCTCGCAACGAAAGTTGTGAGCCTTTTTTATTGTCTACAGGTAGGTATAAAACCATCGTAGTGCTACCAGAGCTTAAAAGTGTAAACACAAACAAAGGCGCTTGCAAAGGCAAACCTGTAATAGGAGCAAAGACTGTTCAAAAATAGCCCTGATTGAAGCATAAGCCCGCAATCCCGATTTTTCATCGGGAGAGGACTTGGAGCAAAAGCAGGACTTCCGTAACCAATACGATACAGTTATTGCGCTTCAAGAAAAACGATAATAATCTAAAATAGATATGTGTCTTTACTTTGAGGATAATGTATTGTATAAAAATCAACATGAATGACATTTTTTACCCTATTGCACAGTCTTGCCTCGGCTCGCCGCCGCCGAAGGGCTCTTTCTTTTTGGCATCAAAAAGAAACAAAACCGAGGCATTGCCGAGCTCATTAATGCAAATGAAAACAATAAGAAAATCATTAATAAAATGCCGGCTGAAAATTTTTCTTTCAAAGCCAGTGGTTAGGCTTGGTCACGGAGCCCGAAAAATTTATTAGGCCGCGTTTAAGTGAAACGGAGGTACTGTGCTATGGCCTAAGCGAGGCGAAAATATAGTTGTCAGGATAAGCTCCTAAATATTAATATTTATTTCAGGGTCTATTTGCAGGAAAGATGCTGAACAAGAAGTATCTATTGAGCCTTTGAAACGATAAAACCACTAATAAAATAAATTCAACATAATGATCCGCGTAGATTTCTAATAAATTACTGCGCACAAGGCCCATCAGGGATTTCTTTACTGATTTTAAGCACTTTCATCACCACCAGGGTCGAATCGAAATCGGAAGAAACAACTGCGTTAGATTTGGTAAAATAACCTTCCAGTTCTACATATACCGGTTCATAGGGCTTTTCGAAACCCAGATTATTGTAAGAAAGCTCCAGGTTCTTTACGCTATCGGTAACCCAATATTCACGATTATCTTCGCATAGGGTAAATGATTTCATTTCAGGACCAAAACTATACAAACCCTTAACCTTTATCAGGTTACTTTTTTCTCCTTCGGCCTTATCTTTCCTATTACAAGCTGTAACAGCTACGCCAAGGAGCACAACGAATACAATTGCCTGTTTAAATAACTTCATCTTATATGGTTTGATTAATTTGATCTATCTTTTTAACACTTAAACTTGATGACAAAGCGGATGCCAAAAATGAGAAGATCCCTACAGTAATAAAAACTAAAACGAAATCTTTCCATTTTAGTGCGATTGGATAAGAACTTACAAGGGTTTTGTTTACTTCATCTCCCATCTTAATAAAACCATAAGTGTGCTGAAAATAATAAAATATAAGACCAATAATTAAGCCAAGTACACAGCCAGACATGGTAATCATCATGCCTTCAAATAAAAATATACGTTTGATTAATGTTTTCCCTGCCCCCAAACTGCTCAGAATGGCAATATCCTTGATCTTATCTATTACTAACATGGTTAACGACCCTATGATATTAAATATAGCAATAATCAGGATAAAAGTAAGAATAATATAAACTGCCCATTTTTCGGTATTTAAAATATGATAGAGCGATTTATTCTGCTCAGCCTGGTTGCGTACCTCATAATCCTTTCCGGCCTGTTCGATCACTTCTTTCTGAAATTCATCAACATCAACTTTTGGCTGCAGATTGATCTCTATTGCAGACACATTTTTTTCTTCACCCAAAAGCCCGCGGGCAAAGCCTATCGGTACGATGATGCCATTATCAAAATCTTGCTGTACTTCAAAGACACCGCTTACCCTGATGTTCTTCAGCACAAAATCGTCTGCAGGATTTAAGGTATTTACCGCAATATCTTTCTTTGGCGAATAGATTTCCAGTTCTGTAAAAGGATCAACAACATTAACGGCCAAATAGCTTTGTAAGGCCGAACCAATAACCGCATTATCGCCGCTTCTGTTATGCAACAGAAAATGGCCTTCTTTAATGGTACTATCCAACCTGGTGTTTTTCAGATAATCTGAACTTACCCCCTTAACCATTCCAACAGCCTGCTTATTGTTGTATTTTAGTAAAGCATTTTCTTGCAGTACCTCGGTAAAAGCGGCAACAGCTTTGTTTTTTCTAAGCGCATTAAAATAAGGTGTGTTCGGATCGAAGGTTTTCCCTTTGGCTGGGGTAATGGCAATTTGCGGGGTAATGGTATCGAACATGTTAAGTACCACCGTTTCTAAACCGTTAAATACCGAAAGGATAATAATTAATGCTGCGCTACCAACCATTACACCGATCATCGATATTCCCGATATCAGGTTAATGGCATTGGTAGATTTTTTGGCAAAAAGATACCTTTTGGCGATATAAAACGATGTATTCACAGCGGCAAATATAGATAAAATGTAAGATGGATGATGTTAGATGAATAACGTAAGACGGGAATGGTAAGTGTAATAAGCACCATCATCTTTTTACATCACTCATCTCCCATCAAAAAAACGGGTTATGTTGTTTTTCAAAACCAATGCTTGTGGCCGGTCCATGGCCAGGGTAAACTTTGGTTTCATCTGGTAATACAAAAAGCTTGTCGGAAATGTTTTGAATTAATTGCTGATGGTTGCCACCCGGAAGATCGGTACGGCCTATGCTGCCATAAAAAAGCACATCGCCACCTATTAAAATATGATCGGCAGCACTGTAAAAGCATAAATGTGCCGGCGAATGGCCAGGAGCAAAAATTAAGCTTAAAGTGCTGTTTCCAAATGATATGGTCCCGCTTTCAGGCAAAAAGCGATCAGGTTGAGGAGAAACCTCATACCGGGTAAAACCCATTGATGGCGCATAACCGGGAACTGCATTTAAAATAGGTAATTCGCCCTCGTGGAACTGTGGCTTTAATCCATAAGTATCAAAGATAAATTTATTGCCAAAAACATGGTCGAGGTGGCAATGGGTATTTAACAATAAAACGGGTTTAAGGCCTTCTTGTTTAATAAAGGCTGCCAGTTCGTTTTGCTCGAAGCCCTCATACATACCGGGATCTATAATGACACATTCTTTGGTTTCATCATACAGCAGATAAGTATTTTCGCTATAAGCATTAAAGGTGAAGGTTTTTACAGTAATCATAAATTTTTAGAAAAAATCTGACAAGCCATCGGGATGGTTTAATTTTTCCACTTAAAAGTGGCAATCAGGGTATCGATATCCTGTTTAATAAATTTAACAACGGGTGCTATTGAATCGTATTGTGGCCGCTCATTAAAATATAGCGCTCCCCTAAAATAGTGCTTAGCACTATCGGTTAAAAAAAACTGCACAGATGAAGCTGTATTTCCCTCTATGGCGTAATAAATACCATAAACCTTACGGTTAGGGTAGTTGATGATCCTTTGATCGATTGCGCTCGCTTTTATGGTATGTTTAAAAGCAAGTTTCCGGGCATCTTCTACCATTTCATCGTATTCGCCCTTGCCTGATACATCATAATAAGTTAAATGCAAAAAACCATTAAACTGCTTAAAGTGCAAATTGTACCAGTTTTTTTGGGCATCGCGGCTTTGATCCCGTTCTATCGCGGCATAAGTGGGATATTCGAACGTAAAGGGAACGGGCCTGGTAAACGTAGTGTAATGTTTTTCAGGAAATACAATCCTGAAATAAGCTTTGGGCTTTGGACTGTAATCGTGGTTTTGGCAAGCAGCTAGGAACAAAAGCAGTATAAAAGGAACACAGATCAGTTGTTTTAATTTCATAACATTTTATCAAAGATTGCCTCGTCGTTCCTTCCCGCAATGACGATAAGTTAATTATTTATTCCAAATTGCCCAAGCTTTTTCTGCCTGTTTGTATAGCATTTCCAAACCATTTTTAATCGCCGCACCCTGTTCGGCAGCTTTTGCCAGGAATGAAGTTTCCAGCGGATTATACACCAGATCGTAGGCCAGGTGTCCGGGTCCAAGCTGGCTGTAATCAATTGGGGGAAAGGTATCAGTATTTGGCGACATTCCTAGCGGGGTGGTATTGATCAGCAATTTGTGCGAAGCCAAAATTTCCGGGGTAAGCCCGGTATACAGGATAGCGCCTTCAACTGGTTTGCGTACCACTATCTGGTATTCTATATTCAGCTTTTCCAAAACGTATTTTACTGCCTTTGCCGCTCCCCCGTCGCCAAAAACCAGTGCTTTTGTATGCTGTGGCTCCAATAAAGGCAATAAGGACGCTTCAAAACCATAAGCATCTGTATTATAACCCTTTAAATAATTTTCGTTTTCAAAACTTTTAATGGAAATGCAATTGACGGCACCGATCTGCTCTGCGGCTTCATCTACTTCGTTTAAATAACAAAGCACACTTACTTTATGTGGAATAGTTACATTCAGGCCACAAAGCGACGGGTTTTCGTTCAGGAGATCAGGCAGGGATTTAATATCTTCAATCGGAAAAAGTTCATATTGATGATCAGCTATGCCTTCATTTAAAAACTTTTCGGTAAAATACTTTTTAGAGAAAGAATGAGAAAGCGGGTACCCGATTAAACCGTATGTTTTCATATTAATAAAAAAATAAGTGGCCGTATTACAAAATCGAATTGCCATCCTGAGCCTGTCGAAGGACTATAGCGGATTTATATAGGGCATTTCGACAAGCTCAATGTGACAAAATCTAAGAATATACCGATTTATACTACAGGCACTTAAAATTGGATTATTTTACTTGGTTCAGGAAATAGTCAAAAGTATCGCCTCGTAGTCCCAAACGAATGGTTTCTAAAGGAATTACTTCAGCCGGGGCAATATTACCCAGGTTTACATTGCTACCGATTAACTTAATAAACCAAACCTGCTGTTCTTTTTGAGGTGCTTCCCAGATAATGGTTTCTTCAGGAATCTGTGTTAAAATTTCATCAACCAACCCTTCGCGCACCTCGCCGCTTCCACGGTAAATACCTACATTACCGCCTTCGCGGGCTTCGGCAATTACTTTCCAGGCTCCGGCCTCAATTTCGGCCTGCATTAATTTAATCCACTTGTATGGGGCAAATATTTTAGCGGCATCTTTACTTCCCACCTCCGAAATTACCGTTACCTGTTTAGCCAGCTCGCTGATAAAGCCACATTTTTTATCGTGCTCAATATCAATAGAACCATCAGAAACTTCTGCATATTCCATTCCATACTCATCCAAAACACGTTGATAATCTGAAAACTGATTGCGGATGATAAAGGCCTCGAACAAGGTTCCACCGAAATAGGTAGGAATGCCTGCACTTTTATATAAAGCTAATTTTTCTTTGAGGTTTGGCGTTACGTGCGACGTTGCCCAACCTAACTTCACGATATCTGTATGTACACCGGCAACATCAATAAAATCTTCAACCTGGCGTAGGCTCAATCCCTTATCCATAACCATTGTTAAGCCTTTTTGGCGCGGTTTAGCTGGACGTTCGGGAACGTTTAATAATGGATAATTCATATGCGTACAAAAGTGAAAAAAATTTTGAGATTTATTTGTTAAATTTTTCTCACAAGGTCGTTACCTTATATATCTGTTTATGACGTTTAAAATGGCACTATTATCCTGCAATTGTGGCAAATATTCAAATAAAATATAATGTTTATCCGGGTCAGTGGTTAAAGCTGTTTCTAAATATCCCAAGGCGTCGCCATAACTTCCTAAAGCAAAAAGATAGGCCACCATCCGGTAATAGAGCTCGGCTGCTTCCGGATTGTTTTTAATCGCCTCAGCCATTGTTTCTGATGCTTCGAGCAGTTTTCCCTGTTCGTAAAGCACTGTACTAAAATCTAACCAGGCTTCTATATCCAAAGGATTAAACTCCAATACTTTTTCATAAGCTTCAATCGATTCATCAATCTGGCCTAATTTATAGTAAGCATCGGCCATGGCGAACCAGAAATCAGCGTTTTCGGCTTCTAAATCAATTGCTTTTTTATAAAAATGCAGCGACTCGAAATAACGTTCTTCAAAATTCAGTGTCACTCCGATCCCAAACCAGGCATCGGCCATTTTAGGATCCATTTTTACTGATTTTTTGTAGTAAGAACGGGCCTCGTCCATTTTTTCCAGTTTCTCGTAACATTCGCCAATGGCACAATAGGTATCGGCATTAGGCTGTTCATATTCGAAAGTCTGTTTATAAACATCTATCGCTTCATCGTATTTATCCAGTTGTACGAGTGCATTTCCCTTGTTAAAATAGGCTGAGCTGAAATCCTCTTTAATCAGTATGGCATAATCATAAGCATCAATAGCTTTTTCAAAAAGGTTCAGTTTGTGAAAACTATTGCCTAAATTATACCAGGCGGCATAAGAATATGGATCGGTATCGATGTACTGCTGGTAAAACTTGATACTTTCTTCCTGCTTGTCTAACACATCGTAGCAGAAAGCCAGTTCATATAAACCATCCTGATTTTCCATATTCTGCTCTAAACTGAGCTTAATATAGGTAATGGCATTTTCATAGTCAGACATGCTTTGATACACATAAGCCATCTGTAATAAGATCTCATCGGTACTTTCGGCCAGGCCTAAAGCTTTTTCATAATTTTCCAAAGCCTCGTCATAACGTTCGGTATTCTGGAAAATATTACCGCGCAGCAGGTAAATATCAGGTTCTGATGGCTCTAAGAGTTCAGCCTTTTGCAAAGCGATAAAAGCTTTTTCGTGGTTATTGGTTAAAATGTACAGATGGGCCTGTTTAATTAAAAAAACAGTTGCATAAGGATGCTGGCTAATCGCGAAGTCAATTACCTGCAAGGCTTTAACCGGGTCATTTTTCTCGATGTAGAAATCTACAATGTATTCAAAAGCACCTGCATCGAAAAAATACTGATCCTGGTTGCGGAGCATCTCTTCGTAACGTTCTACCGAGCGTTGTGCATCTTCGTTGGATTCAAAAAAGAATTCTTCTTCCATATATTATACTATTAAAGAACCGTGCCAATTAGCAGTAAAACACATTATAAGTTTAACAATTATAATTATCCGTTTTTAAAATAATTATTAACATCAACAGCATAAAACAACGTAAACGACTGAATATAAAGCGTTTTAACTGTAATTAAGATGTGTGGATAATCAATAGGTTTTTTGCAACATCGCAGTTTCTTGTCCCTTCTTTTACAAAAATACTATAAATTTATGTGATATAAGTAATCAGGAAGTCATGAAAGAATCAGTCATTTTTGCGCTATTTTTACTGTGTTTGAGTACAAGTGGCTTTGCACAAAGCGATGAAGAAAATGCCATCAAGAAAACCATAACCAATCTTTTTACCGGCATGAAAGATGCAGACAGCACCCTGGCGCGCAGTGCTTTTGCCGATGCTGCAATTATGCAAACAATAGTTAATAAAGAGGGCAAAGTGAGTGTGCGCAATGAATCAGTTAACAATTTTATCAAATTTATTGGCACTCCACACCAGCAGAAATATGATGAAAGGATTGTGTTTACGAAAATCTTAATTGATGGTGACCTGGCCGCTGTTTGGACAGACTATAAGTTTTATTTGGGTGATAAGTTTAGCCACTGTGGTGTAAATTCCTTTCAGCTGGTTAAGGGTGATAAGGGTTGGCAGATTGTGTATATTATTGATACCAGGAGAAAAGAGGGGTGTAAATAGATTTTTGTATAATCCATAGCATATACGGCATATCAATAAAAAAGTCGTCATCTCGACTAAAACGCAGTGGAATGCCTGCCCGTTCAGGCGGGGAGAAATCTATCCAACACAGAGTTCTCCACTTCATTACACTCCGGCCGAAATGACGACCTGTTGGAGGAATAAGAATTACTCCTTTTCTAAATCGGCAGCGGCTTTTTTAAATAACTCTGCCTGTTTGTTCAGGTTAGCTTTTGCATCGCCACTGGCCGCGGCAGCCTGCTTTGCCTTACCTTGGGCCGTTGCCGCATAAGCACCAGCCAGTTGTTTATTTAAGTAGGTCTGCAGTTTCAGTCTTTCGATGGCACTGCTGATGTTATTTATGCCTTTTTCGGTTACCGCAGGATTGGTATTTGCCCGTAAATACTGGAAATACTGACCAATTACCCCGAAAATTTTATTACGATCGCCATTTAACATAATGTTCTCGTAAAATGACTGATGCTCGTCTTTCGGATCGCTGATGTATAAGGATGCGATAGATGGCGCAATATGTTCTTTTGTATCCGCATCAAGAGCCGATAATGCCGAAAGGCTTTCCTGAGGAGCAAGTTTAGCCAGTCCGCCGATACCGGCTGCAAGCACTTTATATGAAGGGTCTTTGAGGCTTTCGAGCATCAAGGATTTATAGGCCTGATCGCCTGTTTCAGCCAATTTTAGAATAGCAGCCGATCTAACTTCAGTGTCTTTATCGCTTTTGGCAAGTTGCAACAGAACAGGCAGCGCTGCAGCTTTAATCTGTGCATCTTCGAGGTTAAGGCCATCAATGCTTAATGCGCGTAAATCGCCAGATTTATCTTTCAACCCTTCCAGCAATATTTGCTGTCCGCTGCTGGCCTTGCTTTGCATAATAAACTGTAAAGCTTCAATTCTGTTGGCATAACTTGGCGCATTTTTGTACTGAAAATAATAGTTTTCGGCGGTTTTATTGTCGTTGGTTTCACCAACTAAAATTTTATCTACGTCAAAATCAATTAAATCAGGTTTAGCACTCACCTCAAAGCTGAAATTCTGCTCGCGGCTATTGATCAGGATTTCCTTCCTGATTTTTTTACCCCCTGCATAAATATCAATTTTAACAGGCAGTGTAAAGGTCTGTACGCTCGAATCCTGCATCTGCTTTACTTTAATAGTGGCTTTGCCGTTTTCGTAGCCATAATCAATGCTTAAAATTGGGTGACCTCCATTGTAGTACCATTGGTTAAAATAAGGGCTCCAATCTTTACCGGTAACATCCTCCATTGCCAGGCGCAGTTGATGTGTTTCACCATTTTTGAAGGCATTGGTGGTGAGATAACGGTTAAGCGATTTGTAGAAAGCTGCATCGCCCATCTGGTTTTTAAGGGCATAAAGGATGATGGATCCTTTGGCATAACTTACATTATCGAACATATCTTCCTTATCGTTATAATAGAAACGGGCCAAAACCGGACTTTCGCCTTTTTTAGTCGAGCCTAAATACGACTGCAGCTTTTCGTAACGCGATTTATCTTCTGCATCCCGGCCGGCATCGTGTCCATGCCAGATAATTTCGCCAAAAGTTGCAAAAGATTCGTTCATGGTTAAGTTAGACCACGATTCGGCCGTTACATAATCGCCAAACCACTGGTGGAAAAGCTCGTGGGCTATGGTACCTTCTTCGTTGCCATCCAGCAGCTCCCGGTCTGTCTTCTGTATCTGTTCGCCATGTAATGTTGCGGTGGTATTTTCCATTGCTCCTGAAACATAATCTCTCACTACCACCTGCGCATATTTGTTCCATGGGTAATCTACACCCAAAATATTGCTGTAAAACTGGATCATATCGGGTGTTTTTCCGAAAATCTGTTTAACATAAGGGGCATATTTCGGCTCAAGGTAATAATTTACCTCTTTCCCTTTATACGTATCTTTTGTAACCTTAAACTCCCCAATGGCCATCATAAATAAATACGGCGAATGCGGAAGGTCCATTTTCCAGGTATCGGTTCTGGTACCGTCGGCATTGGTTTTCTGGCTCACCAATTTTCCGTTCGATAGTGTGGTGTATTTCGACTTAACAGTCATCGAAATTTCTTCGGTAGTTTTCTGATCAGGTTTATCAATGGTAGGGAACCAGGCCGATGATGATTCCGTTTCGCCCTGTGTCCAGATCTGCGTTGGTTTATTTTTATCAGTACCATCAGGGTTGATAAAATAAAGGCCTTTGGCATCGGTTATGGCAGCACTTCCTTTTACCTTCAGTTCGTCAGGTTTGGCTGTATAAGCAATATAAACCGTATATTTTTCGGCATTGGTGTACGTTTTATTTAACGTGATGTACAGTTTATTATCATTATAAACATATTTAAGGGGCGTATTTCCTTTTGCACCCACCAGGGATACGGTTTTAATATCCATTCCCTGTGCGTCGAGGGTTAAAGAATCTGTAGGGTAAAAGTGGGGTTTTAAGGTTACCCATTCCTTTCCATACAGATATCTTTTTGCATAATCAAAAGACACATCTAATTTAGTATGAACCAGGTCGTTAACTTTGGTTGCGGTTGCACGGTAAACGCTGAGATTATTTGATTTTTCGGCAGCTTGTTCCTGTGCGAAAATTGGATTAGCCATAAAAGCCGAAGCCAATATTACCCCACAGGCAATAATTTTTTTATTCATTTTTTAAGATTTTATAAGTCAGTTATCTTTAAAGCAAGATATTAAGTATTGTGGTAAAAGTAAAGTACCAAATGTAACCACCTTTAGCGTAATTTTTTGTTTTTTTGTGTAAACCGATAGAGATATGACTACAGATATTCAATCTATTTTAAACAGATTAGGCATAAAAGCCAATAATGCAGCATTTAGCACAGGAAGTAATTGGGGCGGAGTGGCAAACACCAAAACATTAGATAGCTATTCTCCTGTTGATGGCAAGCTGATTGCTTCGGCCAAAGTTGCAGACGCCGCTGATTATGATAGTGTTGTAATTAAAGCCCAGGAAGCATTTACCGCCTGGCGTTCGGTTCCGGCTCCCAAAAGAGGAGAAATTGTACGTCAGTTTGGCGATGCATTGCGCGAGAATAAAGAAGCACTGGGCACCTTGGTTTCTTACGAAATGGGGAAAAGTTTGCAGGAGGGCTTCGGCGAAGTACAGGAAATGATTGATATCTGCGATTTCGCGGTGGGTTTATCAAGGCAGCTTTATGGTTTAACCATGCACAGCGAACGCCCCAGCCACCGCATGTACGAACAATGGCATCCGCTGGGTATCGTAGGTATTATTTCGGCATTTAATTTCCCGGTAGCAGTTTGGAGCTGGAATGCGGCTTTGGCTTTGGTTTGTGGTAATGTGTGTATCTGGAAGCCATCAGAAAAAACACCTTTAACCGCTATTGCCTGTCAGCATATTATTGCAAGGGTTTTTAAAGCCAATAATGTGGCAGAAGGTGTTTGCAACCTGATTTTAGGAGATAGGGAAGTTGGCGAACTCATGACCAATGACGGACGCATTCCTTTAATTTCTGCTACCGGATCGACCCGCATGGGCAAGGCGGTTGCCGCTGCAGTTGGTGCAAGGTTAGGAAAAAGCTTACTGGAACTTGGCGGCAATAATGCCATTATAATTTCAGAACATGCCGATTTGGATATGAGTTTAATCGGTGCAGTATTTGGTGCAGTTGGCACAGCAGGCCAGCGCTGCACTTCTACCAGAAGGTTAATTATCCACGAAAGTGTATATGATGCTTTTACAGCTAAACTGGTTAAGGCCTACGAACAATTGCGTATCGGCGATCCCTTGGATCAAAATAACCACGTGGGCCCGCTCATCGACACCGATGCGGTTACAGCCTACCTGGATTCGATCGCTAAATGTAAGGCCGAAGGAGGTAATTTTGTGGTAGAAGGCGGCGTTTTATCTGGCCATGGTTATACAAGCGGATGTTATGTAAAACCATGTATTGCAGCGGTTAACAATGATTTCGAGATTGTTCAACACGAAACGTTTGCGCCAATTCTATACCTGATTAAATATAAGACATTGGATGAGGCTATCGCCTTACAAAATGCTGTTCCTCAAGGATTATCGTCGGCTATTATGACTTTGAATCTAAGAGAAGCAGAGCAGTTCTTATCAGCCAACGGATCTGACTGTGGTATAGCCAACGTCAATATCGGCACTTCAGGTGCCGAAATAGGTGGGGCTTTTGGTGGTGAGAAAGAAACCGGTGGTGGCAGGGAAAGCGGTTCGGATGCCTGGAAGGCTTACATGCGCAGACAAACCAATACCATTAATTACTCGAATACTTTGCCTTTGGCACAGGGCATAAAATTTGATTTATAACATCGTCTCCGTTTGTAACTGGGGTGCATGAAAAAGCTGGAGACTAAAAAAGGCGCTGAATTTAAATTCAGCGCCTTTTTGGTAAATATATGATGGAGTTAGAATAATTTTTCTAATAAAGAAACCTGTATATCGTCGTAGCGCGATTTGTTGTTTGCTAAAAGTGTTTTTCCTGTTAACCTGGTATTACTTTCCTGAGCAGTAAAACCATCTAAGTTTACTTTGGATGCTACTCCCATTACAGCCTGGTGCAAATCAGTGGTACCTTCTAATTTTAAGGACGCGCCATCTTTCACATTTGTTGATAAGCTAACGGTATTGGCTTTAATATCTGCTGATGCCTCGTCATTTAAAACAATGCTTAAGTTTAGCAGGTTAAAACTTCCGGCAGTGCTTATACTTGCGGTATTTGAAGCTTCAATAGCAGTTAAATTATTTACGTGGGCAATTACGGTTAAAGCATTTTTATCAAAAGAACTGATCCTCAATTCTGCTCCCTGTTGTTGCACCAAGGCATTTTTGGTGTAATATTGATCGTACACTTCAACACTTTCTTTGGCATCCTGAACAAGAATCAGTTTCACATTTCCTGATACCACAATTTTGCTGATGTTTTTAACTTTTGTTAATGCAGTGTAGTTGGCATTATTTTCTGTTGCGTTTGCTACTACTGTTGCGCTGCTCAAAGTAACCATTACTAATGCTGCTGCGAATAAATTTTTGATAGAAGTTTTCATGACCTTAATATTTTTATGTTTGTAAATCTTTATTTTAAATCCCTAATTATTAGGTGTTTTTGTAATTAAGACTACGGTACATTGAAAACGTTTCAGCCAATTCCGGGCTATTATACCATGGGCTTGTATTTATAGACGAACGCTTAAATAACCTATACGAAAACCTGCCTGTTTTTTGGAATATCGACAAACACAAATGGTGATGTACGCAAGTATAATTGTCAACTATGAGGGGATAATTTATTTTTTATAAAAATTATCATGATTGAGGTAATTGGTTTCTTATGCCATGAAGCACGGTCTTGTCTCGGCTCGCCGCCGCCGAAGGGCTCTTTCTTTTTGGCATCAAAAAGAAACAAAACCGAGGCATTGCCGAGCTCATTAATACCAATGAAAACAATAGAAAACCATTAATAAAATGCCGGCTGAAAATTTTTCTTTCAAAGCCACGGGTTTGGCCTAGTCAATGGAGTCCGAAAAATTTATTAGGCCGGATTTAAGCAGAACGGAGATTCCGTGCTATGGCCTAGCTGGACGGAAGTACAAAAGCATATAAAATACTGATTAATAAACGTTTCCCAGATAAAGTCAATAGTGTTACCGCTAAGGACACCTTTAAATGTTTTTTTTTAATTTGTTAAAAAAGGTTAAAGCACTACAAGCAACTAATATATTAGTTTATATTCGGGCAACCAAAACAAATTTTATCTATGAAACGTCTTTTACTCTCATTGTGCTTTTTAGCAGTGATCTCCTCCTACTCAAAAGCACAGGGGCTTCACACCATTAAAGGCCGAACAATTGACACCGCTTCTACCACACTTTTATCGGGAACTTCTGTCGCTGTTTTAAATGCAAAAGATTCTACGCTGGTAAAATTTACCAGGACAGCAGAAAATGGTACTTTCGAACTCAGCGGCATTAAAAACGGAAAGTTTATCCTATTGGTTTCTTATCCAAAATATGCCGATTTTGTTGATCATTTTACTTTAGACTCGACCAGCCAGGTTAAAGATTATGGCAAGATTAATCTTACGGGAATGGCTAAAATACTTGCCGATGTAATTATTAAAGGAAACCGTACGGCCATAAAAATAAAAGGCGATACAACTGAGTTTGATCCTAAAGCATATCATATCGAGCCCAATTCGAAAGTAGAGGACCTGATTAAACAGTTCCCTGGCTTCCAGGTAGATAAAGATGGTAAAATTACAGCACAGGGAAAAACGGTTCCGAAAGTATTGGTAGATGGAGAAGAGTTTTTTGGCGACGACCCGACCTTGGTTACTAAAAATCTTCGGGCCGATATGGTAGAATCGGTTCAGCTTTACGATAAAGCCAGCGATCAGGCCAGTTTCACCGGTGTTGATGATGGCGAAAAAACCAAAACGCTTAATATTAAACTAAAGGAAGATAAAAAGAACGGTTATTTCGGTAAGGTACAGGGTGGTTACGGAACCAAAGATTTCTACCAGGGACAAGCTATGTTCAATAAATTCTGGGGGAAAAAGAAATTTTCGGCCTATGGTATTTTAGGCAATAACGGAACAGTAGGTTTAGGCTGGGATGACCGTGATAAATACAGTGGATCAAGTGGCTTAACAATGAGTGATGATGGCGGAATGTATTTTAGCTTTGGCGGCGATGATTTTGATAGTTACGACGGACAGTACAACGGCCAGGGTTTGCCTGTAGCCAGAACCGGGGGGCTACATTTTGATAACAAATGGAATAAGGATAAAGAATCGCTAAATACAAATTATAAAATCGGATCAATCAGGGTTCAGGGAAATAGAAACTCAATAAGCCAGAACAATTTAGAATCGGGCGTACAGAACAATACCTCCAATGAATCATTTGATAATGACATGTTCAGGCAAAAACTCGATGCGATGTATGAGCTAAAAATCGATACGACTTTAACCATGAAAGTGAATGTTGATGGCTCATTGAAAAAAGGGAATACCTCAAGTTCTTTTGAAACCGAAACACTTGGCGAAAATGATAAATTTCTAAATTCATCAAACAGAACATTAAGCAATGAGGTGGATGATCAAAGTTTTAACATGAACGTTTTATTCACCAAAAAACTGAAGAAAAAAGGGCGTACATTATCCTTAAATTTAAATCAATCCATCAACAAGAGTAATAGCGAAGGGTACTTAAATTCGCAGAACAAACGGGCAAACATAACAGGGACCGGAACAATAGATAGCCTTACCAATCAGCTAAAGGTAAATGATATCACCAATAATTCGTTCAAATTAAATACAGCCTATACTGAACCGCTCTCTAAAACCTTAACAGTAATTGTAAACTATGGTTTAACTTTAATGAATGGAAAATCAGACCGCAAATCGTTTAACCAATCAGGAGGCGGCATGTTCGATGTTCTGGATACACTCTTTAGTAACAATTTTGAACTGAACCAGACCATTAACCAGGGGGGAGCCATTTTCAATTATAAAAAAGGCAAAACCGTAATCAATTTTGGATCGAAGTTTAGTGGTGTAAATTTTAAGCAGGATGATATTTACCGCAATAAAACCTATGTAAGAAACTTTATTAACTATATGCCACAGGCATCTTACCAATATCGTTTTTCGCAACAGAAATCACTTAGAATTAACTATAACGGGAATACCACCCAGCCCTCACTTGATCAACTCCAGCCGGTAAGGGTAAATAACGATCCATTTAACATCGTGGAAGGAAACCAGAATTTAAGACCGTCGTTCAGAAGCAATGTTAGCGCGAGCTATAATTCTTACAAAGTGCTAACCAATCAATCGCTTTGGTTAAGCGGCTCCTACGGCTTTATTTCCAATCCCATTATTAGCGATGTAACTACTGATGGTATTGGTAAAAGTACCTATCGCTACATCAATTTCAATGGTAAAATGCCGACAAATTTCTATTTAGATGCGCAGATAAACAGAAAAATAAACGCGCTTGGCGAAATAAATGCTGGTTTGAATGTAAGCGCAAATGGAAATTCTTCTTATAACTTTATTACCACCGATTTAGGCAGAACCTTAAATAATACTAAAAACTATAGCTATAGCGGAGGGATCAACATCTCGAAATACAAAGATAAAAGCTATAGTTTTTATGGCCGCTTCGGCCCTTCGTATAATATGGCAAGAGCCAGTATTGGCCGTAACAGTGATGGATGGGGATGGACAGGTTACGCATCGGGTTACGTGCAATTACCGGCGAAATTTGAACTATCAACAGATGCAGAATACCAGTACAATGGAAAAACACAAGTGCTTACTGAAAGTTTTGAGCGTCTTATCTGGAACGCAGCCCTAAGCAAAAAATTCTTTAAATCAGAAAATTTAAAATTCTCTGCTACAGTAAATGATATTCTTAACCAGAATATCGGCTTTAACCGTTCGGCATCTAACACCATGATCAGCCAAAGCAGCTATACTACCATCAGGAGGTATTTAATGTTCTCTGTATCGTGGGACTTTAACAAAATGGGCGGTGGTATTAAAACACAAAAATAACAGTCATGAAAACTACACTAAAACATATTTTCCTACTTGCTGTCATTTTCATCAGCAGCGATCTTTTTGCCCAAAATGTACATTTTGTTCAAAATGGTGTAATCGAATTTGAAAAAAGATCCAACATGTATGCGCTGATCAAAAAGAAGATCGATAAAGACAATGAAACTTATATGAAGGAGGCCTTTGAACAGTATAAAAAGAACAATCCACAATTTAAAGTTGCCAAAAGCACGCTGAGCTTTACCAAGGATAAAAGTTTGTATAAATGGCCTGTTGTAGAAGAAACGGCAAACAACAATTGGCTATCCTCTGATGTACTGGCCGATTTAAAAAATACCATAGCTACAAATTTCGATCAGCAGATCAGTATTACGCAAAAAAACGTGTATGAAGATACTTACCTTGTTAAAGACAGTGTGCGGAAAATTAACTGGAAAATTACAGATGAAACACGCGAAATTGCAGGTTACGAATGCCGTAGGGCAAATGCCATCATTATGGATTCGGTTTATGTAGTAGCCTATTATAGCAACCAGATCGCTGTTTCCGGCGGCCCGGAATCTTTTACCGGATTACCCGGCATGATTTTAGGTTTAGCTTTACCTCATGAAAATGTAACCTGGTTTGCAACCAAGGTAACAGAAGTAAGCGTTCCAGAAAAAGACTTAAGTGCACCAACAAAAGGGAAGCCTACTGATAACAAAGGTTTAAAAACAATATTACTTGGCGCAATGAAAAACTGGGGGGAATATGCGCATCCTATATACAAGGCATTTTCACTTTAGGCCATTGATTCTGTTTTTATAATTATACCTATTTTAGCTCATCAATAGTATAGCGATGGGTAGCGCACTTTATAGGCACATTAATAAATTTATAGATTTTAGTAACGATGAACAGGACGTTCTTGCACCATTGCTTGAATCTTTTTCCGTAAAAAAGAAAGCTTTTTTATTAACAGAAGGGCAAACCTGCAGGGCAAATTATTTTGTAGTAAAAGGTTGCCTGAGGCTTTATTTTATTGATATTAAGGGGGCTGAGCACACTACTCAGTTTGCCATCGAAAACTGGTGGATCACTGATTTAACAAGCTTTCTTTTTCAGCAACCTACAGAATTTTACATACAGGCAGCAGAAGCTACAGAAGTAATTTCAATAGCGCACCATCATTATGATGAGATGTTCTCCAAACTGCCCAAACTGGAGCGGTATTTCAGGCTGATCCTGCAGAAAAATCATCAGGCTTCGCAGCGGCGCATAAAATTCCTGTACAGCCAGACTGCTGAAGAAAGGTACAGCCATTTTAACAGTTTATTTCCTGAATTTGTGCAGCGGGTGCCGCAGTATATGCTGGCTTCTTATCTGGGCTTTACACCAGAATTTTTAAGTAAAATCAGGGCGAAGAAGTAATCGTTTGTTAACCGCAAAGTTCGCGGAGTTGGGTTAATTGATTTCGTCCTTTAGATTTGTTTTGATATTTTATTTAAGGCAAAGAACGATTACTTTTCTTAAATTATAAATCAGATTACCTAAAACGGTAGCGGCACATTAATATATCGTCAAGGTTTTTATGCCTAAG
>NZ_JBHULL010000013.1:0-192675 GCF_042684385.1 Pedobacter vanadiisoli | reverse complement strand
AACAAACGGCAGTGCTCTGTTACGGGTTTTAGGTCTTTAACCTAGATCGCGAAGCAAAGTGCAGCACTGCCGTTAAGGTTTTAATGTAAATCTTAAATATTTTTAAGAATATTCAAACCTAAGGGATCACAGTGGTTCCGGTTTTTCGTCGGAAAGAAGAGCGCGCGCGATTGAAGCTTACCAAAGGAACGGAACTGCTCATTTCCTGATCAAAGAGACAATTTTTTATTCGGAAACGGGTGGTTTGTAGCTCTTGGCGGTCTTTAGCCCTGCCATTCGCTTTACTCCGTTGCACCGCGTGTTCGCTGTTGTCCCTTAGGTTTATTACCGAAAGTCTTTTATCCTTCAATTTAACTTCTTCCAATAGCCAGGTGTGATTACTGGTAGAATCTTTTTTATAACAGTAATATGATAATTGATTTTGCTTTGCGCTTTAGCTTTAGTCTTTCTCCTTTTAGCTTAAAACGATTTCCTTACATTATCCTGAAAAAACGGGGCAAATAATATGCTTTTCGGTTTGACTTTCCAGTCAATAATATTAGCTTTGCACAAAAAAAATTGATACATGAGCGTTTTAGTAAATAAAGATTCTAAGGTTATCGTTCAGGGTTTTACCGGAAACGAAGGAACTTACCACGCCGAGCAGATGCTGGCCTATGGTACAAACGTAGTTGGTGGTGTAACGCCTGGCAAAGGTGGGCAATTACATTTAGATAAGCCTGTTTTTAATACTGTTAAAGATGCCGTTGATCAAACGGGTGCAAATGTATCGATCATTTTTGTGCCACCGGCTTTTGCTGCTGATGCAATTATGGAAGCTGCCGAAGGTGGAATTAAAGTTATTGTTTGTATTACCGAAGGTATCCCTACAAAGGATATGATTCAGGTTAAAGAATATATTACAGGTCGTGATGTTACTTTGATTGGCCCTAACTGCCCGGGTATTATTACTGCCGACGAAGCTAAAATTGGTATCATGCCAGGTTTTATCTTCAAAAAAGGTAATGTAGGTGTGGTTTCTAAATCAGGAACTTTAACTTACGAAGCCGTAGATCAGGTTGTGAAGGCTGGTTTAGGTATTACTACTGCAATTGGTATTGGTGGCGACCCGATTATCGGAACCCCAACTGTTGAAGCGGTGAAATTGTTAATGAACGATCCTGAAACTCACGGTATCATCATGATCGGTGAAATTGGTGGTGGTATGGAAGCTGAAGCTGCCCGTTGGATCAAAGAACACGGTACTAAACCTGTTGTTGGTTTCATTGCCGGCCAGACTGCGCCTCCGGGACGTAGAATGGGCCACGCAGGTGCTATTGTTGGCGGTGCTGATGATACAGCAGCTGCAAAAATGAAAATCATGCGTGAGTGCGGCATCCGTGTAGTAGAAAGCCCTGCTGAAATCGGCGCTGCAATGGCTGAAGAATTAGCGAAGTAAGATTTTTAAATTTACATAAAGAAAAGCGTTCCGATTAAGTTCGGAGCGCTTTTTGTTTTATTACACTTTATCGACCATAAATGGAGATTAGGGGACAAACAGGTAGATTTTTTTAATAGTTGCCACGGAAACACAGAGAGCCACGGAAATAAAAACGGGAGGATATTGGAATGATCATTAGATTAGTTCAAAATTATCGTTATGGATTATAAAATAAAACAAGATAATTTTCCTTATAAAAATGAACCGATTTAATAATTAATGCTGCTATTGATGTCCATAAAGAGCTTGGATGTGGTTTTTTAGAAATCGTCTATAAAGATGCACTTTGCATTGAATTCGATGGTAGAGGCTATTTTTACGAAAGAGAAAAGCTTTATCCGGTTTATTATAAAGAAGTTTTGTTACCTCATAGCTTTTATGCTGATGTTATCGTTTTTGATTCAGTTATATTAGAGATTAAGTCTAAAAATGGAATTGCCAACGAGGATTTAGCTCAAACTATTAATTATATAAAGTGTTCAGATTGTACCGTGGGTTTAGTTTTAAATTTCGGTAAACCAACTTTGGAGATTCGACATGTTGTTCTGTAAAATCAGCTTCCGTGTGTTTCGTGTTTCCGTGGCAAAAAAATCTGAGCGCATTTTGTCCTTAAGCTTTATGAAAGCATTCGTATACTTGAGAACTTACAACTTAAACCATAATCTTCTAATCCATTTATCATTCCTTTGTAAACACTAATACAAACCCTTAAATCAGCAAACCAAAACCTATAGTTTTAACGTATATTGTAACATGAGAACGATGTTAAATAAACTATTTTTAGCTTCGGCTGTTGTTTTAGTAGCTACATTTTCGGCCTGTGCACAAAAGCAGGATAAAAATGAGTCAAAGGCAACCAAAGAAGCAACACCAATTATACCAAAGAAAAAAATGAACTGGAATCCATTAACACCCGAAGAAGAAAGAGTAATCGTACATAAAGGTACCGAATACCCGGGTACAGGTAAATACGAGCATACCACAGATAAGGGAACCTATACCTGCAAGCGTTGCAATGCAGCATTGTACCGCTCAGAAAGCAAATTCGATGCACATTGCGGATGGCCTGCCTTTGATGATGAAATTAAAGGTGCAGTAAAGCGTATTCCTGATGCTGATGGTTCGCGTACAGAAATTGTGTGTGCCAACTGCGGTGCACATTTGGGCCACGTATTTTTAGGAGAAGGCTTTACCAATAAAGATACACGCCATTGTGTAAATTCGATCTCGATGAATTTCGTGCCCGATCAGAAATAAGGTAGATGTAGAAGGGTTAGGTAGAGGCGTAAGGCGATAAGCTTTACGCCTTTTTTTGTGCCCGTTTGTAATAATTCAAATAGTCAATCGTTTGCGTGATTTTTAAAGATACGGGTGTTTGCCGAATGCCTTATTTTAGTTGTACTAATCAATACAAACCAATACCAGGAACCCCTAAATGAAACATAAACTCTTGCTTTTCGTCCTGAGCTTATTTGCTTTTTGTGCGGCCTTTGCCCAAAAAGTGGTGAAAAAAGCTAATCAGTCCAAACCTAATATTGTTTATATCCTGGCCGATGATATGGGTTATGGCGAACTGGGCTGTTATGGGCAGGATAAGATTGAAACGCCTAACCTGGATGCTTTGGCTAAACGTGGCATGCGCTTTACACAGCATTATGCTTATCCCGTATGCGCACCATCGCGCTACATTTTAATGACGGGCCAGAACTCCGGAAAAGCCTTTATCCGCGGCAACCACGAGTGGGGCGAACGCGGACCTGTTTGGGATTTTAAAGCAATGGAAGAAAACCCTTATCTGGAAGGGCAGTACCCAATACCCGATTCGACAGTTACTTTGGCAGAAATGTTAAAAAGCGCGGGTTACACTACAGGTATGGTAGGCAAGTGGGGGCTAGGGGCTCCTTTTACTACTGGTTTCCCAACGCAACAGGGTTTCGATTATTTTTATGGCTACATCTGCCAGCGTCAAGATCATACCTATTACAGCGGTCACCTTTGGGAAAACGAAAACAGGATTCCTTTAGATAACAAAATTCAGGCGCCAACAGTTACTTTTCCTAAAGATTTGGATAGTCGGGACGAGAAAAATTATGAGAAATATGCACAGAAAGATTATGGTCCGGATTTTTTAATCAAAGCAGCATTGAAATTTATTGATAAAAATGCAGCCAGGCCGTTTTTCCTGTATTATCCAACACCGTTACCACATGTTTCCTTGCAGGCACCTAAAGATCTTGTTGCTTATTACCATCAGAAATTTGGTGATGAAAAACCCTTTCTTGGTGATGGGTCTTATTTTCCTTGTCGTTACCCGCACGCTACCTATGCGGCTATGATTACCCTGCTTGACAGACAGGTGGGCGAATTGATTAAAGCGCTGAAGGCAAAAGGTGTGTACGAGAATACCATCATCCTGTTTTCGGCTGATAATGGTGTAGCCTTTAATGCCGGGGTTGATCCTGTTTTTTTCAACAGTACAGGTCCGTTTAAAGGCAGTTACGGCTGGGGTAAGGGATTTGTGCATGAGGGTGGTATCCGCGAACCTTTTATCGTTTCGTGGCCCGGAAAAGTGAAGCCCGGTAGCACCAGTAATCTGATTGCTTCCACCATGGATATGATGCCTACTTTTTGTGACCTGCTTGGTTTAAATACCCCAAAAGAGGTTGATGGCATCAGTATTTTACCTACTTTGCTTGGGCAACCGCAGAAAAACACCCACCCTTATTTGTATTTTGAATACCCTGAGTACGGTGGTCAGCAGGCTATCCGCCTGGGCAACTGGAAAGGGGTACGCCTCAATATGCTAAAAGGCAACACGAAGTGGGCTTTGTACAATCTTGAGAGCGACATCAAAGAAGAAAACGACCTGGCGGCAGAGCATCCGGATATTGTCGAAAAAATGATTAAAATCAGTAAGCAGGAGCACCATACCCCAGCCTTATCCAACTTTTTAATTCCGGTTTTAGAGCAGGAAATGAAGTAAATTATCCCATTGCGCTGAGATTTTTTTCAACAGGCAAAAACCTTATCTGACATGCTGTTAGGCAGCGATTCTGCGGGTAGCGCAATGGTACGGTATAGAGGTTAAAGAGCCTTGTTTTACCGGATGAATGCTAATAACAGCTTCATTTTAAACTAAATGCTTATATTTGCAGGCTCGATAAAGAATTTTAGCCTATGAAGTATCTTCTGTTATTAAGTAGTTTGTTCTTGTTTTTGCACAGTAACGCACAAGATGCTGCCTCGCCAGTAAATGCAACAGACAGTATTCAAAAAACAGTTCTTGCCACTTATTATCACCGGAAATTTGAAGGCCACCGTACCACGAGCGGCGCCCGCTACAGGGCAAAAAAACTCACCGCTGCACACCGCACCCTGCCATTTGGTACAATGGTTACTGTAACCAATCCTGCTAACGGAAAATCGGTAGTGGTAAAGGTAAATGATCGGGGCCCTTTCTCTAAAAGGCTGGCCATCGATCTGTCAGAAAGGGCTGCTAAACAGATTGGTATTTACCGCAAAGGTATTGCTAAAGTTAACCTCAGTTATACGGTCGAATAGTATTCCTTTTAGCTCTATTTTGGGCTTAAAACTCTCCTTAAATTTAAGTTATTAACACTTGTTTTTGTTTGTTATGTGCTTGAAATTAAATGATTAGCTTTTTTTTGGCTTGAAAATGAGATTTGGCTGATCGTTTTTGCCCAACAATCGGGGAGGGTGTTAACAACTTTGGTTCACTAAAAACCACTGTCGTATATATATTTGTTATAACAAAGTTCTTTAACTTCTTGCACTTGAAAACAAATATAAAAGCTTAGTTTTTAGTAATTTATGCGTATATCTCTCAGATTACATTTTTAAATTTTCCGAACTAAAAACTCAGTTGTTTGTCAGGTAATAGGGTTAGCACTTTCACTACAGCGTTTTGATAAAAGACATTACAATCATCATATAAAATTGATGGATGCGTGTCTTCGTCGGCTCTGTTAAAAATAGATTTTTAAAACGTCAGCGTATGGAACAGGAATTATTACTACAAGAAAACAAAGACAGGTTTGTGCTTCTTCCAATCAAGTATCCGAAAGTTTGGGAGATGTATAAAAGAACAGAGGCCAGTTTCTGGACTGCCGAAGAAATCGACCTTTCTGACGACCTGAAGCATTGGGAAAACCTTAACGATGGGGAAAGACATTTTATATCTCACATTTTAGCTTTTTTTGCCGCCAGTGATGGTATTGTAAACGAAAATCTTGCAGTAAACTTCATGAGTGAAGTTCAGATCCCCGAAGCGCGTTGTTTTTATGGTTTCCAGATCATGATGGAAAACATCCATTCAGAAACCTATGCCTTATTAATCGATACCTACATTAAAGATCCTGAAGAAAAAGACCGTTTGTTCCATGCCATTGATACTGTTCCGGCAGTAAAAAGAAAGGCTGAGTGGGCTTTACGCTGGATTGATAACGGAACTTTTGCAGAGCGCTTAGTGGCTTTTGCTGCGGTTGAAGGTATTTTCTTCAGCGGGAGTTTCTGCTCAATCTTCTGGTTAAAGAAACGCGGTTTGATGCCTGGTTTAACTTTCAGTAACGAACTGATCTCGAGAGATGAGGGTTCGCACTGCGAATTTGCCTGCCTGTTATACAGCATGTTGAGCAACAAATTGAGCGAAGAACAGGTGCATGGCATTATTAGTGATGCGGTTGAAATTGAAAAAGAATTTATTACCGATGCATTACCGGTTGCCCTGATTGGAATGAATGCAAAATTAATGAGCCAGTATATCGAGTTTGTTGCAGACAGATGGTTGCAGGAATTAGGTTACAAAAAAATATACAATGCAACCAATCCTTTCGATTTTATGGAAATGATCTCCTTGCAGGGTAAGACCAATTTCTTCGAAAAACGTGTTGGCGACTATCAGAAAAGTGGGGTATTAACCGCAGCTGATAATAAAGCACAGGCGTTTTCTTTAGATGAAGACTTTTAAAGAAAGCATAAAGCAAAAAGACCAAAGCAGAAAGCCTTAGCATGTCGTCATTGCGAGGAACGAAGCAATCTTAAAGCGAGAAAAAATAAACAGAAATTATAAAAGCGGAATCCTTCTTAATACTTGATTTTCGCTTCTTGATATAAAACTTAAATCTCATAAAAATATGTTCGTACTAAAAAGAGATGGCCGCAAAGAAGCGGTGCAATTTGACAAAATCACAGCCCGCATTCAAAAGTTGTGCTATAGTTTAAATTCAGACCTTGTAGACCCGATTGATGTGGCCAAAAAGGTAATAGAAGGTTTGTATGATGGGGTAACTACCTCTGAGCTGGATAACCTTGCTGCTGAAACTGCTGCATCGTTAACCACCAAGCATCCTGATTATGCTTTGCTAGCTTCGCGTATTGCGGTTTCCAACCTGCATAAAAACACCACTAAATCATTCTCGGGTACGATGAAAATGTTGTACGAATATTTCGACCCGAAAGCGCAGAAAGCAGCTCCACTTATCGCTGATGATGTTTATGAGATTATTGAAAAGAATGCAGAGATTTTAGATAGTTCTATCATTTACGACCGCGATTTCGGTTTCGATTATTTCGGTTTTAAAACTTTAGAAAAATCATACCTTTTAAAGGTTAATAATAAAATTGTTGAGCGTCCTCAGCATTTATTTATGCGTGTTTCTGTTGGTATCCACAAAGAAGATATCGAGAGCGCTATTAAAACCTATAACTTAATGAGCGAACGTTGGTTTACGCATGCTACACCAACGTTGTTCAATGCCGCTACACCAAAGCCTCAAATGTCGTCGTGCTTCTTGTTAACCATGCAGGATGACAGCATCGAAGGTATTTACGATACGTTAAAACAAACCGCTAAAATTTCGCAAAGTGCAGGTGGTATCGGCTTAAGCATTCACAACATCCGTGCAACCGGTTCATATATTGGTGGTACCAACGGTACAAGCAATGGTATTATCCCGATGTTGCGCGTATTTAACGACACTGCCCGTTACGTAGACCAGGGTGGAGGTAAACGTAAGGGTGCTTTTGCTATTTATTTAGAGCCTTGGCATGCTGATGTTTTCGAGTTTTTAGATTTACGTAAAAACCATGGTAAAGAAGAAATGCGCGCGCGCGATTTATTCTATGCACTTTGGATCAACGATTTGTTTATGCAACGTGTTAAAGATAATGGCGACTGGACTTTATTCTGTCCGCACGAAGCACCAGGTTTAGCAGATTGTTTTGGTAAGGAATTTGAAGATTTATATACTAAATATGAAGCCGAAGGCCGTGGCCGTAAAACCATTAAAGCCCAGGAACTCTGGTTTGCCATCTTAGATTCGCAGATTGAAACCGGTACACCATATATGTTGTTTAAAGATGCAGCGAACAGCAAATCTAACCAGCAGAATTTAGGAACCATTAAAAGTTCTAACCTGTGTACCGAAATTATAGAGTATACCTCAAAAGATGAAGTTGCAGTTTGTAACTTGGCATCGCTTGCTTTACCACGTTTCGTAATCAATGGTGCTTTCGATCACCAAAAATTATACGATGTAACTTACCAGGCTACTTTAAACCTGAACAAGATCATCGATCACAACTATTACCCGGTTCAGGAAGCTGAAAACTCTAACATGCGCCACAGGCCAGTTGGTTTAGGTGTACAAGGTTTAGCTGATGCCTTTATCCTGTTGCGTTTACCTTTCGAAAGCGACGAGGCCAAACGTCTAAACAAAGATATCTTCGAAACCATTTATTTCGCTTCGATGTCGGCTTCACATGATTTGGCAGTGAAACATGGTCCTTACCAGTCATTTAAAGGTTCTCCACTATCAAAAGGTAAATTCCAGTTCGATTTGTGGAATGTAACACCAGACAGCGGCCGTTGGGATTGGGATGCATTGCGTAAAAAGATAGTTAAAGATGGCGTATACAACTCATTATTGGTTGCACCAATGCCAACTGCATCTACTTCTCAGATTTTAGGTAACAATGAGTGTTTCGAACCTTATACTTCTAACATTTACACCCGTCGTGTATTGAGTGGAGAGTTTGTGGTAGTAAATAAACACTTATTGAAAGATTTAGTGGCCCTGGGCTTATGGAACAACGATATGAAAAACAAAATCATATTGGCTAACGGTTCAATCCAGGCTATTCCTGAAATTCCTGATTACATTAAAGAACTGTACAAAACTGTTTGGGAGATTAAGATGCGTAATATCATCGATATGGCTGCCGACCGTGGTGCCTATATCTGCCAGTCGCAATCGTTAAACCTGTTCGTAAACGCACCGAATACTTCAAAATTAACTTCAATGCACTTCTATGCATGGGAGAAAGGTTTGAAAACCGGTATGTACTATCTACGTACACAAGCAGCTTCGCAAGCGGTTAAATTTACAGTAGAGAACCAGGGCGGTAAAGCAATTGAAGCGGTTATTCCTGCCGAAATTCCACAAGATCAGGTTGCTGAAGAAATCATCACCGGTCCGGTTTGTACCATGGAAGAAGGTTGCATTAGCTGTTCAGGGTAACCTCATCTTGTACAGTCGTCATGCTGAATTTAGTTCAGCATCTGTATAATATAGATCCTGAAACAAGTTCAGGATGACGAATCTAATTATATCGTAAGGTTTTGGGCAAACGCTCAAAACCTTATTTTTTGTTTATATTTTTGTAATGCAATAGGTTTTACCTTAAACCATATACCTTATGCCTTCAACCTTGAAACAGAGCAAACACGAAATCATTCCCTGCGAAAGATGCGGAACTGCTATTGAGTGCAAGGCAAATTCATATACCAAATGCCAGTGTAGTGTGGTGCAACTCAGCATCAATGAAGTGCAGTATATTTCTGAGCTGTACGATGGCTGCCTATGCGCCAAATGCCTGTTCGAACTGCAACAGGAATACAGAACCGAAATCGGAGCATAATCTTCTTGCCTTAGTGGCAGTATCAAGCCAGGTGTACCCCAATCAGGTCAATTCCATAGGTCCAAAAAAGGACAGCTTTTTTTCTTTTAATTGTTAAAAGTACAATTAAAATTTCTGGAGCTGCCAGGTAAAAAGAAAAAGGCCGTTTTTGGCTATTTATAAGCGTTTGGTTAAGCAATTGCTAAAAATGTCATCTGCAGTTTGCACTTCTGTAATCGTGTTTCTTGAAGCTTCTTTTGGGCCTTAAAATCAAATAAAAATTTCTTAAAAATAACTGTTAAATCTGGTAACAAAGCACATAATTTGATGTCAATAGCATGCTTAATAAATGGTTTATTAGGCTAAAAAAAAACATAAAAAACATATAAATTATGGAATCGCTCATTTCAAATTACTGGTGGGTTTTAGTGGCACTGTTGTGCTTAGTTTTATACAAATATATTTTACGTTTCTTATTCGGGATGGTCATCGTACCCGAAGACAGGATCGGCTTGATTACCAAAAAATTCGTGCTCTTAGGCTCCGATCGCGAATTACCCGATGGACGCATTATCGCCATTAAAGGCGAAGCAGGTTTCCAGGGAAAAACACTGGCTCCCGGATTATATTTCGGGATGTGGTTCTGGCAATACAGTGTAACCATGGAGCAGTTCACCATTATCCCCGAAGGTAAAATCGGTTTGATTATGGCTAAAGACGGGGCCGAAATTCCGACGGGGAATATCCTGGGGCAAAAAGTAGAGTCGGATAACTTCCAGGATGCGGTTAAATTCCTCGAGAACGGTGGTCAGCGGGGTAGGCAAACCGCTTATATCACTTCCGGTTCGTACCGGATTAATACCATGTTATTCCAGGTCTCGGTTACCGATATGGTCCGCATTCAGGAAAGCATGGTAGGCATTGTGACGACCCTGGATGGTTTACCTATTGAAGCCAACCAGATTGCGGGCAAACTGGTAGAAGGACACAATAACTTTCAGGATTTTGATGCCTTTGTAAAACAGGGTGGTAACAGGGGGTTGCAGCCGCAGGTTATTCTAGCTGGTTCGTACAATTTAAACCCCTGGGCTATCCAGTTAGAAGAAATACCCATGACCGAAATTGCCATTGGTTATGTAGGCGTGGTGATCTCTTTTATTGGTAAAGAAGGCGACGATTTAACCGGTGCTGATTTTAAACACGGTAATATTGTGGCCAAAGGATCGAAAGGGGTATGGCTGGAACCACTTGGGCCGGGAAAATACCCGATTAACAAATACATTATGAAGGTAGAGCTGGTGCCTACTACCAATTTGGTATTAAATTGGGCATCGGCACGCAGCGAGGCACATAACCTTGATAAAAATCTGTCAACCATTACGGTACGTTCAAGAGATGGTTTCCCTTTTAACCTGGATGTGGCACAGATTATTCACGTACCTACCACAGAGGCACCAAAAGTAATTGCCCGTTTTGGTAATATGGTTAACCTGGTTTCGCAGGTATTGGAGCCTACAATTGGTAACTATTTCCGTAACTCGGCGCAGGGCAGCGATGTAATTGCCTTCCTCAGTACCCGTAAAGAGCGTCAGGAGTCGGCTAAAGAGCATATTCGTAAAGTGCTTGACGAGTACAACGTGAATGCGGTAGATACTTTAATTGGCGACATTGTGCCACCAGAATCGTTAATGAAAACCTTAACCGACCGTAAAATTGCTGAGGAGCAAAAGGTGACTTATGAAACGCAAAAACAGGCCCAGGAAACGCGCCAGGGTATGGAAAAAGAAACCGCCATTGCCGATATGCAGAAAGATATCGTAAAAGCACAGCAAAGTGTTGAAATTGCCGAACGTACAGCAAGTGCAACGGTAAAAAAATCGGAAGGTGATGCAGCTGGGGTAAAACTGGCTGTAGGTGCTGAAGCCGAAGCTACCAAAATGCGGGCACATGCCGAAGCTGAAGCTACAAAAGCACGTGCACAGGCTGATTCGGAAGCGATTAAATTACGTGCAGCAGCAGAGGCTGAACAGATTTCGTTAACCGGTAGTGCCGAAGCAGGTAAAATTTTAGCGGTAGGTAAATCTACTGCCGAAGCTTACGAACTTGCCGTTAAGGCTTTGGGTGGCGAAAACTTTACCCGTTACAAAATTACCGAAGAGTTATCGAAAGGAAATGTAAAACTGATTCCTGATGTACTGATTGGTGGAAATGGGGGTAACCATGGAGGGTCGGCGATGGATGGCTTGCTGGGTTTAAAACTGATGGAATTAATGGACCCTGAAAAACGTAAAGAGGTAGTTGCCGTAGCAGAAATTGTAGAAACAAAACAAAAACCTAAAAAGGATAATATTAATCCTTAAAATGTTTTAAATAAGCGGGTGAACAGATCTTAAATGTTCATCCGCTTTCTTTTTATCTTATGTTTTTTTAATACCTGCTTTTGACCTGATATTTCAATTGACCGGTATTTCTATTTTTTAACTTTTTATGAAGATTTTCTCATTATTGCTGTAATAGTGCTCTTTTGTAAGTGTTTGGCAAAGTAACAGACATAATAGATGTGAAGGTTTGAATTATTTTATTGCTTTATTATCTTTGCCACGTGAATAAAGTTGTCCTTCTGCTGCTTTTACCGGTACTCATTTTTAACACCTCCGTTCGCGAAGTTGTAAAGGCACCTCAACTTGTTCTTCATTTTTTACAGCATCATCAGCAAAATGCTGAAATAAGCTTCATCGATTTTCTTGAAATGCATTACTTAGGTCAAGATCCGAATGATAATGATGATGACGAAGACATGAAACTTCCTTTCAAAAAAATTGATGGTCACCATATTATTTCTGTAGGCGTGCCGGCAGAAAAATTTATAATGCTGAAGGTAATATGCCTGAATATTTACACCAAAAAAACTTTCGATTACGCAAACAGTTACAGTAGTCCTGATTTCGGAAGTCTGTTTCGCCCACCCATTTCACTGGCTTAAAATTTCTTTATAAAAGTTTTTCAGAACCCATTTCCAATGGCTTCTGGATATGTCTGTTATTTTAATTTAAGCCATTATGTTAAATAAAATTATCGGTTTTTCCATTCGGAATAAACTGATCATTGCTTTGTTTGTATGCTCACTTATTGGTTGGGGTGCTTACGAGGTTACAAAATTACCGATAGATGCTCTTCCTGATATTACCGACAACCAGGTGCAGGTTATCACTGTTTCTCCATCTTTAGGCGCACCTGATATTGAGCGTCTGATTACCTTTCCTATTGAGCAAGCCTGCAGTAGTATTTCGGGGCTCAAGCAAATCAGGAGTTTTTCACGTTTCGGACTTTCTTTGGTTACCATTGTATTCAATGAAGAAACCGATGTTTATTGGGCAAGGCAACAGATTGCCGAACGCCTGCAACAGGTACAGCAAGAAATTCCGCAGGGAATAGGTTCTCCTGCCATGGCCCCTGTTTCTACTGGTTTGGGCGAAATATATCAATATGTGGTTCGGCCTAAAAAGGGTTACGAAGGAAAATTTAATGAACAGGATTTGCGTACCATTCAGGATTGGATTGTTAGAAGACAGCTTTTGGGTACTCCGGGAGTTGCCGAGGTATCAAGCTTTGGAGGTAGGTTAAAACAATATGAAGTTGCTGTGAGGCAAGACCAACTTAAAGCTTACGGCCTTACCATTGCTGAAATATTCGACGCCCAGGAAAAGAACAATGAAAATACAGGGGGTGCATACATTGAAAAAGGGCCAACTGTTTTATATATCCGAAGTGAAGGATTAACAACAAATTTGGCCGATATTGAAAAGATTGTTGTGAAAACGCTTGATAACGGAATGCCTGTTTTAATGGGGCAGGTTGCCAAGGTGCAGTATGGTTCGGCAATACGTTATGGCGCAATGACTTATAACGCCCAAGGTGAAGTTGCAGGTGCTGTTGTGATGATGTTAAAGGGTGAAAATTCTTCTGTTGTGGTGAAAAGGGTTAAAGATAAAATTGCGCAAATTCAAAAAATGGTTCCTGAGGGCGTGGTGATCGAGCCTTTTCTCGATAGAACAAAAATGGTCGATAACGCTATCAGTACAGTAGAAACCAACTTGATGGAAGGTGCGCTGATCGTCATTTTTGTACTTGTGTTTTTCTTGGGAAACCTTCGTGCAGGTTTGATTGTATCTTCCGTTATTCCACTATCCATGCTTTTCGCTATAATATTGATGAATAGGTTTGGGGTGGGTGGAAATCTGATGTCTCTTGGGGCTATCGATTTCGGTTTAATTGTAGATGGTTCCGTAATTGTTGTAGAAGCAATTCTTCACCGCTTTTCACACAGCAAGCACTTTAGGGCTTTCAGTAAAATAGACCAAAACCAGATGGATACCGAGGTGGAAAAATCAACCGGATCGATGATTAAATCAGCAGTATTTAGTCAGATTATCATTCTGATTGTTTATCTCCCAATTCTATCTTTAGAAGGTATTGAAGGTAAGATGTTTAAACCCATGGCCTGGACAATTGCATTTGCTATTCTCGGGGCATTTCTCTTATCCATCACTTATGTTCCGATGATGTCGGCGCTATGCCTGAATAAAACAATCAGCCACAAGAAAAATTTAACCGACAGGCTGATGGCCTGGATAGAGAGAAAATATCAGCCCATCTTAAATAAAGTACTCTTTTTCCCGAAAACTATTTTAGTGGTTACGCTTTCATTATTCACGATCTCCATTTTTGTGATGGGCACTCTCGGTGGCGAATTTATTCCACAGTTAGAAGAAGGCGATTTTGCAGTTGAAACCCGTTTGCTTACCGGTAGTAATCTGAATAATACTATTGAGAATACCCAAAAAGCCTCTAAAATTCTATTGGATAAGTTTCCTGAAGTACAGAAAATAGTAACCAAAATAGGTAGTGCCGAGGTACCAACAGATCCCATGCCCTTTGAAGCAGGAGATATGATGGTGATCTTAAAACCTAAAAAAGAATGGACTTCTGCGAGTTCGTTTCCTGAGTTGAGTGCTAAAATGACCAAAGCCATTGAAGTAATTCCTGGCATTACGGTAGGTTTTCAATTTCCGGTGCAAATGCGATTCAACGAGCTGATGACTGGTGCAAGGCAAGATGTGGTTTGTAAAATATTCGGAGAAGATCTCGACTCGCTCGCCCATTACGCAAAACGTTTAGGGGCTATAATAGGTACCGTAAAAGGGGCAATTAATGTTTACGAGGAACAAGTTACAGGAATGCCTCAGGTGGTGATCAAATACAACCGTGATGGCATGGCTAAATACGGTATAAATGTGGGCGATGTAAACCGGGTGGTAAATACTGCTTTCGCAGGGCAGGTAGCAGGCCAGGTTTATGAAGGAGAGAAACGTTTTGATATGGTAGTGCGCCTCGATGAAGCGGCCAGAAAAAACATTCAAGATGTAGAGAACCTGATGGTTTTAACCAGGTCAGGTAACCAGGTACCTTTAAGTATGGTTGCCAATATCAAGGAAGTAGAGGGCGTTAACCAGATCCAAAGGGAAAATACCAGACGGAGAATTATAGTTGGATTTAATGTTAAGGACCGGGATGTGCAGTCGATTGTGGAAGAATTACAGCAGAAGGCGGGCGAAAAACTCAACCTGTCTAAGGGGTATACCATTTCCTATGGCGGCTCTTTTGAAAACATGACAGCAGCAAAATCACGTTTGGCGATTGTGGTACCAATTGCATTACTGCTAATTTTCTTACTCCTTTATTTTGCTTTTAGTTCTGTTAAACAGGGACTTTTAATTTATACTGCCATTCCGCTTTCTGCAACCGGAGGTATTTTTGCCTTGTGGATCAGGGATCTTCCTTTCAGTATTTCTGCTGGCGTCGGTTTTATTGCCCTTTTTGGTGTGGCGGTATTAAATGGAATTTTATTGGTTTCAGAGTTTAACCGGTTAAAAAAAGAAGGTTGGACAGATGTAAAACGAATTGTAATCCATGCCACAAAATCGAAACTTCGTGCTGTTTTAATGACTGCGCTGGTTCCGTCATTGGGTTTTATCCCGATGGCAATAAGCACTGGTGCTGGTGGCGCAGTTCAAAAACCCCTTGCTACGGTGGTTATTGGAGGCTTATTAATTTCTACCTTATTAACATTATTTGTTTTACCCATGTTGTATATTTTATTTGAAAAAGGGTTCTCTTATTTCAAGCCGAAAAATAACCTGGCGGTTATTGTGCCAGTGCTACTTTTTGTCACTTTAAATGCCAATGCTCAAAAGCCAATCAGTTTAAAGGCTGCATTGGATACCGCGGTTAAAAACAATATATCATTGCAGATTGCTAAAACCAACGTTCAGTATCACCAACAGCTAACCAAAAGCAGTTTTGATGCACCGAAAACAGCAATCGGTTTTGATTATGGTAAATTCAACAGCCTGGAGAATGACAATAAATTTTCTGTAGTACAAACACTTGATTTTCCAACTGTTTATGCAAGGCAGTTTGCAGCTCATCAAACAAACTTGCGCATCAGCGAAATTGAAGCAGATGCCCGTCAGCTCGATTTGAAAACTGAGGTAAAATCAACATATTATAATCTGTTATTGATAAATGAAAAACAGAAATTGTTATTGTGGGCTGATAGTGTTTATGGTGCATTTCTGGATAAATCGGCGCAGCGTTTTAAATCAGGTGATGTTGATTTGCTGGAACTTCGTACCGCGGAAAATCAAAAGCAGCAGATTAACAATCAGCTGGAACTATTGAAAACAGATGGTATGCTCCTGCAAAACAGATTCAAGTTTTTATTAAATACGAGTGAAAACTTTCTGCCAAAAGCTGATAGCCTGGTTTACTCCGCTGAGGTTTTACTCAGACCGGAACAGATTCACCATCCTTTATTGAAATTGGGAGAAGAACAATTGGTGTTGGCGAGGCAACAAAAAGCACTCGAAAAAAGTAAATTGATGCCTACTCTAAGTTTCGGTTATAATAACTCGAGTATTATTGGCTGGCAAACCAATAGTATTGGGGCCGAGCAGTATTTTGATAAAAGTAAAAGGTTTTCTTCAGTGAGTATTGGTGTCGGAATTCCGGTTTTTTTCGGGGCTCAAAACTCGCGTGTGAAAGCCAATAGTATCTTAATCCAACAGCGTGAAAAAGAATTAGCATTAACTAAAAAAACTTTGGATAATCAATTAATAAATGCCGTTGAACTTTACACCCAGCTTGAAAAATTACTCAGCTCTTACCGGAAGGTAGCAATAAAAAATGCTGGTGATATCGTTAAAACAGCCTCCGATAAGCTTAATGCCGGCGAAATTGACTACCTGAATTGGGTGCTCCTGGTTAACCAGTCTATACAACTTAAAGTAGAATATTATAACAAAGTGCAGCAATTTAACGAAGCAGCTTTTGAAATTGAACGTGTTACAGCCACAGATAAATAAGATAAAATGAAAACTCAAATATTAGTCGGATTAGTTGGCCTGGCATTTTTGCTGGCTTGCAACAGTGCAGGTAAAAATGAAACTGTTCGTGCAGAGAAACCCGCTGCAGTAAATCAAGATGAAGTGCAGCTTACAGATGAACAAGCCAAAAATGCCGGAATTTTAACCGGTAAAATAGAGCAGAAGGCTATGCATAGTACCCTCAATGTAAATGGAGTGGTGGATGTGCCACCAGAAAATACCTATTCTGTTAGTGTTCCTATGGGGGGGTACATTAAGAAAATGATTATTCTGCCGGGTATGCCCGTTAAAAAGGGTGCAGTATTAGCGCTCGTTGAGGATCAGCAATATATACAGCTCCAGCAAGATTACCTGACTTCGGGAAACAGATTGAAATTTTTAGCTGCAGATTATACCAGGCAGAAAGGATTAAATCAAACAAAGGCAACGAGCGATAAAATCTTCCAGCAAACAGAAAGTGATTATAACAATCAAAAAGTTTTGGTAAAAGCGCTTGCCCAAAAACTGAGGTTAATTGGTATTGATCCTGAAACGCTAAACGAAAATTCGATAACCCGCGATGTCAAAATTTGTTCTCCTATCAGTGGTTATGTCACAAAGGTTAATGTAAATACAGGTAAATTTGTGAATGCAACCGATATTTTATTTGAACTCATCCGCCCCGGCGATTTGCATGCAAACCTTACGGTATTTGAAAGAGATGCCGCAAGCTTAAAAATCGGACAAGAAGTTATCTGCCATACTACTGCAGATCCTGAAAAGAAATATATTGCGAAAATTCACTTGATCACCCCTAATATTGAGGGTGACCGCACCACAAGTATTCACTGCGATATCCTAAATTCTGATAATAAATTATTGCCAGGTACATTTCTAAACGCAGCGATTTCAATCGGCACATCGAAAGTAGATGCCTTACCGGAAGATGCTGTTGTAAAATGGGAAAATAAATATTACGTTTTTGAAGAGCTTGGCAATAAGCGATATAAAATGATCCCTGTAGGTATTGGGACGGCATTAGATGGATTTATAGAAATTAAAACCAGTAAAAAGCTCAGTAATGTGGTAACAAAAAATGCCTATGCCATTTTAATGAAAATGAAAAATGGGGGAGAAGAAGGAGAATAATTTGCAGATAGGATAAAAATTTTCAAACATGTAACTTTTGTTTTTAGGAAATACAGGGAATACTTTGTGTTTTTCTGTTGGTTAAAGTAAGTGTTTTTTAACCGGTGCCTTGCTTAAGTGACAAATGATGGTAGATGATTTAAAATAACATTTACATTTTTTGCCATTCTACTCTTAAACAAAATAGTAACTTTGCAGCCGGTTTAGCATGATAGAATTTTGAATGGTTGAATGATACTGCAAAGTAGACATTTATTCATTCTCTCATCCAATAATTTTAAAAAATGAAGAAGGTAAAAGTTGGCCTGGTGCAGATGAGCTGTACTAAAGATAAGCAGGAAAATTTAGATAAAGCGATTACGAAAGTAAGGGAGGCCGCTGCAAAAGGTGCACAAATTGTGTGTTTACAGGAGCTTTTTACATCCCTGTACTTCTGCGATGTTGAAGATTACGATAATTTCGACCTGGCAGAAGCTATTCCAGGCCCATCAACCGATGCTTTGCAGGTAGTTGCTAAAGAACTGGGTGTGGTTATTATTGCTTCGCTGTTCGAAAAACGTGCCGAAGGTTTATATCACAATACCACTGCGGTTTTAGATGCCGATGGGGCTTATTTAGGTAAGTACCGTAAAATGCATATTCCGGACGATCCGGCCTACTACGAGAAATTTTACTTTACTCCAGGCGATTTAGGTTATAAGGTTTTCCAAACCAAATTTGCTAAAATCGGTGTTTTAATCTGTTGGGATCAGTGGTATCCGGAAGCATCGCGCATTACTGCACTGATGGGTGCCGATATCATGTTTTATCCAACTGCAATTGGTTGGGCTACTGATCAGGATGAGGAAACCAATCAAGATCAGTACAATGCATGGCAAACCATTCAGCGCTCGCATGCCGTTGCCAATGGCGTTCCGGTAGTGAGTGTAAACCGGGTTGGTTTTGAACAGGATGGCGCAATGAAATTCTGGGGTGGAAGCTTTGCTACCAATGCCCAGGGACGTTTACTTTATTTAGCTTCGCACGATCAGGAAGAAACTGAAGTAGTGGAGCTGGATTTAACCCAGTCAGACTTTTTCCGTAAACACTGGCCATTTTTAAGAGACAGAAGAATTGATTCTTATCAGCCGATTACAAAAAGGTATCTTGACGGGGATTAAGCTGAAAGCTTAAAGACCAAAGCATAAAGTGAAAATCCATAAATTAAAAATCCATGGTTCGTGTCTTCACGAACCATTCATTTTATAAATTAAAATTAGATGTCAAATTTCCCTCCTAGAGAAAATTTAAATATTAATCATTTCGATTATTCTCCTAAAAAACAAGGATACGTTTTCCCTGCAGAGTGGGCTAAACACGAAGCCACCTGGTTAAGCTGGCCGCATAAAGAAGCCTCATGGCCGGGTAAGATCGAAACCATTTACGAACCCTATTGCCAGTTTATAAAAGTGGTGGCTGAAGGCGAAAAAGTGCGGATCAATGTAAAAGACGAAGAAATGAAAGCTTTTGCCATTGCCGAACTTCAGAAAGTGGATGCCGATTTAACACAGATTGAATTTTATTTCAATGAAACCAACGATGCCTGGTGTCGCGATCATGGACCTGCCTTTGTAGTTAAAGAAAATGAAAAAGCGGTGGTAGATTGGGGCTATAATGCCTGGGGAGGAAAATACCCGCCGTTTGATCTGGATGATGTTGTGCCAACCAAAATAGCCCAACACTTTAACCTGCCTTTGTTTGTACCTGACATTGTAATGGAGGGTGGTTCGGTAGAGTTTAATGGTGCAGGAACAGTTTTAACTACTACTGCCTGTCTGTTGAATGAAAACCGCAATCCACATTTAACAAAGGAGCAGATAGAACAGTATTTGCTTGAATATTATGGGCAGGAGCAGGTGTTGTGGTTAGGAGATGGCATTGTTGGCGATGATACTGATGGTCACATCGACGACATTACCCGTTTTGTAAACGAGGATACCGTTTTAACCGTAGTAGAAAGTAATCCATTGGATGAAAACTATGTATTGTTACAAGAGAACCTGGAGGCCTTAAAAGCAATGAAACTAAAAGATGGCCGTTCGTTAAATATTGTGGAGTTGCCTATGCCTTCGCCGGTAATTTATGATGACACGCGTTTGCCGGCTTCTTACGCTAATTTTTATATCGCCAATTCGGCGGTAATTGTTCCGGTTTTTGATGATGTGAATGACCAGAAAGCTTTGGATATTATTCAGGGCTGTTTCCCCGACCGTAGGGTTGTAGGTATTAATTCTGTTAATATTATCTGGGGATTGGGTAGTTTCCATTGCCTGAGCCAGCAGGAACCGGCGCTATAAGTTTGCCCACTTTAGATTGTCATCCTGAGCCTGTCGAAGGATTTCAAGCCAGCTAAACCTCACAATTTGGCAAAGAATATTTTTAGTAACTTTATGTTTCTAAAGATTATTTATGCCAAGGATATATAATTATTTTGTCTACATTTTGGAGTGTGCAGATAAAAGTTACTATGTTGGCGTAACAAATGATCTGGAAATTAGACTTGCCCAGCATAACAATGGAGAAAATGTGCTTGCTTATACTTTTACGAGGAGACCGGTAATCTTAAAGTATTACCTGAGATTTGATCAGATTGAAGATGCTATAGATTTTGAAAAGCAGGTGAAGGATGGAATAGAAAGAAAAAAGAAGCATTATTTAAAGAAGATTGGGATGAAATTGTGAAGTTATCAAATTACAAAAATAAATAACAGATTGAGTCTTCGACAGGCTCAGACTGACAAACTATAATAATAAATGAAATTACTAGAAGGAAAAACAGCATTAATTACCGGCGCATCAAAAGGAATTGGCCGTAAAATAGCGGAAAAATTTGTAGAGCAAGGTGCTAATGTAGCATTCACCTATTTATCATCAGTAGAAAAAGGCCAGGCTTTAGAGCAGGAATTGCAAAGCTTTGGCACTAAAGTTAAAGGTTACCGCTCTGATGCATCCAAATTTGATGAGGCCGAGCAGTTGATCAATGATATCGTAGCCGAATTTGGAACCATTGATATCGTAGTAAACAATGCTGGCATTACCAAAGATGGCTTGTTAATGCGCATGAGCGAAGAAAACTGGGATGATGTAATCAACATCAACTTAAAATCAATCTTTAATGTAACCAAAGCAGCTTCTAAAGTAATGATGAAAGCCCGTAAAGGTGTATTTATCAATATGAGTTCGGTTGTGGGCATTACCGGTAATGCTGGTCAGGCTAATTATGCAGCTTCAAAAGCAGGTATTATCGGTTTTACCAAATCGGTTGCAAAAGAACTCGGATCAAGAAATATCCGTGCCAACGTAGTTGCACCAGGTTTTATCCGTACCGAAATGACCGATGTTTTGGATCCTAAAGTCGTTGAAGGCTGGGAAAAAGACATTCCGTTAAAACGTGCCGGTGAAACCGAAGATATTGCTAATGTTTGCGTGTTCCTGGCTTCTGATATGAGCGCCTATGTAACCGGACAAACGTTATCGGTTTGTGGCGGGATGCTGTAGGGAGGTAGAAGGCATAAGGTTTAAGGCGGAAGTTTTCTTTCCAAAGCGATAAAATAGTAAAGGCGTAAGGCGGGTAATTACCCTAAACCTTACGCCTTTTAGCTTTTACCTTGTTTAAAAGCAGAACTTTGCAACATTCCAACCTTTAGAACATTTCAACCTTAGCGCTACTTTACAACATATATCCCTTTAACCTCACTCACCTCTGGTTGGATTTTATGCTGCTCAAAAGCTAAATATCCGGCCTGTAACGATTTCCAGAAGTTTGCCTGCGCAGGGAATTGAGTAATATATTTTTTCATGTTTATATTGGTCATTTTGAAAGGATAAATGTTAACCGGAATTTTTTCCTGACCTGTGTTTCTGGCCTCAACGGCTAAAACATAAATCTCCTTAATTTTTTCGTCTGTTAAAGGAATACAGCCAACTGTTACACAATTGCCATGGATGTAAATATCTCCTCCTGGCTTTCGATCTTTACCCGTTCTGGCATTATCAACAGTATTGGGATAATTTATTCCTAACGAAAGATGGAAATTGCTCATTGGGTTAAAAACGTTAATGTAGTAAAAACCTTCTGGTGTTTGTCCATCGCCTTCAATTACTTTAGGCCCCAGCGTACCCGAATGTGCGCAGAAATCGTAAGTACGGAATAGTTTATAATCTTTGTCGGCATCAGCCTTTAGCCAAACTTCCAATTTACCTTCACTTTTGTAGGCATTGATCAACATCGAGAACCGATCGCCAAAGCCATCAGCCTGAACAAATTTCCTTAATGTTTCCCACTTCTCATTGTATGCTTTTTCTACTCTTTCAAATTTGATTTGTGTAGCTTTAAAATTGTTTTGGGCATTCACCATAAGGTTTAGAGATAACAGAAACGTTAAACAGATTAATTTCATATAAATTGATTTGGATAAAAATAGGTAATTAACCACAGAGCGCATAGCGTTCTCTTTTTTTACCACGCAAGAAGTATAAGGAGATGGTGCTTAAAAAGGTTTAGCCACGCTGTTATCTTCTGTATAAAAATCAGCGCAATCAGTGGTTAAACAAATGTATATTTTTACCTTTTGCATAAATTCTTTACGGTTAATAACCTTGGAAATTTCCCTAAAATTACCATCTTTATGAATTATGACTGGTTTTTTTTCAGGTGCTTCTGTTTTGTCTTTTCTGGGATGTTTGGCTTTAGGCGTGCTGTATGCCTGGTTGCTTTATCGTGGTAACCAAAACCTGGATAAAAAACTTCAGTATGGTTTAACAGCAATACGTATTATAGTAGTGGCAACCATTGCATGGTTAATATTTGCCCCGCTTATTAAAACCTTAAATTATACCTTAGATAAACCCGTAATTATTATCGGACAAGATAATTCCCTGTCTGTTGGCCAGATTAAAGCAGCAGGTTTCGACCAAAATCAATACGAACAGGACCTTAAAAAGTTACGGGATGAACTGTCGGGCAAATACGAGGTAAAAACCCTTCATTTTGGAGATCAGGTTGCTGATGGTTTCGATTTTAAAAATCAGGGTAAATTAACTGATGCAGCGGCATTTTTCCGTAAAGTGCAGGATGAATATACCAACCGTAATATTGGAGCGGTTATTTTGGCTACAGATGGTATTTTTAACCATGGCGGCAATCCGCTTTACAGCATCAACCAGATCAATGCACCGGTTTATACCATCGCATTGGGCGATAGTATTCCGAAGCGCGATGTGCTGATTTCGAATGTAAATTACAATAATATTGTATACCTGGATGATGATTTCACTGTCGAAGTCCAGGTTCAGGCCTTCCAAAGCGACGGCGAGCATACCACTTTAACCGTTAGTCAGAATGGGGCAAAGATTGAACAGCAAAACCTATCGATCAGTGGCAATGCTTTCGTTAAAACGATCCCTGTTAAGATCCATGCAGGTAAAACTGGGGTACAGAAGTATACTGTTCAATTGGGCACATTAAAAAATGAAATCACCACGCGAAATAATGTTCAGACTTTTTACATAGAGGTGATTGATGGCAGACAAAAGGTATTACTGGCTGCAGTTGCACCACATCCCGATCTGGGCGTTTTAAAGGAGGCCATTTCGCTTAACAAACATTACGAAGCTAAACTTGCCATTGCCGACGATTTAAATGCAACAGATCCATCTAAATTTGATTTAATCGTGTTATATCAACTGCCCGATGCACTAAACCTATCAGCTGCTTTTCTCAAGAAATTAACAGGCTTAAAAAAGCCAATCTGGTATATCTTAGGAGCACAGAGCAATGTAAATGCTTTTAACCAAATTCAAAATCAGGTCAACTTGGGCTCAGCCAATGGCTCTATCCAGGAGGTATATGCCGATTTTGCCAGTGGGTTTACCAGTTTCAATATTACAGATGAAGATAAAAAGCAATTTTCGTCCTTCGATCCTTTGCTTAGTCCGTTTGGCAGGTTAACGGTCAATGCAGGCGCAACCCCGGTGTTTAACCAACGTATAGGTAAAGTAAGCACTCAGCAACCTTTGTTGTTTTTTGCAACGGAAAACGGCTTAAAAACAGGTTATCTGATGGGAGAGGGCTTATGGCGATGGAAACTTTCTGAAGCTGAAAGTGAAGCCCCGCAATCTGTTTTGAGCGATTTGATTTCAAAAACTATCCAATACCTATCGGTTAAAGACGATAAGCGAAAGTTTAAAGTGTTTACATCTAAAGCAGCTTACGATGAAAATGAATCGATCCAGTTCAATGCTACGCTTTATAATGATAGTTACCAGGCGATAAATGAGCCTGAAGTGAATCTTCAGGTTAAAAATGAAGCCGGTAAGGTTTTCAACTATACTTTCTCCAAAACTGAAACAGGTTATCAATTAGATGCAGGTACAATGGCGGCAGGTAATTATTCCTACGTAGCCAATACGGTTTTGGCAGGCAGGAAACTCACAGCTACTGGCAGCTTTTATGTAAATGCTTTAATTGCCGAATACCAGCAAACAACGGCCAACCACCAGTTGCTGAATACCATCGCCAAACAAAGTAACGGTAAGCTCTTTATGCCTGCCAACCTGCGCAAAATTGCCGATGAGATCCTGAAAAATGAAAACATCAAAACCATCAGCTATGAAGACCGCAAGTACGATGAGTTGATTAATATGAAGTGGCTGTTCGGATTGGTGCTGATCTTACTGGGCACAGAGTGGTTTTTACGGAAGAGGAATGGAGAGCTTTAAGTTTGGAGTTATGAGTTTCAGAATTCGGAGCTAAAAACTCTCAACTGTTTTAGTGCCATTCATCCCTATACACAAACTTCGGCATGTGCCACTCGTAGCGAATAGAAAGGAGCCTTAAAGCCAAGCCTACCGCAGCAGCAGAAACAGTGGCCAGCATTTCTGAGCCTTGAAAATGTTCTACGCCGATATAAACAGCACCAGTAACGATGGCGGCGCTGGCGTAAATCTCTTTGCGGAAAAGAAAAGGCACTTCGTTACAAAGTACATCGCGAAGTACACCTCCTGCACAACCGGTTATCATGCCACTAAATAACACAATTAAATAGGGGAGATGGATTTCCTGCGCTACCTGACAACCAATGATGGTAAATACTACTAAACCCAAGGCATCCAGATAAAGGAACAGTTTTTTGAGTTTGGTCATAATCGAAGCGATAAATGCTGCCAATAAAGCTGCTGCAGCAGTAATTACCAGGTATTCGGGGTGCTCTACCCAGCTCATCGGGTAATGGCCAAATAACACGTTCCGCACCGTGCCGCCACCTAATGCGGTAACCCAGGCAATGATACAAACACCAACCCAATCCATATCTCGTCTGCCTGCAGACAGTGCTGCGGTCATTGCTTCGGCGGTAATGGCTATAATGTAGAGGATGTGGAGCATGGCCTAGATTGAAACGTTACATGTTGGTATTGTTGGATAGTTGCAGGTTGTAAAGTTGAAAGGTTAGTTAAACAAGTTAACTGTTTGAATTAGTTAACTGATTACCGGAATTATTCTAATGGTTAATTATTGAAATTGCTGGCAACTCCAAATCCCAAACATAAAACGGTCTACTAATCCTTCTTCTCTTCCTGGATAATCACAAAAACATCTTCATTGTCTTTTTTCATGAAGTATTTTTCGCGGGCAAATTTTTCTGCAGTACTTAAATTGGTATTCAGTTCGTTTAAATCCTTCTTAACCTGTTTGGTTTCTTTCTCGAAGTATTCTTTTTCTTCCTGCAACTTATTTGCCTGACTTCGGTATTCATATTGCGACATCATATCGTTTTTATCGAAAAATAGCATCCACATGGCAAAAGCAACCGTTGCCAGGAAATACTTATTGCGGAAAAGGTCTATTAAACGTTTCATATATTGATATGAGATTTTTGATGTTAGATTTGAAAAGACAAATCCAACAGGCAAATATAGTATTAAAATAAAAACATCCGAAGATTTAAAATCTCCGGATGTTTCACAAATAAGTTTTTCAACTTGTTAACACTCCAACCCCCCTAAAGGGGATTTAGGGATTATTTTTTAGCGTATTTGAATTTTGAACCGATAAAACGTGCGTTTTCGCCCAATTCTTCTTCAATACGTAATAATTGATTGTATTTTGCAATCCTGTCTGAACGCGAAGCTGAACCGGTTTTAATCTGTCCGCAGTTTAAAGCAACAGCTAAATCAGCAATGGTAACGTCTTCAGTTTCGCCAGAACGGTGACTCATTACCGAAGTATAGCCATTGTTTTGTGCTAAAGTTACTGCATTAATGGTTTCAGTTAAAGAACCGATCTGGTTCACCTTTACCAGGATAGAGTTTGCAGTATTTTCGTCAATACCACGTTGTAAACGGGTTACGTTGGTTACAAATAAATCATCACCAACCAATTGTACGCGGTCGCCGATTTTTTCAGTTAGCGTTTTCCAGCCAGCCCAGTCGTTTTCATCCATACCATCTTCTATAGAGATAATTGGATATTTAGCAGAAAGATCAGCTAAATATTGTGCCTGCTCTTCGCTGGTACGGATTGCACCTTTGTCGCCTTCAAATTTAGTATAATCGTATTTACCATCTTTGTAAAACTCAGATGAAGCACAGTCTAAAGCTAAACAGATTTGCGAACCTGGTTTGTAACCAGCAGCTTCAATCGCTTTCAATACAGTTTCAATAGCATCTTCAGTACCATCAAAAGTTGGTGCAAAACCACCTTCATCACCTACAGCAGTAGATAAACCCCTGTCGTGAAGAATTTTTTTCAGGTTATGGAAAACTTCAGTTCCCCAACGTAATGCCTCAGAGAAAGATGGAGCGCCTACCGGCATAATCATAAACTCCTGGAATGCAATAGGTGCATCAGAGTGAGAACCGCCATTGATGATGTTCATCATCGGGATAGGCAAAGTGTTTGCATTTACACCGCCAATATAACGGTATAATGGCTGGCCAATTTCATCAGCAGCAGCTTTTGCTACAGCTAAAGAAACACCTAAAATAGCATTAGCACCTAAGTTACCTTTGTTTTCGGTACCATCAAGGTCTAACATAAGTTTGTCAATTGCGTTTTGTTCAAAAACATCGATACCCCTTAATGCATCAGCAATTTTAGTATTTACATTTTCTACCGCTTTTAAAACGCCTTTACCCAAATATGTAGATTTATCTCCATCACGTAACTCAACAGCTTCATATTGTCCGGTAGATGCACCACTTGGTACTGCAGCACGGCCAAATGCACCTGCTTCTGTTGCAACTTCTACTTCTACTGTTGGATTTCCTCTTGAATCGAGGATTTGTCTCGCATGGACATTAACGATTATGCTCATTTTATTTTAATTTTTTATTGATTTCTTAACCAGCTTAGTGTACAAAGTACAATTACTAAGCGCAACATCAAAGTTAGTATAATTTTTAAATAAATAAAGGTTTTAGGGCTTTAATGTTAGGGTAGTTTTTCAAATTAATAAGGGTTTAATTTTAAGTTAATATTGGCTGCTAATATTCCTCTCAATCTGGTTTATGGACGAGGGTTTCTGCACTTTACAAACCTCAAAAATGAAATACTGCTTTGGCCACCTAGCCCCGGTTGAAGCGTTACCCTGCAGCAACGAGGCACGAGGCAGCGAAGCGTATAAGCGAAAAACGGGAAGAAATTTAGTGTATAGTACAGGCCCGGCGCTCCCTATAAAAAAATGATTTTAGGATTGGGAAATGGAGTGGGCTGTGGTTCTTGGCGGTTTGCAGTCCCGCTTTTCATTTCAAGTCCTCGCTGCGCTCCGGGCTTTACATTGCAATCGGGTTTATGAACAAGAGGTTCTGCACCCTGCAAACCCTAAAAATGAGAGAAGTATTTTTATCCTATCGGCCGGTGCCTAACCGACCGAAATAGAATTTTACTTATTTTTTAGCCTCGGCTAAGAGTTCGGAGTTTAAACGTACATATTCATCAACTTTTTGGGCTTTTGCAGCATCTATTCCTTGTTGGGCAGTAACCGTTGCACCTGCTTTATCGCCCATTTTTAGCTGTATACGGCCTTTCCAAAGTTTAAACCAGGGCGCTTTCGGGTCTGATTTTTCTGCTTCTGTCACCCACTCTAAAGCCTGTTTTAAATCTTTTCCGTGTTGAAAATAATATTGGGCAGCTGCAAAATATGGTTTCTTTTCACCTTTCATTGCTTCAGCAATATTGGCCATTACTTTTTCATCAATTGAAGTGGTAATATTTATGGAATAAGCACTGTTCTCCCACATCATATTTAACTGTGCCGATGTTTCACTAACGGCCGAGAATTGCATGGTTAAAGTTTCTACTTTATCTTTTAAAGCTGTTGTTTTTACTTTTACGCGGAGCACATCATCACTTTCCTTATATTCATATGCACCCCATTGATTGGCTATTTTGTTAAAAATAACCGTCCATTCGTCTTTACCCGGAATACTGAACAGGCCATATTCGCCTGCAGGTAAATCTTTTCCTTCAATTTTAACGGCATCGGTAAATTTAATGCGTGTAGCCGCATTTGCACCGTTACGCCAAACAACACCCATGGGTTCCATGCCACCAAAAATTTTGCGGCCTTTAACATTGGGGCGGGAGTAAGTTAAGGTTATTTTGCCCAACCCAAAATCCTGGATGATGGTTTGGCCACTACTGGCTTGCGGGAATTTGGCTTCCTGGGCACTTGCAAAATCTGCTGCACCCAAAAGTGCTACAAACAGTACCACTGATTTGATCGATAATTTCATTGTTTTGTTGCTTTTTGGTTTTGACGAATTTACGCAATTCGATCCGACTTTAGCAAAAGTTTTAGTGCAGCAGCTGGATCAATTGATCTTTTCTGAATCCAAAAATAAGTTCGTCAAAATATTCACCATTTTTAAAAATAGTGCCTTTTAGTTCGGCCTCGAAAATAAAGCCCGATTTTTTTAATACCCGTTGTGAAGCGAGATTAGTATGCGCCGTGCGGGCGAAAATCCGTTCAATATCGAAAGTATCGAAGCCATATTTAAGCATTTCTTTTATGGCCATTTGAACAATTCCTTTTCCCCAAAAATCTTCAGCAATCCAATAACCCATTTCTGCATTTTTACTATAAATATCGGCCAGCTGATGCACTCCTATCGATCCGATTACCTCGCCATTTAATACAATGGCTTTGATTTGTAACGGATCATGACTCAAGGCCAGCCGGATAAAAGCCTCTCCATCTTTTTTCTCGTAAGGGAAGGGGAACTTATTGGTCAGGTATTTAGAAATATTAAAATTATTGGCATGTTTAACTAAATTTTCAATATCACTTGGTTGGTAAGGGCGTAAAATTAATTGCATGAGTTTAAAATTTTATGGGAACGAAATAAGGGTGTAACTTTTTAATAAAAATAAAGTCAGAATTGAAATGTATTTATGCTACACTTCAGTCAGTTTGAAAAATCTTATTCCGGTCATCTTGTTTTAAAGATAGCTAATATTAAGCTTCCCGACGGTGTTTTTTGGATAAAAGGAAGTAATGGCTCTGGCAAAAGCACGCTGCTGAAGGCCGTTGCCGGAATACTGTCTTTTCAGGGCGATATTGCAATTGGCACCATTTATTTAAAAAATCATGGTGTTGCATACCGGAAACTGGTCAATTTTGCAGCAGCCGAACCTTTATTCCCCGAATTTTTAAGCGGTGCGGAAATGATTGGTCTTTTTGCTAAAGCAAAAGGCGCAGGTATCGATCAGGCAGAAGTTTTGCTTAGCGAAATGCGTATGAAAGATTACATACATAACCCTTTGAGCTCTTATTCGAGTGGAATGTTGAAAAAACTTTCGTTGGTACTGGCTTTTTTAGGAAAACCCAAACTGATCTTATTGGATGAACCTTTAAACACCATCGATGCCGAATCTCTTGAGGTATTATACCATTGGATCAACAAAAAAAATAAGGAAGAAGGCATCAGTTTTCTTCTATCCTCGCATCAGCCGTTGGATGGGGTAAAACTACCCGGACTTAAGCAAATTAATATTGACGATAAAAAATTAATTCTGAACTTTTAATGTTGCGGCTTTCAAATCTGGCGCTAAGAAAAATATTTGTAGATGGTTTTTACCGGACCCATGCAGGCATGCTGGTGTTTGTTTTCGTCATGTTGATCAGTTATTGTTTGTTCATTAACACTTTAGGCACGGTTATGCCCGATCAGATTGATTTTTGGCAGTTTTTCTTTACCATCAGTTTGGTAAGCAACCCATTAATTATGGCTTTTTATCTATGTGCGAGTGTATTGTATGCATATAAAGGACTGCAATATATGATTGGTCAGTTTGCTTTGCCACAACACGAGTTTTTGTATTATAGTTTTACGGCTTCATCTAAAAAAGAGCAGTTTAAAACCTGGTTTATTGTACAGGCTTATTTATTTACCCCCGTTTTGTGTTATACCATCTATGCCAGCATAATCGGACTTGTATTTGGTTATTATCTTATTTCGGTATGCATTTGGTGCTTCCAACTATTGCTCATGATGTGCTGCGCTTACATCAGTCTGAAAGAAAATAACCGTTTAGTAACAAGCAATAAATACAACTGGCTGATGCAGATTAGCAGAAAATGGAATAAACCGGTGTTTTTATTGTACAGTTTTCAGGTTTTTAATCAGTCAAAATTGGCTTATTTATTAACTAAACTGCTTTCTTGGGTATTGATTTCGAGTGTGTTTATGCTTTTTTCTGATATTAAAGATAATTCAAGACTATTAATGCTCATTACTTCCTGTATTGTTGTGGCACATGCGGTACTTATTTATCAAGAAAGAATTTTTAACGACCGGTATTTATCTTTCTTACCCAATTTCCCTTTCCCCAAAGGAAAAGTGTTTTTTAGCTTTGGTTTAAACTATCTCATTTTATTATTACCTGAAATATGTTGGATGTCTGACCGTTTTGGATTGATAACTTCGCTCGGGTTGACTGCATTTGCATTTTCCACGATCCTATTATTTAGAAGCTTGCTTCTGCTAAATAGGATCCAGATTAAAGGATTTTTGATACGAATTTTTAGTTTGTTTTTCCTTTTTTATGTAGTTATTATATTTGGATTAGGTTTAATACTAGTCCCGATAAATATTGTTGCAGCCTGGATAGTGTTTAAGGGAAATTATTTGAATGATTATGCTTTAAATTAATTCTTGTTTTAAGATAACCTGAATTAACAGTAAGAGCATCTGTACTTGATTATATTTCAATTAATTCTAGTTCAGTAATTCTTTCGAAGTGTTTTTTATTAAGTGTAGCAATTTTTATTTTTCTGGCTAATGCTGTTGCCCCAATAAAAATATCAGGAATTTCAACCAAACTGTTTTTCTTTTTGAGCTCTTTTGTAATTTTTATAGCAATATCATTTGATTGCTTATCAAAAGGAAGTATGGTTACCCTGTCAAAAAAATCTTTCCAAAAATCAACTTCCTCTGCTTTAGCACCAATCATAATCTCATATTCTGTAATAATAGAGACTGCAAAAAGATTATAAACTTTGGTTAACTGATAGAATGTACTTTTCTCTTTTATTCGTTTTCAATAAAAATCAATCAAAATAGATGTATCCAAGCAAATTACTTCGTTCTCCATGAATTGAAGTTTTTCCTATTTGCCTGATGCTGTTTGTACTGCTCTTCATTCATTATAGGTCCTTTGAGCAAAAATTCCTGGAAATCAGATAAGTCATTTGATGCTTTTTGTTCAATAAACTCCTCATTTAAAACTGATTTTAATTGTTTTATTTTTGCTGCCGGAAGTTTTTTTATCGCTGCAAGCAATTGTTCATAACCTATGTCGATTGTTATTTCCATATACCAAAAATACAAAATATTAAAAATTTAATCAAGTTGCAGATTTTTGCATGCACTTTTAAAGACGTACTTTTTGTTTTTACTTCAGTTCATCCAGTACCTTAAATAATTTTTTATTGATATTGCTGCCGCTATAATTATTGATGTTGATCACCACGACATATTTGTTCCCGGAGGTATCTGTATGGTAACCTGCAAAAGCCGAAACATCATTTATAGTCCCACTTTTAATTTTCATACCATTGTATTCAGGCAATGCTTTGTAATAATCAGCAAACCAGCTTTCTTTTTGGATCTGAAATAAAATGCTGGCCATGGCTGCTGTTGTAATCCTGTCGCCTGGCGAAAGTCCGCTGCCATCGATAATGTTCAATGCCGTTCTATCAATGCCTTTATCAGCCCAAAAGTTGATTTCGGTTTCGGCACCTTTGCCTGTAGTACCTGCTTTGCCTGATTTTATGGCAATGGTTTTTAAAAATGATTCGCCATATAAATTGATGCTTTTCTTTAAAAACCAATAGGTCATCTCGCTTAAACCAGGCGAACTGATGGTGCTTATTTTCTGTGTAACCGAAGGAATGACCTGGTTGTTCAGGCTCATTAGCCTTGCTGTTGTAGCTTGCTGACCAGTCGAAATCCCCAGTCTTTTCAAAGTATCCTGTAACCGGTAAGCACAATCAAAAGCAGGGTCGGGGAGTGCTACAGAAATGCCTGCTTTGGCAATACCGATTCCCCAGCTTCCACGTAGGTAAGCAACATTGCTATAAGGTGGAAGAAAAGCATAACTTCTGTCGCCGGTACCTGCCGCACCGGTTTTTAACTCATTTACTATTTGGATGTAAGGAATTGCCGGAACCGTTTTTACGATTTTCACCTCATCGGATGTGCTACTGCCAGGCCGAAGGTGAATATCGAACTGGTTTTCGCGCCAGGCAAGGCCAGAAGTTCCCGCCCCGTAATAATTGCCAATATCCTGCCAAACCCAGCCCTCAGGCGTAGTCTGCGAACCGAAAATACGATCGTCGCCAATTATGCTGCCTTCAATTTTTTTAATGCCGGCCGATCTTATAGCGGCAACCCATTGCATTAAAACGGCATTTTCCTTGTTTTGATAGCGCCAGGAGCCCAAGGTAGGATCGCCACTGCCGATTATTATTAAATTTCCCTTTAATGTTCCGTCAGTGGTAACCGTACCGGTGTAGGCCAGAGTAGTCTGAAACTGAAAATCTTTTCCTAAAATGCTGAAAGCTGTTGCCGCAGTAATGGTTTTTAGTGTTGAAGCGGTGGCCAAACCGATCTGCTCATTTTTGGCATAAAGCGTTTTGCCTGTATTGGCATCCAAAACACATAGCGAAACGATAGCATGTTTAGCCTGTTCGTCGTTCAATAAATTATTAAAAGCTTTTTCGATGTTTTGGATCCTGTTTTGGGCAAAGCTTTGGCTAAAGAAAAAAGGAAGGAGGATAAAAAGGAGTTTTAAAAAATTCATTTGTGATGATATGGTAATCGCTAAATTATGTATAATTCGGGTGATTATAACCTGTTTTTATATATAATCTTTAGCCTTATCCATTTGTCCATTTTTTGAGGGTAAAAACAATGGCAAGAATTTCTAATCTGGTGGTTAGGCCTATCCATAAACAAATTTCAAATAATACTGCCGATTCACAACGGGCCATAACTTCAACCAAGGTGGCGAATATGGTCAGTGTCCAGATTTTAGCACCGATAGAGTGCGTAGCAATTTCTTTTTTGAATTTGATATAGCTTAACACGTAAGTTGAAGCTTCAAAAGCACCCAGAATAATCAGTTTTACCAGGTTGGTTTTAAAAAAATCAGGACATTGTAAATAGGTAGCAACAGCTACCGAAATAAAAAATACCTGATCAATCCCAGAGTCTAAACGCCTTAATTTTTCGGAAGAGCTATTGAGCCTGCGGGCAATGATGCCATCAAAAACATCTGTTAATAAACCAACAGTCAATAAGGAGATGGCTAAAGATGAATAATGGCTAACATGGAAAATGCTCAATAAAACAATTCCAAAGCCAATCAGCAACCTCGAATAAATTAAAGCTATAGGGATGTGTTTCATATCGGAGCGTGCATAAAAAAGCCCCCCGATTTACGTCGGGGGGCTGTGATATTTTGATTAAACCAATTCTTTCTGAACCAGGTATTCGGCAATCTGAACAGCATTGGTTGCCGCACCTTTGCGTAAGTTATCGGCCACTATCCAAAGGTTTAACGCTTTTGGTGCCGATTCGTCTCTACGGATACGGCCTACAAAAACCTCATCTTTTTCGTGGGCATCTTTCGGCATAGGGTACTTTAAGTTGGCTACATCATCAACAACAATTACGCCCGGTGCTTTTTCTAAAATGCTGCGCACTTCGGCTAAATCGAAATCGTTTTCAAATTCAATGTTTACTGATTCTGAATGACCGCCCATTACCGGGATACGAACAGTTGTAGCGGTAACTTTGATGCTGTCGTCGCTCATAATTTTGTTCGTTTCCTTAACCATTTTCATTTCTTCTTTGGTATATCCGTTATCTGTGAAAATGTCGATATGCGGAAGAACATTTAAATCTATTTCGTACGGATAAGCCTTAGGGCCATCAATCCCTTTACGCTCATTCATTAACTGCTCAACTGCCTTAACGCCTGTACCGGTAACCGATTGGTAAGTAGAAACCACTACACGTTTAATTTTGTATTTATCGTGCAAAGGTTTTAAAACCACCACCATCTGGATGGTAGAACAGTTCGGGTTGGCAATTATTTTATTATCAATGGAAAGCTCGTGTGCATTAACTTCCGGTACGATCAATTTAATGGCCGGATCCATTCTCCATGCAGAAGAGTTATCGATAACAGTTGCCCCCGCTTCTTTAAAGCGTGGTGCGTGTTCCAATGAAGTATTTCCACCTGCTGAAAACAAAGCGATATCTGGTTTCATGCTGATTGCAGTATCCATGCTAACAATTGGGAACTTCTTACCCTTAAAAGTAATTTCCTTACCAACACTCTTTTCTGATGCTACGGGAATCAACTCTGTTAAAGGGAAATTTCTTTCCTCCAATACTTTTAACATGACAGTGCCCACCAATCCGGTGGCACCCACTACTGCTACTTTCATTTTAAATTTTAATTATTTTTTATTAATTATTTGATATAAGCCCAAATATGCTAAAAATTAAGCTTATATCCCTATCGTTGCCAATTTAATTTGCTTTTAATGGCAGAAATATTATTTTTTCAATAAATAATATGGTTTTTTGAAGAAAACACAATAGAAAGCGGGGAGGGTACAGCTTCAGGGCTGGAAGAAGGAGAATAAACCTTGCAGGGGATTAACCTGCAAGGCTAGGAAAAGCTTATATCAATTTTGCTTTTATGTAATCGCAACTGGTTTTGATAGAACCTATCGGGTCGGGTTTATAGTTGGTTTCCTGCTCAACAAAGAAGTGTTGCATGCCCGAAAGTTTTGCTTGTGCAAAAATGGTTTTAAAATCAACTGAACCTTGTCCAACTTCGGTATTCCATTCCGGCTTGGTTTTGTCCATATCTTTAACATGCCACATTGGGAAACGGCCCGGATACTTTTTAAACAAAGCTAATGGATCGTTTCCTGAGCGTACAACCCAATATAAATCCATTTCAAAATTGACTAAATTTTTGTCAGTTTCGCTTAAGTAAACATCATAGCCGGTGGTACCATCCAACTTTTTAAATTCGAAATCATGGTTATGATAAGCAAATTTCAAGCCCGATGCTTTGGCAATTTCGGCAACTTTATTAAAGTCGTCAGCAGTTTTTTTGAAACCGTCAATTCCTTTACTTGTATCTACGTGAGCGCCTGCAATAGTAAAATATTTACCTCCAATAGCTGCTGAAGATTCGATATCTGCTTTTAGTTTATCCGTTTTGCCTGTTTTCGAAAAATCATCCATACCATAATGACCACTTGGTGCTTTTAAACCATTGGCATCAAGCAGGGCTTTAAATTCTTTGGGCGTTAAGCCCCAGAACTTCCCGTTGGAAAAGCCATAAGTCTCAACTTCCTTGTACCCGGCTTGCGCTACTTTTTCAATGATACCCTTTACATCTTTTGGTAATTCGCTGCGTAAGGAATACAATTGAAGGCCAACATTTTTACCCGCTTTATCAAAAGCAAAAGAAGGGATTAAGAATGCTGCCCCGGCAGCTAATCCTGCTTGTTTTAAGAATGTTCTTCTTGAGTTCATCATTTAAAAAATTAAATAATTTCTTTTTTAATATAAGCGCAGCTTGCGGTAACCGATTCTATTGGATTTGGCTTGTAATTGGTTTCGTGTTCTACAAAGAAATGTTTCATGCCCGAAAGCTTAGCATCAGCAAAAATAGGTTTGAAGTTAATTGATCCGGTGCCTACTTCAGCATTTAAGGCAGGGTTTGCTTTGTCCATATCCTTAACATGCCACATGGTAAAACGGCCCGGGTTTTCCTTAAACAGTTTAATAGGATCATTTCCTGAACGTACTACCCAATACAGATCTAGTTCGAAATCGACTAATTTTTTATCGGTACCTTTTAACAAAATTTCGTAACCAGTAGTATTGCCGATTTTTTCGAATTCGAAATTGTGGTTGTGGTAGGCCAAACGGATGCCGGCGGCTTTACACATTTTAGCGGCTTCGTTTAATCTGGCTGCAATTTTTTTATAATCGTCGGCACTCTTTCTGATACTTGAATCCAACCACGGTACGGTTACATATTCGCTTTTAAGTACTTTTGCTGCCGCTATAGCTGCTTTTAACTCAACGGTATTGCCATCGCTTAAATAAGTACCTAAACCGTAGTGACCGCTAGGTGCTTTTAATCCATTAGCATCCAATAATGCCTTAAATTCTTTAGGTGTTAAACCCCAAAACTGATCTTTTATCGAAAAACCATAGGTTTCTACTTCTTTAAAGCCAGCTTTGGCAACTTTTGCGATTGTTCCCTTTACATCTTTCGGCAATTCTTCCCTTAAAGAGTATAATTGTAAACCAACAGCTCTTTTATCAGCGGCGGCTAAAACAAAAGATGGAACCAGCAGGGCTGCAGCGGCAGCCATACTGCTGTTTAATATAAAATTTCTTCTCGATATCATAGGTCTATTTTAAATATCACAGATCTCAACTGCCTTTTTTAAGGAAGCTATTTTATCTGCATTTTTAGGTATAAATTCTTGTGCAACGAAACCTTTAAAGCCGGTTTCGGCAATGGTTTTCATAATGGCTGGATAATATAGCTCCTGGGTATCGTCTATTTCATTTCGGCCAGGTACGCCAGCCGTATGGTAGTGGGCAATATACTGATGATAATCTCTGATGTTCCTGATTACATCACCCTCATCAATCTGCATATGATAAATATCATATAACAATTTAAAGTTTTCTGAACCTACACGTTTACAAAGCTCAGCACCCCATGAGGTTCTGTCGCACTGGTAATCTTTATGGTTTACTTTGCTGTTTAAAAGCTCCATTACCAGAACAACATTGTGTTTTTCTGCCAAAGGGATTAACTGTTTCAGGCCTTTAACGCAATTGTTCCAACCAGTTTCATCATCTTTACCCCGGCGGTTACCGCTAAAGCAGATTAAGTTTTTGTAGCCGGCTTCTGCTACAAGCGGAATCATGGCGGTATAGTTTTGGATCAGTTTTTCATGAAATTTTTCATCGTTAAAACCATCTACTAGATTGATCTCGGCACCATTACACATGGTTGATTCTAAACCATGCTTTTTTAAGGTTGGCCAATCTTTAGGGCCAACTAAATCAATTCCTTTAATGCCTATTTTTTTGGCTTCAATGCAGAGTGTTTCTACATCAAAACTACTAAAACACCAACGGCAAACGGCATGGTTGATATTTCCTTTTAGCCTAAATGGCTTGTTTGATTCTGGTTTATCCATTGCAAGAGCAGATAGTCCTGACGAAACACCAACTGCAGCAGTACCTGCAACAATGTTTTTTAAAGCGTTTCTTCTATTTATGTTTGAGTTCATGTTAAACTGTTTTGGTTTCAATTTCAGACTTCGTTTTATCGTTGAAAAGTACAGCAAATAATAAGAAAACTGCAGCTGCAATTCCTGCCGGTATAATCCAAACCATTTTCCAGTCGGTTACATTTCCGGTTTTATACATGTCTGTAATTAATCCCGCAACCTTAAAACCGATCAACATACCCACGCCATAGGTTGCAAGGGTAATGATACCCTGTGCTGCGCTTTTAAATTTCTCTCCTGCTTTTGAGTTGGTATAAATCTGGCCTGAAACAAAAAAGAAATCGTAGCAAACACCGTGAAGTGCAATTCCTATAATTAGCATAAAGCTTAAGCTACCGGCATTACCATAGGCAAAAAGAATATAACGGACTGCCCAAGCGAGCATACCAACTATAATGGTTTTCTTAAAACCGTATTTTGAAAAGAATACAGGAATTGCAAGTAAAAATAATGCTTCAGAAACCTGGCCTATAGCCATTTTACCAGTAGGGTTGGAAACTTTGATATCAGCCAGGAAAAGGCCTGCATTTTGATAATAAAAAGCTAAAGGTATACAGATCAGAATAGAAGAAATAAAGAAAACGGCAAAATTTTTGTCCTTTAATAATTTCAAAGCATCCAATCCTAAAATGTCGCCTAGTTTTATTTTTTCATCTTTTGCAACCTTCGGAGGAGTTGCCGGTAAAGTAAAGCTGAACAAACCCAATACAAGAGAAGCGATACCAGCCATTAAAAAGGTGCTTTTTAATAATCCTGCCTGAATTCCTTCAGGAGAATCCCAGTGGAACGCAAAACTGATTAACAGGCCTGCGATGATCCAGCCTACTGTACCGAATACCCTGATGTTTGCAAATTCTTTTTCTGCATCTTTCATTTGGTTAAAAGAAACCGAATTTACCAATGCCAGAGTTGGCATAAACAAAATCATATAAGCTAAAACGTAAGGGTAGAAAACACTTACATCTGGTGCATTGTACATCTGGTACATTAAAATCGCACCAATAATGTGTAGAACACCTAAAATCCTTTCAGCGTTAAAATATCTGTCGGCGATAAGACCTATGATAAATGGCGCAATAATAGCACCCCAGGATTGTGTAGAAAATACTGAACCAATTTCAGAATTGGTTGCCTTTAAGTTATTGTTTAAGAAAGCTCCTAAAGTTACAAACCATGCGCCCCAGATAAAAAATTCAAGGAACATCATGGCAGAAAGTTTAAAGCGAGTTGTGCTAGTCATTTGGTTTATATGAGGGTTGTATTAAGGTGTAAGGTTAAAGGTATAGGGTTTAAGGTCAAAGGGAATTGGGTAAGCTTTACGCTATTCCGAGCTGTAACTTAAATATCTAGTTAAAGCGAAAGAAGAGAAACCTTCAGCCTTCTGCCTTACGCCTTTAACCCGAATTATAGTTCTTTAATAGATATGTTTTTATACCACACTTCATCTCCGTGGTCTTGTAAAGCAATTTTACCGGTTTTGAAAGTGCCCCAGTTTTCCCAGTTGGCAAATTTACTGCCTGCAACAAGCTTTTTCCAGTTATCATCCCAAAGGGTGGTTTTTACTACTTCAACACCGTTTAGTATCAAAGTTAATTTGCCCTTTTTGCTGATAATTTCGGCTTTATTCCATTCGCCGACAGGTTTAACCGGTTCTGATGAGCTTTTTACCAGATCGTACAAATCGCCAGCACGGTGTTTGGTTATTTTTCCGTCGGGATGACCATCGTTATCAATAACCTGCATTTCTAATCCGGTTGAGTAGGTAGCATGGTATTTAGGTTCTTCGTGAACATAAAAAATAAGACCGCTATTTGCTTTTGGAGCTACTTTCCATTCATATTTTAAGTGGAAATCACCGTATTCTTTGTCTGTAACCAAATCGCCACCACCATTAGTGCCTTTTTTAGCCAGATCTAAGTGCAGTGCACCATCCTGAACTTGCCAAGCACTACCGACAGTAGTTTTGTTGTAAGTATGCCAGCCGCTCGTGGTTTTACCGTCGAACAGCGGTTTAAAGCCTTTTTGTGCTTTTGATATTTGTGTAACTGCTAATATGATACAAGCAGAAAGAAAGATTTTTTTCATTTTTTTAGAATAAAGCCTGATAGGTTATGATCACTAAAGTGTTAAATTGTTCCAGCCTTTACGGTATTCGCGTTTTACAAACTGGTTTGCTTCATCAAAATTGGTAACTTTCATATTGTCGTTATCCCAAAGCATTTTGATGTACCTGCCCGGATAAGTAATTTTATCGTTTACCGTTTTTTGGATATCGAAACTCCTGATTGCCAGGTTGGCCATCAGCAATGCTTCTGTTAACGGACCTGCAATTTCGAAAGGCGAACTCACTTCTTGCTTGCCATAACCGGCAATTGCTGCTTCAACCCACTGTTTGTAATGTCCGTTTGCACCATCGGGTACACGAGCGTATTTTGCCTCTACTTTAATGTCCTTGTTTTTACTTAAAGGCAATAATTTCGGATTTGCACTATACGTTTCGCACATCATTTTACCTTTTGTTCCAATAAACAGGGTACCGTTACCGCCATCGCCAAAAGTTTCGTTTGCTTCTAATTCTTCAGGGCGTTCGGGTTGGATACCACCATCCATCCAGTGTAAAGTAATATCACCTTGGGTTTTATCGGTTTTAGGAAATTTTAAGGTAACATGACTTGAAGGTGGACAGCTTTCAGGGAAATAACCACGTTTAAATTCATCTACGTAAACAGAACCTACACTTGCCTCAACTTCTTTGGCATATTTTAAATTTAATACACTAAAAGGAGCTTCGATTAAGTGGCAGCCCATATCGCCCAAAGCACCGGTTCCGTAATCCCACCAACCGCGCCAGTTAAAAGGAACCAGTTTATCAACAAAATCCTTTTCGGGAGCGGTTCCCAACCATAAATTCCAGTCTAATTCTTTAGGAATTTCTGCTTTTTTGCTTGGCCAGGGAATGCCCTGAGGCCAAACCGGACGGTTAGTCCAGGCATAAACCGTATGTACATCGCCGATTAAGCCGGCTTCGTACCATTCTTTCATTTGGCGCGGACCATCGTTTGACGCACCCTGATTACCCATTTGTGTAACCACTTTATATTTTTTTGCAGCAGCGGTTAGTATACGCGCCTCATAAATATCGTGAGTTAAAGGTTTTTGAACGTAAACATGTTTGCCCAGCTGCATGGCTGCTAAAGCCTGGATGGCATGATTATGATCGGGAGTAGAAACAGATACAGCGTCGAAGTGTTTATGCTCTTTATCCAGCATCTCGCGCCAGTCTTTATAGTATTTTGCTTTAGGAAAAGCTTTTACACTATTGGCTGCACGGCGATCGTCAACATCGCATAAAAAAGCAATGTTTGCTTTTCCGCTTTTGTTGAACATATCCAAATCGCTTTGGCCTTTTCCGCCAACTCCAATACCTGCAACCAATAAACGATCGCTTGGTGCTAAATAACCGGGTCCACCTAAAACATGGCGGGGTACGATCATAAAGGCGGTGGCAGCTATAGCTGTGGTCTTAATAAAATCACGACGGTTGCTCGTGTTTTTATTTTCTTGCTCCGTTTTCATAGGCGGTAAATCGATTAATTAATCGGTTAAGATTATTTTTTTAAAGATAAAATGTATTTTACCATTAATTTTGCATCATCTTTCTTAAGCGTAGCGTGAGCAGTCATCGGCATATTGCCCCAAACTCCCGTTCCACCTTTAATAATCTTATCGGCTAACATATTGATGTTTTTTTCAGTAGCAGGATATTTTTTTGCAATATCTACGTAGGCTGGACCAATAATTTTGTTGGTCTTGTTATGGCAACCCAGGCAATCTGATTTGTTGATCAGCTTCTCGCCCGGATTTGATTGAAAAGCAGCATGGTTTGTTGTGGTTGCTGTTGCAAGCACGGTTTTCTCTTTCGCTAAATCAGCTTTTGAAAACGACGCCATAAAAATGACTACAGCGCCTAAAATTAAAAATGTTTTTTTCATGTGTTGTGTGTTGTTTTTAATCGCATTAAAGCGTGCATAAGCCTTAAATTTTATTTGTTGTTGCTTATGCAGGCTTTCTCATGTTGTATATGTTGTTATTCTTGTAATCCTAGTATTCTTTTATTGAAAGCACTATCACTACCTGATGCAGCAAAATCATCAAATGCCTTATCGGTTACGTTAATGATATTCTTTTTAATAAACTCTGCACCTTCGCGGGCACCATCCTGTTGGTTCTTAATGCAGCATTCCCATTCCATAACGGCCCAACCTTTAAAATCATATTGGGCTAATTTACTAAAAATGGTTTTAAAATCAACCTGTCCGTCACCAGGGGAGCGGTAACGCCCGGCGCGGTTTGCCCAACTCTGGTATCCACCAAAAGTGCCTTGTTTGCCTGTAGGGTTAAATTCTGCGTCTTTTACATGGAAGGCTTTGATGCGTTCATGGTAAAAATCGATGTACTGAATGTAATCCAATTGTTGCAACACAAAGTGAGATGGATCATACAATAAGCATGCCCGAGGGTGATTATTTGTTGCAGCGAGGAACATTTCGTAGGTTTCGCCATCAAATAAATCTTCTCCAGGATGTATTTCGTAGCAGACATCAACACCACATTGGTCAAATTCGTTTAAGATTGGTGTCCATCGTTTTGCCAGTTCTGCAAAGCCCTCTTCAACCAATCCAGCCGGACGTTGCGGCCAGGGGTGGAAATATTGCCACAATAACGAACCACTAAAGGTTGCATGTGCATTTAAACCCAGGTTTTGTGATGCTTTGGCAGCATATTTCATTTGTTGTACAGCCCATTCAGTTCTTGCTTTCGGGTTTTTGTGTACTTCTTTTGGTGCAAAGGCATCAAACAGGTCGTCATAGGCAGGGTGAACTGCAACCAGCTGGCCTTGCAGGTGTGTAGATAGTTCGGTAATTTCTAAACCGTAACTTGCAATCTTACCTTTCAATTCATCTGCATAGGTTTTGCTTTCAGCAGCCTTTTGAAGATCTATAAATCTTGCGTCTAAAGTTGGCATTTGGATCCCTTTAAAACCTAACCCTGCTGCCCATTTGCAGATACTGTCTAAAGAATTAAACGGAGCTTCATCACTTATAAATTGTGCTAAAAATACTGCTGGTCCTTTTATTGTTGTCATGCCGGATTATTATAATTTATAGTCGAACCATTTTTGATCTGATTGGCTTGAAGCCACTACATTTTCGATAAATGCCATCCCCCTGATGCCGTCTGCTGTGCCAGGGAAATCGAGCATTTCTGCTGTAGGCTGTTCATGGTTTAATTTTGCATTTACCGTAAGAGCAAAGTTTCTATAAATGTTGGCAAATGCCTCCAAATAACCTTCTGGGTGACCGCCAGGGGTACGGGTATTGTGTTTTGCAAAACTCCCCATATAACCGTTTCCGGTTCTGTAAATCTGGGCAGGTGCATTTAACCACCTTACAATTAGTGTATTTGGTTCCATCTGGTGCCATTCTAAACCACCTTTTTCGCCATATACCCTGATTTTTAGTGCATTTTCTTCACCAGCGGCAATTTGAGAGGCTACCAGAACACCGTTGGCTCCGTTATCGAATTTTAACAATACATTGCCATCATCATCAATAGCCCTTCCGGGTACTACAATGTTTAAATCGGCGCAGATTTTGGTTATTTTCAATCCGGAGATATACTCGGCAAGGTGAGCTGCATGTGTACCAATATCGCCCATGCAACCGCTTTTCCCGGTTTTGGATGGGTCAGTGCGCCAAGCTGCCTGTGCATTGCCTTCACGCTCAGAAAGTGTGCTTAGCCAACCTTGAGGATATTCTACCACAATTTTGCGGATGGCACCCAGTTCGCCTTCTTTTACCATTTGTTTGGCCTGCTTAACCATAGGATAACCAGAATAAGTGTGGGTTAAACACAGGGTTAAACCGGTTTCCTCTACTTTAGCCTGCAGCTGTTTAGCCTCTTCTAAAGTTAACGTCATTGGTTTTTCTATTACCACATTGAAACCTTTATCCAATGCCATCATGGCTGGTGCAAAATGGGCGAAATTTGGGGTAACAATGGTTACAAAATCAATTCTTTCGTCTGCTGGCAACTCACTTTCTTTGGTCAGCATTTCTTCGTAATTATTGTAGATCCTGTTATCGGGAAGAAAAAGCATTTTTCCCGATTCGTACCCAACTTCAGGATTTACACTTAAAGCTCCGGCAGATAATTCGATAAGGCCGTCCATATTGGCAGCCAAACGATGTACGGCACCGATAAAGGCGTCTTTTCCACCGCCTATCATGCCCATTCTTAATTTTCTTTTCATTTTGTAAAGGTGTGAGGTTTAAGGTTAAAGGTTTAGGGTGATTTTCCTATGCCTTAAATCTTTTACCTCTTGCTCTGTTTTTTATTAGGTTTTGTGTTATGCTTTAAAGTAATTCGTCTGTTTATGCTACCTTAAAAAGGTTCAGGGTAAAAGGTTTAAGATTTTCGGGTTATTAAACCTTATACCTTACGCCTTCTACCTCGAACCTTAAGCTTTAAACCTTTCTAGATATTCTTTTTCTTTAGTTCCTTTACTGCGTAATCTGCAGCGCGCGCCGTTAGCGCCATAAATGTTAGTGATGGGTTTTGGCAGGCAATAGAAGGCATACATGATCCATCGGTTACAAAAACGTTATTAACCTCGTGCATCTGGTTCCACTTGTTCAGTACAGAAGTTTTCGGATCGTTACCCATTCTTGCGGTACCCATTTCGTGGATCGCCATACCCGGATAACAGCCATTATCATAAGTCTTGATGTTTTTCATGCCTGCTTTTTCCAACATTTCGGCAGCGTCGTTCATCATATCCACACGCATTTTTTTCTCATTCTCCTTGTATTCGCAATCTATCGCCAATACTGGTTGCCCCCACTTATCTTTTTTGCTGTGATCGATATAAACCTTGTTTTCGTAATACGGAAGCATTTCTCCGAAACCGCCCAAGCCCATGGTCCATTTGCCTGGTTTGGTCATTTTCTCTTTCAAGTCTGCACCAAACGATAATTCAGCCACATCACTTTGCCAGTTGGCCCTGCTTGCACCGCCCTGATAACCGAAACCACGCAGGTAATCACGTTTATCGTTGCCAATATTCTGATATCTCGGTACATAAATACCATTTGCACGGCGGCCGTAAGTGTATCTGTCGTCAAAGCCTTCAGCCTCTCCTGACGCACCGCAACGGAAATGGTGGTCCATTAAATTATGACCAAGCTGACCGCTGCTATTGCCTAATCCGTTTGGATGAGCTTCTGAGGTTGAGTTTAATAAAATGAATGTTGAACCTAGTGTAGAACCATTTACAAAAACAATTTTAGCGTAAAACTCCATTGTTTTGTTGGTCTGCGCATCAATAACCATTACCCCTTTAGCTTTCTTGGTATCTTTATCATAAATAATATGATTTACTATAGAATATGGCCTTAATGTTAAACGTTTGGTTGCCATAGCAGCAGGCAGGGTAGAAGATTGCGTACTGAAATAAGCACCGAACGGACAGCCCCTGCTGCACAGGTTCCTGTACTGGCAGTTGCCCCGGCCTTTATGCGGAACGGTAAGGTTAGCCACACGGCCAATCATCATAATCCGTTCTCTTTTATAATGTTCCTCTATGCGTTTTTTTACCGATTTCTCTACAATGTTTAAATCCATTGGAGGTAAAAACTGTCCGTCAGGACAGGTCGGCCAGTTTTCGTTTGAACCGCTAATACCAGCAAAACGTTCAGCATAATCATACCACGGAGAAAGTTCTGCATAACGAATCGGCCAGTCGGTTCCGTGACCATCTCTTGCATTATCTTCAAAGTTGTGATCGCTTAAACGATAGCTTTGACGGCCCCACATCAATGATTTACCACCAACATGGAAACCACGGTACCAATCGAAGCGTTTATCTTCGGTATACGGACATTCTAAATCGTTTACCCACCATTTTTCATTTGCTTCCTGGTAAGGGTAATCTCTTTTCTGCACCGGGTGGGTACGTTTTTGCTCTTCTGTTAATTTACCGGCGTGTTTAAAATCCCATGGATTTTTCATTGCATTTTCATATCCGGTAATGTGCTCAATGTTCATCCCTCTTTCGAGCATTAAAACACGTAAGCCTTTTTCAGTAAGTTCTTTTGCAGCCCAGCCGCCACTAATCCCCGATCCTATAACAATAGCATCGTAAGTATTTTCTGCTTTTAAATTCGTATTTAAATTCATGATGTTTTGTCGTTGTTGTTAGGAGGTTGCCCATGATCTTTGACCAGGTTTAAGTGGCGCATTGCCATCATAACGGCCCGGAACAAGCACATATTCGCGTGCTTTGGTACAACCAATTTCTGAAGAATAGTAACCAAGTAAGGTTAAATCTCTTGCGGTGATAAAAAAGTAAGCTAAATCTTTGTTTTCTTCTGATTTGCTTTCTTTTTGAGCTAGTGCGATTGCTCTTAAATCGACCATAAGTTTCTTACGATCGGCAGGTGTTAAGGTGATATAACTTTTCCCGAAATCTTTCATGGATTTTGCCTGAAGATCTTTAAAGCCCTGAGCAAATGAGGCTTGCATGGTGGCAGGATAACAATCTTTCATCATCATCGGAATAAATTTTCCTAAGCCTGCAGCTTTGGCACCAGCAGATGATTTAGTTGTCGGGACAATAATATCAGCAAATTCTGCAAAAATCTTTTCGTCTTCCAGCGAATAGAGGACAAAGTTCTTTTCGTTTTCCGGTAAGGTAAAACTTTCAAATAAAACGCCCATTGTACTTGCTGAGATTGCTCCTCCCAGTAAAAATGCAACGTTTTTGAGTGCTTCTCTTCTGTGCATCGTTTTTATGATTTTATATATTGGTTACTTATGTGTTGAATGAGTAATATTAGAAAAAATATAATGGAAAGAATAACTTTTTTGAATTAATTTATCGGCATGCAATGCGATTGTTACTGAATAGAATTATTCTAAATAAGTATTGATTTCTCACTTCATTGCAATTTAAACTGCGTTTTTTTGCCGGTTTTACTTGGTGTAAAAAATACATTTAGTAAAAGTAATCCTATTATTTATAAATAAATCAAAAAACACCGGTTTTTTAGGAAGAATACCTGTTTAAATCAGATTTCTTTTAATGTAATTATAACTTTCGGTAATACTCTCATAAGGCGCTTTTTTGATGATATCCTGTTCAGTAAAAATATAATCTACTCCAGCCAGTTTCGAAGCAGCAAAAATGCTTTTAAAATCTATCCTGCCAGAGCCCACTTCCACAAACACTGCTTTGTCTGCTTTATCCATATCCTTAACATGGAACATTTTATAACGCCCCGGATTTTTTCTGAACATATCAACAGGGTTTAAACCGGCATTTACTGCCCAAAAAATATCGAGTTCAAAACCCACCAGCCTGGCATCGGTTTCAGTGAGCAAGATTTCGTAACCTGTGGCGCCATTGCCCTGATCTTTAAATTCGAAGTTATGGTTATGGTAAGCAAGTTTTAGTCCCGCTTTTTGGCAAAGTTCGGCTGCCTGATTAAATTTTGCAGCCATGCGTTTATAATCATCCAATGTTCCGTTGGCCCTGATATCGGTAGGTAACGCTGGAATAACAAAATATTTCTGGCCAACAGTTGCTGCTGTTTCAATATGCGATTTTAATATTTTATCGTCGCCCGAGGATAGAAACTCCGTTACGTTATAATGACCGCTGGGAGAGGTGAGTCCATTTGCTTTTAATAAGGAATCAAAGTCTTTTGCTTTCAAGCCCCAAAAACCACTCACTTCGTATTTTCCAGGGTAGCCATAATAGGTTTCTACCTGGTTATAACCGATTTTGGCTACTTCTTCTATTGTGGCTTTTACATCAGCTGTTAATTGTTCCCTTAAAGTGAAAAGACCGATCCCGATTTTTGAAATTTTAGCGGAGGTTGCTAAGGCTGTTGTTACTAATGATGGTGTCAGAAAAGCCGCAGCACCAGCCAGGCTTACTTTTTGTAAAAATGATCTTCTTGTCGTCATAATGTTTTAGAATTAAAAAAACCGGAGCGTAAACTCCGGTTTTATTTGTTAGAATGAATAAGCTAATGATCCCCAGAAAGTACGTTGAAGTAAAGTTCTGCCAATCATTAATTGACCGGGGGTTACGGTTGAAAAGTCTCTGAACTGATCTCCGCGAACATCGCCCTCTGTCAACACTTTTGCATTTAACAAGTTGTCTGCCCAAAATCTTATTGAAATCTTTTTAGTAAAGTTATAACCTGCACCGGCTTTCATTACCACATAACTAGGCAACTGATAACTTTCGCTAGGTGAAGTGAAGCGGCTGCCCACATAATTAGCCGCCACATATAGGTTAAAGTTTTTATGGTCGTAGTTAGCGCCAAGTTCTGTATTGAGTACGGGAACACGTTCGGTCCTGTTGCCTGTGAAGCTGTAGATGCGGTTACCGAATTCGGCTGCTACAGCAGCATTGCCACTGGTATTTGCTTCATAATCTGTGTATTTAGAATCTTGTAATGTTCCTGTTAAACGTAAGCTTAACGGCTTGGCAACCTTGTACGAAACTTCATACTCGGCACTCCAGGTACGTGTAGAACCAAATGCTACCAATGCCTGTAAACCTGAGGCAACCGTTGGAACATTAATGGTTAACGATGTGTTTTTAATTGCAGAGTAACTTCCTGAAGCAAAAATAGCCAGGTTGTTTTTAGCATATTTAAAACCAATTTCACCTAGATAAACAGGGCGTTTTTTGATGTTTGCCGCATTATAGGCCGATGCATTATAATCGCCAATATTTGGAGCGTTATAAGCTTTTGTAGCCCTGGCAAAAATACTTGATGTAGCGCTTATTTTGTAGTTGGCACCTACAGAAGCGGCCCAATTGGTTAAAGTTTCATCATAATGCGTGTAACCTAAAATTGTAGGAGTTGCGCTGGCGGTTGTATTAACAGTGCCATTTGCATTTAGTGCGTAATAAGGCCGGTCGCCCTTAACATTCTGATTGTCAATTCTGGCACCGATATCTAAACGCCATTTTTCGGATATTTTAATTTCATCGCCAGCATAAGCAGATAGCGTTCTGGTATCACCAATAAAAGTATTTTTGGTTTGTATGGTACGCTCTGCTGCGGTTGGCGATTGTAATAAAATGCTTGGATGTTCTTTAAATTCGGTGTATGAACGGAAAGCATAACGTAAATCATCCCTGTTATATTGGTGGATACCTAATCCGATGTTAAGGCTATGATTTTTTACTTTCTTTCTTAAATCCAGGTAATCTACAATCTGAACATCGCTGTTAATCTGTCCCTGTGCGTTAGAGGTAATTACATAATCTCCGGCTACGAAAGGCGCTACCGAACCTCCTGGATAATAATAGGGTGTTGCTGCTGTTCTCGCTACTATTCCCGCAGGGGCTGTATAAGTAGAATTAGTATGTGTATTTTGGTAACGGAAATTGTTAACAATTTGCCAACCGTTATCGGTTAAGTAGTTGAATTGAAAACCACCCGAACCTAATTTGGTATGGATCCCATCTGTTAAACTAAAATTATGGCTCCCATTGGTAGGATCATTGTAGCTCCAATCGGTTTGAATCGGCGTAATTGATTGCGTTGCCATATTATAATCGCGGTAAGTAGTTGGTTTCCCGGTACCATCATAAGGATAATAACTTGTTAGTAAGAACTGAACCTTATCATTCAGGTATTTGCCATATACCCTGATAAAGCCTTTGTTGTTCTTAAAATTGAAAGTCATGTTGCCTTTAATCTGTCCGCCCTCATTAGCCGGTTTAAAACCCTGGTCTACCACACCGTTATCAGTACGGTAAAAACCACCGATATTGTATTTGATCTGGTCGTTTATTTTGCCCCCTGTGTTGCCGTCAAAACGGTACAGCCCTTGCGAAAAACCTGTTGTAAACTTGAACTGGCCATACTGTTTATCTGCTCCCACATAACTGATGTTATTTACTACAGCACCAGGGGTATTGGCCTGAACAATTGAGGCATTTCCCCCTCTGATGGCTTCAATGTTCTGAATGGTTAAATCGGTTTTGTAATATTGATCTACGGATGGGTTAGTATTGAAACCCGTTGGTAAGAGCGGTAAACCATCTTCCTGTATACCTAAGAAAATATAACCACCCTGTTGTGGAAAGCCCCTTACCCAAACATTGCCCGGACCATCGCCACCTGTACTTTCTACAGTAAGGCCTGGTATAGCCTTTAATAAATCAGTGCTGTTTAAAGGCGCCCTGTTGGTGATGTCTTTATTGCTTACGGAAGTTAGCGCCACACTGCTTTCCAGCTTTTTCTTAGGGTTACCACCCGTTACCATTACACTTTCTAACTGTAGATTATCTTCTGATAGCGTGATGCTCAGGTTTTCGTCGGCATTGCCAGGAGAAAGATTTACTTCTTTGGAGATGAAACCAACATAGCGTACAATTAAAACACGACTATCTACTGTTAAGCCTTTTAAAGCAAAGGCACCATTTTCGTCAGTGGTGGTACCGATAGATTTTCCTTTTACGGTAACCGAAACACCTGGAAGGGGGTTACCTTTGCTATCAGTTACTTTTCCGGTAACAATGCCTTCGAAAGCCTTTAAGAGTTCGAGGTTGTTATTGGCGGGAATAGAATAGAGCAAAATCTGATCTTTAACTATTCTATATCCCACGTCATAACGTTTTAGCGAATTCTCAAGAAAGTATTTAAGTTTTTGGTTTACTACGTTAATGGAAACTTTACGGCCTGAATTTATTAACTGTGGACTGTAAACAAACTTCACATTAGCCAGCTGTTCGGTTTTTTCAATGATGGTTTTAATATCGGTTTGATCAGCCTTGATCGAAATGGGCGTATTCAGAAAGTCCTGTGCACCCACATTATTTGCAAATGCAGTACAGGTAAAAATTATTATTGCAAGTATTTGGTAAATCGAAACTTTCATTGCATATATCGCCAGCGAAATAAGTTGATTTTTTTTCATAAATTTGGTTATTGTTCATTAAATGATTGGATTTATTGGACATAGAAATACCATGAATACATTTCTGATGTATTTAACTCGCCGGCAATGCCCCCCATTGTCGGCTTTGTTTTTTAGAAAAATATTATGGAAAATGGAGCCCTACTTATGGGCTGTTGGTGTTGTGGTTCTTTTTCATCATATTTTATATTTGGTTAGTTTTTAGAAACCACAATGCGGGTTCCCTGGATATAATATTTGCTTGATATGGTTCCGCAGATCAGGTCGAGCTGCTCATACAGCCCTTTTTTGCTTAAATCGCCGGTAAAGGTATAGGTAGAAATCTGTTCGCTATCTGATTTTATCTCAATGCCATACGCTTCAGATAAGGTCTTGAAAATTTCCTTAATGCTTTCTTCTTTAAAGTTATAACTCAAACTGGTTGGCACATTATAAGCTTCGGCCAAAGGAATGGGATTGCTTACCAATGTTTTATTTAAATGATGTTCTGAAAAAACACCTTTCTGATTTGGGGTAAGCAGAATCGGTTCAGCCAATTTTTTTTTAGAGAAATCAAATAATGAACTTTTTTGATTTTCTTCCACATGTACTTTTCCTGTTCTTACCGCAACCTGGGCAGGCATGTTATCTGTAGCCGATTTAACCCAGAAACTGGTACCCAAAACCCTTACCACCAATTTTTGATTGTACACAAAAAAAGGTTTTTTAGGGTCTTTGCTCACTGAAAAGAAAGCATTTCCTTTTAAGTATACGGTTCTTTTGTTGCTGGCAAAAACTTTCGGATAAATAATGTTTGCTTTTGGTTTAAGGGATACCGTACTTTTATCGCTCAGCGCAATCACCATGGTGCTATCACTCTCGTTGGTTTGGCTGATCAGGTTTAAATCAACATTCTCATCTAAGAAGGATTGCTCGGCGTGGTTATAGTTAACTAAATATAATCCGGCAATAAAAAATGCTACTACAATAGAAGCCGCAATAGCAACTTTTGGCCAAAGCCATTTAACTTTTAAAGCAGGTACCGGTTTGCGTTCAATAGTATTGATGTTGTACCAAGTATTCTTCTGCATTTCTTCCAGCGTTGAAGAAGATAGGTCTTTAAAATCCTTGCTGTTAAGATTATGATACCATTGATCAACCCAAAGCTTTTCGGCTTTGGTACAATTCCCGCTTTCGTAACGGCTGAGTAAATCGTAAAATGATTTCTGATCCATAATGAAGAATATTTGGCTTTATATATACCAGTAACATAATAGGGGCGAATCCCTAAAGGAAAGAATAAAAAAAAGTGAAATAATTTATAACTGTCTGATATTCAGTTGTAAAAAGATGTAAAAATTTTTAATGTATTCTTTTATTCTTTTAATGGAACGGGTAATGTGGTACTCTACAGCTTTTTCGGTAATGTTTAAACCTGAAGCAATGTCTTTGACAGACTGATGCTTATAACGGCTCAGCCTGAAAACTTCCTGTGTTTTTTCGGGTAATGAATTTATGCCTTCTTCTATGATGGAAGACAAATCGTGGAGATCGACAAGGTTGGCGGTATCCTCATGGTTTTCTGTATAGTTGAGCGTTTGATACTCCATATACCTGTTTTCCATTACCAAACTGCGGATGTGATTGATTATACTTAACTTTAATGCACCAAATAAATAGGCCTGAAGATTATTGACCTTTAAATCCTGCCGCTTTTCCCAAAGTGAAATAAAAATATTCTGAACAAGTTCTTCCGCGATTACCCGGTCGCCTGTTTTTTTATAGGCAGCATAAAGCAACTCCTTGCTAAAGGCAAAATATATTTTTTCGTAAGCCTGCTTATCGCCTTGTTTTAGGCGGTTAAGTAAATCTTCAGATCGGTAAGGCTCAAAAGGAGTCATTTATTTGGTTATTCGGCGTATAATGAAGTAAATGTAATAAAATTAATATTGAAAATTTCAGCTGGCAGTCAGCAGTTCTCAGTTATCAATTTGCAATTCACAATTTAACAATTAATCCAGGTTCAACAGTTTTCAGTTGGCAATTTGCAATTAACAATTGAGCAATCAAACAATTAACCCTATCTATACACTAAGTATAAATATTTTATCTCCTTTTAGGTCATTTTTTTACCTTTGCTCAATCTCAAAAAAATATGCAAGAAAAAATTGTTGTTTTAGGCTCTAACGGGCAAATTGGCACCGAGTTGGTAACCACATTACGTAAAATATATGGTGATGATCATGTTGTTGCTTGCGATATACGCAGGCCTGATTACGACATTAAAAATTCAGCACCATTCGAATTTGTGAATGTTCTGGATAAAGACATGATCCATGGCATTTTCATCAAATACAAACCAACGCAGGTTTATCTTTTAGCGGCTTTATTATCGGCTACAGGCGAGCAAAATCCAAAGCTGGCCTGGGATTTAAATATGAACGGCTTACTGAATGTTTTAGATTTAGCTTTAGAATATAAAACTGCTAAAGTATATTGGCCAAGTTCGATTGCAGTTTTCGGCCCGAATTCGCCAAAAGACAATACTTCGCAATATTGTGTGATGGATCCGAATACTGTTTACGGAATCAGTAAATTGGCCGGAGAACGTTGGTGCGAGTATTACAACCAAAAATACGGATTGGATGTACGCAGTATCCGTTATCCTGGATTAATTAGCTGGAAAGCAGCTCCGGGTGGTGGAACAACAGATTATGCAATCCACATTTTTCACGATGCATTAAAAAAAGGCAGTTATCAAAGTTTCCTAAGTGCAGAAACAGAGCTCCCAATGATGTACATGGATGATGCCATCCGAGGTACGATCGAGCTGATGGATGCACCTGCCGATCAGATTTCGGTACGCAGCAGTTACAATTTTGCAGGAGTAAGCTTTACACCTGAGGTGCTAGCCGCCGAAATCAGAAAACATATTCCGGATTTTACCTTATCTTACGCAGCTAATGATCCGCGTCAGCAGATTGCGAACAGCTGGCCACGTTCTATCGACGATAATTATGCGGCAAAAGACTGGGGATGGAAACCAGAGTTTGATTTATCCAAACTCACAATTGACATGTTGAATAATTTAAAAAAATAATATAAAGGTATAGGGTTGGAAGGCTGAGGGCTAAGGACCTCAAATCTCAAATCTCATATCTCAATACTCCAAACAATGGGAAGAGCATTCGAATTTAGAAAAGAGAGAAAATTTAAGCGCTGGGCCAAAATGGCGGTTCAGTTTACGCGTATTGGTAAAGATATTGTAATGGCAGTTAAGGAATCAGGACCTCATCCGGAAACCAACTCCCGTTTACGTACTGCGATACAAAATGCGAAAGCGGTAAATATGCCAAAAGATAGGGTAGAAGCAGCAATTAAGCGTGCATCTGATAAATCTTTGGCTAACTATGAAGAAATTGTATACGAAGGTTATGCACCACATGGTGTTGCCGTTTTAATTGAAACAGCTACTGATAATACCAACCGTACGGTAGCAAACATTCGCAGTTATTTCAACAAAACGAACGGTACTTTAGGAAAAACCGGATCGTTGGACTTTGTTTTTAACCGTAAATCTATTTTCCGCTTTGTACCTGCTGAAGGTTTAGACCTGGAAGAACTGGAGTTTGAATTAATTGATGCTGGTTTGGAAGAACTTTATGTAGAGGCAGATGAAGAAGGAAACGATATTGTGGTTGCGCAGGGTGCTTTCGAAAACTTTGGGTCTTTACAGAAAGCTTTGGAAGAAAAAGGTATTGAGTTAAAAAGTTCGAAATTAGAGCGTATTGCTTTATCTCATCATGAGGTTACCGAAGAGCAGGCTGCTGATGTGTTAAAATTGATCGATAAACTGGAGGAAGATGATGATGTGCAGGCGGTTTATCACAACATGGCCGAATAACAGCAATTGAGTAATTTATTTAGAAGAGCTTGAAGAATTTTTCTTCAGGCTCTTTTTTTTGAAGATCAAAACCTATACCTTATAGCAATCCCGCCATCATTTTAAATCCCCATCTCAACCAACCATGCTTTCTAATTTTTCACCTCTGATCGTCACACTGAATTTATTTCAGGGTTTGCAGGGGTAGATACTGAAACAAGTTTAGTATGGCGGACCAGCCGATCATTTCTGATGTGAAAATAACCAAGGCAGTAACTCAGGTTCGGCAAATGCACTGTCCCAGCTATTATGGTTTGCATTTGGATAAAGGGTAAACTTTACTTCATCGCCAACCGTTTTTAAACGTTCTGCAATGGCGATAGAGAATGCCGGATCCACGATATCATCTTTTGCACCATGAAAGATCCATAGCGGTATTTTTTGATACTTTTTAATGTTGTTGGTATTGTCTCCACCACAAATGGCGATAGCTGCGGCAAATTTACGGCGCTCTCTCCTTAACAATTCGTATGTCCCCATGGCACCCATTGATAAGCCACCAACATAAACCTGATCTCTATTTACATATGGCTTTTTAAGGAAATTTTTAACCATTCCCTGGAGGGCATGCATAGCTTTGGTAGGCTTCCCATCTTCTATAAAGCTGATTTTTCTTTTGCCTTTGGCATCTTGCTCAAAATTAATATTGGCCCAATAATCGTTCTGCGGACATTGAGGGAAAACCACAATTGCAGGGAAATTTTTGCGTACATCAGGTTTTAAGAACAATTTTCCGCCATGTACCAGTTGACTGGCATTATCGTTGCCTCTCTCTCCGGCTCCGTGCAAAAAGAAAACGATCGGATATTTTTGATCAGGGTTAAAATTTTCTGGAAACAATATCCTGTAATAGATAGAATCCTTTCCTTTAATAAAGCTTCCCCTGTCGTATTTTTTAAAATCTTGAGCGTTTAAAAAGAGTACAGAAAAAAGAATGCAGATTGTTAGGGTAATCTTTTTCATCTTTTTAATTTTTTTTATTCAACAAAAATAGAAAACCCTGACTACTTTACAATAGTACAGGGTTCATAACCAAACCTAATCCTTTTTATTTCAACGTAAAAGATGCCTCTTTTACATCGTGTGAATTTGTACCAATAAATACTTTGAAATCGCCAGGTTCTGCCGCAAATTTCAGGTCTGAATTGTAAAATTTGAGGTCGTTTTCAGAAATGTTGAAAGTGATTGTTTTGCTTTCTCCGGCTTTTAAATTCACCTTCTGGAAACCTTTTAATTCTTTAACCGGACGGGTGATGCTGCCCACAAGATCCTGGATGTACAACTGAACTACCTCTTTACCATCATATTTACCGGTATTGCTTAAAGTAACCGATGCCGTGATCGATTTTCCTTTGGTTAAGGTATTTGAACTTAATTTAACGTTACTGTAAGCAAATGTGGTGTAGCTCAATCCAAAACCAAAAGGATATAAGGGATCGTTGCTTACATCTAAATAATTGGACCGGAATTTTTCGAACCATTTACCTTCTGCCAAGGGGCGACCGGTATTTTTATGTGCATAATACAAGGGTACCTGACCTACGTTTTGAGGGAAAGTGGCACTCAATTTGCCTGATGGATTTACATCGCCAAAAAGCACATCTGCAATTGCACTTCCTGCCTCGCTGCCTGGAAACCAGACATTTAAAATGGCATGGATATTTTCCTGCTCCCAGTTTAATGCCAACGGACGACCGGTAAACAATACCAATACAACCGGTTTACCTGTTTTAGCTAAAGCCTTTAACAAATTTTTCTGTGTTTCAGGAATCTGGATATCAGTTACACTACTGCTTTCGCCGGTAAATTCAGAGCCTTCGCCAACTGTAGCCACAATGACATCCGATTTTTTGGCCACTTCTAAAGCTTCTTTGATCATTTCAGCTTCGGTACGGGGATCGCGTTTGTAGGTAGGGTTGTGGATGTTTACATATCGGTGTTCCGCGGCAGAATCGGCCAGGAAATTGGCACCACGTGCAGTTAATATTTTGGCATTATTACCCATAGCATTTTTCAATCCTTGCAATACGGTAACCGATTGATCAAAAAGCGCAGCAACACTCCAGGTGCCATACATGTTTGCTGTATTATCGGCCAATGGACCGATTAAGCCGATCGTGCCTGATTTTTTTAACGGAAGAATATTGTTATTGTTTTTCAACAATACAAAGCTTTCGGCGGCAACCTGGCGTGCCACCTGGCGGTTAGCCGGACTGAAAACCTCTTTTTCTGCCCTTTCAGGGTTACAGAATTTATAAGGATCGGTAAATAAGCCCAGTTTATATTTTGCCTGAAGTATCAGTCTACAGGCCCTGTCGATCTGTGCGATACTTACTTTTTTCTCAGCCAGCGATTTTTTTAGTGTCCCTAAAAACCCTTCGCCCACCATATCCATATCTATGCCTGCATTTAAAGCCAATGCCGAAACGGTTTGCAGATCGCCCATGCCATGTGCAATCATTTCAGGGATACCCGTATAATCAGTCACTACAAAGCCTTTAAAGCCCCATTGGTTGCGTAAAACATCAGTCATTAACCATTTGTTTCCGGTAGCTGGTATGCCATCAACTTCGTTAAATGAAGCCATTATACTTGCGGCTCCGGCATCAACGGCAGCTTTATACGGTGGGAAATATTCGTTATACATGCGCACCTTGCTCATATCAGTAGTGTTATAATCTCTTCCTGCTTCGGCGGCACCATATAAGGCATAATGTTTTACGCAGGCCAGAATTTCGTTGTTAGCCTGAAGTTTACCCTGGTAACCTTTTACCATCGCTGCCGCAATCTGCGACCCCAGGTAAGCATCTTCTCCGCTTCCTTCCGAAATTCGGCCCCAACGCGGATCCCTTGATATATCTACCATAGGAGAGAAAGTCCAGTTAATGCCACTGGCACTTGCTTCTATCGCTGCCACACGTGCCGATTTTTGAACTGTTTCCATGTCCCATATACAGCTTATACCTAAAGGAATTGGAAATACAGTATGGTAACCGTGGATAACATCCATCCCGAAAAGTAAAGGAATTTTCATGCGGCTGTTTTCTACCGCAATTTTTTGTACCGCCTTAATCTTATCTACACCCTTGATGTTGAATAAACCACCCACTTGTCCGGCTTTTATTTTTTTAGAAATGTCGCTGCTGTTGGCCTGCCCCGTAGTGATATCTCCAGAACTTGGCAGGTTCAGCTGACCTATTTTTTCATCAATTGTCATCTTCGCCATCAGGTTGCTGATGAAGGTATTCATCTTCGCTTCTTCTGCCGAAACGGGCTTTTTGGTCTGTGCCGATCCGTTCAGTACAAACAGGGTTAAAAAAACAACCAGGATATTCGCTCTCTTCATTATATGTGTGCTTTATTCTATGTTAATCAACTTTTTTTACTTCGGTTTTTGCCGATACGCCGTTCTCATTTATCGCCTCTATAGCAAAATAATACGCTTTTTGACTATCCATTGCCTTAAACCAGTATTCGTTAAAATCGTGGATCATAATGCAGTTGTACAGTTTATCGGGTGCTGTGCCATAATAAAGGTTGTAGGCAAAAGCATTATCAACAGGTTCCCATTTGATGTAAGCGCTTCGTTTGTCTTTTTCTGTCCTTAAAACGATCAGGTTTTTCACTTTTGTGGGTTTCTCCCCATTTCCATTGCCAAATACGCGTAAGCCACTGATGGCAAATTTACCTGTGGGCATGTGTATGTTGACCATTTTGATAAACCGGGTTTTTACCGGCTTTTGGAGTTCAATGTAATCGTGCGGAACATCTGTTTTATTCTGGCTTTTGTCAACCAGTATGGTCCATTTTTTTCCATCCGTTGAGGAAAGGATTTTATACTGGTGGTAAATTCCGGTCTGTTTCCCTAAAAATTCAGCATCCTGATCAGCATAATTGATCTGTATGGCATTCACGGTTGCAAGGCTGCCGAGGTCAGTCTGGATCCACTCGCCATTATCTGCTGTTTTAGCACTCCAGTACGTTTTAATACTTTCGTCAACCGCGTTGTTGGCATTAAAGCCTCCCAAGGTAGACGAAACGGTTACCGGTTTTTTATAGTTGATGAGCATCCAGCCTGGCCCGGCAGGACCGCCCTCTTTTCTTTCTGAAGGCAAATAAAGGGGGTAATCGCCAAAGGCCGTATTGGTCCACATTACATCATCTTTGTCGAAACCTGTTGGCCAGATACCCATCCTGCGCTCCCAGGTATTTTTTACGCAGATAATGCTGGTAGAAATGTGCCAGTAATTTTTGCTGTTATCCTGAAAGGTTGCCCCGTGGCCGGCACCACGTGAAAATCCGCCCCCTTTATAACTTAAAGGATCGGACTGTGGCGTGGTAGGGGTATCGTAAAACAAAGGTTTAGTGCCAACCACCACACCATCAGAATAGCCACTGAACTCAGTGCCGGGTGCACCATATTGAAAATAATATTTGCCATTGTGCTTGGTCATCCAGGCACCCTCAGCGAAAGGATCAAGGAAAGTATTGTCCATATATTCGCCAAAGCGTTGCCAGCCATAGCGCCAGCTTTCTAACAGGTACATCGGGGTGCGTGTGCCTTTGGGTTTAAAGGTTTTGCGGTCTAACTCTACGCCGTACATCGGGTAATTGTTGCTGCTTCCGTTGTACATGTAAAATTTGCCATCGTCATCAGTAAAAAATGCGGGGTCCCAACCGCCTATTTCTAAAGAATCGACCAATGGAAACCATTTGTTTCCCTTAGGGTCGGTGCTTCCCCAGAGGGTAAAATTTTTGGTATAGGTACTGCCGAAAACCACCATCGTATCGCCTATAATGCCCACACCAGGAGCACAGAGTTCATCTTTTGTTTTATTCCACGGGCGAAGAAATTTTCTTTCGTGGAACTTCCAGTTCAGCATATCGGCACTATGCCAATAGCCCCACTGGTTGGTGCTGAAAAGAAAGAAATCGCCTTTATAATTTACGATTACAGGATCGGCAGTGGCCCGGTGTTTACCCCATTCGGTAAAAGATTCGAAGGGGGTATAACCATAATCGACATTGATGGGGTTGCAATAGGTTTTCTGTTGTGCAGAAACCGTACACGCAGCACCACAGAATAAGGTTACTGATAAAAATATTTTGAATAAATGTTTAGCCATTATTCGTATGTGATTAATTAAAAATGTTTATCCGGGCACAGCTGGAACATCCTATTGACATCCCGCTAACGGTTAATCCGGTGACGTGCGATTGGTGTTCCCAGTAAACCCACATATCGTGTGCACCACCTGTTGAAGTTAATTTTACGGTATAAACATCTCCGTTTTCCGGTATCTGGCCGATAATGGTTCCACTTGGAGAATTTGGTTGAATAAAGAAAGAATAAACCACCCCACTGGTATTATTTTCTAGCCTTACGTATACACCATCGGTCGTTGAATTGGTTGCTGTTACATTTACGGTGGCGAATTTTGTTGTTGCTTTTTTATGTTTAGCATAAGGTATATTGGTAAAACCCGTGTTGAGGATGATACTCCCTATCATTGCTGTTAATATTAAAATTACTTTTTTCATGGTTCTGTAGATTTAGTTTGAATATATGGTGGCTAAACATTTATATGCAATTAATATCAGGGTGTGAATTGGAAATCGAGTTTCTTTAATCCATTTTGAACATCCTTATTTCCCATAAACAGCTTCCAGAGTAGCCCTGACCTGTAATTTTCGATCATTACTACCATGGGTCCCTGATCTATTCCCAAGTATCTTTTTGGATACCAGTTGTCGGTTTCGGAGAAGGCATCGTAAAAGCCGTATTTGCCCCAAACTTTATCGCCTAAATCTTCATAAAGATGCCTGATTACCTTCATTGATTCTTTCGGAGTATAGGGGATAGAAGAAATGGCTGCGGTGGGAGAGATAACACCGTAATCTTCCTGAAGGCTATGGGCGGCATAGCCTTTTACAGAATAACTGGCTGTTAAACCCCAGTTATTCTCGCCATAACCTTTAAATTTTTTGGGGTTGGCTACGCAATAATCGTGTATGGCCAATGTGTGGTTTACATTGTTTTCCCAGTAATCGGCATAGCGGTCTTTTAATCCCTTAGGATTTAAGCCTAAATATGAATAATGTGCCCAGAATAAAGGGCCTACAGAATTCTTTGCACCCTGGTAATCCAATGGGATATGATGCCCATAAAGGTTAAAATCAGCTTTAATTTTTCCACCTCTTGCCCAGCCTTCATGATAAACCTCGGCTGGTATAGTGTGGGTAGGAGAGGAGGCTGCCATAACATACATGATTAAACATTCGTTATAACCTTTTACCGGAAAGTTCATTTCCCAGTTGTACTCCGGCGACCAGTGCCAGTACAACACATTTTTTCCGTTACGGTACCAGCTAAAATCTATTCCTTTCCAAAGTTCATCGGCTTTTTTTGCCAGGGCTTTTTCGGCCTCTGTTCCATTTTTATAATATTCGTTGATGCAGATCAGCGCCTGCGCAACAAAAGAGGTTTCTACCAGATCGCCTCCGTTATCTTTCCGTCCAAAAGGCCGTACTTTTCCGGTTTCTCCATTTATCCAGTGCGGCCATGCACCATGAAAGCGGTCGGCCCTGGATAAGAAATCCAATATTTTATTTAATCGGTCTAAACCTTCTTTTTTGCTTACATAATTCCTGTCGATCCCACTTAAGATGGCCATTAACCCAAATCCTGTGGCACCTGTAGCTACGGTGTTTTTATCATTTTCAGGGTATATATTATCAACATGGAAACGTTCCCTGCCTGCACCGGAGGTGGGTTCAGCGCCATCCCAAAAATATTGGAAAGTCTGTTTTTGAACAAGATCCAATAATTCGATATCGGAAAGATTTTTTTTGATCGTTAAATCAGGGACATAAGTTGTGTTTTTATTTTTGGTGCAAACCGAGAAGAGCAAAAAAGGGCATAATACTGTTATCAGTAGGTAAGTAATTTTGCCTGGGAAAATGTTTAGCATAGTATTAGCAAGGAAAAAAAGGTTGCCGGCATTAACCGGCAACCTTTGTCTAAAGATGTATTAGTAACCAGGGTTTTGTTTTAACAGGTTGCCGCTTAGCTCAATTTCGTTTTGAGGAATTGGCCAAACTTCATTTTTATTGGCTTTCCAACCCTTAACGCCAAAAACAGCTGAACCTCTACCCTGACGGATAACGTCGAAATAGCGATCATTTTCCATCGCAAGTTCAACTTGTCTTTCTTTCCAGATCGCATTGCGTAGCGCGGTTTTATCTGTGGTAGTCACATCAGGCAGGATGTTGTTATTGCCTCCTCTGGCGCGTTTACGCACGCGGTTGAGCGAAGTTAATGCCTGCGATGGAATGTTCTGCTCATTGGCTGCCTCTGCATTCATCAGAAGGATATCTGCAAATCTTAATACCCTGAAATTTTGTTGTGCACCCTCATTAAATCCGGAAACACGCATAGCGAAAGGCACGTAAGATTTTTGATTATACCGATCGTTTGGTACAGTAGTCGGAATTAAATCGCCCTGAGGAGTCGTCTCGCCTTTAAATAATATAGTTGCATCCTTACGTGGATCTCCTGCTTCAAAAGCATTAGCCAATACCTCTGATGGCGTATTAAAACCCCAGCCCATAATGCCAGCTACACCCTGAACCTGGCTGTATTGTGAATTGGATGCGTCAGGATTACCAGGAACCAGCTCTGCCTGTACTTCAAATAACGATTCGATGTTATTTTCGTTCTGAGTTCTGAAACCTTTTTCAAAATCAGGAAAAAGATCATAACCCATTGTCATTACCTGGTTGGTTAGCGCAAGTACATCTGCCCATTTACCCTGGTACATGGCAACTTTTGCATGTAAACCAATTGCTGCACCCTTTGTTGCCCTGCCTAAATCTGCGGCGCCGTACGATTGCGGTAATACTGTTGCAGCTTCATTTAAATCTTTTTCGATTTGAGCATAAACGGTAGCTTTATCCGATTGCGGTAGGTTATATTCACTATTGTCTTTAGGAACGTGTAACCTTAATACCACATTGCCATAAGCACGGACTAACCTAAAGTAAGAATATGCCCTTACAAATTTGGCTTCTGCCAGGTACCTGTTTTTTAACGATTCATCCATGCTGATATTTGGGATGTTATCAAGGACCTGGTTGCAAAGATTTATATTCTGGTACTGGCCGGTCCAAAAATCCTGTAGAGAGCCATGGGTAGCCGTTACCGTAAACTGATCGTAAAGGTTAAAGAAGGTGGCATCAGTAGGAGTACTTCCTTTATCAGCCTCGTCTGATCCGGTACTTTCGATGGCGATTGCGTTAAAAGCAACATTATTCCAGCTTCTTAAGTTGGCGTAAATGGCATTAACACCTTTTAATGCATCTTCAGGAGTTTTCCAGAAGGTTACTGATGGCTGCTGTGCCTGAGGCGGAACATTTAGAAAATCTTTTTTGCATGATGCAGTAAAAAGAACTGTACTAAATGCAGCCGCAGCAAAAAATGATTGTGTATTTATATATTTTTTCATTTTAAGTCGATTAGAAAGTTACGTTAACTCCAAAGTTGTAGGTAGCAAACAAAGGATATACATTGGTATCGATTCCTGCATTTGTTGGTGTTCCACCTACCTCCGGACTAAATCCTTTATATCCAAAAATGTTAACTGCATTTTGTGCGTTCAGGAATACCCTTAAACGTTGCATTTTCCATTTATTAACAATTGAAGCTGGTAGGCTATAACCCAATTGAATGTTCCTTAGCCTGATATAATCACCTTTTTCTACGTAAAATGAGTTTGGTGCATTATTTAAACCACCAGCTAAATCTGCAGAAGGGTAGGTGTTCGAAGTACCAGGTCCGGTCCAGCGGTGATCAAAGAAATCTTTGGTGTAGTTTTCATTACCAAATCTGCTGCTTAGGTTTGCGTTAAATACGCTTACGTCAGCAACGCCTTGTATATCAAGTGTTAAATCGAAATTTTTATAGGCGAAGTTGGTATTTAAACCATAGGTGAATTTAGGGTTTGGATTACCCAGAACAACCCTGTCCCTTAAATCGATTGTTCCATCACCGTTAATGTCTGCATACTTAAAGTCGCCTTTTTTAAATCCTGGCCAAGCTGCAGCTTCTGCATCAGTTTGGAAGATGCCAACAACCTGGTAGCCATAAAATTCTCCAATTGGCCTGTTGTTCACCGTTCTGGTAGAAAGATAACCACTGGTTAAGCCAGCACCGCCTTTATAAATAGGATTCGCCCCTGAAGTAACGTTTAATACTTTGTTATTGTTGATTCCTAAGTTTCCACTAATGGAATAAGTTAATCCACCCGATGTTTTATCCGCCCAGGTTGCTAAAAATTCGAAACCTCTGTTTTGGATATCTGCCTGATTGGCAATAATAGAGCTATTTACTGTTCCCAGACTTCCCAAAACTGGGATATCAAATATTGCCTGTTCTGTTTTTCTGTTATAGTAATCTAATTCAATGTTTAATCTGTTTTTTAAGAAGCCCATTTCCAAACCAATATCAGTTCCGGCACTTCTTTCCCAGAATAATGTTGGTGGTACAATGGTTCTAATGCTTGCTCCGGTATACGGAATCCCTCCAAATATGGCTATTAATGCTGCTGTTTGATCAACAGTTTGGGTTGATGGGTTAAATGGAACCCCGGCATTACCTACTTTACCCCAACTTCCCCTTAGCTTTAAATTACTGAAGATATTCTGGTTTTTCATAAATTCTTCGTTGCTGATTACCCAGCCTGCCCCTATTGATGGGAAATTTCCCCACACATTGTCAGAACCAAAAAATTGAGAAGCACCGTCTCTTCTTATGGAAGCATTTAATAAATATTTATTTTTGTAACCATAATTAACCCTGGCAAAGTATGATGAAAATGTACTTAACTCGCCTTTATCAATAATACTTCTGCTAGCAGCATCACCCAAAGCTAAATATAAATCGCCTTCACTGCTGTATGGAACATTCTGAGCATCAGCATTTATGGTATACATTTTATTTCGCTGAGCAGTTTGACCAGCCAAAACAGTTAGGCTATGGTCGTCCCATTTTTTGTCAAAGGTTAAGGTGTTCTCAACCAGCCAGTTTCTGTTTTCAATGCGGTCTATATCAAGTTTACTTACTGTGCTGAGCTGAGTATTGGTAGCTTTATATTTTGGCACATAACCCCTAACTTCTTCCTGTCCAAAATCTCCGCCTATACTGGTTTTGAAAGTAAAGTTCTTAAGGAATTTTAACTCAGCATATACATTACCATTGATTTTATACTTAGTGGTATTCTGGTTAAAGAAATCCAAAGTAGCCTGTGGGTTCATGTTGCTTCCATTTCCAAGATTAAAAGCATTTGGATCACCATAACTGCCATCGGCATTAAAAACAGGTACAACTGGCGAGGCAGCATACATGGCTCTAAATATGGTAGATGGAGCATCTTTTGATTTACTGTATGTACCGGCAACATTGTAACCGATTTTTAAGGGCTCAAAAATCTGGTAATCGTTAGCCAGCCTTACGGTATAACGCTTGTAGTTATTGTTCTTCACAATACCATCCTGATCAAGGTAACCTAAAGAGAAATTGTAGGTCGATTTTTCAGTTCCACCGCTAATAGATAACTGATGGTTGTTAACCATAGCAGTTCGCAGTACCTGATCGTACCAGTTGGTTCCGGTACCTAAATTTGTATTTGCGAATAGTGGAGTTGCCGGCGGAGATTGAAGAGCGTACGCTTCGTTTACAGCGGTGGCGTATTCACTTGCATTTGCCATTTCAACCTGGTTAGTTACTTTTTGAATACCAACAGATCCGTTGTAATTAATTACAGCTGTTCCTTTTTTACCTTTAACCGTAGTTACCAAAACAACGCCGTTTGCCGCACGGATACCGTAAATAGATTGCGATGATGCATCTTTTAAGATACTGATATTAGCAATATCTGCAGGGTTCAGGAAATTAATGTCGTCATACCATACACCGTCTACTACGTATAATGGTCCGGTTTTTCCATAAATGGTGCTTGTTCCACGGATGGTAATCTGCGGAGAAGAACCAGGTGTACCTGTATTGGTTATGGATACACCGGCAACTTTTCCCTGTAAAGCACTTACCGGGTTAACCGATGCTTGTTTAGAGATGTCTTCGCCTTTTACAGTTCCAACAGCCCCGGTAACATCAATTTTTCTTTGCGTACCATAACCCACTACCACAACCTGCTCTAATTGTTGTGTTGATGACGCCAATGATACATTAATGGTGGTTTGGTTGTTTACAGCTTGTTCTTGTGCTGTGTAGCCTACAAAGTTAAATACTAAGGTGGCGTTCGCCGGCACACTAATGGAGTAGCTGCCGTTTACATCTGTTTGGGTGCCACCTTGAGTGCCCTTGATTAAGATAGATACGCCTGGCAATGGGGTTTTGTCACCACCATCAATTACCTTACCTTTTACGGTAATGTTTTGCGCTATTGCTACGTTAATTGTAAGCAAACAAAATGCAGCGAGAACAGAAATTCTTGTAAAGATTCTTTTCATGCTTTATTATAAAATTTAGTTTAATTGTTATGTTAAAATTGAGGTTGTTTTTGTTGATGTGCAAGTGTTTTTACCTCAACATTATTACATCAGGTTGGCTGATAATGTTTCACTTTAAGATAAACCGAATGCGATTTTGGGTCAAAAATGCAGTTTTTGCAGATTTTAACAAAACTTTAACATGATCATAAGTGTATAAAGCACACTAAGTGTTTTGTGGGGTATGAAAATCGTTTATGAGAGGTAATGATGTAGTGCCCGGTCTATGATTTAATCAAAAAACATGGAGAAATCTGATTTTAAAAAAAAGCGGCCTGCAATTTTATAACAGTTTATTGCTTTATAAAAAGGAAATGTGACTTGAGAAAACACAGGTTAAAGCTCCATCAAAAACTCGGTTAAATTTTTGTCATGTGGTACTTCAAGTTTTTTACGCAAACGGTATCTACGGATTTCTACTCCCCTTAAAGTAATGTTCAGCAGCGACGACATTTCTTTACTGCTCATGTTCATTCTTAAATAGGCACATAGCTTTAAATCGTTCGGAACAAGATCGGGATGCTGTGCTTTCAGCTTTTTGAAGAAGCTTTCGTGCGCTTCGTTAAAACTGTTTTCAAACAGGTGCCAATCACGTTCGTCGTTCATACCATCATTAATTACTTTTTGGATTTTCCGGGTCTGATCATCAGAAAGCTTTTTGCCATTTTCATCTTTCAGTTTAGAAATTTCGTCGCTAAGTTTTTGAAGTAGTTCATTTTTATAGACCAGGGTCATAGCAGAATTGGCCAGTTCCCTATTTTTGGAAGCCAGTTCTGCCTGTAATTTCTCCGTTTGTAGTTTAACAATTTGTTTTTCGTTTGCTTCAGCTTCCTGTTTTAATATCTCCTCCTGCTCTGCCTGTAAACGGTCGCTTATTTTCTGACTGTCCCTTCTAAGTTTTCTTTCATAAATTTTCTTGCCGAGGATCAATGCCACAACAAATATCAAGGTATAGAAAACTATAGCCCAGTTATTAAGGTACCATGGCCGCAAAATGATAAAGTTGTAAACCGCTACTTCGCTTATCGTATTGTCGTCTATTTTGGCTCTTACCTTAAATACATAACTACCTGGACTTAAATTGGTGAAATCTTTCTCTGTGGCATAACTCCAATCAGACCATGTTTTAGAATATCCTTCTAAGTAAAACTGGTATTTTACCTTCGCCTGGCGGTAATAGGGCAGCGCATAAGAAATACGGATATTATTGCGGCTGTTCGGGATTTCTGTTACATCATTAATATTAGCCGTTTCGCTGATGAGCGAAAATTTATCGGTAATATCTTCTACACGCCTGATTAAAACAGAAGGCAGTTTGCGTTTTTCCTGATTGCGCTGTGCAGTGGGGTTGTAGATCACAAAACCATCATCAACACTGATCAGATAAATGGAGTTGCTGATACGGCTGATATTCTCATAATATTGAACCATCCGGCCATCTAGCACGCTGAACTGATTCGAATCGATTTCTACTTTTCCGGGCTCACTAAAGTTAACCAGGGCCGTTTTACCGTGATTGATAAACCAATACTTTTTGCCTCCTGCACTGATGATTTTGTTTGATGATTGGAAAGAACCAAGTTCCTTATTCAACGCTTCGTATTTGGTAAATTTATCGCTTAACTCATCATAAGTATAAAAACCAGCGTCAGAAGAGAACACAATCTTATTTTCCAGATTGAAAATATTGATGTTGTAATTCCCCGGTAAACCGTTCTTTTCGTCGAAATATTTTGTGCTGATTACACTGCGATAATTAGGGCTTAAATTTAGTTTATATAGACCTTTATAGGCATGAGCTACCCAAATGTCGCCTTTATTATCCTGTTCTACATACCTGGATGGTGCATCAAATCCTGAAATTTTTGTCTCAAATTTTAAGCCATAAGGCTGAGACTCGGAAAAGAGTGATAGTCCCGTATAAGTACCCTGAATCAGGTAATTGGGATTAGAATTTAACTTTTTGATCGTCCAGCCTCCCGAAGTTCTCGATAGCCAATCTATCTGGTTACCATTTACCTTAAAAGTACCGCTATTGTGTCCACAGATTAACTCATTATCAATAACGGTCAGTTCCCATACCTGTCCCTGCGAATTGGGAATCAACCTAAAGCTAAAAGGCAAAAGATGATCGGGCGACCATTCGCTGTAAAACAAACCCTGATTGGTACCAAGATAGATCTTATTATTAAAAATAATGCTTGAGTAAACGGTACCAAACTGCCCGGTTTTATCGAAATAGAAATATAAAGGCGAGTTGAGTTCAATACGGTCGATCCCGTTATCCAGGCCTGTCCAAAGATTTTGCTCATTATCCGCATATAAACTTAACACCGTATTGTTTTGTAAACCACTCGATTTATTAATGCGTTGCACCACTTTCCCATTTTCATCAATAACGATGAGCCCGTTAAGGATGGTGCCATAAGCAAAATATTTGCCTAATAAACTTACCCCGTTATTAAGCTGGTAGGTTTTTAAATAACTATTGGCAGGGGTATTTAAAGGTTTGAAGTCTTTCCCATCATAAATGAACAAGCCCTGTTTGCTGGTGCCAATAATCAATCCGGTAGTTTTGTAGGGTAGTATAGAAAGAATTCCTTCTTTACCCAGTTTCTCGCTGTTTGGGAGGTGTACCAGTGTGTTGCCTACCAATTCGAACAAACCTTTTTCGAGCACTTCAACTAAATACCTGTTGTTTACCTGGTGCAGGAATAGAAAGGAAGATGGCGATTTAACCACCTCTATCTTATTGTTTTTATAGATGAAAATCTTTGAAAAAGATTGAAAGATTACGCGGTCTTTATCTACATATATTTTCCAGACTTCATCATTTATTTTAATACCTTTTGGAAGTAAGTGAGTGAGTGAGTTATAGCTTAATTTGTTATTTTTTATTGCCCAATAACCGAACTCGCCAAAACTTCCGGTATAAATCTTCCCGTTGCTATCGGTCGCTACAGCCCTTACAATCTGCCGGTTGGGCATCAGGTATTTCTGCCAGTAACGGCCATCAAAAGTTAAAAGCCCCTCGGCATTGCCAAAGTACATTACACCATTTTTATCCTTGGCTATGCTCCAGTTCTGGTTCCCTGATGAATAAACAGATTTTGGATAATTTTCAATGTAAGGTACACCAATGCTTTTAATTTCTGATGCATGGGTATTTATAGCAAAGCAGAATAACAGTATTAGAAGCCTGAAGTAGTTTAGCATAAAGTGGTATTGGGTAAACCCGTTATAACACAAAGTAAATGAAAAATTGTTTAAAATAGGCGGACGATTGCTGTATGACCAGGGTTGATGGTTTTTTTAGTTAATAGTTAATGGCCAAATTGCTCAGGAAAATACATTATGTTATAGGTTTAAAGATCATAACATATTGGTTAATAGATAGATGATGGATATTTCATTGCTCAATTTATGTAGCTATTAAACTACCATGCACTGCCTTATAGAGCCTGCCAATAATCATGAGACATCAATAAAAATATCCTCTATAGTGACGTCTTCAATTTCGATATCATTTTACAAAGTTGTTCGTATTCTGAATATAGCCGTTTAAATTCTAGCTCTGTAATGTAATTTCTAGATGATGCCATAAAAAGACAACTTACTACCTCTAAACCAGAGCGTACTGAATAGGTTAAAAATCTTTTAAATTCGGCTTTTGACTGTCCCATACAACCTTCTGCAATGTTGAGATTTACAGAGTCTGCGGCTTTTTTTATTTGATTGGAAAGACTGAATAATTCTATCCTCGGAAAGTTTTTTGCAATAACATCTATTTCATTACTGAGGTTTAACGAGATCTGCCAAACTTTTAGTTCTTCAAATTTGAAAGCCATAATATTGATTTTGAGATAAATATAATTATCCTTCTCAATAATATGGTTGCCTAATATTCAAATTTTTATTTGTTTATGTAATTGATAATTTCGATTGACAATCAAACTTTTTAACCCATAATCCATTCAACTATAGATTAAACGGCAAGCAATCAAAATAAAGCCATTAACCAATAGGTTATATAGATTAGGCAATGGGCTATCAACCATAAGCCATTAACTGAGTTTCAGCGCCACTGGCTGCGGAACCTTCACATAATAACCTGTACCATCGTATGGGCGTTTACGCGGATGAGTTGTGCATGCTGTTGAGCAGCAGCCCTGAAGTTCGTTACCACAATCGTCGCATTGGGTAATGTGTTCATTACACTCCGGATTGGCACAGTTGATCATTTTTGGCGTGGTTTTACCGCAGTTGTAACAAACAGAAACAACGGTTGGGTTCACCTCATTTACATCAACAGCAATACGGTTGTCGAAAACATAACATTTACCCTCAAAATCCTTTCCGCCAGCTTCCTTACCATATTTAATAATACCGCCATGCAACTGGTATACATCGTTAAAACCGTGGTGCAACAATAAGGCAGATGCTTTTTCGCATTTAATACCACCAGTGCAATAGGTTAATATTTTTTTGTCTTTATATTGGGCAAGCTGATTGATCTGCTCCGGAAAATCGCGGAAATTCTCGATATCGAGCGTTACTGCATTTTTAAATTTACCAAGGTTATGCTCGTAATTAGAACGTACATCAAGGATAACAACATCCTCATCATCTTTCATTTTCATGAAATCGACAGGTTCTAAATGTTTACCGGTTTGTTTATTAGGATCGATGATTGAAGTATCCCTTAAACCCGAATGCACAATTTCTGATTTGTAACGGCAATGCATTTTCAGGAACGAAAGCTCATCAACATCGTCTATCTTAAATTCAGTTTTGGCAAATCTTTCGTCGGCATGTACTGCCTGCATGTAAGCTGTACAGGCTTCAGGAGTTCCGGAAACGGTACCGTTTAAACCTTCGTCGGCAACGATAATACGGCCAACTAATCCTAACGATTTACAGAATTTAAGGTGATCGGCAGCAAATTGCTCTGCCTCTGCTATGTAACTATAGCAATAGTAAAGTAAGGTCTGATATTTTTTCATAACGCTATTGATACCGTTGCAAACGGCGTTTAAAGCGCTGCAAAGATAGTAAAAAAAGGTGGAAGGTAGAAGGCTTAAGGTGGAAGGTTTTTAACTCCTGCTTTCAGAATCTTTCCTTTTTGTGGAAATACTTAAAATGAGCTGAATGTACCTTAAACCTTATCCTATACCTTAAACCTCGTCAGAAGCCATACGAAATCCTAAAACCCTGAGTTAACTTACGACCACCATCGTAGGCGAAACCGTAACTGGCACGTAATACCAGACGCTGGATGCCGAAATAAAATTCTTTGTAATTCCTTTTTTCAGGAGAAGATAAATAGCCCCCACCAATAAACTCTTCGAGCTTGGCCTTACGCAATAGCGGAACTTTGTTCATGAAAAAGCCTGCAAAATTATGCTCTAAATGGGCTTCGAAATACTGCTGATTCGTACTGAACTGATAAAAGTCGAGATATTGGAATTTCCTTAGGTTTGGAGGGAATATAGTGGAGATGTTACCTGCAAAGTGTTTAAAATCGGGGTAGAACATACTTTTGTTGTTCAGGAATTTGCCCACACCAGCCAAAAACGAAGTATAACCCCATAATCCCAGTCCGATCCTGTCTTCAGAAACCTCCAGTTTTACAAAATCGTAATCAACATCACTGTTCAATGCACCTTTAAACCCTTTTTTATACAATAGGGTAACTTTCGGGAATCTCGATTCGGTATAAAACTTACCATCAGGACGGGTAATGTATTTCTGTCCGAAAGCATAGGTTAAACTCGCCGTTGCACTGAAAGAAGTATAGGTTGGGAAAAGCGGTGTTTCTACCGTTGGACTGAAAGGATTGTTCGAAGTAAATTCGCGGTCTTTTGCATCAATAATTTTAAATGTAGAATTATTGGTTAGGGTTTTATTCCGGTTATAATCTATAGCAACACTTCCCTGTAGTCCTGATGCCAGCTCGCGGGTGGTATTGATATTAATAAAACTCTTTTCGTAAAATTTCGCAAAGTTTTTCTCGTAAAACAACGAGTTAATGGTATTACCCAATTGCGTCATAGAACCCAGGTTGTTCAGGTCGAAAATTCCGTTTCCGAATGATGCTCCGATGCTTGCACGCTTCGTCGGATTGTAATAATAACTTCCGCTTAAACTTCCTGTAAGCTTTTGGTTAGCAAAACCATACCGCAGTTCAGGACGGATAGAGTAAGCTCTTCTGTTCTCAAATTCCTTTTTGTAGGTTACCCCATACCGTATGGCAAAACCTTCTACCGTATTATAAAATATGGCCTTTATTACCGGATCGAACGACCAGTACTCCTTATCATAACGGTCGTTAATGCTATAACCGTGTAATAACAATTTACCAATGCCAAACTTATTGTTTTCTTTTTCAAGCGAATCGAGGTACTTTTTCGATTCTTTTAACTTCGCTATGCTGTCTTTTTTAACGTAATTGATTTTTTCATCCTCTGTTAAAGGGATAGGCCTGTTATTTTTCCAGTAAATAGAATCTTTTTTATTTACCATTTCGGTAATTTTTAAGATCTCACCACTAAAAAAGTTTTTTGGGAATTTAGGATCCAGGTTATAATTACTGTAAATCCCTACATAATAACCGGCTATTTTAAATCCAAGCACATTGCCTGCAAATTGAAAATTAATAGCAGTAGGCATGTAAACCTCATTCACTTTTGTGAATTGTTGACTGATGTTCAGGGTGTCTATAAAGTTAATTCCGGCGTTTTTGGTAAGATAAACATCAGTGTTGTAGATCCTCCAGCTATCATCAATAATATAGATAATACCCCTAAAAACAGGGTCATTTTCACGACGGGGGATCACTTCTATTTTGTGGATAGTCTCTCCGTTTTCCTTACTCTCGCCCAACAATTTATATTTATAATAAAAAAGGGCGTTATCGGCAATTGGCGAAATAAATCCTCTTGCGCTTAATTTGTTCTCTAACAGGTAATTATCGTAAAAGTTGATAATCAGGTCAGATGCCTTGTTAAAACTGAAAGCATTGTTCCGGCCGGCCACTTTCGATGAAATCATTTCTTCGTGCACCTCATTCGGCCTTCTGAAATTAAACTTGCTCTGCGATTCTGAAAGATAAATGATGCCTTTACGGTTGGTATCGAGTTCTAAAACTTTTTGGATATCACGCCCAAAGAATTTTTTTGGCGCACCCCTTAGCCGTTGCACACCTTTGATGTAAACCTCGCAACTGAACTCATTTACCTCGTCGAGATGTTTTTTCCGTTCTTGAATGGCTTTGCGGATTATGGCGTAGGCCGGATCTTCGGCATTGGCCCTGATATTGACATTCTCTAAAGTATAACTTTCAGCAGTTAGTGTTACATTGAGCGAAAGGTCGGCAGTTAGGTTTACAATATGTTCCTGTTGTTTATAGCCAACCGCTCTAAAACTTAAGGTGTATTCCCTGCTTTTCAGCTTTATCGAGTATTTTCCGTCAACATTTGCCGAAGTTCCGGTAGTGGTATTCTTTAAATAAACAGAAGCAAAAGGCACAGGCTGTCCGTTCGTATCTTTAATTACACCTGTAACTGTAAAGTGTTGTGCAAATGCAAAACTGGTGAGGCTGCAAAAAAACAGGAGCGCGCAAATTCTTATCATAATTAATTAGTATACCCTAAATATCGAATATCTTTTAACACTATACACATAGTTACCTGTTAAAGTTTGTTAAGATCGAAAAAAAATAGTGATGGTCCACTATTTTTTGGTAATAATAAAATGCACAATGGCAATTGGCTTGCCGATCAAACGTTTGTCTGTAGGATTTATACCGAAAATTGCGTTTTTAGGTCCGAAAAGACTTTTTTTTATACCTTTGGAAGTAAATTCAACCATATTAAAAAGCCATGTACAAAACATTACAACCAGTTCTTCAAAAAGAACTTGAAGAGATCGAAAACGCTGGATTATTTAAACGCGAAAGGATTATTGTTACCCCTCAGGGTGCCGACATTAAAGTGAGCAGCGGTGCCGAAGTAATCAATTTCTGTGCAAATAATTATTTAGGACTTTCTTCTCACCCAAAAGTGATAGAAGCAGCTAAAAAAGCGATAGATGATCATGGCTATGGAATGTCTTCAGTACGTTTTATCTGCGGAACGCAGGATGTACACAAGGAATTGGAAGCGAAAATCTCTAAATTTTTGGGTACTGAGGATACCATTTTATATGCAGCTGCCTTTGATGCAAACGGTGGAGTTTTCGAACCACTGTTCAATGCAGAAGATGCCATCATTTCTGATGAATTGAACCATGCTTCCATTATTGATGGTGTAAGGTTATGTAAAGCACAGCGCTTCCGGTATAAAAATGCCGACATGGAAGATCTCGAAAAACAATTGATTGCCGCTAAAGACTGCCGCCACAGGATTATTGTTACCGATGGCGCTTTCTCAATGGACGGATCTGTTGCCCCGTTGGATAAAATTGCCGATCTGGCCGATAAATATGAAGCTTTGATCATGATCGATGAGTCGCACTGTACTGGTTTTATCGGTAAAAATGGCCGTGGAACGCACGAACATTTTGATGTAATGGACCGCATTGACATCATTACCGGTACTTTGGGCAAGGCTTTGGGAGGTGCATCGGGCGGTTTTACTTCTGGGAAGAAAGAGATCATCGATATGCTCCGTCAGCGTTCACGCCCTTATCTTTTCTCTAATACCTTGGCTCCGGCCATTGCAGGTGCATCAATTGCCGTATTGGATATGCTGAGCGAAACCACTTCTTTAAGAGACAAGTTGGAAAGCAACACGAAATATTTCCGCGAGAAAATGACAGAAGCAGGCTTCGATATCAAACCAGGTTTCCACCCGATTGTTCCGGTAATGTTGTACGATGCCAAAATTGCACAACAGTTTGCCGCAAAAATGCTGGAAGAAGGCATTTATGTAATCGGTTTCTTCTATCCGGTAGTGCCACAGGGCAAAGCCAGGATCCGTGTACAGTTATCAGCCGGACATGAGCAACATCACCTTGATAAAGCCATTGCAGCATTTACCAAGGTAGGTAAAGAACTTGGCGTGATTTAAAAATAAGATCTATAATAAGTACAAAGGCCGCTTTATGCGGCTTTTGTGGTTTATGGGTTCATTTTCTTTTATAATGGTATTGTAAACAGATTATTTGAACCCGGTAGACCTAAATTTATTAGATAATTTGCTGTATATTTGGAGCCATGTTACAGGACAAAATAACGCAATATACCGAAGAGATCAATGCTTTCGTAACTGAAAAGGCCGACGAATTAGAGCAGTTCCGTATTAAATATTTAGGGAGCAAAGGCATTATAAAAGAAATTTTTGACGAGTTCAAATCTGTTTCTGTTGAAGAAAAAAGATCGTTGGGCAAGGTTTTGAACGAGTTTAAGCAACTAGCCGAATCTAAATACCAAACTTTAAAAGAATCAACCGAAAGTGTTGACGCCAAAAGTGAAAATTCGCAACTGGATTTAACTTTACCAGGCGAAGGTTTTGAAGTGGGATCACGCCATCCATTAGCTTTGGTGCGCAGGGAAATTGTAGAAATTTTTGCCAAACTTGGTTTTACCGTAGCGGAAGGTCCTGAAATTGAGGACGACTGGCATAACTTCTCTGCGTTAAATTTCCCTGAAGAACACCCGGCAAGGGATATGCAGGATACCTTTTTCATCAAAAAAGGTGGCGAAAAAGGCGACATCGCTTTGCGTACCCATACTTCATCAGTACAGGTACGGATGATGGAGCAGGGGCAACCGCCATTCAGGGCGATTATGCCAGGCCGGGTTTACCGCAACGAAGCTATTTCGGCCAGGGCACATTGCTTTTTCCACCAGGTAGAAGGTTTATACGTAGATGAAAATGTTTCATTTGCTGATTTAAAGCAAACCTTGTTCTATTTCGTTCAGGAGCTATACGGAGAAGGTACAAAAGTACGTTTCCGCCCGTCATATTTCCCTTTTACAGAGCCTTCAGCAGAAATGGATATCTCTTGTACCATCTGTAAAGGTGCTGGATGCCAGCTTTGTAAATACAGCGGCTGGGTAGAAATTTTGGGCTGCGGTATGGTAGATCCGAATGTTTTGGAAAACTGTGGTATCGATTCTAAAAAATACAGTGGCTTTGCTTTTGGAATGGGTATTGAGCGCATTGCCAACTTAAAATATGTAATTAAAGATCTGCGTTTATTCTCTGAGAATGATGCACGTTTTTTAAAGCAGTTTAAATCGGCCTTAATTTAAAAATGAAATATCTATACAGCATATTATTTGTTCTGGTATTAATTACCGGTTGTGGTAAAGAAGATGGTTACATTCCGGATGTGCCTGTAAACTATAATGTTACGATAACCGAATTTAGCCTTAAGGCAATCAATAATACTGTATTAGTAGTCCCTAATGTAGGAGTTGGCGGATTGTTGATCGTTAAAACGCCACTTGGAACTTATGTAGCTTTCGATCGCTGCAGTACCGTAAATCCAGAGAAAATATGCAAGGTTGCGCCAGATGACAGTGGGGTAACGGCAACCGATCCCTGCTCTGGTGCAAAATTTTCACTGCTCGATGGGAGTCCGCAAAAAGCACCGGCCGAGAGAAGCCTGAAAGCATATAATATTTCGCTACAGGGCAACACATTATTACACGTAAGCAATTAGAATGGAAGCTGAAAAAATAAAAGAAACAGTAAAAAAGGCTGCCAAGGAGTTATTTAGAAAATACGGTTATCATAAAACCAGTGTAAACGAAATTGCAAAAAAGGCACGTATTGCCAAAGCAACGATTTATAAATATTTTGAAAGTAAAGAGCAGGTATTGGATAGTATTCTCATGGATTATCTTGATCAGAACCTGCACGAAATTCTGCACAATAAAGTTAGCTATGCCTCTGAAGAAGAGCATTTAAAGGCCCTTGTGATGAAAACCAGCCGTTTATCTTTTACTGCCTGTAATGAGTTTATTGGCTGGGATTTTGTGCGCGAGAACGCAAATTCGCAGGAGTTTCTGAAACATTTATCTGATCAGCTCGAAGCCTTGTTGCTGGCCGCATACCTGCAATTAGATAATTTTAAGAATAACCCTGCAAGAAGAGAAGGTTTGGCCTTTTTGCTAAAAGCAAGCAAAAGTATTGTATTTTCATTTGCATTTACTTCGGTGAGCGATTCAGACGTACGTAAGAACTTTGTAAGTTTCCAGAAAGAAATACTGCCATTTTTGGTAAAAGCAGCGCTTTAAATTGAGCGGATTTCAATAAAAAATGATGTCATCCCGACTGAGGCATAGCGGAGAGATCTAAATAAAAAATGCTTTTGATATAGATTTAGCTTCGCTAAGTCTCTGGAGTTCCGGTTACGTTGCCTTTCGCTCAAAACGAAGACATTTGGCACCGCCATTTAATCTTAATTATTGATTATAATAATCTTTCATCTTAAATTTTTGTACGGTTCTTTTCATTTTACCGTCAACCAGTTTTTGGGTAATTACTGTAACGTAATCTGCGATAGTCGAATCTTCAATTACCGAAGAATCTTCATATAAAATGTTTTTACTGTCGTATCTGTAATTGATTGTCTTATCAAAACAGCATCCGTCTTTTTGATGGATGGATAGTTGCTTAGCTTTTTTATCTATATCAAACATGCCGAGGTTTTGGCTGGCCAGTTGGGTTAGTTCGCTGTTCAAAAGGAACTTGTTTTTGGAGGCAGCTAAATATATGTCGTATGACGGACTCGAATAGCTGCCCTTATTGCCATTTCTGATTGCGATATCTTCAAGACCATCGAAATTAAAATCTCCGAAAATTAATGGTGTTTGGTATTTTCCAAGTTCAAGCCATCCTAGTTTTGCATCCTGTTTTTCGGTTAAGCCGAATTCGAGGTCGTCTGAATGAAAAGTATCTATCTCACTGTCTGTAATCTTATCATAGAGTATTATAGTTGCTTTTCCATCACAGGCACTGTTTTGGCACCTGTCTACAATAATTTTAGCCTTATATTGATCAGAACTATTATTGGCAAGGAATTTAAACTGCGCTTCTGCTGTATGAGCAAGCAAAAAAATACTGCAAAAGATGATCAATTTTTTCATTAAATATTTTTCAGTAAAATTACATCATTCTCAAACTGTAAAAAGTTAAAAAAGGTTAACGTTTCCTCTTGCGTGTTCTGATATAGCTTTGCACCGCCGCTTTTGTGGTAAGCCAATCTCTGCCTTCCTTGTAGGCATCTATTTTGCCCTGCCTTGCCAATAAACTCACGTACTCCTGCCCATAAGGCACATCGGGTTCTGAAACGATATGAGAAATGGGTTCGTAATCACCATAGGTGTGGTTAGGTAATGCATTGATATAGATATTTAAAGAACGCTCCAGGGCCTGAAGCATCAATAAGCAAAGTTTGTGATAATTGCCTTTGTTGGCCTGATTAAGTGCTTCGTAGTATTTCTTTCTGTCATTTTTGAGGATAATGGCAGGAGGGAAGCCATTTCGCATGAGCAGTAGATTCATGGCAAGCCTTACGGTACGGCCATTACCATCGAAAAAAGGGTGTATCCAGACTAGTTTATGGTGAAAAATAGTTGATAGTAGAATGTCATTTAACCCTAATGGATTGTCGTTAATAAAAGTGATTAATTGATCTAACAGACCAGAAACCTTGTTGGCATTTGGAGGGGTAAAATTTGCACCTACAATACGTACCCCGCCATTCCTTAGGCGGCCAGCATAATCATCCTCAATGCTTCGCAATACTAAGCCATGCAGCGATAAAATATCAATGCTCCTTAATATATAGTTTTTGTTAACTAAGGTATATAAGTAATCAATGGCTTTTTCGTGGTTGTAGGCTTCGAAATGCTCCCTTAGTGATTTTCCTTTTACAGTCATACCTTCCTGTAAAACCATTTGGGTTTCTTTCAGGCTTAGGGTATTCCCCTCTATACTGTTAGAATTATAGGTCCATTCAAGTGTGAGGTCTTCTTTGATTCGGTGCAGGGCGCTATTAGGCAATGGCCTCGAAGCTTCCAACTTGGCCTTTTTTTCGTATAACCTTTCTATCTGAGGTAATAACTCTTCTAATTCGCTTAAATCAAAATCCCACATACCCAAATATAATATCGGTTAACCGGAAAAACAAATTATCCGATATTAATTTTTTATTCAGAAAAGTAGCCGTAGCCTATAGAAGTGTTATCGCAAGCTAGTTGGACGGCCAGTTTTAATGCCATGCAAGATTTCGTAAAGCTCGGTATAAACCGGGTCAGTTTATACCTGTTGAGATGAAATCACTGCTATGATACGGCCTCTTCAGAAGATTATAAGGTATTTTATTCCCACTTAAATACTTTTACCGCTACTGCATAAATGCCAATGCCCCAAAGCAATAAGATCATGATCTGGAATTTCACATCCCATAAACCTAATCCTTCAAAAGCAACTTTACGCATGGCATCGTTTAAATAAGTGAGTGGTAGGGCTCTGCTGATCGGCTGTAACCAATTTGGAAAAGCCTCTATAGAAAAGAATGTTCCCGATAATAAAAACTGCGGAAGGGTAACAATGTTTGATATGGGAGGTACCATACTTTCGTTTTTGGCGATACCCGAAATGATAAAACCAAAGCCCATAAAAACAATCACGCCAAGCGTAGCGAGTATGAGCATGTTGACGACCGTAAGTGTACCGTGTACAAGGGTAAAGCCAAAAAAGAAATGACCGATTAAAATGATAAATAAGGCACCGATTAAGGCAAAGCCAATACGGGCAATCCCTTCGCCTATTACAATACTCGAACGCTTTACAGGTGTTGCGAAAAAGCGTTTAATTACCAAAGTTTGGCGCAGGCTTAAAAATACAAATGCGGTTCCGAAAACACCTGTACTTAATAGTGAAAAGCCCAATTGACCTGGCAGGATAAAATCAATCATTTTATATTCGCGGCCTGTAATGGTGCTTTCCTTTATTTCCGCTACCGTTGGTTTTAAAGTTTTATCGTAAAATATATTGTTTAAAACCGATTTTAAAATCCCGCCTTTATCTCTTGATGCAGAAGTATAAACTACGTTGACCGAATAGGCTGCAGTGTTTACTTTTCTGTGCACATCTACCATTGCATCAACATTGCCTTTTTCAAGTAATTTATCAAACTCAGCTTTTGACTTATCTTTTACCAGACGGATCATCCCTGTTTTTTCGAGCATGCCTATCACCGGGTTGTTTATATCAGAGCCTGGCGTTACCCCAACGTCAATACGTGTTCCGCCACCACCCAAAAAACCAAAAACGAGAATAAATATCAAGGGGAAAGCAAGGGTAAATACCACGGCCGAAGGACTCCGCATAATAGACCGGAAACTCGCTTTGGCAAGTGCCAGGGTTGCTTTGGTATTGCTATAGCCTCCTGTTGCCAAGGGGGAGTTTGAAGGTTGATTTTGTATATCTTTTTGCATATTGGTTCTGCTGGATTTTATTTTGAAAAATGTATTAAGGAATAGGTTATAAGATAACCCCGGCTATTCACGCCATTCCTGACCTGTAAGATTAATGAAAACATCTTCCAGGTTGGCTTTTTTAACCTCTTTTTTACGCTCAAAACCACTGCTTACCAATTGATCTATTAAATTATCAGGGGTATCTAAAGCGATAATCTGTCCGCGTTCTACAAAAGCTACCCGATCACAAAGCTGTTCGGCTTCATCCATGTAGTGCGTAGTAATTACAACAGTCGTACCGGCATTCCGGATTTCGACAATCAGGTCCCACAGATTACGGCGCGCCTGTGGATCAAGGCCTGTTGTAGGTTCATCTAAAAAAATAATCTTTGGTTGGTTGATGAGTGTAGTGGCTATGGAGAAACGCTGTTTTTGTCCTCCTGAAAGTGCTTTGTATTTGGCTTTAGCCTTATCCTGAAGATTAACTTTCTCCAGCATTTCCATTGGTTTGATATTAGCCCCATATAAACCTGCAAAAAGTTCAATCAGTTCTATCAGGTTAAGGTTTGGGTAATAACCTGCGGCCTGAAGCTGTACACCAATAATCTGTTTAATATCTTGTGCCTGTTTATCTACCGAAAAGCCATCAACAATAATTTCGCCAGATGTTTTAGCTCTCAGGGTTTCTATAATTTCGAGGGTGGTTGTTTTTCCGGCGCCATTTGGGCCAAGCAGACCGAAAATTTCATGCTCATATACCTCAAAACTAAGCCCTTGAACGGCCACAAAATCATCGTATTTTTTTACCAGGTCTTTTACACTGATAATGGCTTTTTTTGTTTCCATATTGCGAATGTAAGGAGCTTTAAGTGAATAGGAAATGAATTTTTATAGAGATAACCGAAAATGTCGGTAAAATGATGTTTTATTCGGGTGAAATGGGCTTAAAAAAGAAATCTGCGAATCTTTAGCCCCAAATTTGCCGCAGATCCACAGATTATATTTTTATATTTTAGCTTTAAACTTGCTTGCTAACTTCACTTTCAAGCCTGCCTCTGCCTTTAGGCTTTGGTCTTTAAGCTGCCTCTCTTACCAAACTAACTCGCCTTTCATTACCTCAACAAAATCATCGAATAAGTAACGCGAATCATGTGGACCCGGAGATGATTCAGGGTGATATTGAACCGAGAATGCCTTTTTGCCTTTAACACGGATGCCCTCTATAGATTTATCGTTCAGGTTAACGTGGGTAATTTCTACCTTATCTGAGTTTTTAACCTCGTCTGGAATTACACCAAAACCATGGTTCTGTGAGGTTACTTCGCAATGGTTTTTAATAATGTTTTTAACCGGGTGGTTTAATCCACGGTGACCATTAAACATTTTCATAGTGCCGATACCATTTGCTTCGGCCAATAACTGGTGGCCTAAACAGATTCCAAATAACGGTTTGTCTACTGCTAAAATATCTTTAATGGTTTCTACTGCATAAGGCATTACAGAAGGATCGCCAGGACCATTGGAAATAAAATAACCATCCGGGTTAAATTTTTCCATTTCTGCGAAAGTAGTCTTGGCCGGGAAAACCTGAACATAGATGTCGCGGTTTTCGAAATTGCGCAAAATGTTTTTCTTGATACCCAAATCTAAAGCAGCAACTTTTAAAGTTGCATCAGGATTGCCATAAAAATAAGGTTCTGTTGTACTTACTTTTGATGAAAGTTCTAATCCTTCCATTGAAGGTACTTCGTCCAGTTTTTCTTTTAATTCTTTTAAATCAGTAATCTCAGAAGAGATAATGGCATTCATTGCACCCTTATCCCTGATGTGGCGAACCAGCGCACGGGTATCGATATCAGAAATGGCAACCAGGTTATCATTCTGAAAATAATCCTGGATGGATTCAGTAGCTTGTTTGCGGCTGTAAACGATGTTGTAATTTTTGCAGACTAAACCAGCGATTTTGATCGATCCTGATTCGATTTCATCTTTATGGATACCATAATTACCAATATGTGCATTGGTGGTAACCATTATTTGTCCAAAATAACTTGGATCTGTAAAAATTTCCTGGTAACCTGTCATCCCGGTATTAAAACAAATTTCGCCGGTAGTGGTGCCAATTTTTCCGGCCGCTTTGCCGTAAAAAACTGTGCCATCGGCCAGTAATAAAATCGCAGGTAACTTGGTGTAGTTAGTCATGGTAATTACAATATGGATTTTGATTTAAAAAAGAGTTGAAAAAAGAATGGCTTTCGGCATTAAAGCCGTATTTGCAGGGTACAAAAAAAGATGAATATATCCCTTCCATTTCGGGGTACAAAGATAGAGCTTTAGATTGGGAATATAAAGAGAAAAATGAAATAAGGTTGAGGCTGAAAGCAGAAAGGCTAAAGCTGAAAGTTGTAAAGTCAGATTTGTATAAAAAATGATTTTAGCTTGAGATTGCTTTGGTCTTTTACCTTTGGTCTTTCAGCTTAATTAAAGAAAAAACAATACTTTTGGCAACACAAAACAAATCCCATGTCGGTACATAAAGAAATCAAACGCGTTACCACGCATATCTTACAGGAAATGAAAGAACGTGGTGAGAAAATATCAATGCTAACAGCCTACGATTATTCGATGGCAACCATTTTGGACGATGCTGGCTTAGATGTTTTATTGGTTGGTGATTCTGCTTCGAATGTAATGGCTGGTCATGAAACGACTTTGCCAATTACCCTCGATCAGATGATTTACCACGCTGCTTCTGTAATCAGGGCGGTTAAACGTGCTTTTGTAGTGGTCGATCTGCCTTTTGGTTCTTATCAGGGAAACTCGAAGGAGGCGTTAAACTCTGCCATCAGGATCATGAAAGAATCAGGTGCGCATGGTGTTAAGTTAGAGGGGGGCGAAGAGATTATTGAGTCGATACAGCGCATTATCACTGCCGGTATCCCGGTTATGGGACATTTAGGATTAACACCTCAATCTATCTACAAATTTGGTACCTATACTGTACGTGCCAAGGAAGAGCAGGAAGCGAATAAGCTAAAAACCGATGTGCTGGCTTTGCAGGCTGCTGGTTGTTTTTCCATTGTTTTGGAGAAAATTCCGGCGGCTTTGGGTAAGGAGGTTACCGAAAGTTTAAATATCCCAACCATTGGTATCGGTGCAGGACCGCACTGCGACGGACAGGTTTTGGTGGTAAATGATATGATCGGATTAACCAAAGGCTTTAAACCCCGTTTTTTACGCCAGTACATCAATCTTTACGACGAAATTTTAGGTGCGGCGCAATCTTATATCCGTGATGTAAAGGGAAATGATTTCCCGAACGAAAAAGAACAGTACTAAGTTTTTGGAGTTGTTTCAAGCGCAGGTAAACTATCCGACCTTAAATAATAAAAAGCTTAACCGATGAACCAATAAACTTTCGCAATAGACGATTTGCTCTATCAAATGAACTAATGACGAATGAACCAATGAACTAACCGATGCCAATTACCGATAACGACATTCTTTTTGAAGACAATCATTTAATCGCTATTAATAAGAGGGCAGGTGACATCGTACAGGTTGACGAAACTGGCGATGAACCCCTGGATGAACAGGTAAAAAAGTATATTGCTAAGAAATACAACAAACCTAATGGTGCTTTTTTGGGCGTGGTACACCGTTTAGACAGGCCGGTAAGCGGTGTAATCCTGTTTGCAAAAACCAGTAAGGCATTAGAAAGGATGAATGCTGTTTTTAAAAACAGGCAAGTAAAAAAAACTTATTGGGCTGTAGTAAAAAACAAACCCGAAAAAGAATCTGCTACTTTGATCCACTGGCTGGTTAAAAACCCCCAGAAGAATGTGGTTTCTTATTATAATACTGAGGTTGCAGGAAGTCAGCGGGCCGAACTTTCCTATAAAGTAAAGGCCAAAGTAGGCGATTATTACCTTTTGGAGGTTGATCCTTTAACAGGCCGTTCGCACCAGATCAGGGTGCAGCTGTCATCAATGGGCTGCCCTATTATGGGCGATAATAAATACGGTTACCCGAGAGGAAGCAGAAAGGGGAGTATTTGCCTGCATGCCCGTCGCCTGCAGTTTATGCATCCGGTAAAAAAAGAACCTGTAAATATATTCGCCAAATTACCTGTTGATGGTTTTTGGGAACGTTTTGAAGATTTATAGACAAAATGATCTCGTTATGAGCTCATTTTAAGGGTTTGGCACAATATTTAGTCATAATTCGGCTAAAAACTAAATCCATCATGAAAAACACCTTCTTATCAATCGCTGCAGCAGGCTTACTGGCTTCTGCATTGGTATCGTGCGACAGTACTAAAAAAACGGAAACGACCAAAGACTCAAGCGAAATTTCTGCTAATGGCGACACCATTACAAAAGTAACTACAAAAACAACTGAGACGGTTAAAACAGAGGTTCCAACATTCTCAAGTGAAGAAGTAAATATGGGGCTTGCCGAGTACAGCAAATTAAAGGATGAATACATTGCAGCTGTAAAAAGTAAAAATGCAACTGAAATTAAAGCCGTTAGCGATAAATACACGGCTTGGGCAAATCAGGCAGCAGGTTGGGCCGCTAAGTTAAAGCCCGATGAAATACAAAAATATTCTGATTATGTACTTAAGCTGGGAGAGGAGTGGTCAAAAGCGGCAAAAGAAGCAGTAAAGTAGTTAAAAGAGTTTAAAAGGCTGCATCCATCAGGGATGTAGCCTTTAATGCTTCCAGCGAAATTTTACTTTACTGTTGTAAGCTAGGTTTCTTTGTAATACCTGTTTTATTTAGCCGTTTTAAGTTTAAAAGGATAACGAGATGCTGGTTCCTTTATGCTCTTCAGATTTAATATCGATTTCGATCCGGTGAAAGCGGGCAATACTTTGAACAATTGCCAAGCCTAATCCAAATCCATTTTCTTCACTGTTCCCTCTTTTAAAACGATCAAAAGCATCTTCTACCAATGCCTGGCTCATGCCCTGCCCGGTATCGCTAATGGTTAAAACATATTTTTCAGCTTCGCTTTTATCAGATATGGTGATCGTACCTCCAATAACATTATATTTAATGGCGTTGTTAATAATGTTTATTAAAAGTGTGTGTATCAATGCTTTATTTCCTGTGAAATGAAAATCCTTTGTTAAGGCGGCACTATAACTAATATTTTTATCCGTTATACGATCTTCAAGGTCTTCGTATATGTCTTCAATTTCCTGTTTGAGGCTAATTTCTTCCGTTTTTAAATATTGGTTGTTTTCTACCTTTGAGATAAGAAGCAAGCTATTGATAATAACCTTTAAACGGTTCAATGTTTTTAAGGATGCATATATTTTATTTTCATGCTCTACCGGTATTTGAGGTGTATTGAGCATGTTTTCAAATCGTGTACTTAAAATAGAAATGGGCGTGAGCAACTCATGCGAAACATTGGCAATAAACTGTTTCTCTAAAGCGAAGAGGGTATTTATTTTCCGCATTAAGGAATTTATACTGTTATCGAGGATTTTAAAATCGTTGGTAGTGGTTGGTATATTCTCATAATTGTAGTGAGACGGATCGTCAACCAGGTTAATCTTTTTATCGATAATAAGATAAAAGGGCTTCAACAGGAAGTTGGAAAAAGTAAAATCAGCTAGGAGGGTAACCAGCAGGGCTGCAACCAATACAATAAGCATATAAAACCTTATCGAATTTTTAATCGACTGGAGAGCCGTCATTGTTTCACCGATTTCTAGGTTATACCAGTTTGTATGATAGGAAAATTTATAGTTCAGGATCCTGTATACTTCAATATCTCCTTCAATTTCTCTCTTTTCGGTAAATACTTTGGCCGTAGAATCTTTTTGGTTATCGGGAATGTCTGTTAAAATGATAAACTCTTCCTTTAATATGTTGTAATCCGTAAAAGATTGTTGTTTGTTTAAAAGGCTGTCGATTTCATCATCATTCAGGTGTTTGATGATTTTGTTCTTTTTTTTGATCAGGCGGTTATCAAATTGGTTATAGGCAAGTTTGTCTAACGAGAATAAAATGATAGCCCCCAACACCAGGATGATGGCGATTTTGGTTACTGCGTTGTATAAAGAAAACTTAACCTGTAACTTCATTTTGTTTAATGGTTCATTAGTTCAATTGTCATCGGTTCATTGTTAGATCGACACTTAACTTCTGACCTCCTGACTCTCTAGCAATTGATCCTGTAGCCAATACTTCTTACGGTTTCAAACCAATCTATAGGGCTAATGCCTGCAAGTTTTTTTCTCAGGTTTTTAACATGAACATCAACAAAGTTAGAATCTGAATTGACTTCTAAAATATCACCCCAAACGTGTTCAGTTAAACTCATTCTAGATACCACTCGGTTTTTGTTCAGTACCAAATAGTTAAATATTTCGAACTCCTTCTTGGTCAGGTTTAATCTTTCATCGCCAAACGAAACGGTTCTGTTCTGGATATTGAGCAAGAAGTTATGAATGTTTACCTCGTTTTTATCTAACTTATGTTTTCTACGGGTAATGGCATGCATACGGGCTAAAAGCTCGTTCAGTGAAAAAGGTTTTGGCAAATAATCATCTGCACCTTCATCGAGCCCCCTAATCCGGTCGTCTACAGCACTACGTGCTGTTAAAATGATTACAGCATCATCACGATCCTTGATGGCTTTCAGCTGTTTCAAAATATCGAAACCATCCCCATCGGGCAAACCTAAATCGAGTAAAATGAAATCATAATTGTTTACAAATATTTTTTCCTCCGCAGAAGATTTTTTCCAGGCATGTTCTACAATAAAGCCTTCTTTGCTCAAGAATTCATCCATTTCGAGCGCCAGGCTCTTTTCATCTTCAACGATTAGTACATTCATTTCAGTTAACAATTAGTAGTTTTAATCTCCGCTTTTTACGCTTTGTTTTGTTTTTACCCTGCAACTAAGTTAATATTTTTTAAGATGATCGCACAGGCTTCTTCAATTTCTTCATTGGTGATAATTAAAGGTGGGGCAATGCGCATGGAATTGCTGCAGTGTAAAAACCAGTCGGATAACACACCATCGAGAATACAGGCATCGATTATTTTTTTGTTTAGCTCGAAATTTTCAAATTCAATGGCCAGCATCAAACCTTTTCCCCTGATTTCTTTAATAGCAGGGTGTTGTAAAAGCTGTTTAAACAATTGCCCTTTTTGTTCCACTTCATCAACAATATGACCATCAACTAGCGTACGTAAAGTGGCCAGGCCTGCTGCACAGCAGACCGGATGACCGCCAAAGGTTGTCATGTGGCCTAAAATAGGCGTATGCGATAAAACTGACATAATTTCGAGCGAACTGATGAAAGCACCGATCGGCATTCCGCCGCCAATTCCCTTGGCCAATAGCAGCACATCTGGTACAACCTGGTAATGCTCAAAAGCGAACATTTTGCCGCTGCGGCCAAAACCCGATTGTATTTCGTCGAAGGTCAGTAAAGTACCTGTTTCATCGCATTTTTTTCGCAAAGCTTGCATGTAACTTAAATCGGCTACACATATACCTGCTTCACCCTGAATAGGTTCTATAAAAACTGCGGCAATCTCTGCTGTTATTTTTTCGAGATCAGCAATGTTATTATGTTCGATAAAGCTTACATGGGGTAAAAACGGACCATAACCGGAAGAATAGGAATCGCTTTCCATTAAACTTTCGGCACCCTGGGTACTGCCATGGTAGGCATTTTTACAGGCGATAAATCCTTTCCGGCCGGTGTAACGTTTGGCCAGTTTCATGGCGCCTTCTACCGCTTCTGTACCTGAATTTAAAAAATAGGTGCAGCTTAGGTTAGGGGGCAAAATATCGGCAAGGGCTTTCGCAAAATTAACCTGTGGACTTTGTACATATTCGCCATACACCATCAGGTGCATATAGGTTTCAGCCTGTTTCTGGATGGCCTCAACTACAGCCGGATGGCAGTGTCCAACATTACTTACACCGATACCGGCAATAAGATCCAAATGTTTTTTACCTGCAGCATCGTATATATAAACTCCTTTTGCCTTCACAAATTCGAGCATGAGCGGTTCCGGAGAGGTTTGTGCATTATGTTGTAAAAACAACTGACGTTGGGTAAGCATAGCACAAAAGTACTGAAATGATAGAGCGCTTTAAAATAAAAAAGACCTACATTGCTGTAAGTCTTTCTTTGTTATGGCCTTTGGCCGCCTCTATACCTGTTGAGCAGCTCCCGTTTAAAACCTTCCTGGGCCCTGTAAAATTTACCGACAACTTTAATGGGTAGTGAAGATTTTAGTTTATTGTAATATTTTTTGTCGAGATTAAGATCTCTTTGTTTAAAGTCGAATTCACTGGTAATTAAGCTCTGTACCTGTGCATCTGTTAAATTATCAATTTCATCCACTTTTCTGAAGGATATCATTTTTTGGATACGTTCCTTGCGCAATGCATTTTGTTCAGCCTGCATATCGTTATAAATCGGCCAGAAAATTTTGGCTTCTTCAGGCGATAGATCCAGTTTTTGGGTAAAAAAGGCTATTTTTAGTGATTCTATTTCTTCTCCTTTAGGCCTTTGAGCAAAAAGGGCAGTGGGCAATAGAAATATTAAAGCAATTAAAATTAAGTTCTTCATCATTTTAATTATTTAGTTCCTGAGATAAATCACTTGAAGAAAAATGACTCAGGATGTAGTTTTCCATTTCTGTATCTGACGCAGAAGTTTTATTATTAGATAATGCAGTAGGTTGTGCTTCTAAATGATCGATGATGGTATTTTCATCGATATCATATAACATCTGTTCATTTATTGCATCTGCAGATTGTACCTGCTGAACACCTGTTACTGAACTGTTTTGGTAAAAATAAATGCTAAATGAAACCATTAGTAAAAAACAGGCTGCACTTGCATATTTAACAATATTCCGCCTCCATAAAGGAATAACCTTAGCCACCTTTTTAGGTTCGGACTGGGCAATTTTAAGTGCAATCCTACTTTGCAGGTTGTCAAAGTAGTTTTCGGGTACGCTAAAAGCATGTTCTGCCTTAGGCAATTCTTCCAGAACAATCCGCGTTTGTATACGTTCCGTTAAATTTTCAAAATAATTCTGCGGAACCTCAAAATTATTGTTATTGGTTTTCTGTTTCAATCCATCTAAAAAGACTACAGAAAAAATGGCCTCTTCACCACCTTCAAAATATCCATCAGGCACCGAGAACGGATTACGCTTTCCAATTACCCTAAGGTTAGGGGTTTCGTTCATCCAGTCGTTATTTTCTATATTTTCGCTCATCACAATTATATGATCCAATTAAAGTGAAAAGGTTTAATAGTCTATTTGATCATTTGTAATAAAAGCTTCAATTTTTTTTGCCGCGATGTGAAATGATGCTTTTAATGCGCCTACAGAGGTTCCAAGAATTTCCGAAATCTCTTCATATTTCATATCGTCAAAATATTTCATGTTAAAAATAATCCGCTGTTTTTCAGGTAAGGTAAGGATTGCTTTTTGCAGCTTAAGCTCAAGTTTATCGCCGTTAAAATAAGAGGATGATACCAAATTATCAGCGAGTTCTGATGATACTTCATCCAAAGGTGTGTTATTGCGCTGCTTTTGTTTATTTAAGAACGTGATCGATTCATTGGTAGCAATACGGTAAATCCAGGTGTAGAGCTGAGCATCACTTCTAAATTTATCGAGGTTTTTCCAAACCTTAACAAATACCTCCTGTAAAAGGTCATCACAATCATCGTGGTTTAAAACCAGTCTGCGGATATGCCAGTATATTTTTTGCTGGTATTTTTTTAACAACAGGTTAAAGGCTTCATTACGCGTACGTTCTACGGCAAACAGTGCCAGGATTTCTGAATCTTCAACTTGTTTCATTCTGTCTCTAGATTTGAGATGTGAGAATTGAGATATGAGATTCGATTTCATGTCTCGAATCTCATATCTAATCACTCAAATCTATTTCTTTCTACCAATTACTTTTTGCGCAGCCTCAACAATGTTTACAGCATCTAAGCCATATTTAGACATTAATTGATCTGGAGTTCCGCTTTCGCCAAAAGTATCATTAGTAGCTACAAATTCTTGTGGTGTTGGTAGTTCGGTAGTAAGTAAACGAGCAACACTTTCGCCTAAACCGCCAAATTTGTTATGCTCTTCGCAGGTTACTACACAACCGGTTTTCTTAACTGATTTTAAGATTGCCTCATCATCCAAAGGTTTAATCGTATGGATATTGATAATTTCGGCATCAATACCTAATTCAGCTAATTTTTCTCCAGCTTCAATTGCTTTCCAAACCATGTGGCCTGTAGCAATAATAGTTACATCTGTACCTTCGTTAACCATCCAGGCTTTACCTATCTCGAATTTTTGATCCGGATCTGTAAATACAGGAATTACCGGGCGGCCGAAACGTAAATAAACCGGACCCTCGTATTCTGCAATGGCTATAGTAGCTGCTTTGGTCTGGTTGTAATCGCAAGGATTAATGACCACCATTCCCGGCAACATTTTCATTAAGCCAATATCTTCCAAAATCTGGTGTGTTGCACCATCCTCTCCTAAGGTTAAACCAGCATGAGATGCACAGATTTTAACATTTTTATTAGAATAAGCTACCGATTGGCGGATCTGATCGTAAACACGGCCTGTAGAAAAGTTCGCAAAAGTACCTGTAAATGGAATTTTGCCACCAATAGTCATACCTGCTGCAATACCGATCATGTTTGCTTCTGCAATACCAACCTGTGTAAAACGCTCAGGAAAATCTTTAATAAAAGCATCCATTTTAAGCGATCCAACTAAATCGGCACATAAGGCAACCACGTTTTCGTTTTTCTTTCCGGCTTCATGTAAGCCAGCTCCAAAACCCGAACGTGTATCTTTTTTTTCTGTATATGTATATTTTTTCACGTTTTTATATTTTTAATTAGCTGCGTTCAAGCTTGCTTCGCAGGTTTTCATTGCTTTTTAGATGTGAGATTTTAGATATGAGACTCACATCTCACATTTCCAATCTAATTTAGTAATCCCCTAAAGTTTCTGGTAATTGCGCTAATGCAGCAGCTAATTGCTCATCATTTGGCGCTGTACCATGCCATTTATGTGTACCCATCATATAATCTACACCAGCACCCATTTGTGTGCTCATTAGATTTAAGATCGGTTTACCTTTTCCTGTTAAAGTTTTAGCATAATGTAATCCTTCAACAATGGCCTGCATATCGTTACCATCTGTATTGATTACGTGCCATCCGAAAGCTTCAAATTTAGCCTGTAAATCATCCAGGGCAAGAACTTTGCTTGTTGGTCCATCAATCTGCTGTCCGTTATAATCAACAGATGCAATTAAATGATCAACTTTATTAAACGGTGCAAACATGGCTGCTTCCCAGTTTTGTCCTTCCTGTAATTCCCCATCACCCAATAAGGCAAAAACATAAGATTTATCGCCGTTTAATTTTTTAGCGAGTGCAGCTCCAATAGCAACCGATAAACCCTGGCCTAATGAGCCTGAGGCAATGCGGACACCTGGGAGATGTTCGTGGGTAGTTGGGTGACCTTGTAATCTGGAATCCAGTTTACGGAAAGTTGCCAGTTCGCTTTTATCAAAATAACCGGCATGAGCCAATGTACTGTACCAAACCGGAGAAATATGACCATTGGAAAGGAAGAAAAGATCTTCGCCAGCACCTTCCATAGTGAAGTCTGTTTTGTGGTTCATTACTTCGAAATATAAAGCAGTAAAAAAATCTGCACAGCCAAGCGATGCGCCCGGGTGACCAGATTGACATCCATGAACCATTCTTACGATATCTCTTCTGATTTGAGAGGCAATATCTTCTAGCTCTTTAATTGTATGTTTCATTAAAATAAGAGGTTGTTGTTATATAACAAAGGTAATATTTTACCCGCTATATCATAATTAGTTATTGATTAAATTGAGTACTTGTTGTGTTGGGTTTTTGGTATCAACTTTTTTGATGATGTGGATAATTTTTCCATCGCCATCAATAATGAAAGTTGTACGGACCGTGCCCATGTATTTTTTGCCGTACATGTTTTTTTCTCCCCATACACCGTAGTCGTTGACAATTTTCTGGTCGGTATCGGCTAATAAGGTAAAAGGTAAATTATGTTTGGTTACAAATTTCTGATGTGATTTTTCGTCATCAACACTAACGCCTAAAATGACAATGCCTTTAGCCTGTAAACCTTGATAGTTATCTCTGAAATCGCAAGCTTCGGCTGTACAACCAGGGGTATCGTCTTTTGGATAAAAGTAAAGCACAACTGTTTTTCCCTTATAGTCGCTTAACGACACTTCATTGCCGTTTTGATCTTTCGATGTGATTGCTGGTGCCTGATCGCCTTCTTTTAACGTTGCCATGATTGAATTTTGAATATTATTAGTGATTTAATGTATTTTTACGTGCAATTTAAACACTTTAATGGATTATACTGTTTGGGGGTAACCTTAAAGATGACATTTCTACGTGTTAATATAAAATTGAAATCCATTTGATCATGCACCCTATCTAAAAAACTTATTACTACCTGAAGAAATTAACGTTATACTTCCGTGTATTTTCTTTCATATCCACTACAATAAGTTCCAGGGTATGCCTGCCCGGAGCTGTTCTCTCATCGAAACTGTGCCAAAGTGTTGCGCTTTTGGCATCGAACTCCATTAATGCCCATTTACCATCAATATAACCGTTAAAACTTTTGATTCCTGATAAATTATCACTGATCTTAAAAAAGATTTTGGATAAACCTGACATATTCTTGCCTTCAGAAATATTTACAGGAAAAATCCTCGGCGCGATGGTATCAACTGCGACGTAAAAACTTCCGAAATTTTTTGGTGTGGCTTTTACATAGCCGTTATCGAAACTTCCACCTTGCGATGAGCCGTTTAAATTTACGATCAATGCTTTGCTGCGCAGGTTTTCGGGAAGGTTATCACCTTTAATCCAAAGATCGAAACCAATATGTAGTGGTACGTAGCGGTTATGGATCTGATGTACAGCCGACCAGGCATTGCCAGCTGGCCTTGGTAGTTTTTTATAGGTGAAATTTAAATCGTTATATAAAGTGCCCTTTGGGAGAATCACTTTTACCTCTTCGGCATTAAATTCGTTTACCTTATTGTATGGGTAAATTATTCCGGCAGCCACTACTGGAGCAGCAACTGGTGCTGAACCTGCATTTACAGTAAAAGGCAGCACAGAAGAATTTCCTTTCGAATCGGTAATGGTATAGCGTAGCTGATGCTGTGCACCATCGTTGAAGTTGATGCGGCCATTATTTACCAGATTGCTATAAATCTTCAATGGATTGCCCGGATCAACAAAACTTTTCTGAATACTTCTTTTTGTATTTAAATAAGTAGGGTAATCAATGTGGGAGTTGATGGCCTTACTGTCTTCAAAGGCAAAGCGTTCCAAAGCCGAAGTATATACCATTTTACCATCAACTTCTAATTGGATGGAGTACACACCGTTTGTGCCCGATAAACCATTGTGCCTATCGGTTACCACAATGCCAAAACCCACTTCGCCTGTTAAACTAACCGGCGCAGTTGTTTTATAGCTGCCATTTGCACCGGTAATGGCAATGGCCTGTTTTGGTGTAGATTCATTAAAAGTTTTGCCATTTAAACGGTAAACATATAAACCATGGATAACAGGAGGGATGTTGTCTGGAATTACAATTCCGAAAAACTGTGGATTAATGGTTTCTTCTGTCTTGGTATCCCTGATCTCGAAATGTAAATGCGGTCCGCCGGAACTGCCACGGTTGCCAGACCAGGCGATCACTTCACCTTTATGTACAGGGATCAATGTCGCATCAGGAAATTCGTCGATCTCGAAAGTTTTCTTTTCGTACTCGAGGTTTTTAACAATGGTTGCAATTTTTGGTGCAAAACGTTGTAGATGCCCATAAACTGTAGTAAAGCCGTTTGGATGATTAATATATAACGCCTGCCCGAAACCACTGTTCTGGACTCTTAACCTCGAAATATATCCATCTGCAACCGCATAAACAGGATAACCTTCGCGTTGGTTGGTCCTGAAATCAATTCCCGAATGAAAGTGGTTACTCCGAATTTCCCCGAAAGAACCTGCAAGCGCTGGTGGATTGATATCCAAAGGCTGTCTGAAATCTGTAATCGGGTACTTATTGGTACTGAAAACCTGTTGTGCCTGTACAAACGCGGTTATACATAAGAGGCAAATTGAAAAGGAAAATTTTAACTTGTATTGGATCGGGTTTTTAATCATTCGTTACTTCACATCAAAATTTAAAAGTTGCTTTCCTTCCAGCCAGGCTTCCATTTTATCTCCTTTGTTTATTTTTCCGACACCCTGAGGGGTTCCGGTAAAAATTAAATCGCCTTTTTTTAAGGTAATGTATTGAGAAACAAAGCTGATTATCTTCTCGAACGAGAATAACAAATCTTTAGTATGGCCAACCTGGCGGCTTTCTCCGTTTACTTTTAGCTCGAAATTTATATTATAAAGATCTTCAAAATCACTTTTCGGCAAGAAAATGCTAATCGGTGCCGAGTGGTCAAAAGCTTTGGCCAGTTCCCATGGAAGCCCTTTTTCTTTGTGCCTGCTCTGGATATCACGCGCGGTAAAATCAATGCCTAATCCCACTTCATCATAATAATTTGCTGCAAATTTTTCGGCGATATGCTTGCCTTCCTTGCAGATTTTTAAAACTACTTCTAATTCGTAATGAACATCATTAGAAAAATCGGGCAGGTAAAAAGGTTTATTATCTTTTAAAATGGCCGTATCTGGTTTCAGAAAAATTACTGGTGTTGTTGGAACAGGATTGTTCAGCTCTTTTGCGTGTTCGGCGTAATTTCGGCCAATGGCGATGATTTTCATTCTTAAAAATATGGTATATGATAAAATAGACGGGCATTCAATCCCCATCAATCAAAAATAGAAAAGAAAATGGTGTTATAAAACTGAGATCCGTTTTACCTGGCTTTCTGATCCTGCAATAACCCTTAAAAAGTAAATGCCGGGGTTTATCCTGTTCGGAATGATAAAACTTTTTGTCTGTTCGCCTGCGTTTAAACGCTCGTTTGCCAATGTTGCTACCTCGTTACCTAATAAATCAATGATTTTGATTGTGGTTTGAGTGCCATCTTTTCCAATAGACAGGATCATGTTTAACTGATCTTCAACCGGATTGGGATATATTTTTACGATGGTCAGCAATTTGTCTTTAGGAGCCGGAATTGTATTTTTTGGAGTTGTAGCGTAAGTGTTAAACATCCCTGGGCCACCGATAGACAAGTAAAATGGTTTATAAGGCGTAATATTTGCTTTAATTTCAGGTATTCTGTTTACTTTTTTGGTTCTGTTTTTTAAGCTAATGTGGATACTATCAGCTTGTTGTGCCCAAGAATTTACGCCGCACAGCAAAACGATGCACAGTGTGCATGCGAGTTTAGTGAGGAACGTTATCTTAGCGTAGAGTTTCATCAAATTGGTATAGCAAATGTATTAATTTAAAACAAAGAAATTAAACATTTTGTTTAAAAGCCATAATTTAACACAATTTAACAATAATATTTAAATTTCATAGTGTTAAAAATACACAATAATTTGGTTGTTAAATTGTTATAGTTAGTTTACTTTTGCCGCACTAAAAATATCAACGAAGTGTCAAATCATAAAAATGTCAACGCGTTAACCGCCGGCGGTGTTCTAATTAGTTTAGGAATTGTGTTTGGTGACATTGGTACCTCACCTTTATATACGCTTAACGCAATTTTTACAAGCATTCTGGGTGTAAAAGAAGGACTGGTCGCAAATCCGGGTTCAATAACTACCGATGTTGTTCTTGGTGTTCTTTCCTGCATCATCTGGACGCTCACCTTACAAACAACCATTAAATATGTTATCATCACCTTAAGAGCAGATAATAAAGGCGAGGGCGGTATTTTCTCCTTGTTTTCTTTAGTAAGGAAAAAGGCAAAATGGCTAATTGTACCGGCCGTTGTTGGGGGATGTGCATTGCTTGCCGATGGTGTAATTACGCCAAGTATCACCGTAACGTCGGCCATAGAAGGATTAACCAGCAGGTTCGAGATACCTGTAGTTCCGGTAGTAATTGCAATCTTAACCGTACTTTTTATCATCCAGCAGTTTGGAACCAATTTGGTGGGCAAACTATTCGGGCCTGTAATGTTTGTTTGGTTCACTGTTTTGGGTGTTGCCGGACTGTTGTTCATCATTAGAGATTTTAGTATTTTAAAGGCGCTTAATCCGTATTATGCAGTACACCTATTGGCTACCAATAGTAAGGCATTTATTATTCTGGGAGGGGTGTTCCTGTGTACTACAGGGGCAGAGGCACTTTATTCTGATTTAGGGCACTGCGGACGGAATAACATCCGTATCAGCTGGATTTTTGTGAAAGTAACCCTGATTTTAAATTATTTAGGTCAGGGAGTTTGGATTTTACAGAACGAAAGTACCTTTATTCCGAGTTCAAAAATGAATCCTTTCTTTCAGATCATTTCGAGCCATTTCCAGGTGCCAATGGTTATTTTAGCTACTATGGCAGCGGTTATTGCAAGCCAGGCATTAATTAGTGGCTCTTTTACGTTAATATCAGAAGCTGTTCGTTTAAATCTTTGGCCTAAAATCAAAATTGTCTATCCATCGGTTCAAAAAGGTCAGCTGTATGTACCTTCCATTAACTGGATGCTTTGGGTAGGCTGTTGCAGTATAGTGTTTTTCTGGAAAGAATCTTCTAAAATGGATGCTGCTTATGGCCTTTCCATTACGATCGCCATGTTGATGACTACGATTTTGGTAAGTGTTTATTTAAAGAGCAAGCGTTTCCCAAAATACCTTATTGCCATTTTTATTTCGATATATGTAATTATAGAAGGTACATTCCTTTTTAGTAACCTGCATAAGTTTTCTGATGGAGGATGGTTAACAGTACTTATAGGTTCGGCACTGTTTACTGTAATGTGGAGCTGGTTTGTTGCCCGTAAGATTAAAAACAGGTTTGTTAAGTATGTTGAAATTGAAGATTATTATGAGATTTTAAGCGAATTGAGTAATGATGAATCTGTTCCAAAATACTCCTCTCAGCTGGTGTATTTAACCAGCGCAAACTTTAAAACTGAAATTGAATCGAAAATTATTTATTCGATTATACAAAAAGAACCAAAACGGGCAGATGTATATTGGTTAGTTCACGTTGATGTGATGGATGAACCTTATACTTTAGATTACAAGGTCGAATTCTTAATTCCAGGTAAACTGATCAGGATCGATTTTAGATTAGGCTTCAGGGTTGAACAACGTGTAAATCTTCTTTACCGTAAAGTAGTAGAAGAATTGGTTAAAAATGGTGAAATCGATATTACAAGTCAATATACTTCGTTAAATAGGCATAAAATTGCCGGCGATTTCAGGTTTGTAATTTTAGAAAAACACTTATCTAAATTTACCAAACTGAGTTTCTACGAGCGTACGATTATGGATTATTATTTTATCCTTAAGAGGTTAAGTTTATCAGAAGAACGCAGTTTTGGTTTAGACAGCAGTTATGTGGATGTAGAGAAAGTACCACTGATTTTTGTTACGCCGGATGATATCGAACTGAATAGATTACCGGTTTAGCGAATGAGAACTGCACTATTAATTTTAGGCATTGTGCTCTTTATAGCGGGGCCGGCCGCAAAGATATACCATCTTGACCATGCAAATAATTATATGATCGCCTCCGGGTTGGGGCTGGTCATGATTACTGCAATGGCTTTTATCAAAAAGAAATAAATCAAATCCTCTTTCAGTTTAAGAAAGGGGATTTTTTATAGATAGAATTTATCTTCATTCCATTTGCTGGGATTATTGATAATGTAGTTAGAGATATTTTGATATGCTCTTTCATTGCGAATAATGTGTTCGTAATAATTGCGCTGCCAAAGCTTTCTCATTATTTTATTATGCGATTTGTATAATTGCAAACATGCATTTGAAACAATTGATTTATATGCTCCAATGATATTTGCAATTGTCGGGGCGACCCTTGCGGTCGCCCGAGAAGAAGATAAGACTATGATGCCGTGCATGTGATTCGGCATAATCTGAAAAACATCGAGTTCGAAATTTGAAAATCTATCGGATAAATTAATCCATTCATTATAAGCGATTTTTCCTGATTCATTTAAAATCATTTCATCATCTACTACCTTTCCAAATCTATGAAGCCTATCTTCACAGCAGATGGTGATAAAATAGGCACCCGCTTTTGAATAATCATAACCCTTTAACCTGATCGATCTTCTGTTATGTATTAAAGGATTATACTTCATGATATTTAAACCTCGGCTTGTGCCAGCTTACTGTGGCGATAACCGTAGGCAAAATAAACCACAAGCCCCACAACCAGCCATATGCCAAAACCGATCCAGTTGGAGATGCCGAGTTCGCACATCATATATAAGCAGCTGATTAACCCCAAAACAGGGATTAAGGATAAGTTTTTAGTGATACAATAATAATTGATTACCACGCAGATAATCAAAAAGATCCACATCGGGATTTTGTGTTTAAACAGGCCCCAGCCACTTTCATATTTCTTCTCTGCCGGTACTTTTGAAGCAGAGATAAACTGTTCGTAACGATCAGCTGGTAATGCGCTCAGGTAAGATTCTGCATCAACTTTATCTTCGTTGATGATTTGCGGAGCCGCATGTTTAACAATTTCCTCTTTTACAATTTTCAGTTCATCACCGTTTAAAGAAGTAACAAAAGTTACCGTTTGAATGGTTTTAGGCGAATTGAAAAAGAATGCTTTGGTTTCTTTACCATATTGCGTAAAAGCAAAAGCAATGGCGGCTATAAAAGCAATAGGGACGATAAATTTGCTGTTGATGTAAGGGATTTTAAACTTTCCACGCTGCACATCAGGTCTGTTCTGCAGCACTAAAACACCTGCACAAACCAAAACAAAAGCGAATAAGGTACCAATAGAGCAAAGATCGGTAACAATGGTGAGGTTCATAAACAAAGACGGAACGGCTACTACAAAGCCAACCACGATGGTGGCAAATGAAGGTGTTTTATATTTTGGGTGGATTTTCGAAAATGATTTAGGCAATAATCCATCCCTGCTCATGCTCATCCAGATGCGTGGCTGACCCATCTGGAAAACCAAGAGCACACTTGCCATGGCAAAAACAGCACTCACAGCGATAATACCACTCATCAGTTTTAAATCAATCTGATCGAAAACAAAGGCCAATGGATCGCCAACTGCTAAGGTGTCAGACTTAACAATACCTGTTAAAACCAGGGCGATGGCTACATACAATAAGGTACAGATGATGATGGCCCACATCATACCACGGGGCAGATCGCGCTGCGGATTTTTACATTCCTCAGCAGTTGTAGAAATGGCATCGAAGCCAATATAGGCAAAGAATACTGCTGAAACACCTTTTAATATCCCTGAAACACCGTTAGGAGCAAATGGATCCCAGTTTTTGGTGTCAACATAAAATATACCAACAGCCAAAACCAAAAGGATTACAGCCAGTTTTACTACTACCATGGCGTTGCTGGCGTTACGGCTTTCCTTCATGCCGCGGTAAATCAGCCAGGTGATTAAAATGATAATGCCCAAAGCTGGAATATCTGCAACAAGATGAAAACCACCTATTTGTGGCGCTGTAAGCCAGGCATTATTAGCCAGGGCAGTTGCCGGATCTAAAGCTGAAAGGCTTTTTCCTGCGGCTAATAGTGCTTCGGCATGTTTGTGCCCGTTATAAGCACTTAAGTAATCCATGGTCATCCAATCGGGTACATGGATACCATTTATGCCGAGAAAAGGTATTTTTATGGTAGAGAGTAGTCCTGTAAAATAATCAGACCAGGATATGGCCACCGTAATGTTCCCGATGGAGTATTCCATAATAAGCGACCAACCAATAATCCAGGCAATCAATTCTCCGAAGGCAACGTAAGAGTAGGTATAGGCACTACCCGAAACAGGAACCATCGAAGCAAATTCTGCATAAGCAAAAGCAGCAAAACTACAGGCCACTGCTGTAAAAATGAACAAAAAGATTACGGCCGGACCACCATCGGCACTTGCTTTACCTATCGTACTAAAAATACCAGCGCCAATAATTGCTGCAATACCAAAAGCTGTTAAGTCGCGGACGCCTAGTGTTTTATGTAGTGTATTTTCATGGTCGCCATAGCCTTTTGCTGCATCTTGTAATATTTTGGAAATGGATTTCTTTCTGAATAGCTTTTCGAACATTTTTTATTTGATTGTTTCTTCAAACTTATAAAAAGTTTGGCTAAAAACGTTTAAAGCCACATATAATTTTCGTTGCAGGTTATTTAGAGTACGAAATGCATCTAAAATAGGGTAATTATAAGCTTTAAGTCAAAAATTGCAATTATTTGGCTTGAATAAGCCTTTGTTTGATTCGCATAATTTTAATGTTTCTGATAGTGTTAATTTTGCCTTAATTAATCAGCAGGTTGATGCCGAGTGTTGAAAAACCTGTTTGATTAGAATATTAAATTATAATTAATACATCATTATGAATACGAGCACTGCACCAATAAAATACATTAAAGAGCGTAACCAGGGCATTGCTACTATACTGGCTTTTGCACTGCTACCCATTTCCGGTTTTGCAACTGATATTTATATCCCCTCCTTACCCGATATGGCAGGCGCCATGCATGTACCCAACGTTCAGGTTCAGCTTACTTTAAGTATCTTTCTGATCAGTTACGGGGTTTCGCAGCTTTTTATCGGGAGTGTGCTCGATAGTTTCGGACGTTATAAAATCTGTCTTTATGCCCTGTTGGTTTTTGCAGCAGCAAGTATCATTATTGCCACCAGCCATAACATTTATCTGATTTATTTAATGCGTGTAATACATGGGATTACCGTAGGGGCTATTGTGGTGGCTAAGAGGGCATATTTTGTTGATCTTTTTGAAGGCGAACAACTGAAACATTATCTTAGTTTGTTTTCGATTATCTGGAGTACCGGACCAATTATTGCGCCGTTTATAGGCGGTTATCTGCAGACTGCTTTCGGATGGGAATCTAACTTTTATTTTTTGGCAGGTTTTGCAGCTGTTTTTGCTTTACTGGAGCTGATATTCAGTGGCGAAACCTTGAGGCATTTTACCGATTTTCAATTGAAAAAAATTGCAAGGATCTATGTTCAGATGATCAGGACCACTAGTTTTACACTGGGTATTGTGATGTTGGGTTTAGCGTACTGTATGGTAATGGTTTACAATATGACGGGGCCGTTTATCATCGAACACCATTTGAATTTCTCTCCGGTTGTGGCTGGCTACAGCTCCCTGTTTTTGGGTTTTGCCTGGATGGTTGGTGGTTTTATTGGTAAAGCAACAATTAACAGGCCCTTTTTTAAAAGGTTAACGATTAATTCGCTGTTACAGCTGGCGTTTGTAGTTTTAATGATCCTGAGCTTAAATTTCGTATCAAACCTTTGGTCGTTAATTTTCTTTGCCTTTATTATCCATGTTGGCGCAGGCTATACCTTTAACAACTACTTTACTTTTTGTCTGGCTAAATTTCCTAAAAATGCGGGGATTGCAGGCGGCCTAACAGGTGGCTTTACCTACGTAATTGTTTCTGTATTGAGTTATGGTATTGTAAACCTGATCCCGGCAAAAGACGAGCGTAACCTGGGTTACAGTTACCTGATCATGATTGTTATATCATTGGCCGTGATGTTTATGATTTTGAAGGTAAGAAAAAAGGATGCGGTAAATTAAAACAGCTTGATTTTCAGTCTTAAGATAAGGTAGTGTCATAGCAATAATTGCCGTCCTGAGCAATGATTTATAGTATAAAATCAATATGGATCACGGGGGAGCAACGGTATTGATCTTTTCGAAAAATCGTCATTGCGAGAAGGAACGACGAAGCCTGCCCGCAATGACTCAACGATATAGCTTTTTTGTTTTTTGAGGGAAAACCTTCAACCCCCTACCTTCCAACCTTCTACCTTAACCCAATTTCTCCAGTTCTGATTTCACAAAACCTGCAAGTTCTTTCACATAATCTGCACTGAAATCAAATTTGATACCTGCTGTTTCATAGATTTCATTCATAGGCCTGGTGTAACCCAAAGAAAGTGCAGCAAGGTATTGATCAAGTGCTTTTTCAGGATTTTCTTTATAATTTTTCCAAACGGCAATGGCTCCTAATTGTGCAATGGCATATTCGATGTAGTAGAAAGGTACTTCAAACAAGTGAAGTTGTTTCTGCCATACGTTACCGAATTGCTGTTCTAAATCTGTCCAATCGGCAAAGCCAGCACCAAAACGATTATAGATCTGCTTGAAGGTTTCCTCCCTGTCTGCCGCAGTATGGTTTGGGTTGGTGTAGATCCAGTGTTGGAATTGATCAATTACCGCTACCCACGGCAATGTTTTTAACACATCGGCCAATTGTTCTTTTTTTGCGCGGATTAAGTCTTCTTCATTATCAAAGTAAACCTCCCATTTGTCCATAGAGATCAGTTCCATACTCATTGAGGCAAGTTCGGCTACTTCTGAAGGACAGTGTTTAAAATCGTTCAATTCTAAATTGGCCGTTAAAAACGTATGCACAGCGTGACCACCCTCATGTACCATTGTGGTTAAATCGCGTAGTGAGTTTGCCGAGTTCATAAAAATAAATGGTGCACCGGTTTCGGCCAAAGGATAGTTGTAACCGCCTGGAGCTTTACCTTTTCTGCTTTCTACGTCAAAAAGGTTGTTGGCTTTCATTGTGGCCAGTTTTTCTCCTAATTTTTCATCTATTGCATTAAAACAGGCAATACTTTTATCAATCAGTTCTTCGCCATTGTTAAAAGGTTTTAAGGCTGGTTTACCACTTATGCTAACCTCAAGGTCCCAGGGTTTTAATACGTCTAAACCCAACGCTTCGCGGCGTTTTTCGGCCTGTTCTTTTAAAATCGGAACAATTTCTTTTTCGATGGCATTGGCAAAATCATAACAATCCTGCGGGGTATAATCGAAACGGCCTAAAGCCTGGAACATGTAATCGCGGTAGTTCTCAAAACCTGCGTTTAAGGCTACCTGGTTACGCAACTTAATCAGTTCATCAAAAAGAATGTTTAAATCGTCTTTATCAACCAAACGGCGTTGCTGGATTGTTTTCCATGCATTTTCGCGCACCTCGCGGTTTAAATCTTTAATGAAGATCGAAGCCTGTTCCAAAGTGTATTCCTGTCCGTTTATCTGAACGCTCATGGCGCCGGTTGTGCTTTGGTATTTTTGTTGTTTTACCTGCAGCTCAGTAAAAAGCTCAATGTTTTCATCACGGTAAAGCGCTAAGGCTTTTTTAATTGCACGGCTGTAAACAAAATATTTTTCTTTATCCAGCTCATCCATAAAAGGACTTTCAACAAACTTTTTATTCAGCTCGTTGGCTAATGGCGAAATTTTAGGTTCTATTTCTGTTGCAAAGTATTGGAAATTTTTAACCAGCTCTTCGTTGGCTGTATCGCAGCTCATTTTAATGTATCTCCAGGCAAAGTCTTCTTCCAAAGCCGCTTCCAGCTCAGAACGATCTTTAAGCCATTGCTCTAACCCGGCAGAGCTGTTTATTTCGCGGTGCTGTAGTTCGGTAAAAAGTGGTTCTAAATTTTCCCAGGTAATGGTTAATTCCTGCGGAATATATTTTCTCGGTTTCTTGGTGATGATCATGTTTAATTTAAATTATTGAATGATAGAATTAGTGATTGAGTGAATGTAGCCGGATTAAACACCAGACATCCAATCATTCAGAACTCAAAATCCATTCATTTTATTTATGTCTCAAATACGCGTCTATTAAAAAGCAAATGGCAAATACTACTGAAGCATAACCGTTTAAGGTTTGGAATGCCCGGTTTACCTTGCTGATATCGTTTGGTTTTACAAGCAGGTGCTGGTAAATCAGCATCGAACAGAAAAATACAATCCCTACATAATAAACCCAGCTAAACTCGGTAAAGAATACAGGTAAAATTACGCAGGCTGCCGATAATACATGCAATAAAACCGAAACGTTCAGAGCATTTTTTATGCCAAGTGCCGATGGAATAGAATGTAAATTTTCTTCGCGGTCGAAATCTTCATCCTGCAAGGCATAAATAATATCGAAGCCGCTTACCCAGAACAATACTGTTAAGGAATATAAAACCGGCACAAGAGCAAACTGGCCTGTTACGGCAATGTACGCACCTATTGGTGCCAACGATAAGCCTAGCCCTAACACCAGGTGGCAAAGTGCTGTAAATCTTTTGGTATAGCTGTAAAATAATATCACAAACAGGGCTACTGGCGATAAATAAAAACAAAGCGGGTTAATGAAATAGGTGGCAATAGCAAACAATACACAATTGATAATGACAAAAGTAAGCGCTTCTTTGGCCGAAACTTTCCCCGCCGGGATATCGCGCATTTTGGTACGCGGGTTTTTGGCATCAATATTCCGGTCGAGGTAGCGGTTAAAAGCCATAGCCGAGTTGCGGGCAAAAACCATACACAGCAGAACTAAAATTAATTTATACCACGAAAATGGGTTTTCGGTAGTGGTTACACCCAGAAAAAAACCAATCATGGCAAAAGGCAGTGCGAAAACCGAGTGTGCGAATAATACGAGTGAAAAATATTTTTTCATTTATTGATAATGATTAACTATTCTTATTAATGGTTAATAGTTGCTGGTTAATGGCAGATTGCCGAATACTAATGAACCAATAACTAATGATCAATAAGCCAATGAACATTAAGTTTTAAAACCGCTTATAATCTGTCGGAACTACAAAATCTTTATTTACTTCATAGATAAAATTCAATACTTCGTCTTTACCGATAGCTTTTTCGGCCGAAGTAATGAAAGTTGCCGGAATTTCTTCAAAAAACTCACCTAACTTACGCTTAAAGCCAGCCACATTTTTTTGTGTGGTGGTCATACCTTGTTTGTCTGCTTTGGTAAAAATCAACGAAAAGGGAATTTGCCTTTCGCCGAGCCAGTAGCAAAATTCAATGTCAATCTGCTGCGGTTCCAAACGGCTGTCAATCAATACAAACACACATTGCAGGCTTTCCCTTTTAGTGATATAGGCACGGATAAATTTTTCCCATTTCTCTCTGCTGGTTTTTGAAACCCTGGCATAACCATAACCCGGCAGATCGACAATATACCAGGCTTCATTAATCAAAAAGTGATTAATGAGCTGTGTTTTTCCCGGCCGTTGCGAGGTTTTGGCCAAACCATGCTGATTAACCAACATGTTGATTAAAGACGATTTGCCCACATTAGAACGACCAATAAAAGCATACTCAGGCAATATAGGCGGCGGCAGGGCCGAAACCTGGGTGTTGCTGCATACAAATGCTGCTGTTTTGATAACCATAGTGCAAAGGTAGGGTTTTGAGTCCGAAGTCCGAAGTCCGAAGTCGGAAGTACAAATTCATATTTCCTAAATCTGATTTTTGACAATATGGTGAACACTTTGTGCCAAAGACTTCGGACTCCGGACTAAAGACTCCCGACTTTTATCTATCTTTGCCACATATCATGAATCAGAATATCACTCCATACCAAGTAGAAGATGCAACTAAAAAAGAGCAGGTTGCAACCATGTTTAACAACATTTCGGGTACCTACGATTTTTTAAACCATTTTCTTTCTTTAGGCATTGATGTATTATGGCGTAAGAAAGCAATTAAAGAGCTGGTTTCCATCCAGCCCAGGATAATGCTTGATGTAGCTACAGGAACAGGCGATTTTGCTTTCGAGGCGATAAAAAAACTTCGCCCCGAGAAAGTAATTGGTGTAGATATTTCCGAAGGCATGCTCGAGGTTGCCAAAAAGAAGATTGATGAGCGTAACCTGAACGAAACTTTTACAGTTCAGGTAGGTGATTCGGAAGGACTGCATTTTAACGATAATACTTTTGATGCCATTACCTGTGCTTATGGTGTACGTAACTTCGAAAACCTCGAAAAAGGTTTAACTGATATGTACCGTGTATTAAAACCAAATGGTAAAATGGTAATATTGGAATTTTCTAAACCAAGGGTATTTCCGGTAAAACAATTGTACAGCTTCTATTTTAAACAGGTAACACCGTTTTTTGGTAAGTTGTTTTCTAAAGACCACAGGGCCTATACCTATCTGCCCGAATCGGTAGCGGCTTTCCCTGATGGAGAAGATTTTACAGGCCTGATGGAAAAAATAGGTTTCAAAAGTACCAAACAAAGAATTTTAACGTTTGGAATAAGTTCGATATATATAGGAACCAAATGATCAGAAAATTAAGCCTCATTCTTTCTCTCTTCGCCGTATCTGCAACTGTCTTTGCGCAAAACTGGGGTGGTGGTATAGATGATGAAGATTGGAGTTTTGGCTTTAATTTCCAATATATCTCAGCCGAATATAAAATCCTCAAGAAGCAAAATTGGCGGTCGCCTTTCTACGAGGTACCGAATTCTTTTGATCCTTCTTACGATCCAAATTCGGGCATTCCGGTTACCTCAATGTTAAACGCTATTTCCAGTCAACCATCTCAGGGCTTTGGGTTGGGGTTTGTAGTTAACAGGATGATTTCCGATAATTTCGATGTCAGGGCCACGCCTTCTCTTATTTTTAGCGACAGGATAGTAACTTATGAGTACGAACCAATGGCACCGATCAACCTTGGTAATGGACAAATGAAAAATTTTCAAACCGTGGTCGAAAGAAAAGTTCAGGCTACGATGTTTGAATTTCCATTGGGTATAAAAGTGAAGTCGAATCGGTTGAACAATTTTAGGGTGTACTGGCTGGGTGGAGCTAAATATTCGATAGATATCGCTTCAAAAAAGAAAACTTTCGATGAAGGTGAAACTGCGGTAAATAAATTTTTAAAAAATCGAAGAAATTACCTTTCATACGAAACGGGTATCGGTTTCGATATTTACTTCGAGTATTTTAAGATGTCGCCCGAAATAAAACTATCGTATTCAACCAACGACTTACTTCAGCACGACAATACTGTTTACGCTAATCCGATAGATAAGTTGAAATTACGTCAATTAACATTCAGTTTGATTTTTCAATAGTCCTGCAATCCAAAAAAACTTACCTTTGTTGGAGTTGGTAAATCAGAGGTGTTATCTTAGGGGATTACCAATACTTAAAATTCATAAAAATGTCTAAAATCGCATTAATTACAGGTGCCACTTCCGGTATTGGCGAAAGTTGTGCACATACATTTGCCCAGCAGGGTTACAATCTGATACTATTGGCCCGCAGAGAAGACCGTTTAGCTAAAATTGCCCATCATCTCGAAGATAAATATGCCATCACCGTTAAACAGGTATTGGCAGATGTTCGCGATAAGGATAATCTTACTGCTGCTTTGGAAGCTTTGTCCGCAGAATGGAAAAAGGTAGATGTACTGGTGAATAATGCAGGTTTAAGCCAGGGTTTAGATCCCATTGATAAAGGCGACACCAACGATTGGGATACCATGATTGATACAAATGTAAAAGGAGTGTTGTATGTAACCAAAATCGTTTCCAACTGGATGATCCCGAACCAATCCGGTCATATTATCAATATTGGCTCAATAGCCGGTAAAGAAGTTTATCCGAATGGAAACGTATATTGTGCCAGTAAACATGCGGTAGATGCGTTAACCAAAGGGATGCGTATCGACCTGCTTACACATGGAATAAAAGTTACCGCCATTAATCCAGGTATGGTTGAAACCGAATTTTCGGTAGTGCGTTTTAAAGGCGATGAAGAACGGGCAAAAAAGGTATACGAAAACTTGGAGCCCCTCATTGCAGACGATATTGCCGATGCCATTTGGTACGTAGTAAGCAGACCGAAACACGTAAACATTAACGATATGCTGATTATGCCTACAGCGCAGGCTACCGCAACGATAGTAAATAGAGGTTAATTTGGTTAACTGTTTAAATTGGTTAATTGAAAGATTAAATGATTAATAAAAAATGAAAATAATAATTGGCGATCGGGATTTACAATTAACCGCTTAACCAACTACAACAATTAAACAACAATGATATCAAACACAATAGATCAGGAAATAAAAAAAGCCATGCTGGCTAAAAACAATGCACAGTTAAGAGGGTTAAGGGCAATAAAGGCAGCTTTACTTTTAGCTAAAACAGAGAAAGGATCTTCAGAAGAAATTACTGAAGAAGCTGAACTTAAAATTCTTCAGAAACTGATTAAACAACGCCGAGAATCTGCTGATATTTACAAGCAGCAAAATCGCGAAGATTTGTACAAGGTAGAGGAAGAAGAAATTGAAGTGATTAACCAGTTTTTGCCAAAACAGCTAGATAGGGAAGAGGTTGCCGCAATTATTGAAACGGTAATCAAACAATCTGGCGCTACATCGGTTAAGGAAATGGGGAAGGTAATGGGGCTGGCAAACGCAGCGCTTGCAGGTAAAGCCGATGGTAAATTAATTGCTGAGATTGTTAAAGAAAAATTAGCTTAATTTAAAGCGCAAAAGCGTATTTATCGCTGGCTGCTTGTCGCCATATGCAATGCAAACAGCGTTTTTATACCGTTTTCGATTTTATTTCAGAAAAATGGCATATAAATGCATAATTTTAATTTTACTCTACTAACTTAGTAGCACAATACCATCTAGAATAGATATGACTTACCCGATAATAGAAGAAGACGGATTTAAATACATAGAAGCTGGAACAGGCGAAACACTGGTATTGCTACACGGCCTAATGGGCGAATTAAGCAATTGGGAACTCGTTATAGAACACTTTAAGGATCGCTACCGTGTAATTATTCCGATTTTGCCAATCTACGACCTGCCTATTTTAACATTGGGCGTAAAAGCATTATCAAGATACCTTCATCGCTTTTTAAAATATAAAAATTTAAACCAGGTAGTGCTTATTGGTAATTCGCTTGGTGGCCACGTTGGTTTGGTATTTACTGTAGCCCACCAGGAGTTTGTTAAAGCCCTGGTTTTAACAGGCAGTTCAGGTTTATACGAAAATGCTTTCGGAGGATCTTTCCCACGCAGGGAGAGCTACGATTATATTAAGGAGAAAGTTGAATTTACTTTTTACGATCCTGCTACTGCAACCAAAGAGCTGGTTGATGATGTTTTTAAAACGGTTAACGATAGGTCGAGGGTTATTCGCATTTTAACCATGGCAAAATCGGCAATACGCCATAATATGGCTAAAGATCTCTCGAAAATTACCATACCGGTTTCCCTGATATGGGGTAAAAATGATAAGGTTACACCGCCGGAAGTGGCAGAAGAATTTCATGAATTGTTGCCAAATTCGGAATTAAACTGGGTTGATAAATGTGGGCATGCACCTATGATGGAACACCCGGAAATATTTAATACATTTTTAGAGAAATTTTTAGATAGAATATTGTTAAAGTAAATGTTTGCAGCAGAAATCATATCAGATGCAGTTCCATCATTAAGGACCGATGATACGGTGCAGAAAGCTTTAGATCGGATGAACGATTTTAAGTTAAAGCATTTGCCTGTTGTTAATGGGGTAACTTTATTGGGCCTGGTATCTGAAGATGATTTACTGAATATTGATAATCACGATACGCTGTTAAGTGCCAGTACAGTAAATATACTCAATGTTTTTGTATGGAACAATGTACATACTTATGATGTAATCAGGTTGTTGAGCCAGTTAAAATTGACGGCGGTTCCGGTTTTAGATCAACATAAAAATTATTTGGGTTTAATTTCGGTCAATAACATGATAAATGCAGTGGCCGAACAGTATGCCGTAAATGAACCGGGAGGGATTATCGTTTTAGAGATCAGTAACCGCGATAATTCACTTGCGCATATTGCACAGATTGTGGAGGCCGATAATGCACAGGTGCTCTCTTCTTATGTTAATTCTTTCGAGGATTCTACACGTTTGGAAGTCACGCTGAAAGTAAACAAAACAGAAATTACTTCGTTGGTAGCCTCTTTCGAAAGATACGATTATCTGGTAAAAGAGGTATACAATAACACCCAGGTTGATAATGGATCGCAAGAGCGTTACGATTCTTTCATGAACTATTTAAATGTATAAACCGATCTTATGAGGATTGCAATTTACGGCAGAGATTTTAATGATACGGTTTTACCTTATGTACAGGTGGTTTTCGATCATCTGGCCGAACACCAGATCCAGCCAGTGGTGTATTCTAAATTTAAAACTTCTCTGCATGGCAAAATAAAACTGCCAGCGAATACCATTATATTCCATAACCACGCCGAACTTAAAGACCATGCTGATGTATTGCTGAGCCTGGGCGGAGACGGAACGTTGTTAGACACTTTATCGCTGATCCGTAATTCGGGTATTCCTGTAATCGGGATTAATTTTGGCCGTTTGGGTTTTTTGGCCAGTATCAACAAAAACGAAATCGCATCGGCACTCCAAGCCCTGATCAATAAAGAATATACCTTAGATTCACGTTCGCTTTTAACATTAGAATCTGATAACGGTTTATTTGGAGAAGAAAATTTTGCACTGAACGATATTACGATTCATCGTCGCGATAATTCGGCCATGATGATTATCCACGCATCAATGAACAATGAGTTTATCAATTCTTATTGGGCAGATGGATTGATTATTGCCACCCCCACAGGTTCTACAGCGTATTCATTAAGCTGTGGAGGACCGATTATTTATCCCGATTCTAAAAATTTTGTAATTACACCTATTGCACCACATAATTTAAATGTGCGGCCAGTGGTGGTGCCAGATCATAATAAGCTCTCTTTTGAGGTAGAAGCAAGGGAATCTAAATTTTTGGTTTCGTGCGATAGCCGGACAGTTACGGTAGAACGATCGGTGAAAATTAGTATCAAAAAAGCAGATTTTTGCGTAAATCTTATCAGGCTTAACAATGAAACTTACTTAAACACGTTAAGGAATAAATTATTATGGGGCATCGATACCCGTAACTACTAAGTATGACGCCAAACAAAAAACTATTGATTATCCTCTTCATCATCGTAAGCGGACAGTTTGTCCGTGCACAGCGTGAGCCGATAGGTGAACCCTCTTGGGAGGTTGGTGTTATGGCTGGTGGTGCCGGTTATATGGGCGATCTTAATCAGAATAATCCTTTGCAGATCAGTGGTTTTTCGGGCGGTGTTTATGTAAAGCGGAATTTTAACCAATATGTGGGTATTCGCTTAAATTATACCTACGGACAGGTAAAAGCGGATGATTCTTATTCTAGCAACGAGCAGTTCCGTGAAAGAAACCTGCGTTTTAGAACTTCGCTGAACGAGTTTAGCGGATTGGTAGATTTTAATTTTTTTAATTTTAACCTCGGCGGCGGAACGCGCCAGTTTACGCCATACCTTTTTACCGGGGCAGGTTTTCTTATCTTTAAACCAACTGTAAAAGTAAACGGCGAAAGGTACCGGTTAGACAGGCTGGCAACTGAAGGCCAGGAAAATGGCTACAATAATGCTGTTTTAACCATTCCGTATGGGGTAGGACTAAGGTATAATTACAAAGATACCTGGAGTGTTTTTACCGAAATAGGCTACAGAACACCATTTACCGATTATATCGACGATGTGAGTGGCCGTTATCCGGCTAACCAGGTGATTGTTGGAAATGGCCAGAACCAGGTTAATTTATCCGATCCTTCACGCTATCAAATTGGACAGCCAGGTACGCAAAGAGGCGATTTTCGAAAAAGGGACACTTATCTATTTGTTAGTGTTGGCATATCTTTTACCTTTGTATCCTCAAAATGCTATTCCTTTTAAGCTGATTTTGACATAATTAATGGGATTTAAAGAACAAATTGACTATAATCGCCTGCCAAAGCACATTGCCGTAATCATGGATGGTAACGGAAGATGGGCAAAAGGCCAGGGTAAAGTGCGGGTTTTCGGCCATGAACAAGGGGTACTGTCTGTAAAAGACATTGTAGAAGGCTGTGTGGAAATAGGTATCCAATATTTAACTTTATATGCTTTTTCTACCGAAAACTGGAACAGGCCAAAAGAGGAGGTAGATGCTTTGATGCAGATACTCATTTCTACCATCAACAAAGAAACCGAAACACTTAATAAAAACAACGTTAAGCTAAATGCAATTGGCAATATTGCATCCTTACCACAGGAGTGTATTGACGATTTAAAAGAAGCCATGGCAAAAACAGCCCATAATGAAAAATGCACACTAACACTGGCATTGAGTTATAGCGCAAAATGGGAAATTTTGGAGGCTGCCAAAAAAATTGCTGCTGCGGTAAAAGACAATACCATTTCTTTGGATGATATTAACGAAGACCTGTTTTCATCAAAACTAACCACGGTAAATATACCCGATCCGGAACTCATGATCAGGACCAGTGGCGAACACCGTATCAGCAATTACCTGCTTTGGCAAATGGCTTATACCGAGTTTTATTTTACTGATGTTCTGTGGCCGGATTTCAGACGTGAAGACCTTTTCGAGGGCATTGTAGACTATCAAAAACGCGAACGTCGCTTTGGTAAAATTAGTGAACAATTAAACTAATTTTTCTTTTAACACTTTTTAACAAGCGTTTAAACTAACTTAGCACCACTTTTACACTATAAATGAAACCATGATAAGGGAACAACGTAAGAAAATTTTGCTTTATAAAATACCGTTATCTTTTGGCCATTACTGAACAACTAATTTTAATGAAAAGAATATTTCAAGTTTTAATCCTACTAGTTTTAGCCGCTCCGGCCTTCGCTCAAATACGTCCACAAGGTCAGGCTCCGGTAACCCCTTCTTTAAAGGTTGGTGGCTTAGATCTCGATTATTTTAGTCCAAAAGAATATATCATTGGTGGTACCACAGTAACCGGCACCCAGTACTTAGATAAAGAAGTATTGATTACCCTATCTAAGCTAAATAAAGGCGATAAAATCGTTCTTCCTGGCGAAGCAACTTCCGACGCAATTAAGACACTATGGGCCCAGGGATTGTTTGATGATGTTAAACTTAATATCGAAAAATTTGTTCAGGATTCTGTTTATTTTGAAATTGAAGTGGTTGAGCGTCCGCGTTTAAGCTCTATCGACCTAAAAGGTATTCGTAAATCTGAAAAAACTGCAATTCAGGAAAAATTAAATGATAAAACAGGTAAAATCGTGAACGATAACCTGTATAATACTACTTCTGCCATTGTTAAAAAATACCTATTGGATAAGGGTTTTTTCTTCACCAAGATCGATTACAAAACACGTAAAGATCCGAATGCAGAAAACAGTGTGGTATTGGAAGCAAATATTGATAAAGGCCACCGTGTAAAAGTACAGCATATCGATTTTACCGGAAACAAAGATTTTAAATCGGCAAAACTTAGAAAATACCTTAAAAACCCTAAACAATTTGCCTGGTGGCGCTTTTGGGGATCCGGAAAATTCTCAAAGGAGAAGTACGAAGAGAACAAGGTAAAAATGATTGCCAAAATGCACGAAAAAGGTTATCGTGATGCTGAATTACTAAAAGATACCATTTACCAATATAACAGTAAAAAAGTTAATATCAGAATGGACCTTTACGAAGGTAAAAAGTATTATTTTGGTAATATTACCTGGGCAGGTAATGCCATTTATCCGGATAGTATTTTGCAAAAAGTATTAACTATCGAAAAAGGTGATGTTTTCAGCGAAGAGAAATTAAATAAAAAATTAAACGGTGGTGGCGAAAACGGTGGCGATATCAACAGTATGTATACCGATAACGGATATTTAACTTTTAATATCGATCCGGTACAGACCAAAATTTATGGAGACACGGTTGATGTTGAATTACGGATGTATGAAGGACCACAGTATACCAACAACCGCATCACACTAAAAGGAAATACCATTACAAACGATAAAGTGGTATTACGTGAAATCCGTACCAAGCCGGGACAGAAATTTAATAAAAGTGATTTAATCCGTACCATCCGTGAAATTGGTCAATTAGGGAATTTCGACGAATCTAAAACAGTTCCTACACCGCGTCCTAATCCGGCAGATGGTACTGTAGATATCGAATACGCAGTTGAAGAAAAACCATCAGATCAGATTGAGCTATCAGGTGGTTTTGGTGGTGGCCGTATTATTGGTACCTTAGGTTTAACCTTTAATAACTTCTCATTACGTAACCTTTTCAATTTAAAAGCATACAAGCCATTACCAAAAGGCGATGGACAGAAATTAAGTTTACGTGGGCAAACCAATGGTAAATATTACCAGTCGTACAGTTTCTCGTTCTCTCAACCTTGGTTTGGTGGCGAGAAACCGGTAAGTTTCGGGGTAAGTGCATTCACCTCGTTACAGTCTAACGGTTTAAGCAGCGGCGATGCCCAGTTTCAGAAAATCCGTTTAAATGGTGTAACCGTTAGTTTAGGCAGAAGGTTAAACTGGCCGGATAACTATTTCCAATTATCTCATGCGATTAGTTTGCAACAGTATATCTTAAATAACTATTCGGGATATTTATTTAGCACCGGTACCTCTTATAACCTGAGTTTATCACAAGAAATTAGCCGCGATTCAAGGGACTCGCCAATTTTCCCTAAGTCAGGATCTTTTTTACGTTTCACTATTCAGGCAACCCCACCATTTTCACTACTTAACAAAGTGAATTATGCAACTGCATCTGATAAAGAAAAATATCGCTTTACAGAATACCATAAATGGAAATTCGATTCGCAATGGTATCAACGTGTTGTAGGTAACTTAGTAGTTAAAGCACAAGCGCAATTTGGTTTCTTAGGTTTGTATAACAGGGCTGTTGGTCAGTCGGCATTCGAGCGTTTCAAATTGGGTGGTGATGGTATGCAGGGATTCGATTTTTTACAGGGGTCTGAACTAATCGCGATGCGTGGTTATGCAAATAATACAGTGATACCAAATGGTTCTGATCCAAGAATTGCACAGCAATCGGGTAGTCCAATTTACACCAAATATGTACTAGAGGCACGTTACCCGGTAATTGCAAGTCAGCAGGCAACAGCATTTGTTTTAGCCTTTGCCGAGGCAGGTAACACCTGGAATAGATTTGGTGATTTTAATCCTTTTAACGTGCGAAGATCTGTCGGTGTAGGTGCCCGTATCTTCTTGCCAATCTTCGGTTTATTGGGTATCGATTACGGACATGCATTTGACAGGATCCCTGGGGTAACAGACGGAGGTAAACAAAACTTTACTTTCAGTATCGCACAACAATTAGGTGGATTTTAATTGATAAAGAACAAAAAAATAAGTAATTATGCAATAAATCATTGCAAGAGGAGTTTAAAGAAAGCTTAGGTTATTAATATATATCATTTAACACACACCAAAATGAAAAAGTATCTTTTTATCGCATTCCTGCTTTGCACTTCTTTCGGTGCCTTTGCACAGAAGTTTGCTTATGTAGACACGGAGTATATTTTAAAACATTTACCAGAATATAAGTCGGCACTAAGTCAGTTAGATGTGGCCTCAAAACAATGGCAACAGCAGGTTGATCAGAATTTTTCTGAAATTGACCGGATGTACAAAGCATACCAGGCTGACCAGGTTTTACTAACAGATGATATGCGTAAACGCCGCGAAAACGAAATTATTGAAAAAGAAAAACAGGCAAAAGAATTTCAGCGGTCTAAATTTGGCCCCGATGGAGATCTTTTCCAAAGCAGGGTAAAATTAATTAAACCGATTCAGGATAAAGTAGCCGAGGCTATTAAACAGATTGCAAAATCTAAATACCTAGACTTCATTTTCGACAAGAGCAGTGAAGCAACGATGATGATTTATGCAAGCAGCAGTTACGATGTTAGTAATGATGTTATTGTAAAATTAGGTTATAAACCAGGGACAGTAAATAATTAGTATATTCGTCACTCATTTTAGAAAAAACAAACGAAAAAAATAAAAAAAAGTAAAATAGAAAGATGAGAAAGTTAATTAACGTATTCTTTGTAGCAGCAGGTTTATTGTTTACAGCGAATATGGCAAGTGCACAACAAAAATTGGGTCACATTAATTCTGAAGAGGTATTCGCAAACTTACCAGAGGCTAAAACAGCTCAAACTACTTTAGAAACCTTGGGTAAACAAAAGCAGGCTGATATTGATGCAATGATCAAAGAATATCAAACCAAAATGGCCGCTGCAGAAGCCAAGCAAAAAACGTTAAGCGAGGCAAACAAAGAAACAGTGGGTAAAGAATTGCAGGCAGCAGGCCAGGAATTACAGGATTTAGAAAAACGCATTACAGATGCACGTACAAAAGCTTCACAAGATATAGGTACTAAGCAAGGCGAATTGTTCCAGCCAATCCAGGCTAAAGTGGCCAATGCAATTTCGGCTATCGCTAAAGAAAAAGGTTTAGCTTACGTTTTCGATATTGCAAACGGACAAGGTGGTAACAACTTAGTTTTTTGGGATGGCGGTGACGACATTACGGCAGCAGTTAAAACCAAATTAGGTATTTCTGCAACTACGGCAAAACCAGCTGCACCTAAAAAGTAATCTTGAGTCAGGAGTTTGGAGTCAAAAGTCTCCCTTCCAGTTCAAAATATAAAGCGGGATTAAGTTTAACTTGGTTCCGCTTTTTGGTTTATGAGAGTTTTATTGTTTAAACGCTGGAAGCTGCTGCCCTGTGGCGTTAAAACATTCCAATGTTACAATATTTCAACCTTCAAACATTTAAGCTAACTTTACAACTTTCCAACATCAAAAGGCATGCAAAACTCTTCGCCCATAGGTATTTTCGATTCAGGCTACGGCGGTTTAACGGTTTTCCGTTCTATTGTAAATAAATTGCCAGCTTACAATTATATCTATCTGGGCGATAATGCCCGCTCGCCCTATGGCGATCATTCTTTCGATACCATCTATAAATATACGCTGGAATGTGTAGAATGGCTTTTTGAAAAAGGATGCCAACTGGTAATCCTGGCCTGTAATACTGCCTCTGCAAAAGCGCTGAGAACCATTCAGCAAAAAGATTTACCAGTTAAATATCCTGGCAGAAGGGTGCTGGGGGTAATAAGGCCTACAGCAGAAGTAATTGATGCTTATACTCAAACCAAACAGGTTGGTGTAATGGGCACAAGAGGAACGGTTAACTCACAATCTTACCTATTGGAAATCAACAAATTTTTTCCGGAAATAAAAGTGTTCCAGCAAAGCTGCCCGATGTGGGTTCCGCTTATCGAAAATAATGAGCATTTAGAGCCCGGAGCAGATTTTTTTATTAAAGAATACTGTAATCAGCTGTTGGGCCAATCGGCTGATATAGACTGCGTATTGCTGGCCTGTACACACTATCCTTTATTAATGCCCAAACTAAAGGAGGTTTTCCCTGATCATATCAATATTTTAACACAAGGCGAGATCGTAGCAAACAGTTTGATTGATTATTTAGACCGACATCCTGAGATCGAAGAAAAATTGGCTAAAAATGGCGAAAGGCATTTCTATACCAGTGGCGATCCTTTAAGCTTCGATGAACATGCGTCGATATTTTTTGGAGAAGCACTGAAGTCAGATAAAATGTAGGCCAATAATTTATTTGTTCATTGGTCATTTGTTTATTGATGGTGCAAACTGTTTATTGTAAACTTAAGTATAGTTAACCGGTTAACCGTTGATCATGATGAACCGTGAGGCACTCAATGCCAATTAGAACTGTAGCTGTTTCAGTCATCAACTAACCGTACTTTTAGCTCATCTGTCAGTCTAAACTCATCATAATAAAAGAAAGCATTTTTCTTTAGGTTGTAATGAGTTAAAAGGATAACTTTGCGGCTTCAAATCCACACAATGAGTGATCAGATAAAACACGAATGCGGAATCGCTTTTATTCGACTGTTAAAACCACTTTCTTACTACCAGCAAAAGTACGGTACAGCACTTTACGGCCTTAACAAATTATACCTCTTAATGGAAAAACAGCATAACCGGGGCCAGGATGGCGCAGGTATTGCCACCATTAAGCTGGATATGAAACCCGGAAGCAGGTATATCAGCCGATACCGGAGCATGGCCTCCAATGCGGTAGCAGATATTTTCGAATATGTACAGAACAAATTTGTTGATATCCAGGAAAATACGCCTGAACTAATGCAGGATACTGAATGGCTCAAAAACAACGTAAGCTTTATTGGCGAGGTGTTATTGGGCCATTTGCGTTATGGTACACATGGGAAAAACAGTATCGAAAATTGTCACCCTTTTTTAAGGCAAAACAACTGGATGACCCGGAACCTCGTAATTGCAGGTAACTTTAACATGACCAATGTGGATGAGTTATTGGAGCAATTATACGAATTGGGCCAGCATCCTAAAGAAAAAGCCGATACAGTTACCGTATTGGAAAAAATTGGTCACTTTCTGGATGATGAGAACCAGGAGCTTTTTGATCAGTACAAAAAAGAAGGGCATGACAATGTTGCGATTACACATAAAATTTCAGAACATTTAGATATTGCCAATATCCTTCGCCGCTCGGCCAAAACCTGGGATGGCGGGTATTCGATCTGTGGTATGGTTGGTAATGGCGATTCGTTCATTATGCGCGATCCGGCAGGTATCCGCCCGGCCTACTATTATTACGATGATGAGATTGTGGTGGCCGCTTCAGAACGTCCGGCTTTACAAACTGCATTCAATATTCAGTATAAGGATGTTAAAGAGATCGATCCGGGTCATGCTTTAATTATCAAGAAAAATGGCCAGGTAAGTATGGAACAGTTCCGCGAGCCTACCGAAAGATTATCATGCTCATTTGAGCGCATCTATTTCTCGAAAGGAAGCGATGTTGAAATTTACCGCGAACGTAAACAGCTGGGCCGTTTATTAAGCGATAAAATTTTAAAAGCCGTTAACTACGATCTAAAAAATACCGTATTCTCGTTTATCCCGAATACAGCCGAAGTAGCCTTTTTCGGTATGGTTGATGGCGTACAGCGTTATGTGCGTAACCTCCAAAAAGAAACCCTTTTACATAAAAAGGAACAGCTGAACGACGAGCAGTTAGACGAATTATTGTCACTGGCTCCCAGGGTAGAAAAACTGGCGGTTAAAGATGTAAAACTACGTACCTTTATTACGCAAGACGCAGATCGGAGTGAAATGGTTGCCCATGTGTATGATACTACTTATGGCATTATCAACAACCACCAGGACACGCTGGTAGCGTTAGACGATTCGATTGTTCGTGGTACTACGCTTAAGCAAAGTATCATTAAAATTGTAGACCGTTTACACCCTAAAAAGATCATTATTGTTTCTTCAGCCCCTCAAATCCGTTATCCTGATTGTTATGGTATCGATATGAGCCGTATGGGGCAATTTGTTGCTTTTGATGCTGCGATACAACTCCTTACCGAGCGTGGCATGTGGCAGGTAATTGAAGATGTTTATACAAAATGTAAAGCTTCGTTATTATTGCCTAAAGAGGAAATTGTAAACCATGTTAAAGAAATTTATAAACCATTTACCCCTGAAGAAATTTCTGCCAAAATAGCGGAGATTATTACACCAAAAGGTACGGTTGCCGAGGTTGAAGTAATTTACCAGAGCTTGGAGAACCTGCATGAGGCTTGCCCGAAAAACAAAGGCGATTGGTATTTTTCAGGAAATTATCCAACGCCAGGCGGTAACAAAGTGGTAAATAAAGCTTTTGTTAACTGGAAAGAAGGAAATAACCAAAGGGCTTACTAGCCTCAAAATCCCTAAGGGAGAATAAAATATCGAATAGCTCATATCACTGATATGGGCTATTTTTTTGCTTTTTTACCACCGAGTAAACTGAGTTTTCACAGCGAAAGGGAAAGTGTACTCTGCCATCAATGACGATCCTATAGACAATTTTTATCACTAAGGAACAAAGACCCAAAGCAGATTTCAAATACTTGTTCCGGTCTTAGTTAATACTACTGTCTTTTCATCCCTAAACCTGACATTCGCGGAAAGCCCGGAGGCCGGTTTTTCACCGGACGAGGACTTGCAGCATTGGCAGGACTGACGCTTAACGGGAGTACAGGCATTGCTTTTCAATAAAAATAATATGAACCACTGAGGCATAGGGATACCAGACATATTTTGAATAATTACTCGGTCTTATGAGTCAATGCTACTGTCTTTTCATCCCTAAACCTGACATTCGCGGAAAGCCCGGAGACCGGTTTTTCATCGGACGAGGACTTGCAGCATTGGCAGGACTAACGCTTAATAGCTGTACTGCACATGCTTTTCAAAAAATAATATTAACCAATAAGGGAGAAAGGCACCAGGTCACATTAGTATGCCGGTACTGTACTGCTAAGTTTTTATGCGTAAAACTTCAGGTAGGTTTTAATAATGAGCCAAAAGGCAAAAAAGATAATTACAACGCCCGCAATTTTATTCAGTTTCTTAAGTGCATCTTCTTTTATCTTGTAACGGAGTTTGCTTGAATAAAAACTCTTAGCGGCATCTATTGACAGTTGAGTGGTCATGGCAATAAAAAAACAGACCAATTTCTCATTTAGCATGTTGTTGAGCTTAACAGAGATGATTCCGCTCACGATAATCCAGAACATAAGGGTAGAAGGGGTGAGGATACACATCAGAAATCCTTTTATAACATAACCCCTTTTACTTACTTTCTGTAAGGTTGAACTATCGTAATGCACGGTAATTTTAGAAACCAGGTAGTAGATGCCTACCGCTAACAGGAATAAGCCCCCAATAGCACCTACATATTTATCGAATTCGGCTTTATAGTCGAAAAACTGACTGCCGAAAAGTACTAAGCCAATGAGGATAATATCACTGAGGATTACGCCTACGGCTAAAGAAAAACCTGCTTTGAAGCCTCTTTCTATGCTGGTTTTAATCATTGCAAAAAATACCGGCCCTGTTAAAAACGACGAAATAATCCCTGCTCCTATTCCTAGTAATATGGCTTCAAACATGCATTGTATTGTTTATAATATGCGAATATGCAATTTTATACCTAAACATATAACATTTATTTTTGTTGCACAGGTTGCATAAAATTACTGGTTTTCATTTTTTTTTATTTATGTTTAGCGCCATTAAAACTAAATTTAAAAAATGAGTTCAGAACAAACACAAACCAAATGGGGGCAATTTATTCCTTTGGTCACGGTATTCTTTTTCTGGGGCTTTGTGGCCGCCAGTAATGACATTTTAATACCTGTATTTAAGCAGGCTTTTAATTTAACTCAATTCCAGAGCCAGTTGGTGTCATTTGCATTTTACATTGCATACACGGTTGGCGCTTTAATTTATAATGGCATTTCGGTAGTAATGGGACAGGACATCGTCAATAAACTAGGCTACAAAAACTCTCTGGCTTTGGGACTTGTTATTTCGGCAGTTGGAACGCTTTTGTTTTATCCGGCAGCAAATCTGCACTCATTTCCGCTAATGTTATCTGGCTTGTTTATTGTAGCCCTGGGTTTCTCTTTACAACAAACTGTTGCAAATCCTTTAGCTATTGCCTTGGGGCCAATTAAAACCGGTTCGCAACGTTTAACTCTTGCAGGTGGTATTAATAATTTTGGTACAACCATTGGCCCCTTGTTGGTAAACTTCGCTATTTTTGGTGTTGCTACAAGCGCTACTACCAATGTGAGCATCGAAAGTGTAAAAATTCCGTATTTAATACTAGGAGTGGCCTTTATTTTAGTAGCTGTATTTTTAAAAATGTCGTCTTTGCCTGATCGACCTACTTTAGTAGAAGCTTCGGCTAATGATACTAAATCGATTAACGGCTCTGCTTTGAACTATCCACAGCTGGTACTGGGAATGATTGCTATTTTTCTATATGTTGGTGTAGAGGTATCTACTGCCAGTAATTTGCCGGCGTATATGGAGGAGAAATTAAAATTTGCTATTAAAGATATTGCGCCATACGTTTCTTTATACTGGGCCAGTTTAATGATTGGTCGTTGGACAGGGGCGGTAGAAGCTTTTACTGAAGATATGACCTTGCAAAAAATATTGAGATTTGTAGCGCCTTATTTAGCTTTTGGTGTTTTCTTAATTGCAAATGCTATCGCTAAACACGATTTAACACCATTTTATGTATATGCAGCAGTAATAGTTGTATTAATTGGTGCCGATATGGCCAGTAAAGGAAATCCGGCACGCATGTTGTTAATTTTTTCGGTAATGGGTATTCTAGCCTTATTTATTGGTATGTTTACTACAGGTATGACTAGCGTTTACGCGTTTACCAGTGTGGGTTTATTCTGTAGTACATTGTGGCCATGTATTTTTACTTTGGCTGTTAGTGGCTTAGGTAAGCATACCAGCCAGGGAAGCAGTTTCTTAATTATGATGATTATGGGAGGTGGTATTGTGAGTTTAGCGCAAGGATACCTTTCAAAGTTTACCGGTATCCAATACAGTTATATAGTTGGGGTGGTGTGTTTCGCATATCTTGCATTTTATGCAATTAAAGGAAGTGCAATTTTGAAGACACAGGGAATTAATTTTGATGAGAAAATTTCTGGTGGACATTAATTTTTAATAAAGTAATTTTACAGCCACAGAGATTTAGTTCTTTGTGGCTTTTTTAATTTTTATAATGACAGATAAACCAAGTTTCGACTCGATATTTATGAACCTGGCCACCGATCTGGCAGCCCGCTCACATTGTGTGCGTGCCCATGTAGGTGCAGTGTTAACAAAAGATACCCGCATTATTTCAATCGGTTATAATGGTCCGCCGGCTGGTACACATAACTGTGATGAAGAATGGCCTGAACATGGTTGTGCCCGCGATAGTAAGGGAAGCTGCTCTTTGGCTTTACATGCCGAAGAAAATGCCATTCTCTACGCCTCTAAAAACGGCGCCAGGATTGAAGGCTGTACACTGTATACCACGTTATCGCCTTGTATTGCCTGCGCCCGTCTTATTTTATCGTCAGGGATTAAACTGGTATATTATTCTAAGTCTTATGCAGCTTACAAAGGTTTACCAAGCGATGAGGGAGTTGACTTTTTGAGGAAGTTTGGTGTGGAGGTGATTTTGCTGGAGGCTTAAAGGTTCATTGGTTCATTTGTCATTAGTTTATTAGTGGATTGCGCACCTTACAAAGTTTAACAGATTTAAATTCATAATCGAATAATTGATGTTAAGATGGATGCTCGTTTCCTCAAATTATCTCTTCACATCTGGCTTCGGACTCCTGACTGTAGACTCCTGACTTTTTCCTTCAAAAATCTTAAATCTCTGGTCTCAAATCTCATATCTAATCACTACCTTTGCGGATGCAAGAGAAAATCATTATCGTCGATTTTGGTTCGCAGTTTACACAACTCATTGCCCGCAGGGTTCGCGAACTAAATATTTACTGTGAAATATATCCGTACAACAATCTTCCTGAGGTTACACCTGATGTAAAAGGAGTAATATTTTCGGGAAGTCCCTATTCTGTCCGTCAGGAAGATGCCCCTCAAATCGATCTATCGAAGTACCATTTAAAATATCCGTTATTGGCAGTTTGCTATGGTGCACAATACATTGCACAGCATTCAGGAGGTTCGGTTCAGCCATCGTCTACGCGCGAGTATGGCCGTGCTAACCTAAACTTCGTAAATCAGGAAAATAAATTATTTAAAGGTATCAATTTAGGCTCGCAGGTTTGGATGAGCCATGGCGATACCATTACCGACATTCCTGAGGATTTTGAGCTAATTGCGAGTACAGATAGTGTTAAAGTTGCTGCTTATCACATTAAAAACTCTGATACTTATGCCATCCAGTTCCACCCGGAGGTAACACACAGCATTGATGGCAAAATCCTTTTAGAAAATTTCCTGGTTGATATCTGCGGTTGTAGTCAGGATTGGACCTCTTCAGCCTTCGTTGAAACAACGATTGCTGAGCTTAAAGAGACTTTAGGAAATGATAAGGTGGTTTTGGCACTTTCAGGTGGTGTTGACAGTAGTGTAGCGGCCGTGCTATTACATAAAGCCATTGGAACAAACCTTCACTGTATTTTTGTTGATAATGGTTTATTGCGTAAAAACGAATTTGAAAATGTTTTAGAGCAATACAAAGATTTTGGACTGAACATTAAAGGTGTAGATGCAAAGGCTAAATTTTTAGGTGAATTGGCCGGGGTAGAAGATCCGGAGCAAAAGCGTAAAATCATCGGTCGTGTGTTCATCGAAGTTTTCGACGAAGAATCGCATTTAATTCAAGATGTAAAGTGGTTGGCCCAGGGTACCATTTATCCTGATATCATCGAATCGGTATCGGTAAAAGGTCCGTCAGCAACCATTAAATCGCACCATAACGTAGGCGGTTTGCCAGATTTTATGAAACTTAAAGTAGTTGAGCCACTTAAAACTTTGTTTAAAGACGAAGTAAGAAGAGTAGGTACTGCATTAGGTTTAGAGTCGTTTATCTTAGGCCGTCACCCTTTCCCGGGACCAGGTTTGGGTATTCGCATTATTGGTGAGGTTACTGCAGAAAAAGTAGCCATTTTACAGGATGCCGATAAAATTTATATCGATAACCTGAAAGAAGCAGGATTATATGACCAGGTATGGCAGGCAGGAGCAATCTTTTTGCCGGTAAGATCTGTTGGTGTAATGGGCGATGAACGTACCTATGAAAATGTAATTGCATTAAGGGCCGTTGAATCATTAGATGGTATGACTGCAGATTGGTGTCATTTACCTTACCCGGTATTGGCTAAAATCTCAAACGAAATTATCAATAAGGTTAAAGGCATCAATAGAGTGGTATACGATATCAGTTCTAAGCCACCTGCAACTATTGAATGGGAATAACGTTGAGTTAGGAGTTGTGAGTTTTTAGTTTGGAGTAACAACTGCATAAAATAAAAGTAATGCTAGCAAGGTGGAATAAACTTTGCTAGCATATTTTGTTAAAAACGATAGGTATGAATTTTAAAAAGGTTTACGGGTTACCACTTTTGCTGATGTTGGTTTTAGGTGCTTGTTCGCCAAAAGTGAGAACGCCTAAACCCGGTACAGGTAAACCAACAGAGAAGGAAAAACCGGCAGATAAAAAGCCTATTAAAAAGTTTACGCAGGCCAGTGTTTCTTTGCTTGTTCCTTTTAAGCTGGATGAACTGAACTTAAAAACAGCTACAAAGGCCGATATCGAGAAATATGCTATGCCTATCGATTTTTATCAGGGCTTTAAATTAGGATTGGATTCTGCTGCGGCCCAGGGTTTAAATTTTAAACTTAATGTTTTTGATACCCAGGATGATAACGCACATATTTCTACTTTATATAAAAACGAACGTTTTAAACAGAGTAATTTAGTTATTGGCCCCGTTTTCCCTGAAGGTTTAAAATTTATAGCCAATTATGCTGAAGAAAACAATGTAACCATTGTTTCTCCCTTAGCTGCTACCGATCCCGGTGAATTTAATAACCCAAATCTTGTTTCTGTGGTCAACAATATTGGTTTGCACGGAAAAAAGATTGGTACTTACATTGCGAAAAACTTTAACCCGGCCAGTACCATTGTAGTGATCATTAATCCAAAGAAAACAGAAGATGAAGCCTTTGCAGCCCCGATCAGGAGTTATTTCCAAAACAATGGCAAGTTTACTGTACAGGAATATGCATCGGCTTATACCTTTGAAACCAAAATGATAAAAGGCAAGCAATATGCAGTTATTGTAACCTCATCCGACCGTAATTTTGTACAGCCGACTATTGAAAAGCTCTACAGGCTAAAGAATTTGCCAAAGGGAGGTTATTCCATTAACCTTTTTGGACATCCAAACTGGGTTAAACAGAATTATCCCGCAGATAAGCTACAGGATCTTAATGGAATTATCAGTTCATCGTATAAAATAGATTATAAAAGTGCTGCTGTAATTGCCTTTATCAAAAAGTACCGCTATAAATATGGTTTCGAACCGGGAGAATATGCATTCAAAGGCTTTGATGTAGGATATTATTTTGGCAGGTTACTGGTAACTTACGGAGAAGATTATAAAGACTATATTGTAAAAGACAGGTATAAAGGACTTCATAACAGCTTTTCATTTATATATGATCAAAAATTAGGTTATATTAACACCAGTTTAATGTTGTTGAAATATAAAAACTTTGCATTAAACCTTGTTGAGTAACATTCCCTCAGTTTTAATTATCGCATGAGAGCAGACCACCAGTTAAGAGCCTTTGAACAGATTTTAAGCAGTTATGATGGAAGTTTGCCCCTTCACCGCTTCTTGCCCGCTTATTTTAAGCAGCACAAGCAAATGGGCTCTTCTGATAGAAGATGGGCTACACGCCATATATATAGTTTTTTTAGGTTAGGGAAAGCTTTACCTGCCTTGCCGGCCGAAGAACGCTTAAGTATAGCAGACTTTTTATGCCATACAACTTTGAGCCAGGTGGTAGAGAAAAACCTGCCAGACTGGATAGAAAGCATCGCTTTGCCTTTAGAAGAAAAATTAAGCCTCGTTAAAGCCAAACACCCTGATTTTGATCTCAAAGCGGTATATACTCTTCATACCGAGCTTTCTTCCGGTATCGATAAAGAGGCATTTTTTGCTTCGTTTTTTAAGCAGCCCGATCTTTTCATCAGGGTTGCAGCTGCTGATGCCAAAGCCATCATCGCAAAACTGGAGGACGAAAACGTTGCGGTTAAGGCAATTTCTGATACTGCGTTGGCACTACCTAATGGTACCAAACTCGAAACCATTTTAAAAGAAGGCAGTTATGAGGTTCAGGACTTATCATCACAGCAAACCGGCGAATATTTTAAACCCAGTAAATGGGATAAATGGTGGGATTGTTGTGCAGCATCGGGCGGGAAAACCCTGCTTTTGCATAGTTTAGAGCCTGTTATAGAGCTTTTGGTTTCTGATCTGCGCGAAAGTGTACTGTTAAACCTTGATGAACGTTTCCGGTTGGCAGGCATTAAGAAATACCATAAAAAAGAAATGGATCTTTTGCAAAATAACGATCAGATTTTGCACCATTATGCGTTTGATGGAATTATTTTGGATGCACCCTGTACTGGTTCAGGTACCTGGGGAAGAACACCGGAAATGCTTACTTTTTTCGAAGAACGTAAGATCAACCAGTTTGTAGCCATTCAAAAAGGTATTGTGCAGAATATAGTGAGATACCTTAAGCCTGGTAAACCATTGGTTTATATTACCTGTTCTGCCTTTTCGCAGGAAAATGAAGATGTTGTTCGGCATATTATTGATACACTGCCCTTAGAAGTGGAAAAGATGGAGCTGATAAAGGGATATAAAAATAATGCCGATACGATGTTTGTGGCAAGATTGATCAAGAAAAGCCAGGATTAGTCAGGACTAGAGGATTTTAAGATCAGTGAATATTTTCCCAGGCCGTCATTCCCGCGCAGGCGGGAATCCTAATACTTTAAGATTTCCAAGTTGGAAATGACGAATCTATTTAAAAAATAGAAATCGATTCAATACTGGTTAAGTATGCTCAAACCAGGACCTGAAATTCTTTTTAAGGTATTTCACTGCTTCTATGAGTACCGCGATGGCTCCAATAATTAAGGTATATTCTTCAAAGCTTTTCATGATGTGAGCTTTATGTTAAGATAAATATAACTAAATATTGTTACAGTTTCGTGTGTAGATTGTCATTTATATTATTGTCGGCTTTTAAGCCGCAGTAGAGAAATCTAATGGAGCGCGTACTAATTTTACATCATCCCTCTCACATTTACCGTTTTATAGCCCTGTGTTATTCCTGAATAATTTAATGGCAATGGCCAGTAAAATTACGCCAAAAGCTTTACGCAAAATGTTTAACCCTGATTTTCCGAAAAGTTTTTCCAGTCTGTTGGTGTTTTTCAGTACGAAGTAAACAAACAATATATTGAGTATAATACCCACTAAAATATTCTGGGTATGGTATTCCGTTTTTAGCGAAAGGAGGGTGGTCATGGTGCCGGCACCTGCAATCAATGGAAATGCCAATGGAACGATCGAAACCGTTTCGGGGGCCTCTTCTTTGAAGATGGTGAGCCCTAAAACCATTTCCATGGCGATGAAAAAAATCACAAAAGAGCCGGCAATAGCGAACGATTCTACATCTAACCCAATTACTTTTAACAGCGATTCGCCTACAAATAAAAAGAGGATCATTAAACCTGCAGCCACGAGGGATGCTTTTTCCGATTCGATATGGCCAGCCTTTCTGCGCAGTTCAATTACGACCGGGATGGCTCCCAAAATGTCGATAATTGCAAAGAGAACCATCGTAGTAGATAGGATCTGGCTTAAGTTGAACTTCATAAAATCGAATTTCATAGCAGGACAATTTTAGGTAAAGGTAGCGGAAATTGTATGAAATTCTAAAATGGTTCAACTTTTTATTAGAAATAGAATTGGGTGCGTAAAGTAAGCACATTATCTTTTCTGTCGGCTGTATAACCCGAAATCTGGGTCGATTCATTTTTGATGATATCGTAATAAAGTACAGCTTTAAAATGCGGATTAAAGTGATGTAAAAAGCCAAAACCAAAAGTATCAAAACGAACGTCGGCTGCTGAAAGTCCTTTATCGGCCGAAATGTCCATTCCTTTAACTTTAGCATTAGGGTCATACCAATCATATTTCAAAATGAGTTGATTATCGGTACTGTTTAATGTTTGTACGAAAGTAAAGTACGCACCATTAAAAGTCCTGGTATAGAAAGGTAAAGCTATTGCCTTATTATCTACGGGGTAGGAGCCTGGTGTTGTAGAGTTGGTCGATGTACCTGTTTGCAGACCCGATATTACCTCAGCCCTTAGTTCCGATTTCCAGCTTTTTGTTTTGGAGGCTAACTGTATATCGGCACCATAATATCTTCTCGGGGCAACTTTGTTTACGGTGGCAGCAGAAGAATCTTTAACCATTTTCCATACATCATTAACCTGCTCCATTTTGTAACTCACTGGTAAACGATGGTCTAAACCTCCCTGAAGCGTGCTTATGCCGCCGGCAATCGTAAAATTTTTAAAAGCATAAGTTTTATGGCTTAACCTGAAAATGTAGTCTTTACTGTTATCGAACTCTCCATTACCCGCTAAACCCTGGCCATTATAAACACCAAAATCGAATACAAAATTTTTGAGTTTAGCATCTTTCCAGCGCGGATTTAAAGTAAAAGTTACCCCCAGGTCGCGTTCAGTTTTCATTAAAATCTGCGACATCCTGCCACGCTCAGGCGCTTCTCTAACCGATGAGGAAAGTTGGAGTTCATTGCCAAACGGACGGCCTGAGAGACCAAGTGTTACAGCCAATATTTTCCATTTGTTTTCATAATAACGGCCCCAGAAATCGCGTATTGCAACCCCTTGTTCAGTACCATCAAACTGGAGCACAAAATAGGTAGATGGAGATCCATCTTCTGTTAACATCATGTAATCGGCTCTTAAACGGCCTCTTCTCAATCTAAACCGGTTGTTGGTAAAGTCGCCAAAATTTCCACCCTGAAACTCGGCCTGTGTGCCTTTCGATTCTGCAAGTTGGAACTGGGGCTGTAAATATCCGCTAAAAGACAATGAACCATATTTCTTCGATATAATCAGCAGATGGTTTACTGTGGTCGAATCCATTACATCGTTAATTGTCCTTTGTGCATATCCTGAAATAGAAATGAAAAGTAAAACAAAGGTTAAAGAGCAGTGAACGCTTTTAATTTTGGCAGAATTGCGGTACATTTTATCAATTTTTTGCAAAGGTACTTTTATTAACAATTATTTAACATAAAAAAAGCCCCAACTTGCGTTGAGGCTTGAAAAAATTTTATAATTGTTTACAATTCTGGTTTTGGAGGATCAACCGGATCTACTGTTTTACCGGTATTACCTAAAACAGAGTGTTTGCGGCTGTAACCAAAATAAATTACAAAACCAATGGCCAACCATCCGAACAACCTTAGCCAGTTGGTCCAGTGTAAGCCCAATATCATTAAGCCGCAGGCAATTATACCAAGTATAGGCAATAATGGCACAAAAGGTGTTTTAAATTCGCGGTGCAAATTAGGATCTGTTTTTCTAAGTACAATTACTGCCGCGCAAACCAAAATAAAGGCAAATAAGGTACCTATAGAAGTCATATCGCCCACAACATCACCCGGAACAAAAGCAGCAAACAATGCACAGATTACGAAAATAATCATATTTGCCTTGTAAGGTGTTTTAAATTTAGGGTGAAGATCGCTGAAAATCCTTGGTAATAAACCATCTTTACTCATAGAGTAGAAAACGCGGCTTTGACCTAACAACATCACCAGGATTACTGATGAAAATCCTGCCAAAATCGCCACCGTCACCAATTTTGCCAGCCAGCCATATCCTGGCATATAGTCGATAATCGCAGCCACAACTGATGCTTCGCCACCTTTTGTCCTGAAGAATTCTACCGGTGCCATACCTGTTAAAACATGGGCAAACAGAATATATAAAACGGTACATACGGCTAACGAACCCAAGATGCCGATAGGCATTGCTGTTTTAGGATTTTTGGTTTCCTGAGCAGCAGTACTCACGGCATCAAAGCCGATAAAAGCAAAGAATACCGTACCGGCAGCGCCCACAATACCCCAAAAACCACCGAAATTATGGGTTAATCCTTCTTTATCAACATATTTTGTCGCTTCAGGAATGTATGGTGTATGGTTAACTGGATTGATGAATGACCAACCAAAGGCAATGATCAACAATACAATAGCTACTTTGGTAATTACAATCAGTCCGTTTACGAAGGCCGATTCCTGTGTACCTTTGATCAATAAAAGACTTAATAAAAAGATAATTAATAAGGCAGGCAGGTTCATGATACCATGCACACCACCTTCACTCTGGAAAGGTGAGTGGCACCATTCGTAGGGTATGGGGCTCATGTGCAATACTTCGGTAAGCAATTTGTTAAGATACTCACTCCAGGCAATTCCAACTGTAGCGGCACCCACGGCATATTCCAAAACGAGATCCCAGCCAATGATCCAGGCCATAAACTCGCCCATGGTGGCATAAGTGTAGGTATAAGCACTACCGGAAATAGGAATAGATGATGACAGCTCAGCGTAGCAAAGGCCCGCAAGCGCACAACCGATAGCAGCCAGGATAAACCCAAAAGTAACCGAAGGGCCAGCGCTTTGGGCAGCAGCATTTGCGGTACGGACAAAAAGGCCAGCGCCAATAATTGCTCCAATACCCAACGCCACTAACGAACCAGCTGAAAGGGTGCGTTTTAAGCTTTTCTCAGACTCTGACGAATCTGCCAAAAGTTGAGTAATTGATTTCTTAAGAAATAAACTCATAAAAGTTAGTTAATGGTTTGATTTATTTGTTAATATAAATTTCAGGCCCAAACCTAAATAAAAATTACCACAATGTAAAAGGGATTTTGGTTAAAAATCCCTTTTACACGTTATTATATCAGCTACTTTACAACTAGTGGCTCAAAGTATCGATCGAATTGATTAAAGTGTCGGTTTTTATGTTACCCAAACTATCTGTTTTTTGCTCAATTCTGATTTCTTTCCGAACTTCTTGCTTATGTTCGCCCGCAATTGCCTTAACTGCGATGTAAGGGGCAATAACAAGCGAAACAATCGACATTAATTTGATCAAAATGTTCATCGAAGGGCCTGAAGTGTCTTTAAAAGGATCTCCAACGGTATCTCCGGTAACAGAAGCCTTGTGTGGTTCTGATTTTTTATAATACATTTCTCCATTAATCATTACGCCCTGTTCAAAAGATTTCTTAGCATTATCCCAGGCACCGCCGGCATTACTCTGGAAAATCCCCATTAATACACCGGTAACCGTTACACCGGCCAATAAACCGCCCAAAACTTCCGGTCCAAAGGTAAAGCCCACAATTACCGGCGTAATTAGGGCAATAGCTCCCGGCATCATCATTTCGCGGATAGAGGCTTTGGTAGAAATGGCCACGCACTTTTCGTATTCGGGTTTAGCTTTATACTCCATAATGCCAGCAATTTCCCTGAACTGGCGACGTACTTCCTGAACCATATCCATTGCAGCTTTACCAACCGCCTGGATACATAAAGCAGAAAAGATAAAGGGGATCATTCCGCCGACAAACAAACCTGCTAAAACGGGTGCTTTATAAATATCAATAGCAGTAATGCCGGCAATACCAACAAATGCCGCAAATAAAGCCAAAGAAGTTAAAGCAGCTGAGGCAATGGCAAAACCTTTGCCTGTTGCTGCAGTAGTATTACCCACAGCATCTAAATTGTCGGTACGCTCGCGTACCTCCGGAGGTAATTGGCTCATTTCGGCAATACCTCCGGCATTATCGGCAATCGGTCCGAAAGCGTCAATAGCCAGTTGCATCGCTGTGGTAGCCATCATTCCGGCAGCGGCAATGGCTACACCATACAAACCAGCGAAATGGTATGAAGCCATAATCCCACCCGCCAGAACCAAAATCGGGATTACGGTAGATTTCATGCCTACTGATAAACCTGCAATAATATTGGTGGCATGACCTGTTGAAGATTGTTGAATGATTGAATTTACAGGCCCTTTACCCATTGCAGTAAAATACTCGGTTATAATACTCATAATGGTACCGACTACTAAACCAACTATAATGGCATAAAATACATTGATGCTCGAGAATTCATATCCACGGAGGTTAAGGGTTTCAGGAAGCATCCATTTCACGATAAAGAATGAAGCCACGGCCGTAATGACGATAGACGACCAGTTACCCAGGTTCAGTGCATTTTGAACATTCGATTTTTCATCTTTAATGGTTACAAACCAGGTACCAACAATCGAAAATATAATACCCAGTCCGCAGATTACCATGGGCAGAAGAATAGGAGACATTCCTCCAAAATTATCTTTCACATTAATTTCCTGTCCTAAAACCATCGTGGCCAGGATAGTGGCCACGTACGAGCCAAATAAATCGGCCCCCATACCAGCAACGTCACCCACGTTATCGCCTACGTTATCGGCAATGGTTGCCGGGTTACGTACGTCATCTTCAGGAATTCCGGCTTCTACCTTACCCACCAAATCGGCACCAACATCAGCAGCTTTGGTATAAATACCGCCGCCAACACGGGCAAATAAGGCAATAGATTCGGCACCTAAAGAAAATCCGGTTAAAACTTCTATTGCGGTTTTCATTTCAACACTGTTAACCAAAACCACGTTGAAATGCTTAAGAAATACAATAAATAAACCTCCTAAACCCAAAACGGCTAATCCGGCAACACCCAGGCCCATTACCGAACCGCCGGTAAATGATACTTTTAATGCTTGTTTTAAGCTGGTTCTGGCTGCTTGTGTGGTTCTTACATTGGCTTTTGTGGCCGATTTCATGCCGATATACCCCGCAGTTGCAGAAAATACCGCTCCAATAATGAAAGAAATAGAGATAATCCAGCTCGAGTGCATCGGAACACCTTTAATTTCGGTAACAGTTCCCGAATAGGCCAGAAGCGCAGCCGTAAAAACAGCAAAAATGCTCAATACCCTCCATTCCGCTTTTAAAAAGGCCATGGCACCGTCTGCAATGTAGCCGGCAAGTTCCTGCATGTTTTTATCACCCGCATCTTGCTTGTTTATCCAGGCGCTTTTAATCATCATAACTATTATCCCGACAAGGCCCAGCGCTGGGATACAGTAAATTAAATTGTTTTGTAAAAAATTCATAGTTAATAATTGATTTATATTTGGTTAGTTGTTATTCGTTAACTGTTAAATCGGGTAATTTGTTTAATCTATGTGAAGCATCCCGCTTCAAACTCCGTACTTATATCTAGCAAGATAACAAATATTCTTCTTGTGATTAAAATTTTCGTCACCCTGACCAATAAAATTTTGCTCAATTAAAATAATACAGGCAAAGCGCTCCTAATTTCTTTTTTTTAAATAAATTAGCCACAAACTAAACCAGAACTAAAAATGAAAATTGAAAAAGAAGAAAGATCTTCCAAGAGAAAATTAAGCCTTTTTGATGCCACAATGTTGGTAATGGGCTCGATGATTGGAAGCGGTATCTTTATTGTAAGTGCCGATATCATGAGAAATTTAGGCTCTGGTTACTGGTTGATTGTGGTATGGGTAATAACCGGTGTAATGACCGTTGCAGCTGCAATTTCTTACGGAGAGCTTTCTGCTATGTTTCCTAAGGCGGGCGGGCAATACACCTACCTCAAGGAGATTTTTGGTAAAATGATGGGTTTTCTTTATGGCTGGGGGCTGTTTACGGTAATTCAAACAGGTACTATAGCGGCCGTTGCTGTTGCATTTGGTAAATTTACAGCCTATCTGATACCAGCTTTAAATGATGCTGCCCCGATTTTTCAGAGTGGCAGTTATAAAATTACCTGGATTCAGATTCTAGCTATCGCCGTTATCCTGCTTTTAACCTATATTAATACCAAAGGTGTTGAAGGCGGAAAAATTTTACAGAATATTTTTACAGGATCTAAAATTGTTGCCTTAATAGGCTTGATTATATTGGGGTTTCTTTTGGTTAAAAACAGTTTCTGGACTGGAAATATGGGATTTGGATGGAGTGCTTTCAATAATCTGAAAACAGATCCCAGCGGAAATTTCCTTAAATCGGGATGGGAATCCATCTCAGGAATGACCATAGTTGGCGGTATAGCAGCGGCAATGGTGGGTTCTGTATTTTCGAGTGTGGCCTGGGAAAACGTAACCTTTGTTTCGGGAGAAATTGAAAATCCAAAGAAAAATGTAGTTCGTTCAATGGTTTTAGGCACCACGGCAGTAATGATCCTTTATTTATTGGTCAACTTTGTATACCTCAATACCCTAAGCAGAGATAGTATTGGCTTCGCATTAAATGATCGGGTAGCTGTTGTGGCTTCAGAGCAGATTTTCGGTAGCGGAATAGGCACCATTATAATTGCCGTGCTGGTGATGATTTCTACTTTTGGTTGTGTTAACGGAATCGTTCTGGCCGGTGCAAGGGTTTTTCAGAGCATGGCAGAAGACGGAATGTTTTTTAAGGCTGCGCTTAAAAACAATAAAAACGGGGTTCCCGAAAAATCACTCTGGATGCAGGGGATATGGGCTTCTGTTTTATGTTTAAGCGGACAGTATGGAAATCTTTTGGATATGATATCCTTTGTGATTGTACTCTTTTATATGATTACCGTGTTCGGCGTTATATATTTAAGAATAAAAAAACCTGGTGCCGATAGGCCTTATAAAACATGGTTATATCCGGTTACTCCGATAATTTACTTACTCATTGGCGCTGCATTTTGTGCGCTGTTGCTCGTTTACAAGCAACAATATACATGGCCGGGGCTTGTAATTGTTTTGCTGGGGGTACCAGTCTACTTTTTTATTAATAAAAAAGAGCAGTAAAATTAGTAGGCAGATTTAAGCCTTCGCTGAGACCTGTAAAGTTAAATCTGCGAAGCTTTTTTGGGGGCATTTTAAGCCTCAAGTCTAGCAGTCTCAAATGTTTCGGTCATATTTTGAAAAGCAGGGTTCTGTATCAATCGGTTCCGGAAGCCCCGCTGTTCGCTTTACTTTGTGCCCGCTGCCATCGGGTTTATTTGGGTTGTTTCGTGCAGGTAGCCACGTTTTTTAACCAATATAGGTGCCCGGCTTAATGAGCAGGCAGGTATGAGTATGTAGCGGCACCAACGCTGCCATAAAAGCCAGGCCTTGCTTAAAAAAAGGAATCTACTATCTAATCCTCTAAACTCTAATCCATAAACCGATTCAAAACCGTATCATTTTTTAGACTTAAAATGCCAAAGCTGGGCATGTTAAATGATGCTGCAGAAAACTTTTCAACAATTTTACATGACCCATTTGCTGATTTAAATCCCTGTTTTAAGCCGGTAAGAATGCATTTCCTTTTCTTTTGATTTCCCCTTGGTATTTGTTAATGGGCTTGGTATGTTACAATTGGCCTAATATTTGGTTTAAGGAGCCTGGTAGCAATGGCTACACTAATCAAATTTTTAACCTTTAAACTTTAAAACTATGGCTTTCAAAGCTAGATTAAATTTTTCAGGCAAAAAGTACAAGGTACTTCAGTATGCCTACGCATTAAGCCGTGATATCTGTGGAAATGTCTGTTCCAAAATTCACGTTGACAATACAACTATCAGATTTGACGAAAACCGGGGTTAATTGCCCTGATACTAATTTAATGTGTTGGAATAAATGGTGTTACCGCTTAACACCCATCATATGCCGGCATTGTTTTTTAAACCTTTAACATGCAGTTTATGCGCTCGTACTTCCGTTTTAATGTTTTTTTTGTTTTGTTATATGCCGTATCTGCCTGTTTTGCAGGTTGTAATGGTAATGGCAAGGAGGAAAATAAACCAGGCAATAATAAGACCACAGCAAAAGTAAATGTTACCGATCTGTTTCTTTCTTATACCGATTCGGTGGCAAAGCTTCCGCTAAGCAGGTTTAATGAAGCGGGTATAACATCTTTGAACAAAACATTTGCAGGTAAATTACCACTAACCATATATGACGGTAAAGAACATAGGGATGATAAAAGTATCGTTATTCAACCCTATAAAAATAATGATGTTGCCACTATAAGTGCCGGCATGATATTGCTGGTTCCAAAATCGATTACCGAATCTTTACGTATAGGAGATTTTACCCGCCATTTTGGAGAAATTAAGAAAGAAAAACCGTTAATCTGCACCACAGAACAGCCACTTCCCGTTGAAATAAATATAGATGCCCATACCTCGCTAAAATTGACTTTTAACAATAACGAAAAACTCGATCAGGCCCATGTGACTATGGTTGAAGTTTTAAAATATAGATAACAACAATGAATACGCTCGTAAAAATTAAAGAATATGATGCTCACGGTGGGCCTTCAAATGTTAAAATGGGGAGCGATGGTCATTCGCAAACCTCTACAACAACCGGTAGGTTCGTAATCAAAAGTATCGAAAAACACGTTAGCTATGGCCGTTACGCCATGTGGTCGGGCATTGCCTGGGGAACCGAAGTAAAAATAAGCGGCAACATCGTGATGGTGAAGCTGCTTGGGAGCTGGAAAAAATTAACGGATGTAAATGCACAGTGGGGCAAATACAAAAACGATCAGAAAGGCGTTACTGATGCTGTACTTAAATACCAGCGCGATCTTTACCCCAACTCACCTATACCAACAAAATGGCTATTCAATGATTTCGGACATATTTCGGTCAAGTATTTCAAAGATCTGAATAATGATCGGAAAATGAACGGAAAGGAATATATCATGGGCGATTTTATCCATACCACGCCGCCAGATGAAGCAGCAACAGCAGCGGGCAGGGTTTTCCAGCTGGCAGAATCGCACGGTTGTATTCATGTACGCCCAAATGATATCGATACCATGATTGGAAATGGGTACCTGAAAAAAGGCAATACTATAGAGGTACATCCCTACACTAAAAAAGCTATAGAGGTTTCACCTAAAAGAAATACAGCAGGAACGCAATTCGAAGTACATTTCTACCCCGGACTTTATAAAATTGTGATTTATAAAACAATGTAGCCAATAACACTACAGATAAAGTAAATGAATACACTACACTATGGAAAACAAACTTATTGTAGAAATCAGTATTGAAGATTCGGCAATAGCCCATTTTGCATCTTTTAATCTGCTACAGGCTTTTAATCAGCACCATTATTTCGAGCTGCATTTTAACCATGATCAGCTGGGCGCTCCGGGTTTAATCAGCTTAGACGATAGCCGCGATTTCGTGGGCAAAACCTTAACCGCTTCTTTTGGCCATTCGCCAGAAAATCTGCAGCATTTTTCTGGCCTGGTCACAAAAGTAGAACTCTCGCAAAGCCATGGCTATCACGGCGTACTTGTGGTAAGTGGCTATAGCCCTACAATATTAATAGACCGCGGACCGGATTTGGGATCTTATCTTGATAAGGATCTTGATACCATTGTTAAACTGGCCACTAAAGATACGCCGGCTAATGATCTTACCATTGTAAGCAATGCCTCAAGAAAAGCGGCAATCGATTATCTTATCCAATATCGTGAAAGCGATTTTGAATTTCTGAATCGCTTATCGGGTGAATATCACGAGTGGTTTTACTATGATGGAAAACAGCTCAATTTTGGTAAACCCGATAAACAAAAAGAAGTATCGCTTTTTTATGGCCGCGATGTGTTTAACCTGCAATACGCCATGGAAGTTTCGCCCATCAAATACAAACGATTTGCCTATAATCCTAAACAGGATGAAATGCTGCAAAGTGAAAGCACAGGCCAAGCTGATGGAAATCCCGACCTGGCATATGCCATCAGGGCATCGAACACCATGTACAGTAAAACATTTAATCAGCCATCCTTAATCAGGGTCGACAATGGCAACGATATTAAAAGCCATGTAGAAAACGAAGAAAAGGCACATATCAGCGAGTTGTTAAAAATTAATGCAAGTGGCGATAACGCCCAGCTTAGTATTGGCAGTATTGCAGAAATTACCATGAGCATAAGGAAAGAACTCGCCTTTGCAACTGAAAGTCTGGGCAAATTCCTTATTACCAATATTAATCATCAGATAGATGGAACAGGTAAATATAGCAATACTTTCGAAGGTTTAGTGGCTACTACCGAGCGCATCATGGTTAAGAATTACCAAAAACCACAATCGGATATGCAGCTGGCTGATGTGATTGATAATGACGATCCACAGGGGCAGGGCAGGGTGAAGGTTAAATTTAAATGGGAATGCCAGACCAATGATCCTACAGAATGGTTAAGGGTAATCAGCCCGAATGCAGGGAGCGGCGATACAGGAAAAAACAGGGGCTTTCATGTCATTCCCGAAAAAGGCGACCAGGTGGTAATCGCTTTCGAAGAAGGGAATGTAGCCAGGCCGGTGGTAATGGGCAGTGTATACCACGGGAAAAGCGGAGATAGTAGCGGATTTAAAAACAGCAATACCAAAGGACTCACTTCTAGAAAAGGGAGCAGTTTAAGCTTTGATGACCTTAACCATGCATTAAATCTTGGTACCAATGCCGCAAATTTTGTAAAAATAGAGAATGGTCCGGGGTTGATTACGGCCCAGTCTGCCGAAACGATTGTGATTAAGACCGGGCAGAGCAGCATTACATTAAAGAAAGACGGAACGATTGATATTATCGGCAAGGTGATCAACATTCAGGGTACCCAGGTAATTAACGCAAATGCAGGTGAGAAGCCTGGCAGTGCCGTAAATATTGGTAAAAATGCTACTACTGCTGTAACCATTGATACAAAAAACATCGATTCAAAAGCAAGTAATGGCATTACAGTTAACTCTCAAACCACTATTTCGCAAACCTCAACAGGCGTACACACCATTAACGGTAGCCAGGTAGATATTAATTAATTATGAGCAGATTTAAATTTTTTGAAGAAGAGGAGGTTAATGATAAGTTGGTTCGTGTGACCCGGTCTGAAGAAGATAAGGTTGCAACAGATCATCAAGAAAAATCGGCTAAGCGCTACAGATACAGGGTAGAGCAGCTAATGATCACCAAATTTAATGGCCAGATCATTAACCATGGTACAACAAAGCAGGAATTCGTGGTGCAGAAGAATTTTTTGGATAAAAATCTTAAAAGTCTTCAATTTGAGTTGGTTGAAAATGTAATCAAATTTGAGCCACCACAACTTCAAACCGCAATATCCCTATTGTGCGATTTTGATATTATTAAAAGTAATATTGAATTAGGTTTCGATGCCGAAACGGGAAGATTAAATCGGATAATAGATAAAACAGCAGTGATGAATGCGTGGGAAGATTATAAAAAAGAAACGCTTAAAACCTACAGTTTTGTTAAATCTGCCGAAGCACAACAAAATATTCAGCTTTTTATCAATAAAGCTGAGGAGCAGATTAATAACGATAGTCTGCTTTTAAGCGATTTCGAAACCAAACTCTTTTTTGATATAATTTTTGACCGTTATCTTGTTAAGGAAGAGGGCAATATGGCGTATGATAAAGAATTTATTTCAAATCTGTTCGACTATAGGAAGATTAACCTTCATATTGGTCAGTTTATAGTGATGGAATCTCCTGAACTGATCAAAATTAAAAGAACCGGCACACTGGATCAGCGCTCCATCGATAAGGATTTTATGGTTAAGCAGTATGATGAAAAATTTAAGCCATACGTTGGATTCAGTTTCTCTTCGTATAACTACGCCTATAATCAAAGTTTTACTATAAATAATGAAGAGAACTTAATTTCCGAAGCCAACATTGTTATAGTTGAAGAAGTAAAGAACAATGTTCAGATAACAGTTAATTATGATTTAAAATTGGTTGATTTATGAGCAAGTCTTATGTTCCCGCAGGAACCTGCATAGTTTGTACCAGTATGACCGTTTCCAGTCCGCTAAAACTGGTGCATATCCATAATAGCACAACGTTTCATAAAAGTGAAAACAAAGCACTTTTGAATGTTTACGACAGGAAAACGAGTGATACCTTTGTTTGTAAAAATGCTCAAAAATTTTGGGGTGGGTTAGGGACAATGCTTTTAGGTATCGCTGCCGGAATTATTATAGGAGCGGCTATCGTTGCTACAGCCGGTACAGCTGCAGTTGTAATTGTAGCTGTTGCTGCTACGGTTGCTGTTGCAGGTGTTGGAGCAGGGATTGCAGGAGAGGTAATTGCCCGTAATGATTGTGACGTAATTCAATCTACAGATTGGAAACTGTTTCATGCCAAAGTAACGATCGATGGCAAAAATGCGCTGCTTCAATCTTCCATACTGCCATGCAGTAAGGGTGGGGTAGTCTCAATTGTTGCCGACCCGGTAAAAGCACAGCAATATGCAGAAATTTATGCCAACAACAATAATGCAGAGGTGGCAACACATATGCTTTCACAGTTTGCAGAGGGGTTTATTTCTGGCGTTACTTTCTTAGGTAGCCCTGCAGCAGCTATAGCCGGAACAGGCTTGGGGGTATATTTTTACAATAAAAATGAAAGCGAAGGATTGGATAACCAATACAAACAATTGCAGGGCGTAAGCGTGCCGCCCCCTACTTTTGGTGGCGATCTGCAAAACCAGCTTGGTCAAGAGGCAATTAATCAGCCTGTAGGAGCGGGAATCGGGGCTGCAGAAACGGGTACTAAAATTGTTAAGGAACAGATGATCCCAACTAATCAGGCCTTAAATACACAAGTTTCTCAATTGGGAAGCCAGGCGGCGGCTTTAGAAACCGAAGCAGCAGAATTGGCTGCCCGGGGCTTGACGAATGAAGCCGCAGAAACTGCAGCCCGTGCTGCAAATGTAAGGTTGGCACAGGATATTGCCAGCAGATCTTACCGCATGCCTTGGGCGGTCAGTGGATGGAGAGGCCTGAATTTAAAACCTGATCTGAAAACGTTCGGAAAAGGCCTCGGAGTAGGGATATTGGGAGCAGCAGTAAATTTTGGAATAGAACAATGGGTTAATGGAATGGAAAATGATAATTTTAAAAATGTGTTTGATCAATTGGATTTCTTAACGAAAGAAAATAATTCATCTGCACAAGGTATTAATATAATAGCCATAAATGGGTAATGAGCTGGTTTAAAAATATAGGCGGTTTTTTGGGTTATATCATTGGAGCTGTAATCATTCTACCCTTGATATTAATTGGATATAATTATTTTTTTATCAATAAAAATGATTCCGAAAAATATATTTCTTCCTATTTGAAGAATTTTTCGGAAATAAAAATAAATATTCCAAAAGCGCATTCTGTTAAAGAATTAGTGTTGTCGAAAAGTAAAACCATAAAAATGCAAGCAAAAAATATGGGGAGAGATGGGAGTAACAGGACTACTATGAGATATAGGGTTGTTTACGATCAAAATACTCATAAATATTTCCAGATTACAATGTTTGATCTTTATAACCATTTTTTTGGTGCAATTGACGATAATCGGGTTCTGGTAAAGGTTAACAAACAAGATCTCGGTAACCCAGCTTACGGAACAAAAGATAAACCATTAATGGTATTTAGCGTGCGCGGAGATGGTAAGCCTCTCACTGAGCGTCGTGCTACAGACAAGGATCCGGCCGGGCACGATTTTAACATTGATACCACCCCAGAATGGTATAGATATAATGTATATATATACCTCACTTATATTATGCCGAAAAAGGAATTTCAGGAACGCTTTGAAAAGAAATAATAAACTACCTCAAAGTATAATCATTTTCAAAAAAGCGAAATATACTATATACTTGTTTCCCCTTAATACCTAATTGTACACTCAATTTCACATCTCCTGTCTAATATCTCAAATCGAACTCCACGTCTCGTTCAAAAACCGTATTTTTGCAAACAATGGGAACACAGGTAGATTCAGGTATAAAAGGATATAAAAATTACGGCACGTATCTGCGCGAAAAATATAAAGGACAACGTGTATTTAAAGTAATTGTTGATGGCGGTTTTACCTGCCCCAACCGTGATGGCAGCAAGGGGTATGGTGGTTGCACTTATTGCAATGTCGATTCTTTTACGCCAGAGCCTTCACGGAAAAACCCTAACATCAAAGATCAGCTCGAAGAAGGCATGTTAAGGGCAAAAACCTCTTACAAAGCCGATAAGTATATCGTATATTTTCAGCCCAACACCAATACATATGCACCTGCGCACTATTTAAAGATGATGTACGATGAGGCCTTATCTGTCAACACCGAAGATATTGTGGGTTTTGCTGTGGGTACCCGGCCTGATTGTATTGATGCAGAAAAGGTTGCGCTGTTGGAAAGTTATACCGATCGTTTTGATGTGGATCTTGAAATGGGGATGGAATCAATTTACGATGAAACGCTCAATCAGATCAACAGGGGCTGTAGTCATGCGGAGTTTGTTGCTGCGGTTGAACTTTTAAAAGATAGCAAGCTCGATCTTTGTGTGCATACTATTTTTGGCTTTCCCTGGGAAACGAGGGAGCAAATGCGGGCCTACATTCATGAGATTAACCGCTTTCCGCAGATTAAATTTGTAAAATTCCACCACCTTCATGTGGTAGAAGGATCAATAATGGGGGCGAAATACAAGAAAGAACCGTTTAAACTGTTCTCTTTAGAAGAATATACCGATCTGCTCTGCGAACTGATCCCATTGTTGCGCCCGGATATTGTAATACAACGACTTTTTGGTATTTCGGACTGGGATTTATTAATTGCGCCTAATTGGGGGCTTAATAAATCGGCAATTCAGACCTATATGGATAAAGAAATCGAAAAAAGAGGTGTTGTTCAGGGTTCTGAATATTTTTATTGAAAAATTAGAATTTTATATAATTTTTTGAAAAACCAGTGAATTTTCACTGGTTTTTCTGTTTTTAACAAGTTTTTTTAGCTTATTCTTGATGTATTTTGTGTAAAATCTTTTAAAATGCTCAAAATTATGTGTTTTATTTTTATTAAAAAGACGTATTAAAAACCGCTATTTTTTTTATTATTTTTATTTTTTAGGTTAATTTTTGTTATGTTTTATAAAAATAACTGTTTTTTGTTAAAATATTTCAATTTAATGGTGTAAAAATTACAATATGTCGTATTTTTATAAAAAATAAATAACCAAAAATCACACTATTTAAACAATTCTAACAAATAAATCTAAAAACTATGAGTAAATTCTCCTTTAAGCAGTTTGCGCCTTTCGTTATATTGATGGCTGTCGCAATTTTCGCTCTATTTATTCCTCTTCTTCCAAATTTTGATGAAGGAAAGTACAGCGGCCCGGATGTTGCCTTTATTTTAATTGCTGCCGCACTGGTATTTTTAATGACACCAGGCCTTGCATTCTTTTATGGTGGTATGGTTCACCGTAAAAACGTGTTGTCTACCATGATCAAAAGTGTGGTAGCTGCTGGAGTAATCACTGTTTTATGGACAGTTGTAGGTTTTAGTTTAGCTTTTGGTGATACTATTGGCGGATTTATCGGAAATCCATCAACGTTTTTGTTCTTTAAAGGAGTAAACTCTGGAGCACCTCACTTGCAGGGAGGATCGGATCTAACTATTCCGCTTTCTTTATTTGCAGTGTTCCAGTTAATGTTCGCCATCATTACCCCAGGTTTAGTGGTGGGTGCCGTTGCAGAACGTATCCGTTTCACATCTTACATTTTATTTATTGTTTTATTCGCAATCTTTGTGTATTCGCCTTTAGCACACTGGACCTGGCATCCACAAGGCTTCCTTTTCAAAATGGGCGTGTTGGATTTTGCAGGAGGTACGGTAGTACATATTTCGGCAGGTATGGCAGCTTTGGCAGGAGCGTTGGTTTTAAAACGTAGAAAATCGCACTTGGAACATAAAGAAGTTCCGCCAGCTAATATTCCATATGTATTAATCGGTACAGGTTTACTCTGGTTCGGTTGGTTCGGTTTCAATGCAGGTTCTGCACTAAGTGCTGGCAGTTTAGCCGTTTCGGCATTCTTAACCACCAATACAGCTGCTGGTGCTGCTGGTTTATCATGGATGTTTTTCGATGTGGCCAGGGGTAAAAAACCTTCGGTATTGGGTTTCTGTATCGGTGCTGTAGTGGGTTTGGTAGCCATTACACCAGCTGCCGGTTTCGTAAGCATTCCATCAAGTATATTTATCGGCGCCATTGCTGCGGTTATTTCTAACCTGGTAGTTTCTTGGAAACAAAAAACCAGCTTAGATGATACTTTAGATGTTTTCCCTTGTCACGGTGTAGGCGGTATCGTTGGTATGTTATTAACAGGCGTATTCGCTACAAAAACAGTTAATGCAGCTGGCGCCGATGGATTGTTCTATGGCAATGCAGAATTCTTTATCACCCAGTTAAAAGGTGCTTTAATCGTAATCGTTTTTAGCTTTGTGGTATCGTTCATTATTTTCAAACTGGTAAACTTGATCAATCCAATCAGGGTTTCAGAAGAAGAAGAAGAATTAGGATTAGATGCATCTCAACACGACGAAAAATACACTCAGGGAACCTTATTGGTAGAAGAGAAAGCCATCTATATCGAAAAAAACAGTCCAATAACAGAACCAATTTAAGGATTTTATATAATATCTAAACTCAATTCAAGCTCAAACATGAAGAAACTTTTAACCGCTATTTTCGCAATGGCCAGCACTACGTGTGCCCTGGCACAAGAGACCACCTCATCACCACTTGAAATTTCAGGCTCGGTTGATACTTATTTCAAATATGATTTTGCCAAAAAAGGAAACAATATCACAACCTCCTTTGCCAGCGACCATAACTCGGTATCGTTGGGTATGATTGATATTGCTTTGAAGAAAAAAACAGGCAAAGCTTCATTTGTAGGAGAACTGTCTTTTGGTCCGAGAGGACAATCTCAATCCATCCCGGATGCTGCTGCCGGTGGCTCATCTTTCCACATCCAAAACTTATATGTGAATTATGATTTTACCGATCAGTTTTCGATGACTGCTGGTTATATGGGTACATTTATAGGTTACGAGGTAATTTCGCCTGCTGGTAACTTCAACTATTCTACTTCGTACTTATTTACCAATGGTCCGTTTCAGAACGCAGGTATCAAAGCAACCTATAAATTCTCTGATAAAGTGAGTTTAATGGCAGGTGTATTTAACGATTGGAACCTTTATAGTGCAACACGCGGTGTGTCTGCAGTGGGCGGGCAGTTAATGGTAGCACCAGTTGAAGGCTGGACCGCTTATCTTAACGTATTGTCAGGCGCTGGCGCTGGTGGTTATGGTACTATCGAAGATTTAACAACCTCGTATCAGATTACAAAAGAATTTAAACTAGGTTTAAATGCTGCAAATTACGACATCGATAATGATGGAGGTGGTTATGCAGGTGCTGCTCTTTACCCTCAGTATGCGGTTGCAGATGGTGTAACATTAGGTTTAAGAGGCGAGTACTTTAAGTATAAAAACGTAGGTCCGGTTCAAGGCGTAAAATATACTGCCGTAACTTTAACTGCAAACATTAAATCTGGCGGTTTAACTTTTATTCCGGAAGTTAGATTAGACCATAGCGGAGATAAACCGTTTTTTAACAAAAGCGGGGCAGCTGCGCCAAACGCAGGTCAGTTTTCTCTAGCTGCGGTTTACGCATTTTAAAGAATAAAATTTGTTAATATTTAGCCGTCCTGGTATAAAATCCGGACGGCTTTTTTGTACCTTTAAATATCCGGTTAGTACATTAATCCATTCTGATGAAATACATTATTCTATTTTTTTTAGTCGCTTTTTCAATTGATCTTTCTGCACAGCAAAAACAGTTTGCTAAAGATGATAACGGTAAATTTATCTACTATAAAGTGGTAGATTCTCAATTCCTGAATAAAGATACACTGCTGCAAAGGGCTAAATCTTTTGTTAAGGTGGCCTATAAAAAATCGATGAAGGCAGAAAGCATTACCGATACCTCTATTTTGGCCAAAGGGACTATGATCATTGATAAAACCATTTTAGTGGTTGGTCATCCGAGTGGCGAAGTGAGCTATAATTTTGTATTTGAAGTTCGTAAAGGGAAATACCGTTTTTGGTTTACTGATCTATTATTTATACCCTATCAGCGTGATCGTTATGGAAACTTCGTAGCAACCACCAAAATAGGTGTGCCATTAGAACGTACACCAGGTAAACTTGAAGCCGGAGCATGGAAAGATATTGTAAATAGTACCTACACTAAAATTGAAAAGTTTGAAGAGGATTTTAAAAAATACTTAGCAACCGATAGGGTAGAGAAAGCCAAAAAGAGAACCGAAACCATTTCTACCAAAAAATGGTAATGTCCTTAAGCTAAAGCTTACCAAAAATTTCTTCAACTTTCTGATAGCGGAACTTAAAAATCTTATTGATTTTATTGTTTACGATTACCGCATTTGCGATGCTGCCAATCGGGCTCCAGCCTATGCTATAGTGCAAAATATCTTGCATTAAAATGCCTCCATCTATTTTTTCGAAATGATGTTGATGGTGCCAGAAAGCAAAGGGGCCGAAACGTTGTTCATCTATAAAATATTCTTTATCCTTAACATGTGTAATTTCAGTTACCCAGTTCAATTTAATTCCGAATAAAGGAGAAACCTTATAAGTAATAATTAAACCCGGATACATTTTGGTGTTGGCCATATTAGGCGAGGTAACATCAAAAGCCATATCTTTTGGGGTAATCTCTGCCAGGTTTAAGGGCGAAGAGAAAAAATCCCATGCAGCATCTAAATCTATTGGAAGTTTCTGCTTAAATTCTAATCTGTAAGTTTTCAAGTGTTTGTTTTAAACTAAAACAACAAAGATGCGGTTTTGTTGGAGTTTAACCGCAAAGTTTGCAGAATGGAGGCGAAGAGATCGCAGAGTTAGAGCGCAACGAATTTCGTCATCCCGACTAAAGTGCAGCAGAATGCCTGCCCGTACAGACGGTGAGGCATCTATTAGCGATATTGATCGCCAACGTGATCTATAGATTTCTCGGCTGCGCTCGAAATGACGGTACCCGACTTCGGACTTCTGACCTCAAGCTTTCCGACTTACTTAATGTACCATTTTATCAGCACAGGTGGAACTGGCAAATGCTTCAGGTTTAGCTTTAAAGATAAAACCCATACTTAAAATATAACCCATCGCATCATTAAGTGCTTTGTTCGATTTAAATGAAGGACTGGTGTTGATATCGGCATGTACTTCCAGTGCCACATCATAAATGTCAAGTAAATCGCAGATAGAATAAGCTGTTTCGATAGATTTTTGTACTTCCATCAGCATCCTTTCCTTAATGCTTACCTGTTGTGTGCTTTTCTCCTGGTGGATATACATAAAGCCGCCATGATGTTCTCTTAACAACACAATTACCGTTGCAAAATCGGTTATGGCTCCTTTTACCTGCGAATCGGTGCCGATACAAACTTTAAGCTTATAGCCATTTTCGCTTTCTCTGATAATTGCTTTTTCTACTTCTTCTAAGATCGAAGTTTTAATAATTTCACCATTAAATTTTTTCCACGTCATACATTGTGTTTTTTGAGGTTAACTCCAAAGGAAATCCCTTTGGTACAAATGGTTATCAGGTTTTTATAAAAATAAGCGCTAAAAATTAAATATGTGTTAAGTGTAAATTGTTTATTTGCTAACAAAACATTAGTTATCAACAAGTTAATGATAATGTTCCGGATCAGTGTATAATTTATTGAAACAAATTATTATTCGGCCCGTTACTATTTGTATATTCATAAAAAACTTAACTATGAGAGCAGAACTGATTCTAGAGCTCCAGTTATTACAAAATAGCAGGGCCAATAAATTTTCGGATGAGCTGGCAGATAGAATTTTATCCTCAGTTGATACCATAAATGAAAAAGTGCTATCATCTATGTCCAAACGCGGAAACATGCTGATGTTATTGGATAAAACCTTAAATTTTTCGAGGCTACGTAAACTAAAGAACAGGTTTTTCAGATCCTGAGCAAATAACCGGTTTTTGCCTAGGGGGAAATGATTACCTTTATGGCTGAATGATAGAACATGCGTTAAGAAAATTAAATATTGCTGCACTGAACCAGATGCAGGAAGCTTCTTTACAAGCGGCTACAACCGGTAAAGATATTGTATTGATTGCACCAACAGGTTCGGGAAAAACATTAGCCTTTTTATTGCCTTTACTTTCCAGCCTCAAAACTGGGGTAAGGGGCGTTCAGGCGCTGATTTTGGTGCCATCTAGAGAACTTGCCCTGCAGATTGAACAGGTTTTTAAACAAATGGGCACTGCATTTAAGGTAAACTGCTGTTATGGTGGCCATGCTGTCCGGGTAGAAAAAAATAACCTCGCACACCCGCCTGCCGTTTTAATCGGTACACCGGGCAGGATAGCTTATCACCTGGATAACCAGAATTTTGATGAATCTTTTATCCAGACATTAATTTTGGATGAGTTTGATAAATCGCTCGAGTTTGGTTTCGAAAGCGATATGTCTTACATTATCGGTTCGCTGCTTTCATTAAAACAACGCATACTAACTTCGGCAACCAAAATGGAAGAGATTCCGGCATTTGTGAAAATCAATGCTCCGGTAGAAATTGATTTTTCAAAGAATATCGAAGCCAGGCCAGATTTAAAGTTTAAAAAAATAACAGCACCGGCAGCTGATAAATTAGATTACCTTTTCAGGCTGCTAAGTAAGATAGGCGATAAAAACACATTGGTTTTCTGTAACCACAGAGAAACCGTCGATCGGATCAGTGATCTGCTTTTCGAAAACGGTTTAGGGCATGATGTCTTCCATGGCGGAATGGAACAGTTTGACCGGGAAAAAGCTTTGCTGAAATTTAGAAATGGGAGCCATAGGATTTTGATTACGACAGATCTTGCTGCCCGTGGCCTTGATATCCCTGAAGTAGAACACATTGTACATTACCAGTTGCCTTATGCACAGGATGCCTACATCCACCGAAATGGTCGTACCGCACGTATGCATGCCAAAGGAACAGCTTATGTTATTTTAACCAACGAAGAAAATTATCAATATCTACCTGATGATATTGAAGAGGAAGTTTTATCAGCTCAGTATAAATTGCCCGAGGTTAGCGATTGGATAACCTTGTATTTGGCCCACGGCAAGAAAGATAAAATCAACAAAATTGATATTGTTGGATTATTTTTGCAAAAAGGCAATTTATCCAAAGAAGATCTGGGATTGATAGAAGTTAAAGATACCACGAGTTATGTAGCCGTTAAAAGGAGCAAGGTAGAAAAACTATTGAAAGCGCTGAATGGAGAAAAAATTAAAGGGAAAAAACTTAAATTAGAAATAGCCAGTTGAGGTTTTTTGGTTCAATAGTCATTTGGCTTAGGCAACTGTCCAAATTTGAATTTTCCCGCATTAATTTTTTCAGCCCTGCAACATTTCTGCATTAAAACGTTCTAACATTAAAACATTCAACAACTCAAACCACATGAGCAATAACGATATATTAAAAAAATTAAGAGTAGCTTTATCATTGAAAACGGAAGATATTATTACGATCTGTAATCTGGTTGGCTTTAAGGTAACCAAGGCCGAGCTGGGTGATATTTTCAGGAATGAAGATCATGAGAATTTTAAACCTTGTGGCGACCAGATCCTCCGTAATTTTTTAAACGGTCTGGTAATTTACAAAAGAGGTCCGAAGGATGAAAAAAAGCAATAATTTATGCTTTTTATTATTTTTTATACTGATCACTTTCTCTTTTAACGCTCTCGCACAGTCTCAGTTTAAAATAAGAGGCAGCATAATAGATTCTTTAAAAAAGCCTATCGAGGGGGTAACCATCCGGTTGCTTACCAACAAAGATACCCTTCGCTCAAATTCTGATGCGAAAGGGAATTTTACATTCACAAACGTAAGCCAGAATAAATTCTACCTTGCCATTACTGCCTTGGGTTATAAACCATATGCCTCCGCCTACGAAATTGAATCTTCTGAGAAAAATTCCGTTCTGGAGCCCATTATGCTCAAAATAGAAACAATCCGTCTGGAAGATGTAGACGTTAAAATAAAAGTGGATCCTATTAAGATCAAAAAAGATACTATTGAATATAATGCCAGGGCTTATACAGTGCGAGAAAACGATAAAGTTGAAGATCTGTTAAAGCAACTTCAGGGGATTGAGGTTGACGAAAAAGGTGCCGTTACCGTAATGGGTAAAAAAATGACCAAGCTCCGGGTAAACGGCGAAGATTTTTTTACCAGTAACGTTGAAGATTACATTAGGCAATTGCCGGCAGATATTATTGCAAAACTTCAGGTTATTGACGATTATGGCGATGAAGCCAACTTTACAGGTATAAAAACCGGTACACCGCAAAAAATGCTAAACCTGGTAACCAAGCCTGGTATGGATAAAGGTTTTTTCGGCGGAGTAGAAATGAGTTCTGCTACCAATAATGCACATAATCTTGCTACCCGTGGCAGTATATGGAAAAAAACAAAGCAAATTGGTTTTGGAAGCAGTTACGGTTTAACAAATAATGAATTTTCCAAAATAAACAATGGTGGCTTAAACGGTAACATAAGAGATAAAATTTCGAAAGAATTTAGTTGGAATGGTGGTTATCATTTTAACAACGGAATTAACAAATCTGTTCAGAGTAATTATCTCGAAACATTTAATCCGCAGGGAACCATATTCGATTTAAGGGAAAGTGCCAATAATTCCAGGTCTTTAAGCAATAGTATTAACCTGGGCCTAAATGGGGCCACAAAGAAAAATTATTTTAATATATCACTTAACGGAGCTTTAGCCAACACCCGTAACGACGCATTTTCAACTTCGAATAAAACCGGGTTTATCAAACAGGACCTGATATCTAATTCAGGTTCCCGGAATAGCAATCCTAATGTTAACGGAAGTATCAATTGGTCTTCGCGATTGGCCAATAATAAGCGGTCGTTATCAATGGGGTTAAATTTTGGCTCAAGTGAAGGGAATTCGAGCAGTACAATCAACGACATTATCAGGTATTATAATGAAACCACCAATATACTGGTTAAAGATTCTTTACTAAACAGATTGGTTGCCAACAATACCTCAAATTCTAATGTTGGGGGTAACTTTCAATTTTCCAATTCATTAAAAGAAGCGAACGATAGTACAGGGTATAGCTTTATTAATCTGTCTTATCGTTTTTCGGTTAGTAGAAACCGGAATTTGCAAACCACAAGAGTTACCAATCCGCTGGGCAATAGTTTTATTGTCGATTCACTGGGACAGGATTATGTGTCCAATTTTATTAACCAGAATTTTGGAATCGGTTTTAACACCAGTGCAAAGCAGATCAGTTATAATTTCGGGCTTAATTTCTCACCAAGTATCATTATTGGTAAATACCAAAATACCGGGCAGGAATTAAGGAACTACCAGTTTAATTTTTCGCCTTCTGCTAATTTAAGTTACCAGATAAAAGATAATAAAAACTTAAGCTTTGGTTACAACGGTTATACCAGCTCGCCCGATTTTAATAAATTACAGCCTATTAGAAATAATAATGATGTACAAAATCTGATTATCGGTAATCCGGATCTGAAAGCAACATCGAGCCATACCGCCGATTTGAGCTATAATCAATTTGGCCTCAAATCGGGATTGAGTATTATGGCAGGTTTATCCGGCTCTTTCGCCTTTAATAGCGTAGTCAGTAACACCATTTTTCTTCGCGATACGCTAAACAGCTTAAAACAGCAAACCACCTATGAGAATGTAAATGGTATTTACAATGTGGGAGGTAATTATTCCTTAAATAAAAGATTGTTAACCAATAAGCTGTCGCTTTCTATCAATGGCAACATTGCCTACAGTCATAATGTTTTTTATACTGAAAACGTATTAAACCGCAGTAGTGGGATTAATGTTTCGAACGCTTTTAGGCTTAACCTGAATCAGAAAAAATATTCATTTAATACCAGTGTGTCGTACAGTTTCAGTTCAAACACTTATTCTATAATGAATCAGAATATTAAAAATATCCAGGTTTTAGGCTTAAATGGTAGTACCAGTTGGATTCCAAATAAACGTTTTAGGGTAAATGCATCGGCTTCTAAAAGTTTAAATTTCGGGTATAATCTATATGCAGGCAATCCTTTACTGGTAAATGTGGGATTAAATGCTTCCTTATTAAAGAGTAACAAATTGCTCTTTTCTATCCAGGCAAACGATCTGTTTAACCAGGGAGCACTTTTTAGTACCAGCATTAGCAATAACGCTATTTCCGAGAACAGGACAAGGTTTATCAGCCGTTTTGTACAAGCTACTTTAAGCTATAACCTGAGTCAGTTTGGAAATAAAAAGGGTAAAATGAATAGTAACTTTAATGCCGACGAACAAAATAATTAAACCCAGATTATTTAGTTTAGCATTTCGCCCGTTACTAATTACATATCCCATGAAAAGTAAATTCTTGTTTTTCATCTTGCTAATCTCTGCAGGCAGTTTGTTTGCCCAGGTTCAGAAAGCAGATTCCTTAAACAATAAACCTAAAAAAGAAAATTTTGCCGATGATTGGGCAGCTCTTACGAAGTACCAGAAAGAGAACGAACTTTTGCTGCCTCCAAACCGAAAAGAAAAGCGCGTGGTATTTTTAGGGAGTTCGATTTTTGAATTCTGGAAGCAGAAAGATCCTGAATATTTTACTAAAAACCCATACCTGGACAGGGGGATAAGCGGACAGATTTCGCCGCAACTACTTATCCGTTTCCGGCAGGATGTAATTAACCTTAAGCCAAAAGTAGTGATTATTTTGGCGGGTAGTAATGATATTGCAGGCAATACAGGTCATGTTACCATCGATAAGATTATGGATAATATTAAATCGATGGCAGAACTGGCGCGGTTACACCATATCAAGGTAATACTTTGTAAATACCTGCCTGTTTACGAATATCCTTGGAATAAGAATATTAAAGCAGCTGATATCATTGTTAATCTAAATGAAAAGATTGCTGCCTATGCAAAAGATAGNGATAGAAATTACACCGTTTTGGATTATTGGACACCTTTGGTAGATGAAAGGAAAGGGCAACGGGCTGAATTAACAGTTGATGGTGTTCATCCTAATCTTGCAGGTTATAAAATAATGGAAGAAGTGACAGATGCTGCGGTAAAAAAAGCCTTGAAAAACAGGCATTAGAAGTTCATTGGTTATTAGTTTATTGTTGGCATTGTGCAGAAAGACAATGCGTATTCTGTGAACCATCAGCTAAAATATCTTTATATTAAAAGAGAAACATCGCCATCTCTACCAAAGCAACGCGGAGCAGGGAGATTTGTCTGCGCTGAACTTTTATATCATTATCACTTTATTTTTTCAGTATGAATTGATGTAGTAATTTATTTTCATGAATTTTCAATAATATTTGAAAGTTTAATAAATTTAACTTACTTTTACACCATGAAAGGAAAAAGAGTGTAAAACATTTTTAAAGAATGCCTCAAAAGAGGCGTATTTTTTTTATCTGTGCTTTCAGTTTTTCCTGAAAATTAAATAATTTAAAGTTGTTGGTTATGGATTACAATGTAACCGGATATGGCATTTTTATCTTAGTGATTGTGTTTATTATCGCAGTAGTGGGGAACATATGCTATCGTAATGGCAATATCTTTGTGGCCGAACTGATCCCAGATCACCTTGACCTTTGCAAACAGATCAATAAATCACTATTGGTTGCTTACTACCTGGTAAACATAGGTTATTGCGCCGTAACGTTGGTAGGTTGGGAGACGATCATTTCATGGCAACAGCTAGCTGAAGTAATGGCAGTAAAAGTGGCTACCATTGTTTGCATCTTATCGGTACTTCATTATTCAAATATTTATTTACTTACCCATACCATACATAAATTAATAAAATAACAACCTAAATTTTTTCATTATGGAAACGACTAAAATTTTAATCGGCTACGCAGTTTACCTACCCATTGCGCTTTTTTTAACTTTTTATGTTTCAAAAACGCTGTTCAAAAACAGTAAGGTATATATGCTCGATATTTTTAAGGGCAGGGAAGAAATAGCGGGGGCTACCAATAAACTTTTCGAAACGGGTTTTTATCTGCTCAATATTGGCTTCGCCCTGCTAATCATGAAGATTACCATTAATGAAAACAATTACCGCAATTTAATAGAAGCTTTAAGTTCCAAGATTGGTGGATTTGCGATCTATCTAGGGATAATGCTTTTCGTTAACCTGTATTTCTTTTTCAGGGGAAAACGAAAAGCCAAAGAAAGCTCAAAGCCTATTCCTTTTCAATCTGCATAATATAAGAAAAATGGTCATCCTGAGCCTGTCGAAGGACCTACGTAGATTTATTGTAAGCGTTTCAATAGGCTCAACGTGACATTTTCTGGTTTTTCAAGTTGAACACTCAGATTTATTTTAAAACCTTTCCATTAACGCCTCAAACAAAAAAGTCCCGATTTTTGATCGGGACTTTGCATTAACTTAATTTTTTATACCTGATGCGTTTTGGTGTAACATCACCTAAACGTTTTTTGCGGTTTTCTTCGTAGTCTGAATAATTACCTTCAAAGAAATAAACTTCAGAGTTACCTTCAAAGGCCAGGATGTGCGTACAGATCCGGTCAAGGAACCACCTGTCGTGACTGATTACCACAGCACAACCACCAAAGTTTTCCAAAGCTTCTTCAAGGGCACGCAGTGTGTTCACATCGATATCGTTGGTCGGCTCATCCAGCAACAGTACGTTTGCTCCTTTTTTCAAAGTAATGGCCAGGTGAACACGGTTACGCTCCCCACCGGAAAGAATTCCTACTTTTTTCTGCTGATCGCCACCGTTGAAGTTGAATTTTGAAACATAGGCACGTCCGTTAACTGCCTTGTTGCCCAACTGAATGTTATCTAAACCATCGGTAATATTTTCGTATACGGTTTTATCAGCATCCAGGTCATTGTGCATCTGATCTACATAACCCAGTTCAACTGTTTCGCCAACACGGAAAGTACCTGCATCAGCTTCTTCCTGTCCGGTAATTAAACGGAACAAAGTGGTTTTACCCGCACCGTTTGGTCCGATTATACCGACAATACCCGCTGGAGGCAGGGAAAAATTTAAATTATCGAACAAAACTTTATCGCCATAGGCTTTGGTAACGTTTGTCGCTTCGATGACTACATTACCCAAACGCGGGCCTGGAGGAATAAAAAGTTCCAGTTTTTCTTCTCTTTCTCTTCCATCTTCAGAAGCTAATTTATCATAATTAGCAATACGTGCTTTCGATTTTGCATGTCGTGCCTTAGGTGCCATACGTACCCATTCAAGCTCACGTTCTAAGGTTTTCTGACGCTTGCTTTCTGTTTTTTCTTCCTGTGCCAAACGTTTGGCCTTCTGGTCTAACCAGCTGCTGTAATTTCCTTTCCATGGAATGCCTTCGCCACGGTCTAATTCTAAAATCCATCCGGCAACATTATCCAGGAAATACCTGTCGTGGGTAACCGCGATAACGGTTCCTTCGTAATTTTGCAGGAATTGCTCTAACCAATCGATACTTTCGGCATCAAGGTGGTTGGTAGGCTCATCCAGTAACAATACGTCAGGGTGTTGAAGCAATAAACGGCACATGGCCACGCGGCGACGCTCACCACCTGATAGTACGCTGATTTTTGTTTCAGGATCCGGGCAGCGCAGTGCATCCATAGCCCTTTCGAGTTTCGAATCGATTTCCCAGGCTCCCAATGAATCAATTTTATCCTGAAGCTCACCTTGTCTGGCCATTAATTTATCCATCTTGTCAGGATCAGAATAGTTTTCCTCCAAACCAAAGGCTTCGTTTACCTCTTCATATTCTTTTAAAATAGCGGTTACTTCGGCAACGCCTTCTTCAACAACTTCGCGTACGGTTTTCTCGGGATCGAGGATAGGCTCCTGCGCCAGGTAACCAACAGAGTAACCTGGTGAGAAAACCACTTCGCCCTGGTAAGATTTATCTAAACCGGCAATGATTTTTAAAAGCGATGATTTACCTGAACCGTTTAAACCGATCACCCCGATTTTGGCTCCATAAAAGAAAGAAAGGTAAATATTTTTTAAAACCTGTTTTTGTGGCGGGTAAATTTTATTTACACCTGCCATTGAAAAGATTATTTTCTCGTCAGACATGTTATTTTTTTACATTAGCTTATATTAAAGGCATTTTTTTTCTTTGAAACTGGGATTTCGAGAGGACTGTAATGCTAAATCCCTTTATTATGAATTTACGGGCTTACAAATCAAACCATTTCTTATCTGTTATAAAAAATGTCTGCACCAAACCATACATCTATCCCAGCTCCGAAGCGGTAATGCTCAGACCGGGTACAAAGATAAAAACAACAAAGCCATTACAAAATGTTTGTGGAGTATATCATGATTTTTGAAGGTTTTAAATCCTGTGAAGAGAATGAGACTCCAACTTCACTATAGATTTCAATTACACTAAATTTAAATAAGGGGAATAACATTTAAAGGTTATGCCTGGGGAATTACCTGCACAAAGCTGTTGCAAAATCTTTGGTTTTATAAGCCTTCAATAACTTGTATGCGTTTTGGGTAGTTTCCAAAACCCGGGCATCATCTTTAACTGTTTTTTTATCCTCTATCAGGCGTACGGGTTTATCATCCTGTACATAATACCGGCGTTCGGTAGTGGTTACCTTGCCTATTGCCGGGCCGCCTACCATCTTTTCATAACAAAAGAAAAATTTGCCCAAATGGTAATAATATTCATTCAGCCAGCTCCCGTCGCCTATGCTTCCTGATTCTGAGATCTTAACAATGGCGTTTCCTTCCTTAAAATAAGTTACAGTTCCATCTTCCACACAGCCTTCTACCTCGTATTTGAATTTTTCTTTCTGTAGGACAAGTGAATTGATGTGGTTATATTTTTCGCGGATATCCCTTATGGTTGCGGATGGGTTAGCTGGTTGTACTGAAGATTTTTCGCCCTGCTGGCTAATCTCTCTGGTTTGTGCGCACAAGTGTAAAGAGATGTTTAGCATTAGGATAAAAGAGAGGAGTGGTAATTTCATTTTGTAGGATAATTAGCTGTTTATCGGTTTTGGTGTTGAGGTTTAAACGCTCAGCACCATGTTTTGTTTGTCGGAAGTTGATAAGTGTTTTTGTCCTGTAACTAAAGTGGTTATATTCGCAATAAGATATAATGATACGCGATCTGACCAAATAATATAATTATTTTAGGCAGGTGATCTCTTTTATTATCTTTAAAACCAAACTATCCAGCTATTTTAATGAAGTACCTTTTCTTGCCCTTGCTCCTTTGCCTGTTTTTATTTAATAATGCCCGTTCTCAGGAGATTTACTCCAAAGCCTATGGCAACCATTCAGACCCTGCAATTATCTTTATTCATGGCGGTCCGAGGGGTAATTCGAGTTTATTTGAAGGTACAACAGCACCTTTAATTGCCAAAAAAGGATTTTATGTGATCGTTTATGACAGAAGGGGTGAGGGGAGGTCGATAGACACTTCTGCAAAAATCAATTTTGCCGAGGCGATTACCGATCTTGATCAGCTCATGGAAAAATATAATATAAAGAAAGCTACATTAATTGGCCACAGTTTTGGGGGGATTGTAGCCACACTTTATACCTCTTCGCGGCCTGAAAAAGTAGAAAGACTTATCCTTGTTGGTGCTTTATTCGCCCAACAGGAAACTTATGATCATATATTAATAAGCACAGAAAAACTGGCACTTGCAAAAAGAGACACGGCATCTTTGAACCAGATTTCTTTAATCAGATCCCTGGATCACAAAAGTGCCGATTACCGAAAGCGTTGCTACGACATGGCATCTAAATTTGGTTATTTTAGTATGCCACATCCTACTTCAAAATCCCAGCAACTGGAATTGGATTATCAAAATAGTCAATATGGTAAGATGAATATTCGAAATAACGAGGCTCCGCTGCGCTTCTATAAAAATGAACAGCTGGTGAATATAAATACCAAAGACATTTTAAAAAACATCAAAAAAAAGGGAATAAAACTATTTGGTATTTACGGTAAGCAGGACCGGATCTTTTCTGACAAACAACTGCGCGACATTGGGCAACTTATTGGGACCAGACATTTTGATCTGATTGACAATTGCTCACACTATCCATTTATAGATCAGCAACAGTTATTCATTAATGACATCGTAAAATTTATGATGTAGTACGCCAGGTATAAGGTGTTCAATTAATCGTAATCGGTTTATAAATTTTAATGAACTGACCTGCGTAATCGCTTATTGCCGGGCATTACTTCTAAAAAGACCCTAAAATATATTAAATGCTAATGTTTGTCTTTACCATGTCTCCTGTTTTTTTGATGGTATAATTGATGGATTGTGCTCGTTATTTTTTATTGAATATCTGTAAGTTGATAAAAAATAGCTGATTTGTTTACTGTTTTTGGTTGAATTTATATTGTTTTAGGTGAAATTTGTTTGAATTTTATAGAAATAATCGGATAATAGCTGTTATATACAATAAAACAGCAAAAATTGTATGAATTACCTTGTGAAGTTAGAGAGTAAAATTTTAAAACCCATATTTTATTTGATTTTTACGAGCATAGAAAGTAGCTTGTTTAATAATAATGAACTTAAATCCTTGTTTAATCATTGCAAGGATTTTAATACCCGGAATAACATTACCGGCATATTATTATATGTGAGGGAGCTGCAAATTACGAAGAGTAAAGGGAGGTTTATGCAGTTGCTTGAAGGAGACGAGCGTATTATTCGCAGGCTTTTCAAAAAAATCGTAAATGATGAACGTCATGAATCGGTTGTTTTACTACAGATTGGCAAATATGAGCGACGATGTTTTACTGATTGGAGTATGGGTTTTGAACAGTCTGACGGTGAGCTTTATCAATCGCTATCTGGTCATTTCGATTTAAATGATTTAAGTTCAAAATGTAATAAACTCGATGTTACCGATGTACCATTACAGTTTTTACAGAAATTATCTTCAAACCATAAAGAGGAATTTGCAGAAGCATTTTATGGTTGAAAATTTTAATGCAGAACAGGCTGGTTTCAGGATAAAGCTTTGCCGTGCGGTAATAAATGATAATAAACAGCTGTTTAAAAAAACAAAACAACCTAATTACGGTTAAATTCGTATTAAGCTTATTAAGACATATAGTTGATCGGATCAGTGTATTTATTTTTATCTAGTGAAATTGTTAAATGATGTCACGTTCTTTTTGTTTTTCTGTCAAAACTTGTAAATTGCCTTTGTAAAAAGCAACAAATTGTCAGTTATTCGAATCGAAGAAATCCTTACAATAAACCGACAAAATGATATTTTAAAAGGTGGTAATGGATTAAATTGCCTTTTAAAACCTATAAAACAGTTATTACGTAGATAGATATATATTTATAGGAAGATATTCAAAACGTATTTTTTAAGCTAGTGGATATCATTACTGCCTTTTATCCACCTATATGGCGCAATTGTTGATAAAATAAACAAAATGGTACAGTCGCTTTTTATAATTTATTTTATAGTTTAGGGACGTAGCTGTTAAGAAAGGTATTATGGAAGCAAAATTTTCACCACAGGTTAAAGATGTAATCTCCTTTAGTAGGGAGGAAGCCCTTCGCTTGGGGCACGATTACATCGGAACCGAGCATTTATTATTGGGCCTCATACGCGAAGGCGATGGTATGGCCATAAAAATTTTAAGATCGTTAGGGGTTGATACCGGTAAATTGCGCCGCTCAATTGAAGATGCCGTTCGCGGTACCTCGAGTGTTACAGTAAACTTAGGCAATATTCCATTAACAAAACAGGCAGAAAAAGTTTTAAAAATCACTTATTTAGAAGCTAAAATATTTAAAAGCGATTTAATTGGCACCGAACATTTGCTGTTATCGGTTTTGAGAGATGATGATAACATCGCCTCGCAAATCCTGTTACAATACGGTGTTACTTATGATGTTTTTAAACAAGAGGTTGAAGTAAATAAAAATGGTTTCAGAGACGATATTTCAAACAGTGCTTCAACAGGAGGCGATGATGATTATCGCGAAGAAGAAAGCTTCAGTACACCTAAAAAGGTTTCAGATATTAAATCTAAGACTCCAGTTCTTGATAATTTCGGTCGTGATTTAACAAAAGCTGCAGAAGAAGGTCGTTTAGACCCGATTGTAGGCCGCGAGAAAGAGATTGAACGCGTATCGCAGATTCTATCCCGCAGAAAAAAGAACAACCCGATTTTAATCGGAGAGCCCGGTGTGGGTAAATCGGCAATAGCAGAAGGCTTGGCACTTCGTATTGTACAGCGTAAAGTTTCGCGTGTGCTTTTTGGCAAACGCGTGGTTACACTGGATTTGGCATCGCTGGTAGCCGGTACCAAATACCGTGGCCAGTTCGAAGAGCGTATGAAAGCCGTAATGAACGAACTTGAAAAATCTACAGATGTAATTCTGTTTATTGACGAGATTCATACCATTGTTGGTGCAGGTGGCGCATCTGGTTCGCTTGATGCTTCGAACATGTTCAAACCGGCTTTGGCCAGGGGCGAAATCCAATGTATTGGTGCCACTACTTTAGACGAATACCGTCAGTACATTGAAAAAGATGGTGCTTTAGACCGTCGTTTCCAAAAGGTGATGGTTGAACCTGCCACTCCTGATGAAACCATTGAGATTTTAAGCCGCATTAAAGACAAGTATGAAGAACACCACGGTGTAACGTATACCCAGGAAGCGATTGAGGCTTGCGTTACGTTAACTTCACGCTACATTTCTGACCGTTTCTTGCCGGATAAAGCCATTGATGCTTTAGATGAAGCAGGATCGAGGGTACACTTAACCAACATTCATGTTCCTCAGAACATTATCGATATCGAAGCTAAAATTGAAGATATCAAATTAGAGAAAAACAAGGTTGTACGTAGCCAGAAATATGAAGAAGCTGCAAAACTCCGCGATACAGAGAAAAATTTAATTGAAGAATTAGATAAAGCTAAAGCAGAGTGGGAAGCTGAAACGAAAACCAAACGTTACGAAGTATCAGAAGATAATGTAGCTGAGGTGGTTTCAATGATGACAGGAATTCCGGTACAACGTGTTGGACAAACAGATAGTACAAAACTGTTGAACATGTACGATAAAGTAGCCGAGAAAATTATCGGTCAGGATGATGCGATCAAGAAATTGACCAAAGCCATTCAACGTACAAGAGCAGGCTTAAAAGACCCGAAAAAGCCAATAGGTTCGTTTATTTTCTTAGGCCCGACAGGCGTAGGTAAAACAGAATTGGCAAAGGAACTGGCCCGTTTTATGTTCGATAGTGACGATTCTTTGATCCAGATCGACATGAGTGAGTATATGGAGAAATTTGCGGTTTCGCGTTTAGTGGGAGCGCCTCCAGGATATGTTGGTTACGAGGAAGGTGGACAGTTAACTGAAAAAGTGAGAAGAAAACCTTACGCAGTAATCTTATTGGATGAAATTGAAAAAGCTCACCCTGATGTATTCAATATCTTATTGCAGGTTTTGGACGAAGGACAATTAACTGATAGTTTAGGACGTAAAGTTGATTTTAGAAATACAATCATCATTATGACTTCTAATATTGGTGCACGTCAGCTTAAAGATTTTGGTCAAGGTGTTGGTTTCTCTACAACAGCGAAAACAAACCAGGCCGATTCTCACAGCCGTGGTGTGATCGAAAGCGCATTGAAACGTGCTTTTGCTCCAGAATTCTTAAACCGTGTTGATGATGTAGTGGTATTCAACAGCTTAGGTAAAGATGAAATCTTTAGAATTATAGATATCGAGTTAAAAGCTTTATTCGGTCGTGTTCATACCCTTGGTTATGAAATTGCATTGACTAATAATGCTAAAGAATATATCGCTGATAAAGGTTTTGATAGTAATTTTGGTGCCCGTCCGTTAAAAAGAGCAATCCAGAAATATTTAGAAGATCCGATTGCTGAAGAAATTCTTAAGGGCGAACTTGCCGAAGGTGATGTTTTAGAAATTGATTACGATAAAACAACCCAACTGATTTCGATCAATCATAAAAAAGGCGAAAAGAAAAAAGAAGAGCCAAAACAAGAAGAAGATTCTTCAAGTAAATAATAAAAAACTCCCGGTGAAAATCGGGAGTTTTTTGTTTATAATACCCCCCCATTGCTTAGCTGTTTTTGGAGTATGAAAAAGATGGCCATTAATTTATTTTTTTAATGAAAATCATAGTATCTTTCCTTAAACAAACTATAAAATGAAATCTACCGTCTTCCCGCTAATGTGTATAGCGCTGTGCTGTGTACTGTCCTGTAAAAAAGGAGCTGATTCCAATACACCGGATACATCATCTAAAACATTAAAAATAGAAATTTCAACGGCAACAAACATCAATAACGATGTGCTGTTAAAATTGGTTAACGACACACGTCTGGCTGGTTGTAATTGTGGTACGACTAAAATGCCGCCTGTTGCCGCTTTAACCTGGAATGCCAATCTGGCTTCGGCTGCAATTTATCAAAGTAATTACATGGCATCGATTAAAAGCATGGTACATACCTCCGCAAACGGAGAAACAGTTGGGGCAAGGGTTACGGCTACAGGTTATAACTGGACAACTGTAGGCGAAAATATTGCTGCAGGACAAACTTCAGAAGCACAGGTTTTTAACGAATGGCTAGCCAGCGAAAGCCATTGTAAAAACATCATGACGGCGTCTTTTAAAGAAATGGGTGCAGCCAAAGCAGATAACTATTGGGTTCAGGTTTTTGCAGCTAAATAAAGAGCTTTAGGATCGTCATCTTGACTGAAACGCAGTGGAATAGAGAGATCTATTTTCAGTAGATTTAACTTCGCTGAGCAATACGAGGTTCTCTACTCCGCTGCATTCCGCTACCATTGATGTATTTTGTAATTATTTAAATATGAATGGTTTACATCCCGTCATATTTCTTCCCAACTAGGCTGTAGTACGTATCTCTGTTCTATTTAAATCCGGCCTAACAAATTTTTAGGATTGCTCTGTTCTAGCCGTGCCGCTTGCTTTGAAAGAAAACGGCGAAGTGCTCATGAATGCTGCTGAAGGCTACAAAAACAGATGAATAAATTTTCAGCAGGCATTTTTTGTTTTTTCACGAGCTTTTATGTTTTTAATCGCATTCAAGCTAGCTATGCTGGTCTTTTTAATGCCAAAAAGAAAGAAGCCTGTCTGGCTAAGACTAATAAACACCCCCGTCCTGCGGACATCCCTCTGTACAATAAATTGTCCCTTTAAATGACGATTCTCTTTATATCAGCTCCTTTAAGGCCTGATAATACCGCTCATAATTTTGAGATTCGGTATTCAAAAACAGAAAAGGTTCAATCAGTTCTAATTCCATCAGTAAAAAATCGCCATTTACAAAAGTGCCGTCAACACGGGCATAGAGACAGTTTTTGGCAAATAAATCTACGTATTGCTGTGCCGTAGCAATTAGTTCTTCACCAGGTTTTTGCGGATGCACAGATCCTCCATGCGCAGGCTGTACCCTAAAATCGCCAGACTTGGCTTTTTTAATTAACGAATGGCTATAAATGCCATTAAAGAAAATGAAAGACCATTCGCCGTTTTCTAGAATTTCTGGCAAAAATGGTTGCACAATAAAATCTTCTTCCTGTATAAGCTGGTTTAATTTTTTATTTACTTCTTCAACATTATCGATGATTACTTTGAAGGTGTTTTTGGCTCCGCCACTAACACATGGCTTTACAATTAACTTACCGGTATTAAATTTTTCGAAGTAATGATTAAGGTTTACACGCTCATTCTTCCGGATAAAAACGCTTGGGGTAATCTTTAAACCTGCCTGTTCAATTTCCTGAAGGTATTGTTTGTTGGCATTCCACCTCACCACCTCAATAGGATTGATCAGTTTTACTTTTTTTGCCTCCAGGTGATTGAGCCATTTGTAAAAATCTTCAATCAGATCAAAATAATCCCATGGCGATTTTAAAATGGCTAGTGAATAATCTTCCCAGCCCACATCTGGATCGTTCCAGATTACTTTTTCAATCTTCAAGCCTTTTCCTTTTAAAAAATGTAAAAGTTTATCATCTTCACTTTCAACGGTAGTGGTATCATAAGCACCTTTATCAAGGTAGGTGATCAATGCAATATTCATAAGGCTAAAACTAAGTTTAATCGGAATGGATTACAAATCTGTAATCAAAAGATCCCGATTTACAATCGGGACCAGCATGTTGAGATGGCCGTGATTACAAACCACGGCCTTGAGAGCGGAGGATTTTTCTCCCCGAATTTAAAACAAACTCACCTGGTTGCTCGGAATTTTGAACAACGTGTGGTTTAAAATAATATCTTTTACATTTAAGCCGTTTAAACGGCAGTGTAGTTTAAAATTATCCCTGATCATCTGAGAAATATTGCCGTCTCCACGCATGCGGTTGCCAAAACGGCTGTCGTTCACATTACCGCCATGGCAACTCTGAATCGAATGCCAAACCTTATCAAAACGGTCAGGAAAATTTTTTCTAAGCCAATCTTCAAATATCTGGCCGATGGCCCCGTTTAACCGTACCACTGTATAACCAGCTTTTATCGCACCGGCACCTGCAACCGCTTTTAAAATTTTCGGAATTTCATGATCACTTAAACCGGGTACCAAAGGTGCAACCATTACGCCCATGGGAATCCCATCCTTACTAAGTTCTTCTACTACCTTCAGGCGCTGTTTCGCCGTTGTAGTACGGGGTTCCATTACCTGGCGTAAGTCTTCATTTAAACTGTTAATGGAAACATAAACCATGCACAGGTTTAACTTGGCCATTTCCTGCAAAATATCCCGATCGCGTAGGATTAGGGAATTTTTGGTAATCATGCCAATGGGTTGTTTATAGGCCAGGGCAATTTCAAGTAATTGGCGGGTAAGTTTAAATTTCCTTTCTGCAGGTTGGTAGCAATCGGTATTGCCAGATAGTGAAATGGTGGTGGCATCCCAGCCTTTTTTCTCCAGAAACTTTTTAAACAGGGCAGGGGCATCTTTTTTTACGATTATCTTCCGTTCAAATTCGATGCCTGCACTATAACCCCAGTATTGATGAGAATTGCGGGCATAACAATAGGTACATCCGTGCTCACAACCCTGGTAAGGATTAAGGGAGTAAGCCATGCCCACATCAGGACTATCTACTTTATTTACAATGGTTTTAGCATTTTCGAAGATGAAAGAGGTTTTACGGTCGGTTTCTTCCCAATCGTCTATCCCTTCATTATGTTCTTTGATGTAAACATCCTTTAAAAACTTATTGTGTGGATTAACCTGAGCGCCCCGCCCTTTAAAATACTGTTTTTCTTCTTCACTAATCATGGATTAAAAATACTAATATTTTTAGTAAAATAACAAGATGTTGAAATCTTTTATCCGATTTAAAATCGATTTATTTATTGTATTTTTTTATTAAGTTTATGCACCAAACAAACTATTCAAATGAATGCGCCCTTATCCTGTATAATCGTTGACGATTGTGAGCTGGACAGAAAATCTATTGAAAATGAAGTTGTTAATTCGGCTGTTTTAAAATTAACAGGTAGTTTTAATAATTGCGTAGAGGCATTAACTTTTTTCAATAGCCACCAGCCAGACGTGGTATTTGTGGATGTGGACATGCCCAATATCAATGGACTTGAGTTTATAAAAACTATAAATGATAGCAATGCCATCAATATCATTATCTCTTCGCATCCCGAATACGCTTTGGATGGTTTTCAGCTTAAAGTTTTCGATTTTATTTTAAAACCCCTTGAAAGCGATCGTTTCGAAACCTGCATCAAACGGCTGGTAGATTTTATTCAGCTTAAAAATAAGGCAGAAGCTTATGATGTTCTTTTCAGAAACGAACAGGTAGTGTTTAAAGATGGACTTAGTACAGTCAATCTGAATGCTGCCGAAATCCTCTTTCTAGAAGCCTTTGGCGATTATACCAAAATTGTAACGGAGAAAAAGGTTCATTTAACGTTAACCACCCTTTCTAAATTTATGGATTGTTTGCCCCAGGGTAAATTTGTAAGGATACACCGCAGTTATGTAATTGCACGGAATAAAGTGAGCAGGCTTGATACAAAAACGGTTGCCATAGGGGCAAATGCCCTCCCAATTGGGAAAACATACCACAAAGCTTTAAAAAATATATTTAAAAACGGTCAGCAATTTTATAATTAACGGATTAAAAGTTGCATTATGAGGATAAGGAAAATCACATTTGGCATATGGGTTTTACTGGTTTTGGTCAATACAGGGCAAATCTTGGCTCAGGAAAAGGTGGCTTCCGATAAAAGGCTTAGAGAGTGGAATATTTACTGCGATAAACTAAAAGGTATCCCTGACGGGAAAGAAAATTACCCTGAACTGATCAAAGCTGCAATCGAGGGGATAAAGATGACCCCTCCCGATAATTTTTTATATCAATCTATTTTTAATTTTCACCTGGCCGGAGGTTATGAGTCTACCTATAAAATAGATAGTGCTATCCGTTATTACGAAATTTCGAAAAAATTTGCTGAGAAAGCAAAGAGTAATTCGAGGATTGTTTTGGCTTTAAGGCGCCTGGCCGGATTGTACGATAATAAACAATGGCTAAAAAAGGGAGATGATGCAAGGAATGAGTTAATTGAAATTGCCAGCGTTGATAAAGATGAAGAAATTCAGATTGGTGCAAACATAGTTTTGGGCGAATATTACTTTAATGCCGGGAGGTTTGAGAAGGCGCTGCAGCGGTACATTGAATACATAAAATACCTCAAAATAGATTACGCCAGGCATAACAATTCTGCATCACGGTCTAATATTGGTGTGGGGTATTTGGCAGTAGGCGAAATTTACCAGAATTTAAACCGGGCCGATGAAAGCCTTGCTTATTTTAAGGAGTCGGTAAGCTATCTCAGCAATTATAACGAAGGTTTGGAAACGGCCTATAAAGATTTGGTAACCTCTTATTTATCGTTAAATAAGGGAGACTCGGCTTTGGTTTATTATACCGTTTTAAAAAAATCAGTTCGTAAAAGTGGCGACTATACTATTTTGGTTGATGCGCAGGTAGAACTGGGCAGGATGTACACATCCAAAGGAAGATTGGATCAGGCGGAAAAAATTCTTTTCGAAGCAGAGGAAAACGCGAAGATCAGCAAGGAAAAAGAAGATTATTACCTGGTGAAAAATGCCCTGGCTGATCTTTTTCTGAAGCAGGGCGATACCAAAAAGGCGATTAAATATTACAAACAAGCGTTGCCCCTGGCCATCTACTTTAAACATAAAGGCGTTATTGCAACCTTATACCTTAACCTGGCTACTGCCGAAAAGAAAGAGCATTTAGAAAACGACGCTTATAACCACATATTATTATATGCAAAATATACCGACTCCCTGAAAACAGAATCTATTTCTAAAAATATAATAGAGATGGAGGCACGTTTCCAGAACGAAGTGAAGCAGCAGAGAATAGGGATCCTGAACCAGGAGAACCAAGCCAAAAACCTGCAGTTAAAACAGGAAAAAAGCATCCGCTGGCTTTTAGGCGGAACAGCACTGATTTCGCTCATTGCCCTCTCACTGATTTATATGATCTATAAAAATAAACAGAAGGCCAATCTTTTGCTCGATAAAAAGAACCAACAGCTCGATATTACCAATAACCAACTGGCCAATGCCAACCAAACCAAGGCCAAGCTGTTCAGTATCATTTCCCATGATTTAAGGTCGCCGGTTAGCCAGTTATTTACCTTTTTAAAGATCCAGCAAAATACTTCCCAGTTTTCGGAAGAGGAAAAAAACAAACACCGGCAAAAACTGATTGCTTCTTCCAGGGGCTTGCTCGAATCAATGGAAGACCTGTTGTTATGGTCGAAAAGTCAGATGGAGAACTTTGAAATTGACCATGATTTTATTGAAATGGAGCAGTTATTCGAAAATACAGTTTCCATGCTGGCCGCACAGATAGAGGTTAAAAACCTCAAACTGGCTATGAATACCGAGCGGCTTGGCCATTTGCAAAGCGATGAAAATATTTTAACCATCGTATTAAGAAACCTTTTGCAAAACGCCATCAATAACGCGTATAGCGGTACGCAATTAAGCTTAATTTCCGGTATAAATGAAACAGGCCAAAAATATCTTTCCATAAGCAACGCTGGGGATATGATTCCAGAAGATAAAATAGCGTTGTTGCTCAACGGCTCCAGCGTACAGAGCAAATCATCGGGTTATGGCTTAATGATTGTAAAAGATTTACTTAAAAAATTGAATGCAGAGTTAAGTATTTCGAGTAATAAGCAGGTAACGCAGGTAAGCATTACATTTAATTAGTCGTTTACCATTCGCTCCGTGTGCATTATGCCAGTCAATGAGTAAGCAGCTAACGAAGCAGTGAGTTAAAAAAAACTGTTTATCAATTAATAACGGTCAGTTTTTCGTTTTTGCTGAAGCTGCAGATGAACCCTTCTTTCCATTTGGCGAAAGCGCTAGCCCTTACCACAGGTAAAATTCGTCAACGCGGGATAACCATGGCCTCTTTAGCGATGTTTCCATTTATCCCGATTCCCTTTACCGATTATAATCAAGCGTTCATCGATTAGAAAACTTAAATCGTTGAGGGTTGAGCTAATTTCAAATTCAGTTGATAACCAAACATTACACATGATGCTATTCCCAACTTATGAAAAATGTATGCCGGTTAATGGTACCTGAAAAATGAAGAACCAACTATGGATTATGGCTCAATAATCCCTTTAAAGAACAAATTATGAAACGCTTATCCTTATTATTTACCTTTCTCATATTACTGTTGCTTGCGCTTCAGGGCACTGCGCAGGATTTGGGCGAAATTGCCAAACAAAAACCTGTCGTATTAAATGGCTCTTTGGGTTTAGGCTTTGGAACCTATAATGTTAAAGGCATTCCGGCCAGGCAGCGCGCATACTCTTATGTATTTAATGGCGCACCCACCTTATCAATTTATGGGGTTTCATTTCCCTTTTCTGTTGTGGTTAGCGATCAGCAAAGAAGTTATACCCAGCCTTTTAACCAGTACGGCATCAGTCCAACCTATAAATGGTTAACCGTGCATGCAGGCTGGAGGAGTCTTGAATTTTCTCCTTTTACGCTCGCAGGGCATAACTTTTTGGGTGGCGGGGTAGAGCTCAATCCCGGTAAATTAAGATTCGGGTTTATTTATGGCCGGTTTAACAAAGCCATTGAAGAAGATATAAATCAGCCTTTAGCTCTTGCACAGCAACCAGCCTATAAAAGAACTGCTTACAGTGCAAGATTGGGGGTGGGCACCGAACGGAACCATTTTGATGTTATTTTCCTTAAAGGAAAGGATGATGTGAGTTCGCTGGCGGTAAAACCCACATCTTTATTGATTACGCCGGCCGAAAACATGGTATTAGGCATATCTTCCAAATTCAGTTTCTTAAAACATTTCGTGTTCGATCTCGATGTATCAGGAAGTATTTATACCCGCAATGTACTGTCAGATACCATTCACAACTCCACTTTGGATAAAGTTGATTTTCTCAGAAAAATTGTCCCCTTAAATTCTTCAACACAATTGCTAACCGCCGGGCAGACCAGTTTAGGTTATTACGCAAATTTATATAGTATAAAACTGAAATATAGAAGGGTAGACCCCGATTATAAAAGCATGGGGGCATATTATTTTGAAACAGATGTTCAGAATTATACCCTTGAAACAGCATTGAGGCTGTTTAAAAGCCAATTACAGATTAGCGGAAGTTTTGGCTTGCAGAATGATAATTTATTGGGTGATAAAGCTGTTCGCTCCAACCGTAAAATCGGATCAGCAAATGTTTCCTTCAACAAGCCTGAATATGGTATCGATCTGCGTTATACCAATTTCGGGATTACCCAGGATAGGGGCTTAAACCCCGTTCTGGATGTGTTAAGGATTTCGAGGACCAATCATAACCTGAGCTCGGTATTCAGGTATAATATGAATGGCGAAACCGTTTCGCATGGTTTTGTGCTGGTGGCAAATATCCAATCGCTGGTCGATCTGAACGAATTTACCGCCCCTAACAGTAAATCGAACAGTAAAACAGGCAATTTTTCTTACCAGTTTAGTTTACCGAAAAAAGCTTTTGGTGCCAATTTCAATATCAATTATACCCTGGCCGATGTGGCTTTTGGGAGAACGATATTTTATGGCCCAACCCTGGGGATCAGTCAGGCCGTCGATAAAGGAAAGCTCGGTTTAAATCTTTCGGCCAGCTACCAGCTTCAGCGGAATAATGATATCGATGCCGGTACCATTTTCAGTTCTAATTTAAATGGTTCTTACCGGATCGGTAAACGCGATGCCGCCAACATCTCCCTTAATTACCTCAAAAGCAATTCTAAAGATACCACACTGCCATCATTCAACGAGTTACGAACAAATGTTGGTTTAGTACATACATTTTAAATATAGCGCCATGAAGAATTTTACATCATTGCTTAAAATTTATAAGAATATAGGGCTCATCTTATCGGTGATTTTACTTTCGCTGGCAACAAACAGGCTATGTGCACAATCGGTAAATATTACCGTTAACGTAATTCCGCCATATTCGCCATACTATGCTGACTATGCCGGGGCTAATGCTGGTAAGGTGCTGCTTGTAGTGCAAAACCTTACCCCAAGGACTTTAACCGTTAAATTAACCGGACAGCTGGAAGGAGATAATGGGATCAAAATTTCTACCAAGCCCAACTATGTTCCTTTGCAGCCTTTGGTTTTAAATCCGAACGAAACTAAACAGTTAAACGGTTTATCCATTAAAGATATCTTCGATTTAAATAACCTGAATGTTTCTGGAATCGACAAAACCAGGCTGATTGTTTCCTCACGCTTACCGGAGGGTAATTACTCCTTTTGTATCCAGGCGGTTGATGTAAACAGTAACCAGGTATTATCATCAATGGCGCCATTGGGCTGTACGGCCATAGCTATCGCTTATCCCGATGCGCCGGTACCTGTTAGTCCGGCAGCTAATTTTAACGTTTTGGCAACTACACCGCAAAGCGTGGTATTCAACTGGATCAATGCTGGGTTTACGCCTGTTGGCACACAATATTTGTTACAGGTTGCTGAGATGCCTTTAAATAATGCCGATCCAAATCAGGTATTAAATTCAACCTCTTTTCCTTTGGTCAATAAAACCGTAAGTAGTTTGTCTTATGTGCTGTCTCCGTCCGATCCACCTTTGAAGGTAGGAAAACGCTATGCCTGGCGTGTAAAAGCAATTGATCCGACAGGTAAAACGACTTTTAAAAACGATGGCGTAAGTCAGGCATTTCAGTTCAGGTATGGCGAAGAAATAAAAGTAGCTTCCATTTTAACCTTAGAACTACCAAAAGCAAACCAAAAGGTTGATGATGCCAGTAAACTTGTGTTTAGTTGGTTGTTCAAAGATAATTCTGCTGGCAACGATCCGGTTTCTTTAGGTGGATTAAGTTCTGTACCTAATCTTGGTTTTAATACCGGCTTGTTCAAACTGCACATTACACGCGTGAAAACCGCCCAGGAGCTGGCGAAAGAAAAAACCGATAAACTGGCAAATGCGAAAAGTAAAGTACTGCCTGCAGAAGAGATTGTGGTTAATGTAAATGCAAAAAACATCAGTTATAAAAATTCGGCGGTTATTGCCGATTTTATAAAAGACCAGAACCATTACGAATGGTATGTAGAACATCCCGCAACCGGAACAAAATCGGGTACGCAGAATTTTGTAGTACAATATGCCAAGGCTGCTGCCGATTACAGCATTCAACTGGTTGGCAGGCTAAAATATCGCTATTATGATGATCTTGGTGCCTACAATTTAAAAACGCTTCAACGTGCAAGCAACCCGAATTTAACTTATACCGAGGCAGAAGCAGGTTATGCATTGGGCAAAACAAATATCCAGGCGTTAAGAATCAAATTGCTGGTGCCGGTTTACAGGACGAAACATAGCGTTAAGGTAATCGAAAATGGCCAACCGAAAGTATACACCGAAGAGGTTGACAGTATTCCAACACTTACTGATCTGCGTAAAACCTATATCGCACAGGTTAAAGTGGCTTCCGTAATACCAATTGCTGCGGGGCAGACAGACGATATGGGAAACTTCGACCTCAAAGTACCTATTTCGAAACATAATTTTAATGTAATTGATAGTAATGTGTACACCAAGGGCTCATCGGCCAGAAAAGCACTGGTAGAAGGCATTGTAGTGCAGGTTAATGATACGCGTTTTAGCGATCCGAACTGGTTTATTTATCCTACACCAAATAAAACCAGTGTTGCACTTAACGAAGATGTGGTACAGATTTACGATTACAAGCTTAATGTAAGCTTTAACACAAAGGTACAGCGCAATTACAAAGGCAAAATGTATGTGTTAAAAGCGGAAAAAAACCTGGTTAAAGGAGAGGTAGACAACCTGGTAGGGCAGACTAAAGAGATGCTTACCATCTCTAAATCTATTTATAATTTCCCTGGTAATAAACAAAAATACAATTACGGGCATAGTACCTACAGTGTTGTAGGATCGAGTTCGGTAACCGGAGAGGTGAATGCAAATGCAACCCTGGCGGTTAATTTTAAAAGGCTGGTATCTGAAATAAATGGCACTACAGCTCCTTACCTGGTTTATTTTGAACCCGACGACGAGCAAAATGCCCTGTATTTTAGTCCTGAGAATGTTGCCAACAGCAATAAAAAGACCGTAGGCTTCGAAAGCACTGTTTTTAAGGCCAGCAATGTTACCGAAAATGTAATATTGGGGCCAAAATACCTCAACATGACCATTTCAGGTCGCTACCTGTACAAATGGAAAGAAGCTTACGGAAAAGTGAATACACCGCTGCCACTACCCGAAGGAACTAAACTTACCCTAGTTAAAGGTTACCTTACTACAAAAAGTCTTATCGATGATAAAGGGAGCGATTTATTGGAACAGAAGAAAGTAGCCACTACAACTGTAGGGAAAAACGGTGATTACCAGTTTGACCTGGGGCTGCTCAATTACGATGCCTTTAATGCCGACGGGGGCAAAAACATGGTCATACTGGTTGATGATCCTTATTATGCATCTGAACCAACCTTTATCGCCTACAACCAGAACGAAAATATCCAGCTGCCAGACATGACAGCCGTGGTAAGGCAGTTTAAATTTACCTCGCGCTTAATGTATAAGAAAGATGGTGTACCAACCCCTGCTACATTTATGCAGGTATACCTTTGCCGTTTAAAAAATGTGAAGCCTAAAACCATTCCGGTAAACGAGGGCGACCCTAATAGCAAAGATTATTTTAAGAACACCTATAAAAACATCGATGGAAAAGAATATGACATACTCGATAAAACCACCCTGGCTGATGGAGGAGTATTCACTTTTAACCGTTTGGTACTCCCTTCTGAAGATCCGAGCGACCAATATTTTATATTGGCTGAGCCCAATAGCACCAGCAATGATAATTATTTAACGGAAGAGGCATTCCCACTAACAGGAGTAATGAAATTCTGGAGCATTTTTACCCTGGGATCATTCGGACAGCAGACTTTTGCCGATGCCACCCAGGTATTGGATTCCAAATATGTTGGCAATGGGCAGTACGTAACGGTTGTGCCTCAAAAACCCTATATCGATGGAGCGGTATATCCTTTTAGCAATACCGCAACTTCTGTACTTTCAGGGGTAAAAGTAGAATTGTTCAATATGTCTAACCTCGATATTCCGGCAAATTCGACCTACGAAGCTTTCGAAAAATACTTTAATACCAAACAACCCATTGATGTGCAGATTACCGGTACAAACGGCAGGTTTTTGTTCGACGATTTTTACGATAACATCGCCAACCGTACCAAAGGCAAGATGTTAAGGCTTACCAAAGCAGGGTTCATCACCACCTATAAACCTATTGAGGGCGGAATTCCGATTACTAAAGGCCGCAGAGCAAACCTGGGTAAGGTATACCTCGATCTCCCGATCGAGCTTAATGCCATCGTAGTTGATAATTACGGAAAGGGTGTTCCTGCCCGTATTGTAGTTGGCGATGATTTTAGCTGGGCCGATACCTATAAAACCGGGCAAACATCAATGGCTTACTTAAAATCTCCAAAGGGTAAGGTTAAGTTTACCGTTATCCCAGGCGATCTGGCTACTTATAAAACCACTGTTTCCGAACTGACCATCGATCCTAAAAAATCAACCAACATTACACTTGTTGTGAACAGCAATATGCATAGCATCGGGGTAACGGTTATCGATAAAATTTCGCAGAAAAGTGTACCGGCAAACGTCTACATTACCAATATTAAAGAAACACCGGGTATAGAAAAATTTATGAGCAATGGCAATGTGGTTAATGTGCTGGAATTTGCCTCCTCAGGCAGCCAGTTTGATATTAAAGTGGTTCCAACGGGCAATTTTACCATTGCCAAAACGCAGGTAAAATCTGATATGACCAAAGCGGTAAATGTAACAGTTTATGTAGAGCCGGCCGTAACACTTACCTGTTTTGCCAGTACGATGAATGGCAGCAGAAAGACAGACCTCAATGATTATCACATGGTGATAGATGGTTTGGATGAAGATGAGTATATTTTTACCAAGCGGTCGGTTGCCCTTGGATCTACCCTGAGCAAAATACCGGCAAACCGGTGGTTAACGATTGGTGCCACGCAAAAAGGTTATGTCGGACAGGACCAGGCAGTGCTCACCAATTCACCCAAAACGCTTTATTTTAAATTTACCGATGCTTCGGATTTTCCGGTTGATAACCTGTACGGTTTTCCGATAGAATTAACAGGCTTGGGCAAGCTTAACGATGGCAGTTACCTGGCTTCGGGCAGGCTAAACCTACAGGGTAAAGCCGGAGCATCGAATCTGACTTTGGAAAGTAACGACCAATGGTTGCGTTTTAAAGATGTTAAAATTAAAGTTGCGGAAGAACTGATAAATGGACAAAGGACGGCTGGCAAGCCCAAAGTGACCATTCTATCCGACATTATTTTTGATGAAAACGAGATTGATGCCAAATTGTTTAACAAAATCAGCGTTGCCATCCGCGATAATGCAGGGCTGAGTTTGCAGGGCTCGGGCAACACCGGTTCTATTATGGGCAGGGTTTCATTAGATCCTTCGTCACTGTCGGCAGGTGTATTCTCTAATGTTGCAGGTACGCAGGGTGAAGGGAATTACCTGTACCTCAATAAAATGGATACCGAGTATATCCCTTCCGGTGCCATAGGCAATGCTACAAAGGCTAATATACTCCATACATTCTCTACGGGCACTTCGGATGTTACGGGTGATAATTTACTGGTTTCTACTTTATCGCGCAGGCGCCCCATATTTTATATGGTAGATGATTTTACGGTTAAACCGGATGATAAAGTATTGGTAAGCAGTTATGGCATTACAGCGAAAGCTACAGTAGCCACTAATCTGTCCAATGTGGCAGATAAGGATGCTGCTTTAAAAGGAACATTCAATATTGGTTACAATACCGTTTGGTTCACCAATCAATCGCCGCTAAAAATCAAGCTCAGGGATTGGCAGCTGGAATTTAATACCTGGTATTTATCAAAAGCAGGCTTTACAGGCGAAGGAAACCTGAACGCACTGGGCTTAAGCATTCCATTTACCAAATTAAAAATGACTCCTAAAGCAATTGGTTTTGGCAATTTCGATGTGAAAGAACTCACACTCCTCAATAAATTCCCAGTTAAAATCAATGCGAACGAGGTAATGACGAGTTTTGGTTTTGATAAAGGTTATTCTGCAGAAAAAGGAGCATGGTCTGTTGCCATTTTGGCCAACACACAATCTTCGTCTTTAGCATCGCTAAGCGGGTTGCCTGATTTAAACCCAAGCGATAAAATCCTGATCAACAACATTAATTTGTACGATACCGGCGACCCGAACGATACACGGATCCTGTTAACCGAAAATCAGCCTGCGGTTACCCTGAACGGCATTTCGAGCTTTAAGCCTTATTCGGTTTTTGGCGACCTGCTTTCTATCGTTTTCCGCGGAAACCTGGACATGAACATTCCAAATCTGAACGGTTTGGGTAACGTGGTATACGATCTGAAGTACAAAGTAGTAAACAACCAGTTTGTGCATGTACACGATACCCCATTTAAAAACCTCAACCTGGATGCAAATGGAATTAGGGTCGACTTTTTACCCGATGGGCAGGAATTTACCAATGGCAAATTGAAATTGATCGGAAATTTAAAAGATAAAGATCCATCGAGCCTGTATAAAATCAATGTCCAGCTGGATAAAGATCTGAAACAAACACGTTTACATATTCCTGAAAATACACCTACGCCACAAAGGGTTTATTTATCGGGCAACTTGCAGGATAAAAATTACCTGAATAATGCTGCGGGTGAGATGAAACTAAATAATAATGTTTGGAATAACTTTACTTTCAGTGGCGATATGGCAGGATCGGATGGGGTAAATGCCGCAGATAGTAAGGTCAACTTTACCATTAAAGGGGATATTGTTGCCAACGACAGCAAAATCGGGGTACAGAATATGGATGCCGCTGGTATGAAAGGCATCAATTTTACTTACGATTTTAAAGAAAAAGCCCTCGTAGGTTCGGCCAGTATGCAGCAGAATACAGACTTTGCCGATCTAACGATGGATATAGATCTAAAAGTAACGAGCTCGAAATGGTATATATTCAGTAACTGTTTGGCCAATAATATCAAAAATACGCCTTTTAATCAGGCGGCAGCAGGTATTATGCTGGGCGACGCCGATCTAACGCCTGAGCAGCTGGCCTCATTGCACAAACACTTTAAGGATAACGATATCCCTGCAAATTTTGACAATAACTTTAAATCTGTAAAAGGGATCTTAATGGTAATGTCGACGGATATTCCAATCCCCATTATCCCAACTTTTGATATCAACCTGGACCCTGTTGCACATGCCAGTTTAACACATGGCATATACGGCAACTTATATTATAATGCGGGCTTTAGTCTGAAAAAAGAAGATTTAAGCCTGGCGATTGGTGCAAGGCTGGGGGCATTTTTAAAACTTGGTGTGGGTGCCAGTATTGGTCTGGCCTGCGTAGGCATTAACCTGCATGCCGATGTGCATTCCGATGTGAGCGGGAAACTGGTGCCTTTCGCCCCGGCCGGGCAACGCTTGTTATTGGATGCCGGCATCAAATTTACGCTGCAAGGCAGTGCGTATGTTGGCGGAGGCGTTTGCGACAGCGATTGCGAAACACCATGCGTAGATGCCGGTTTCTTCGATGTCTGCAGTCCGATACCATGTTTTAAAAAGAGCCTGGACAAAACGCTGGTTTTAGGTTTAAGTGCCGAAGTAACGGATGCGAAACCTTATTTCCACTTTAAAGGATTATCCGAACTATAATGATTTTAAAAATACAGAAGATGAAAAAACTGATCTATATATTTATGTTGATTCTTCCATTAGCGGTAGCCGCGCAAAAAAAGGAAGCAAAGGTTGCCTTTAGTGGTTACAAGGGTAATTACATCTATAATTTATTTAAACCTGCTTCAGCAGCACATCCCGATGGCGAGGTAGTAGGTTTCAGGCTCGATCGTAAGCTGGCTACCGAAGCCAATTGGCAAACCATACAAACTTTTGCTTCGCCATCAAACTATAACGAGCTGGCGAGTACAATTGAAGATGGTAAAAGGAAAGCTTACGAGTATAAGGCCGAAAATGCTTATACTATTGATGATGTTTGGCCGGTTTATCAGAAAACATTCCGTTACGATTCGCTTTCAGTATACCTTACGCAGCAGCATCTGGCGATTGGCTTTAAGGTTTTATTGGTTGATACTACTGCAAACCTTTCCAATCACTATCAGTACCGGGTGGTACAACTCAAACGCGATGGATCTGAATATGGTAAATATGTTTCGCAACCGGTATCGCAAAACCTGGGTGCATTGGCCATTAACAAACCCAAAGCCAACAAACGTGAAGTAATGGGAGGGGTATTCAGGTTATCCTTTGCTGCTAAAGCAGGTACAGAAGTACCGCAGGCTTTATTGATCAGGAGAAAAGCAGAAGGCGATAAAGATTTTAAAAGGATAGAATTACTGTATAGCATAGAACAGCTGAGGGATAGCATTTTTTACAGTATAACAGACGATAATGCCCGTGCAGATGCACTTTATCAATACACAGTGACACCCGTAAACCGCTTTGGGGGTGGAGCAAAAGTTGTTTCAGATACCTTATCGGTAAATTCAATTTCGCAGAAAATGCTGATTCCTAAAGCTTTTGTAGCAGTTACCGATAGCGTAAAAAAACAAATTAACCTTTCGTGGGGATTCATCAAACCCGAACTGATCAGCATGGTTAAAATTTACCGCTCAGAAAGTTACGAAGAGGGCTATTCATACCTAACATCAACCAATAAAGCTTTTTATGAAGATAAGAGCATTATTCCTGGTAAAAAATATTATTACTACCTCATTATTAGCGATCAGTTAGGCCGTTCGTCCGAAAGGAGTACCAAAGTGTATGCATTGATGCAAAATGCCGGAAAACCCAACGCACCATTATATGTAGAGGTGATCAAAACAGAAAGAGGAAATAAAATCTCCTGGCAGGATTATAACCTTGAGAACCGTGGTTACAAAATTTTCCGTACCAACCAACTCGATGGTGAACTGGTACCCATTGATACTTTTGTTTACCTTGACCGGAAATTGGAAGGTAAATATAGTTTTATCGATGCAACTAAAAACAGTGGTGGATTAACCGGTTATGCCGTTGTATCCGAAACCATGAGTAATGTGCAAAGTGGTTTTTCTAAAACGGTTTATTTAAAAGAAGAAGCCAAAACAGCAAATCTTTCGGCTCCATTACTGCTTGATTTTCAAAAGGATAAAAAATCGGTCAGGATTTTCTGGCAGCAAAATGCCCGTAATACGAATGTATCCGGCTTTAATGTGTACCGTAAAACCGGAGAAAAACAATACATTAAAATCAATAAAGCCCTTGTCAATTCAGACAGAACAACTTTTACAGACTCGTTAACTGTTAATGGTCAGGATTTGTATTATAAGATAACTTCGGTAAGTATATCCGGTAAAGAAAGCGAAGCAAGCAATGAAATCCAGGCCGATGTCCTGACGATGGTTTATCCGCCATCTTCAGTAAAATGTTCATTTAATGCAGATAAAAGTGCTGTAGAATTGTTTTGGCAGCCTTCTCAAAGCGAAATATCCGGGTATGAAATTTATAGGTTTACCAGAGGAAGCGAGCCGGTTAAAATAGGGAGCAGCAAAGGCCAGGCTAATTTTGTAGACAGAGGTTTCGAAAAGGACAAAATAAATTATTATTATGTAATATCGTTAGCACATAATGGAAATACTTCTGTTCCTTCCAACCAAACCTTTTTATCATTAAAATAAAAGGGGGGACTAATTCCTCTCATCAAGATTCGTCATTGCGAAGTTGGAACAACAAAGCCTGCCTGCAGCGGGCAGAGGCTATCACATTGAAAATCTATGGTATACAGGTGGTTTCGTTGGCTGAAAAACCTTCTCGCTATGACGATACTTCTTAAGTACCCACCAATGGTAGCGTAGTTGAAAGATTTCCAAATTTATTCCTGACTACTTCTTTGGGAGCGGAACATAATCCATCGGTACCATATCGGCCACTTTTTCGTAAGCCCAATAGCCTTCGTAAAGGAGTGAACGTGAATCATAAATGCCACCATTTTCATAAAAACGAACACCATCACCCGTTAAATTTGCTACCGAGATTTCGTATTCAGGAACATCCAAAGGCCTGAAAATCCAGAAACCGGTTTTAGAATAAGCCAGCGATTCTTTTTCCTTCGTGTATTGAATAAGCAAAGCATCGGTATAGCTGAGGTATTTTAAATTCTGGTTATAATAATGTACCAGCGTATCGGTAAGTACATCGGCCCTCGAAAACTTGTCGATGGTTTTAGGCATTTCCTGTTGTTTTGTCCAAAAGGCAAGTAATGCCGTGTCTATTTTACCTTTCGTTTGCCTGATGCCTGTTTTTTCGGGCACGGCTTTGATTTTTTCCAGTTTGGCATTAATTACATATTGCGGATAACGGTTTGGATTGGGGATTTTGATCATTTTGTTAATGATAAAACCTTCTTCCTGTGTTTTATTCGCGTAAAGCGAACGGAAAAAATGTTGCGAAGAACCATAATAGGCTACCTCACGGGCCGCGATATATTTTTTCTTTTTAGCTGCTGAAGCTTTAAGTTCTTCAAAAAACGGATGACCGGAGTAATAAATGATGTGTGTACGTGAATTGTATTCGAAATGATCAAGCATGTATTTAAGGCGGTAGCCCAAAGCTTTGTTTTCAACTATCAAAAACTCAGTTGTAGAAACCGTTAGGGTACTTTTGGTTACATCATAATCGACATTTAAAACCTGAGGGTTTAAGATTTTGCATTGCGTTGCATTGGGTGTTTTGCCGATGAAAAACTCTTTAAACTGATTAATGTATTTCTGCCGGTTAGGATCGGCCCTGATCACCACTTCGTCTAATTGGGCCACATTTTCTTTCAGTACCAATTCGACCTGTACCGATTTATCCGAAATAATTACGCTTTTAGAGTAGGGGAGGTAACCCACCAGCTGCACCAGGATATCGTAGCTGCCCGGTTTTAGGTTCGTTAAGGTAAAGCGGCCGTCATTATCGGCCACAGTAGCAATTTTATAGCCACTTAAATAAATGCTTGCTCCTGGCAATCCGTCTTTCTGATCGCGAACCAGCCCACTGATCGAGAAGGTATTTTGAGCGTTGGCATTAGTACCCAAAATGATGAATATAAGGGCTACTAAAAGGCTTTTAATCATAGAGCCGAATGTAATTAAAAGACTTAATATTTATCAAAAGCGCAAAAGATTTTTAACAAATTTAACATTTAAGGTTAAGCATGAATAAGTGCCGTTATCCTGAATATTCCCGCCATGGCAAAATTCCTTAAGTATCTGTTAATGGTAGTGTATCAGAAGGGTAACCACCATGTGCTTTTGAAAACCGGTGGCCCGTTTTCATGGCTACAGTTGTCCCGCCATCGCTCATAGTCCTCGTTACACTGCGCTTCACTGTGGGCTACCCGCTCTGTCGGGTTTATTTAACAAAGTTGGTGCTGCTATGCTGCAAAAACCTTTAAAAGGATTGGTGACCATGCCAGCTAAAACTCCGTCTGTACGGGCAGGCGATTGCAATGTAAAACTTACAACCCGCTGCACAATGCTCCGGTCGTATTCTGGGTTTACCATTACTTTTTCCCCTCTAAACCGGCTGGCGGCAAATAATCCATCGGCACACTATCGGCAATCTTTTCCCAGCCCCAGTAACCTGCATAAAGCATCGAACGCGGATTATATATAGAGCCGTTTTCGTAGAAATATACCGGAACAACCTGGAGGGTGATGGTCGAAATCTGGTAATCAGGCATATCCAACGGTCTTGCAATGGATAAACCGATCCGGTTGGCATAGGCAGGGTCTTCGCGTTCTTTGGTATAAACCACATAAAGCTTATCGGTAAAATTGATGCTCCTAATGCTTTCGTTCTCTACATGTACCAGTGTATCCTGGGCGATGGGAGCACGGCTTAAAATCGATAGCGCTCGTGGCATTTTTTTTATTTTTATCCAAGAGTTTAAGGAATCGCCTGTTCTAATGGTTAAGGGGCTGGTTAAACCGGTTTGCGCTTTTGTTAAGTCTTTAATATTGGCATTAATGGTGCTGTCAGATGGCCTGTCTGGATTTTCCTTGGTGATGAGTTTGTTGATGATATAACCTTCTTCGGTTGCGCGTTGATTAAAAAGAGCCCTGAAAAAATGTTGTGGAGAGCCTAAATACGCCGCAACCCGTTTTTGCTCCCAGATTTTTTTTCTCCTTACAGAGCCTTTTAAATCTTCGTAATAGGGAAAACCTTCATAATAAATGATCCTCGTTTTACCATCATATTCAAAATTGTTCAGCAGGTATTTAATGCGGTAACCTAATGCCTTGTTTTCAATAATCAGGAACTGGGTAGTTTTTACGGTAAGTTTAAATGTCTCTTTATCATAATCAACAATAAGTACGTTTGGATTGATGATTTTACATTGCTCAGCATTAGGTGTAGTGCCGATAAAATAACTCTTAAACATGTTGATATAATGCTCCCTGTTTGGATCGGGTTTAATAGTCACCTCGGCCAGTTGGGTTACACTTTCTTCTAAAATGAGGTCGAGTTTTACGGCCTTATCTGAAATGACAATGTTTTTATTCAGGGCTTTGTAGCCAATCAACTGTACTAAAATGTCGTAGTTTCCGGGCTTTAAGGGAAGGTTATACCTGCCATCGTTATCGGTAACGGTAGCAATTTTATAACCGCTTACATATACACCAGCTCCGGGTAATGCCTCGCCATGTTTATCTTTAACAATGCCAGAAAGCACATAACTTTGCTGTGCTAAACAAAATTTACCAATGAATAATAGAAATATAAGCAGTGTAGATTTCATTACATAAATATAAACTAATTTATTAGTTTAATGAAAATGCAAAAGAAATATTACTTAATGGTAATTCGTTGGTCTTGTGTTTTCACTGATCCCTAACTTTACCGGTTTTGTGCGGAAATGAAAATGGCCTGAGAGGATACAGCCCCTGCAATTAGCATGTAATAACTAAGCCAATAATTCTTTGGCGTTTTCGATGGCCGATGCGCCCGGGTTTTTTCCGCTTAACATTTCGGCAATTACATCAATACGTTCTTCCTGTTTAAGTTTGCGGATTCCGGTAGTGGTTTTTCCTTTGTCCTCGTTTTTGTATACAAAATAGTGCGAGTTTCCTTTGGCAGCAATCTGTGGCAGGTGTGTAATTGAAATTACCTGCATATTTTTGCCCAGATCAGCAATTACTTCACCAACCTTTAAAGCCGTTTCGCCCGAAATCCCAGTATCGATTTCATCAAAAATAATGGTAGGTAAAGAAGTATGCTTCGCCAGCAGTGCTTTTATAGCCAGCATTAAACGAGATAATTCACCACCTGATGCTACTTTATTTACAGGGGCAGGCGCTTGCCCGGCATTTGCTGTAAAAAGCAGGTTAATTTCATCCAATCCATCTTTGTTAAGGTCAGTTAAGGTTTTTTGGTCAAGAACGAGTTTGGCATTAAGCATACCCACTTTTTTTAGGGTGATGCCAGTTTGCTCTTCTACCACTTTGATGGCTTTTTTTCGGTTGGCACTTAATTGGTCGGCTTGCTTATGCAGTTCTTTTTTGAGCTGATCGATTGCTGCCTGAATTTTTTCAATTTGTTCGTCAGAAGATAAAAGCCTGTTCAGGTTTTCTTCCAGTTGTTTTTGAAGGGCTAACAGCGCTGTATTGTCGGCCAGCCTGTGTTTTTGCTGAAGTGAATAAAACAGGTCTAACCTTTGGTTTACAATTTCCAGGCGATCGGCACTGTGCAAAGTATTTTCTTCTATGGAAGAAACTTCATCGGTGATGTCTTTTATTTCTATGATCGATGAGCGTAAACGTTCATAAAGTACATGAATGGCAGGATCGAATTTTTCTATTCCCTGTAACTGTAACGAAGCTTCCTTTAAAATCTGGAGGGCAGAAGGTTCACTTTCATTGATCAGGCCCGAAGTAGTAAGTAATGCCCGTTTAATGGTTTCGGCATGTGTTAGGCGTTCCAGTTCCTGTTCCAGTTCTTCCTGTTCGCCTTCCTGTAACTTTGCCTGTTCGAGTTCGTTAAACAAAAACTGTTCGTAATCCTGTCTATTACGGGCCTCGTTGGCTTCATCGATTAAATTTTTTAACAGGGAAGTATCTTGTTTAAGTTTTTTAAAACCGCTGCGGTAATCAAATAGCAATGATTGATGATTGGCCAACGAATCAACAATCAGTAATTGAAAATGAGCATCATTGATTTCCTGTGTAGCATGTTGCGAGTGGATATCAATCAGTTTTTCGCCGATCTGTTTCAGGATGGATAGATTGACCGGTGTGTCGTTAATAAACGATCTTGTTTTACCATCAATTGATATTTCCCTGCGTAAAAGGCTTTCGTTCAAAAAATCAAGGTCATTTTCCTCAAAAAGCTCTTTCAGGTTTTCGTCTGCCAATATAAAACTGCCTTCTATTACGCACTTTTTATCCTGGTTAAAGAAGTATTTGCTCTCTGCCCGCTGGCCTAATAGTAGCGATAATGCCCCCAGTATGATAGATTTACCGGCACCGGTTTCACCTGTGATGATATTTAAGCCTTTATCGAATTCGATATCAAGGCTATCAATTAATGCGTAATTACGGATCGAAAGTTTTTGTAGCATGCCTTAGCAAAAATATTAAAATTTATTCAACAGGCCAGTACAAAACAAAAACAGCGGAGAATAATCTCCGCTGCTCCTTAATCTGTTTGGTTGTGTGTGTTTTTTATTTTACCGAAATGTTGATGGTATTTTGGTTGGCAAAGGCAACAGGGCTATCGGTTTTTACGAAACTTTTTAATGCCAATTGATCTGCAATTTTAAAATCAGCCTTTTTATAAGTAACCATTGCATTCTCAATTTTCAATGTTTGAACAGGAGCTGAAAAATCTTTATTGTTATAAAGTATTACCGCAGGACTGATCTGTGAGCTTTTGTTACCACCCTCTGTCTTTTCGTTTTTCTCTTTCTTATCCATTTTCTCTTTCAGCTCTTTTACATCGTTATCGAATTTTTCTTTCAATTTCTTATACTCTTCACTCTGTCTTATCTTCCTGTTTGAGTTATCATTGTAATTAAAAATTATACCATCGGGAGAAAGCATATAAGCCCTGTTTTTTAATAAAGAATCGGAATGTATTTTGCCTAAGGCAGATAATTTTGCAATATCTCCTGATTTTAAGGCAAGTGTTCTGATATTCTCTAATTGTACCCTAAACTCCGGACTATTTACTTTGGCTGCAATGTCTTCACCCAATTTTTTCCACTTTGCCTGTGCTTCTGGTGAACTGAATTCCTTAGCCATATCTTCACTCATTTTTTTCCATTTGGCCTGTGCCTCCGGCGAATTCATTTTCCTTTGCATTTCCTCTCCAAACTTTTTCCATTTGGCCTGTGCTTCTGGTGAGTTATATTTTTTGGCTATATCATCACCAAATTTTTTCCATTTAGCCTGCGCTTCAGGCGAATTGAATGCACGGTCAATTTTAACCCTGAATAAGGAATCTTTAAATTTAAATGCACTATCCAACTGCAACTTGAATGCATTTTTACCTGCAAAGAGTTGATCGTTGTAGAAATCTTGTCGAAGGCTGTCAGGCATCTCTTTTACCGAATTATACTCGGTTTTATTGCCTTTAGCATCAATGGTCACAATTTTTATTTTACGTTTTTTGGTGGTATCGGTACACGAAACAGGGTTAAAAGTCGGACTTGAGGTAACGAACCTTACCATTTCCTGTTTGGCTTGCTTTTTAGTCTCTTTTTTCTTCTCGGTTGGATTCACCCAGGCGATGGAAAACAGACAGGCCACACCAAGGGTTAGGGCTGCCATCTGTTGCTTGGCATTTAAATAATTTGTTTTCATGTTGGTTATTCTTTTAATACGTTGATATAAATTTTGGGTCTTGCCAGTGGCAGCAAGAGCGTAAACCGGGCTGTTTTTGTCTTTAAGCAGCTCGAGTTTCAGTAAGGCATGCGCATAATTCAATGGTTTGCCTGTAATTTTAAGCACCAGGTCGTCACAGGCATGCTCGCGCTCAATATGAATGAAGCGGCCGGCAAGCCATACAAAAGGATTATAGAAAAGCAGGGTTTCTATCGCTGTTTTGATGAGGTTCAGTAAAAAATCGTTCCTCCTGATGTGAGATAATTCGTGGATAAGAATGGCTTCTACCTGATCATTGTCTAACTGGTTTACCAGGGCTACCGGAAATAATACCACGGGTTTTAAATAACCAATAACCAAAGGTACATTAACAATAGAAGATAAATGGAACCTGGTTATTTTTTTGATTCTGAGCTGAGTGGTTACCTGTTCGAAAATAACTTTCCAATGATCAGGAATGGCACTTAAACTTTCTTTTTTCAATTTGGAAAGCTGACCATAACCTTTAATAATAACAAACAGCTGTAACAGGATGCCGATGATATAAAATATTACAATAATAGGGAAGTACTGCTCTGCTTTGCTGCTAAAACTTTGGGGAAGGTTATTAAAATACTGATAGATCTGAATATTTTGCGGATTAATGACAGCCTCCTTACTGCTGATGCTCTGCATAAGTTGATTAATAAAATTGTAGGCAAAGCCAGCAAACATTAAAATAATGGAACCAAATGCAAGATTGTGCTTATATTTTGCTGCCAGCTTCGGAAGGCTAAGCATTACGATAAATAAGATACCATAGATAATGGCGCTTTGCCATAATGAGTTTAAAATACTCCAGCCAAATGCTTTGATGAACTGTTGTAATAAAGTTTCCATAACGGTGGTTTTAATTTTTTATGCCGGGATAAACCGAAAATGTTAATTTTTATTAGGGACCCAAACCCTACACTTTTCAACCCACTACTTAACCTTACTTAAGGCTATCTAAATACTTTTTGATTTCATCAATTTCATCTGCACTTGCACTGTGGTTACCTAATGCCTGCATCACCAGTCTTGCGGCCGATCCGTTAAATACGTTATCGATCATTTTGGTCACCAATTGCTTTTCGGTTTTATCCTGACTAACAAGGGCTCTATAAATGTGCGTTTTTTGACTGGTATCTCTATCTACGATTCCTTTCTCGTGCAAAATCTGCATCAGTTTTAAAGTAGTGGTATAACCAGAGTCTTTTTTATTCAACGCTTCGTGCACTTCCCTTACCGTTGCATTCCCCTTTTGCCAAAGTACCTGGAGGATTTCCATTTCCCCTTCTGTTGGTTTGATGTTCTGATTGCTCATATGTTACAGTTGTACGAATTATTTCGTAATCAAATGTACGAAGATATTCGTAATAACAAAATATTTTAACAAATTTTTAACTTTTAAGGTATGGCTTAGCGTTATAAATAGGCTAGCGGGCTCGCTTTACACCAAGCAGCCATACCTCTTGTTTCAGCATAAGACAGAGAAAGGAAAGAAATGTTGCATGCCCATTTGGCTTTGGAAGGGAGCTTGCCTATGAAAAACAGACAATTGTTATTAAGTCTGATTGATATAGATACCGCCAGCGCTTAAAGCCTGCAGACACCCGCCTGAATGAACGGGCAGGTATGAACGAAAGGGGACTGGCTTTAATTGAAATGCTGTTACTGATTTGCAAAAAACTGAATGAAATAAGTTGCATTTAGCACATAAAGATCGATTAACCGATTTAAACAGTTAACCAACAATATTAATTCTTCTTCAGCCCTTCATACTTGCCAATGTTCGCCGGATCGATTTCTGCCAGCATATTATAAACCTTTATACGTTCCTGTCCGTTGAGCTTAGAAAGTACATTGGTTACTTCTTCTGCTTTGGAAGCAAAATAAACATTCGGAAAAATAGAACCTAATTTTTGTTTGTCCATTTGTTGAAGTGCTGGTAGGGCAGCCACAATCTGTGTTAAACCTTTATCGTTATCAGTTAGCTGATCCAGGCCGCTTAAATGGTAGCTGTAGATGAAACTCCTTAATTCGCTAAATATTGGATTCAGTACATTTTCATTAAACCAGAAACGGTTGCGTAAGCCATCTGCAGCTCTCCAGCCGGTATTGCCCGATGCCTGTGCTAAATTAATGATGTTCTGCGCTTTTTTATAAAAAGGTGTTCCACCCATTTTGCTAAAACTGTCTTTATCCATTCCGATAATGGTATAAGCATAGTAGGTGAGAAGGGCACTGATATTGGAAATATAGTTCTGGTCCGAAAAATCGATTGTGGAGCCATCAAGATAATTAAAATCGAAATTTTTATCGCTCATGTTTAACAGTGTACTATTATAAGAACTGTTAAAAACCGGCCGACTGCTTTGAATCTGTGCTTCGGCAGTATAACCAGAGCCACCATCCCATGAATTAATGGTAATGACAAAACTGCACTCAATACGTTCCTGTGGTTTGTAACTTTCGTTACTGAATTTATTATTGTTTAAGAAATCGCGGATGGTTTTTTGAAGCGCATCAATTGTTGGTTTGCTAATGTTCGAAACCTGCGGAGCCAGTACAGTTACTCTTGCATTGAGTTCCTGTGCCTGTAGTTTCTCCAAGCTCATTAACAATATCAATAGCCCAAAAATCCTTTTTATCATTTTGCAATTTTTAAAATAGCTGAACAAATATCTTTAGCCACGTTGGTTTTCGATTTCATTTCAAATACCGTTTGTTCCAAAGCCCTGTTAAAAATAGTAATTTTATTGGTATCTGATTTAAAACCTGCCCCTTTATCGTTTAAAGAATTTAAAACAACAAGATCGAGGTTTTTCTTTTCCAGCTTGCCTTTTGCATAATTTTCTTCATCATTGGTTTCCAGGGCAAAACCCACCAGGATTTGATGTGCTTTTTTACTTCTGCCCAAAGATGCAAGAATGTCGGTCGTCTTTTCAAGTTCAAGCACCAGGTCGCTGTCCTGCTTTTTGATTTTCTGTTTGGCCACCTGTTTAGGGCGATAATCGGCCACAGCTGCACACATTACAGTAATATCAGTTTCAGAAAATACGGCAGTGCAGGCCTCGAACATTTCCTGTGCACTCACCACATCAATTCTTTTTAAGTTTTGTACAACTTTTTGTGCGGTAGGCCCGGCAATTAAGGTAACATCGGCACCTAGTTTGGCCAATTCATCAGCAATGGCAAATCCCATTTTACCTGAAGAATGATTGCCTATAAAACGTACAGGGTCTATAGCCTCGTAAGTAGGTCCAGCGGTAACCATTACCTTTTTGCCATACAGGGGCATCGATTTTTTAATGGCACTATCCAGAAAAGAAACAATTTCTTCTGGTTCAGCCATTCTGCCTTCGCCCCAGAGTCCGCTAGCGAGTTCTCCATTTGCAGGAGCGATAACGGTATTGCCAAAACTGATAAGGCGTTCAATATTACTTTGGGTAGTTTCGTGTTTCCACATATCCAGGTCCATTGCAGGCGCAACATATACCGGGCATTTGGCCGAAAGATATACCGCAGTGAGTAAATTATCGCAGATTCCTGTAGATAGTTTAGCCAGTGTGTTGGCACTTATTGGAGCGATAATAATTAAATCGGCCCATAAGCCCAGTTCAACATGATTACTCCATACGCCGGTTTCTTCTTCGAAATATTGCGTATAAACCGGGTTTTTAGAAAGCGTAGCAAGGGTAAGTGGTGTAATGAAATTAGCACCATCAGGGGTAAGAATAACCTTAACGTTTGCGCCAGCTTTAACGAGCAGCCGGACCAAAAATGCCGACTTATATGCTGCGATGCTACCGCAAACGCCGAGGATTATATTTTTATTTTTCAGCATAGGATACAGGGCATGGGGCTTAGAGCATTGATATGCTTACAAAACTGCGCCATGCTCTTTGCTCTCTGCTAATTACTTTTGTTCTTTAGCAGGGTTTCTGTGGTAAACTTTGCCATTCAAAAACTCATCCATAGCAACCAAAACAGGCTTCGGCATACGCTCGTAGTGCTTGCTGATTTCAATCTGCTCACGGTTTTCGAAAATTTCTTCCAAATTATCGTTGCTAGAAGCAAATTCTGCCAATTTACCGTGTAACTCTTCTTTAACGTTGTTCGAGATCTGATTTGCCCTTTTGGCAATCACCACTAACGATTCGTATAAATTATCGGTAGTTTTATCTAAATCGTGTACGTTTCTGGTTACTGTAGTGTTTGGTACAGCAGGTTTGTTAGTATTCATTATTACTTGTTTTTAATATTCGTATTATCAGCATTTGTTGGCTTTGCAGAAACGGTATCTTTCAATTTACCGGTTCTGATCAACATTTGCTTGTATTTTTCCTGATCGGCAGCATATAAAGCCAATTCTTCTTTGGTAGCCAAAATACCGGCTTCAACATCTTCTTTAAGTCCTTTAGCATCTTTGGCAAATTTGCTGTCCGGATGATTTTCAGTAAACTCAGTATATAAAGCTAATGCCTCATTGTATCGGTCTTCCTGACGGTAAACCAAACTGTTTTTAGCGTATAAATATTGTGCCTTAATCATTAAGAAATCCATTTCCTCGGCATATTTAATATCCGGATAATCGCGCTGTGCATTTTTTAAGGCAATAACTGCAGCTCTGTAATTATCAATATTACTCGGGCCGGTTGTTAAATACATCTTCGCATTTTCAAAAGCTTTGTCTTCCAGTTTGCCCCTTAAAGTAGCAATATATTTGGCTGCTGCTGCAGCACGGTCGCTGGTAGGGTATAAGTTAATGAACAATTGTAATGCATCAATAGCTTTGTAGGTGTTTTCCTGATCTAATGAGAAATTTGGCGATTCTAAATAATAGCAATAAGCGCCCATATACCTCGCTTCTTCTGCATTTTTACTTGCCGGATAGGTATCTGCAAAGCTTTTAAACTGATATCTGGCCGTAGTATAGTCACTTAACCTATATAAAGTATATGCATAATAATAGTTAAGATCTTCAGCTTCTGCACGGCCACGGTATTTTTGAGAAAGATCCTCAAAAAGTATCAATGCTTTACTGTAGTCACGTTTATTATACAAACGAAGTGCTTCCTGGTATTTTTTTGCAACATCATTACTAGCCCTCAATTTCTCGAAACGACTTTTACAACCCGCAAGCCCTAAAGCGGCAACAAATACTAAAATAATTAAGTGTTTAACTTTAAACATTCTGCAAAGATAATTAATAATACGATAAGATCAATAAAAACAATTCGCCGCTAAGCTATGCAAAGCAATTCAGTAGGATATAACAGTTAACAAATTTTAACATATACTATATAGTTGGCATTAACGCTGTAAAGGGGGGGGTGTTTGTAGTTTTTATGATATGTGTATATAGGTAGCTTTTATGTTTTTTCATTAAAGCGGTTTTAGTGCTACTATCTAATTGATTTCTTGCTTTCCATTTCAATCGCTTGCCCGTACAGGCCGGGGTTTAGGTGGGCTTGCCTGAGGAAACCTGATAGGTTTGAACAGCTAAAAAGCTTGCTTAAACAGCGGGGAGTTCCAATTGTTTTGCATGGATTAATATTATTTCCTGCTGTAAACCATAGGTTTACCGAATTCTGTTCAATATTTTGATTCAAAGTCTTTGCAGGGGTGATAATTTTTT
>NZ_JBHULL010000012.1:0-81006 GCF_042684385.1 Pedobacter vanadiisoli | reverse complement strand
TTTCTCTCTACTTAAGACCTGACCGATGATAGCCAGTTTAAATTCCAGACTATACTTAATTTTTCTGCTCATAAAATGCTCCTATTAAAGTGTCCAACTTTTTGGGGGCAGTCCAGCGCTGCGGGCTTTCCACTTTATCAGGTTTATTTAACGTCAGCCTGTGGCTCATAAATGGGACAGTGGCGAAGAAGAATATATCAATGTAAAGAAACCCGGACCCAGAGCCTAGGTTTCGTGTCTCCACGGATACCATTATTTTTTCCTAAGCAATACTTTTTAAACTTATAACTTGGTTTATTTAATCCTGTCCAAATTAATTTTTCTATAGTTTAGTTAAAAACGTGTAATAATGGTTTTTTATTTTAATTTTGCAGCAGGTTAGCCGAACGTTAATATGCCAGCAAATTCTCAGTCAGATTCATCAATTTTAGATCAGTTAAGTGCTTATGGGCATAAAAAATTGGTTTTCTGTAATGATCCAGATACAGGTTTAAAAGCAATTATTGCCATACACGACACCACTTTGGGACCTGCCTTGGGCGGTACAAGGATGTGGAGTTATTCTACTGAAGCCGAAGCGCTGGAAGATGCCCTTCGTTTATCGCGTGGAATGACCTATAAAGCAGCCATCACCGGTTTAAACCTTGGTGGAGGAAAAGGTGTAATCATTGGCGATTCGAGAAAAGATAAAACAGAGACTTTAATGCGCAGCTATGGCAGGTTTATCAAAAACCTGAATGGCGAATTCATTACGGCTGAAGAGATGGGTACCAATACCCGCGATATGGAATATATCCGTATGGAAACCACACATGTTACCGGAGTTCCTGAATCAATCGGTGGTGCTGGTAATCCGGCTCCATTTACCGCTCAGGGTGTTTATTTAGGTATTAAAGCGAGTGTAAAAGAAGTTTTCGGTACCGATATGCTTGCCGGTAGAACCATTGTGGTACAGGGAATTGGCAATGTTGGCGAACACCTCGTTGCTTTATTGAGAAAAGAAAATGCTGAGGTATTGATCAGCGATATCAATCAGGAGCAGTTAACATACGTAGCCAGAAAATATAAGGCAAAACCGATCGAAGCGGATAAAATTTTCACAACCGATGCCGATGTTTATGCACCATGTGCCATGGGGGCCACGGTAAACAATAAAACCATCGAAAAAATGAAGTTTGCTATTATCGCAGGTTCGGCAAACAACCAGTTAAAAGATGAGGTTTTGGATAGCGAATTGCTATTAAAAAAAGGAATATTGTTTGCACCTGATTACCTGATTAATGCAGGTGGGCTGATTTCATGCTATTCTGAGCTGACAGGTTTTGGTAAAAAACGTACTGTACAGCTTACCGAAAATATTTATGATGCTACGCGCAGCGTAATTAAATTAAGTAAAGCTGAAAATATATCAACAAACATTGCTGCAAACCGGATTGCCGAGAAGCGGATTGAAGACATAAAAAAAATTAAATCGTCATATTAAATTATAATTATTAAAACAGGTTTTAAAAACCACACTCGTTCTTACATTCATGTTAAACAGAAGGCACTTAAGAATCAAAGCTTTGCAAAACATCTTTGCATGGCACATGGCAGACAAAAAAGACATTAAAGGTGATTTAAAAACCTTAATGCAAAGTATCGATAGCGTGTATGAAATGTACATCTGGATGCTCTCTTTATTGGTAGAAGTTACCGAATTTACTGCCAACGACGCGGCTGAACGCGCAAACAAATTCATTAAAACGGCAGAGGATATTAATCCGAACATGAAATTGCTACACAATAAGTTTAGCGTCTTATTGCAGCAGAACCCTGAATATGTTGCTGCAATTAAGAAGTACAAGGTAGATTGGGGTTTTGATCCCGAAATCCGTAAAACGGTGTACAATTCTTTAAAAGCATCAAAAGAATATGCCGATTACCTTGCTGATCCTAAAGAGACTTTAGAATCATCAAAAGACATTATCAAATACATTTTCCGTAAAATTATTTTAAAAAGCCAGGCGATTATCCAGGTTTTTGAAGAGAAATTTATCAACTGGCAGGTAGATCATGAAGTGATGAAAGGCATGGTAGCCAAAACCCTTAAAAACTTCACTTCTGATGACCCATTCAAAAACAAACTGACCGAAATCAGTGCTGATTGGGCAGAGGATAGTAAATTTGTTCAGGATCTTTTTGTACACACTTTGCAGAACGACTCGAAATACCAGGAAATGATTGCCGATAGGACCAAAAACTGGGAATCAGAGCGTATTGCACTTATGGATACCATCCTGATGAAAATGGCCATCTGCGAACTGCTAAACTTCCCTTCTATTCCGGTTAAAGTAACCATTAACGAATACCTGGAATTATCAAAAGATTACAGTACACCGAAGAGCAATTCATTTATAAACGGTATTTTAGACAAAATTTTAGGCGATCTTAAGAAAAACAATACCATTAAAAAGATCGGTCGCGGATTAATTGAAGATTAGAAATGAGAAGAACATTTATCCTGGCTATTGCTGCACTTTCATTTGCAGCTTGTCGTAATGCAAATAATCAAACCAGCGAATCTGCTTCAGCTGTTTCAGTTGGCAACGATACATCAAAAACAGCTAAAGTTGCTCCTGCTGATGCACCTGTCATCGTTTTCGAACGCGATATTTTCGATTTCGGCAAAATAACGCAGGGAGAAAAAGTTAAGCACGATTTCAAACTTAAAAATACAGGTAAAAGCCCGCTCATTATTTCAAATGCGACAGCAACTTGTGGATGCACCGTTCCACAGATACCGGGCGAACCAATTTTGCCAGGTAAAGAAGGTGTAATTAGCGTGGTTTTTAACAGCGAAGGCAAAATGGGGATGCAAGATAAGGTGGTAACCGTAACATCAAATGCAAACCCAACAGTAGCTACAGTTCATTTGGTAGGAGAGGTACTTACTAAAAAGTAAATTGGTTATGGCTTATGTACTCATGCATAAATCATTAACTATCCATAAAGAAAAAACAAAAAATATAAAATAATGACATCAACAGTAATTTTACAAGCAACTGGAGGATTTGATCCAAGGCAGTTAATCATGTTTGGATTGATTGCACTGGTATTCTACTTTTTTATGATCCGCCCTCAGCTTAAAAAAGCTAAAGACCATAAAAAACTGATCGGCGAGTTGAAAAAAGGAGATAAAATTGTAACTACAGCAGGTATTCACGGCCGTATTGCGGATATGAATGAAACCACTTTTTTAATTGAGGTTGAAGGTGGTGTAAAGATCCGTTTCGATAAATCAGCAGTTTCTTTAGATGCGACCAAAGCAGTTGCAGCCCCTAAAGCCTAATAAACTAATAAAAATTAAGTGCAGTCCCGAAAACTTTCGGGACTGTTTTTGTTTTACTACATTTGATTAAATGCATTTTCTGGATAATATTTTCCAGCTTACAGCAAATATTTAGTTTATTATGCCCTTCATTAGGTTAACGAAGATTGAAAAAAGACGTGTATTTAGCTTATTGGCCTGCTTGCTACTGGCTATAGCTGCATGGCTTTTTATGGCATTGAACAATAAGTATATTTATGTGGCTAAAACAGTTTTGGTTTTTAAAAACACGCCAACCAAAAGAGCATTTTATCCATTACAATCTGATACGATAGATCTGCAGGTAGAGGGAACAGGCTGGCAGTTGCTGTTTGCCCGTTTAAGAATAAGTCCCCCCTCTGTTTCTGTTAACCTGAGTCAGCTTAATACCAAAGATTTTATCGTTTTTTCCGACCAGCTGTTCAACATCAACAAGCAGTTGGAAAGCACACAAAAGGTAATTTCTGTTAAGCCCGATACACTATATTTCGATTTTACCAAAAGGATGGTGAAAAGGGTACCGGTAAAACTGATCGATAAATTAGACTTTGAAAAACAGTATGGTATTGCCAGCGAAATTATCCTTAACCCAAAATATGTTAAGGTTGCCGGACCAACCGAAGAACTTAACAAAATAAAATTTTGGCCTACTGATACCTTAAAACTGGATAAAGTTCAGAGCAGTAGTACAACAAGAGTTGCGCTGCAGCACAGTATACACAAAAATGTAAGTATTTATCCTTCTTCAGTGGAGGTTAAACTACCGGTTGATGAGTTTACCGAGAAAACCATTGAGGTACCTTTAAAAATCATCAATAACAGGAATTACAACAGCATAAAACTTTACCCAAAAAAGGTTAAGGTTACTTTTTTAGTAGCATTGAGCAATTACGCCCAGGTTGATGAAAGTTTTATTACTGCCACTATTGATGTAGATGAATGGCAAAATTTAAAACATCATCAGTTTACCGTTAAAATAACCGAATTTCCTGATTATTGTAAACTGGTAAGCGTAATGCCTTCCAAAATAGATTTCATAGTAGAAAAATAATGTATAAAGTAGGAATAACAGGCGGTATAGGCAGCGGTAAAAGCACCGTTTGCAAGGTTTTTGAGCTATTGGGGATCCCTGTTTTTTATGCAGATAGCGCAGCTAAAGAGATCATGACCCAGGATGCTTTGTTGATAGAGGGAGTTAAAGCTGCTTTTGGCAATGAAAGTTATTTTGAAGATGGCAAACTAAATAATAAACATATCGCCGGCATTGTTTTTAACAATGAGAAAGCACTCGCACAACTAAATGCTTTGGTACATCCGGCCGTTTTCAGGGCTTTTGATGCCTGGGAAGCCACTATTCCTTCAACAGTTCCCTATACCCTAAAAGAAGCTGCAATATTATTCGAAAGCGGCTCTTATAAATTATGCGATACTACAATTTTGGTCACAGCACCTTACGAAATTAAGTTAAAGCGTTTAATACAACGTGATGGGGCTACAGAAGAGCAGGTAAAAGCCCGGATGGATAAACAGCTTAGCGATGAGGAAAAGACGAAAATGGCCGATCATTTTATTGTTAACGACGAGAAGCAGTCTGTTATAGAGCAGGTTTTGGCTTTGCACCAGCAATTAATCGAGGCGGCAGAAGCATTTAAAAATACCATAGCATAATCTACTTTAATCATACTATTAAATCTTTTCCCGATCATGATTTTAGAAGATTTCATTACCATTAGTCCAATAGGTTTATATTGTGTTTATGGTGATTTTTACCTCGATCCGCAACAACCCGTTAAAGAAGCAGTGGTTTCGCATGCGCATGGCGATCATGCTGTCGGCGGAAGTCAGCATGTGTACTGTACAGCTGCCACTGCAGCCTTTATGAAACACCGTTACCGAAAATTTGCGGCGGTCGATTTTTTTACCAAAAGTTATCATCAATCCTTCAAATTAAAAGAGGTTACCGTTACTTTCTATCCTGCCGGGCATATCTTGGGTTCCGCACAGGTTTTAATGGAATATAAAGGTGTTAAGTACCTTTATACAGGCGATTACAAGATTGAACCGGATAAGACCTGTGAGCCCTTTGAATTTGTGGAAGCAGACGTTTTGATTACGGAAAGCACCTTTGCTGATCCTGAAACCAAGCATCCTTCTCCTGTTGACGAAATTAAAAAGCTGAACGAGACCCGTGCGAATATCATGCTGGGTTCCTATGCTTTAGGTAAAAGCCAGCGGATTATCCAATTGTTGAATGATCATTGTCCAACGCGGAATGTTATGGTGCATTTTAGCATTATGCCATTTGTTAAAATATATGAAGATTATGGCATCAGACTGGGTAATTATAGCATGTACGACCGTAAAGTGATGAAAAACAACCACGAAAACCAGGTTTATATTGTTCCTCCAATGGTTTTTCACAGTTATCATAAGGCAATTAATGTAGTAAGGGCATTTGCCTCAGGTTGGAAAAACCTGCAGCAGCAAAATGGGATTTCACTTTACATTTCCGATCATGCCGATTGGGATGCGATTTTAGAAACCATCAGCATGGTAAAACCAAAACAGGTATGGACTTTACACGGCGATGGAAAACAGCTTAAAGATTATTTTAAAAATAAACTGGAAGTTAAAATATTAAATTAGTAATTGTAATAGTTGGAGAATAGTACTAAATATCAGCTGTCTGTCTTCCTGAACTTGTTTCAGGATCTTTTAATTGATGGTATATGAAAGAGGGTGAAGATTTTTACTTTAACGAAGACGGATTAATGGTTTTTACTGAGGTTTACCATTTAAAACGTGGTTATTGCTGTAAAAATAAGTGCAAGCATTGTCCCTGGGGTTATGGGAAAAAGAAAGAAAAGAAGTGATACAGTTTGTAGTTGGCAATTTTCAGTTCATACTTTTGAATTTTTATGTGCAAACTCATTTCTCCTTACCAAAACGAACATGGTAATAAATATCACTTAGCGCTATGTCAAACCCCATCGAAACAAAACTTAGCACATCAGTAATCTCTTCATGTCTACTGAGTAACCAATTTTGCTCATCATTGACATAATGCGCCTCAACGGAAACCGATTCCGAATCAATCATCATGTATTCTTTCAATGATGGGATATCTTTATAGAGCTTAAATTTTTTCCCTCTATCGTAATTTTTGGTAGAAGGGGACAGGATTTCAATAATTACAGTAGGTAAAATTGAGGTATCTTCATCAACATCGCTATGCGTTAAACCATTGCAGTAAATGGAAATATCAGGATAAGTGAATAAAGTATTCTCCGGAATATTCATTCGCATATCACTTCCGTAAGGTCGGCATGGCTTACCCCTTAAATAATTTCCTATTTCTATAAAAACATTACTGAAAATTTTATTGTGATTGAGTCCAGCCCCCGACATGGCAAAGATCTCTCCCTGATAATATTCATGTTTCACTGTAGATGGTTTTTCCATCTCCAGGTATTCTTCAACAGTATAATGTCTTTTTTGATAGGCTGCAACGGGCTCATTCACAATTTTATCCATACACTAATTTACCTAATTTTTTACAGCTGTTTTTAAAATTTAAGCGATTAAACGTTTAAAACGGTTATGGGGTTAATTGTTTGAATGATAGTTATTTAAGTCGATAAACTGCAAGCTGATAACTAATCATTGTCAACTGAGAACCGGCCTAATGTCCCGCAAAGAAACCGATCAATGCCACACCAATCCCCAGTAAAACAGCAATCATTTTGCGCGTGTTGATTTTATGATCGGCACTCGATTCAAATAAAATTGTGGTAGAAATATGCAGGAAAATACCAATTACGATACCCATAATCTTATTGAAATAAGCATCAAGGCCTCCTATGGTGCCGTTGCTGAGCCCAACACTTACATAAAAGCCAAACGGTGCCATTACGGCAAATAAAGTAAGGTAAAGTACGATGCTACCTTTCTTGAAATGGTTCTGAGTGAGTATACTCGCCAATGCAAATGCTGCCGGAATGTGATGCAGCGAAATACCAAAAATCAATTCATTGTGTTGTTCTTTTGCCAGGGGCATGCCTTCTAAAAAAGCGTGCAGGCATAAACTGATCATAATACCAAAAGGAAAAACATGTCCATCGTGGTGTTTATGGATGTGCCCATGTTCCACCCCTTCCGAAAACTGTTCTAAAAAAATCTGTAATAAGAAACCGATCAGGATAAAAACTCCAATCTGCCACTTATCTGGTCCGCTATAAGCATCAGGAATTAGATGTAAAACCGTTATGGCAAAAAGATAGGCACCGCTGAAAGATAAGATCAATTTCAGCAGTTTCGATTTATCGCTCTTTACCATAAAAATAGCTATCCCGCCCAAAAAAGCAGAAAAAAAGAGTACGCAGAATTTCCAGATTTCCATAGGTTAAAAATCAGGTTGTAATTTTTTAAATATTCTCGAACAGATAAAGCCTATCGTTATTCCCAGCAAGGCACCGGTTGTAACATCAACAGGGTAATGGACACCAACATATACCTGTGCAAAACTGATAATAAACGCCCAAAAGAGGCCGATAGGCAAAATAGGTTTCCACCTGCTATAGAAAACACAAATCAAAAAAACGGCTATAGCGAAATGATTGGTGGCATGTGCAGAAGGAAAACTTAATCCGCTACCGCAAGGTACACGGTGTATGATATCGTTGGCCAAAGTCAGGTCATTACATGGTCTTACCCTCGATACCCATGGCTTTACTACCCTCGATGCAATTAAATCGCCCATTGCAAAGGTAAAAAGTACCATACCAATAATGTAATAGCCTTGTTTTTTATACTGTTTAATACAAAATACAATGATAAAAAGATAAAGCGGCGACCAAAAGAAACGGTTTCGCATTAATGGCATCAGCCAGTCAAAAAAGCTGTTTGAAAGTCCGCGGTGGATTTTCAGGAATAATTCTACATCAAATTGCTGTATACTTTCTATCATGCTTTTTTACAGATTAAAATTAAGCGGTCGGAAGTAGATTGATCAAATTCATCTAAACTATAGTTGCCAAAGGTTTTTTCGATCCTCATCCCGGCTTTGGTAAGCATGCGTTGAAAATCTTCAAAACTGAATGCCTGCACGCGTTCTTCAAAATTATATACCTTGTGCTTGTCTTCAAAATTTATCTTCTTGATGATTTTTCCATCCACAATATTTTTGGTGATGTTGAAAGTAATGCCATCAAGCGACTTGGTTTCGCATGAATTTAAATTGCGGATAATTTTTTCTGTGTTAAAATAATCCAGCACTAAAATCCCATCGGCAGTTAGACATTTTCTGAAGGTTTTAAGGGCATTCACATGTTCTTTCTCGGTATCAAAATAACCGAAACTGGTAAAAAGGTTTAAGGCCACATCAAAATAATTGATGTAGAACAACCTGCGCATATCGTGCACCAGGAAATGCAATTTATTGTTTTCGAACTGTTTGGCGTATTTAATGCTTTGTTCAGAAAGGTCTATCCCTGTAACATCGAAACCTTTTTTGTTCAGGTAAATAGAATGACGGCCTTTTCCACAGGCAATATCCAGCATTTTGGCATCGGCTTTAGGATGAAGGAAGTGTGTGAGTTTATCAATAAAAAACTCGGCTTCAGCATCATTCCGTTGTTGATATAGAATATGATAATACGGCGAATTAAACCAATATTGAAACCACTTGCGCTGCATATAAAAGCCTTTTTTATCTTAAAAAGATGCAAATATAAGGTTTTACAACTGCTAGTGAAGTCAGAATATGCTTTTATGCAATAATGTTGCAAGAATATTATGGATCATTTTTTTATTTTGTTGAAAATGAAGATAAAAGATTGAAGACCAGCTGGTGGTTAAGACACACGTTTGATTTTAATCATGCAGCTAATTTCTACCGGGCACATCGTGTTTATAGATATAAAAACAATGTAAATTTGCTGGGCAAAACCTTGCTAAATAGCCTCTATGTTGTTTTTTTTGTTATTTTTGGACCTCAAAATAAATTATACACGGTGACTTTAATAAAATCGATTTCAGGAATACGCGGAACCATAGGCGGAAAGGCTGGCGACGGCTTAACACCATTTGATATTGTGAAATTTACAGCAGCATTTGGCAGCTGGGTAGTAAAAAAAACCGGCAATAAACGAATTGTTTTGGGACGCGATGCCCGTATTTCCGGCGAAATGGTTAATAATTTAGTAATCGGAACCTTACAGGGCCTGGGCATTGAGGTAATTGACCTGGGTTTGTCAACAACTCCAACTGTAGAAGTAGCTGTACCTGATGAAAATGCAGGAGGCGGTATTATTTTAACAGCTAGCCATAACCCAAAACAATGGAATGCTTTGAAGCTACTGAATGCCAGGGGCGAATTTATTAGCGATGCAGATGGTAAAGAAGTTTTAGATTTAGCCGAGAGTGCCGATTTCGAATTCGCCGATGTAGATAAGCTTGGAAAAGTAATCAAAAACGATACTTATCTTCAAAAACACATCGATAAAGTTTTAGCATTACCATTGGTGGATGTTGAAGCCATTAAAAAAGCCGATTTTAAAGTGGTAATCGATTGTGTAAATTCAACAGGAGGTATTTTTATCCCGGCTTTATTAAAAGCTTTGGGAGTAAATAAGGTAATAGAACTGTATTGCACACCTGATGGGCATTTTCCGCACAATCCTGAGCCCTTACCGGAACATTTAACTGAAATATCGAAAGAGGTTCAGAAACAGCACGCTGATTTAGGTATTGTAGTTGACCCGGATGTTGACCGTTTATGTTTTGTAAACGAAGATGGCAGTATGTTTGGCGAAGAATATACCCTTGTTGCCGTTGCCGATTATGTATTGAAGAACACACCTGGAAACACCGTTTCTAACCTTTCTTCAACCCGTGCTCTGCGCGATGTAACCGAAAGGGCAGGTACAGACTATAATGCTTCGGCTGTAGGTGAGGTTAATGTTGTAAACAAAATGAAAGAAACGAATGCCATTATTGGTGGTGAAGGAAACGGTGGAATTATCTATCCTGAATCGCACTACGGCAGAGACGCTTTGGTGGGTATTGCTTTGTTTTTAACGCATTTGGCTAAGTTTGGCAAATCAATCTCCGTATTACGACGCAGTTATCCTCAGTACCACATCTCTAAAAATAAAATTACCCTTACGCCAGAAATGGATATTGATAATTTGCTGAAACAGGTAGAGGAAAAATACAAAAAACAGCCTTACAGTACTATTGATGGTTTGAAGATAGAATTTGATAAAACTTGGGTACATTTGCGCCGTTCGAACACAGAGCCGATTATCAGGATTTACAGCGAGGCCGAAAATGAAACCATCGCCGAAAATCTGGCAAATAAGATTATTTCCGATATCAAGGAAATATTACACCTTTAATCCCTCAAAAGGATTTAAGGCTTTAAGCATAAAGATTGGGACTTAATAGAGAACGATTAAGTCCCGATTATTTTAAACAGGGATGTTGATTAGCAAAACATCTTTGAAATACTAACTTTTAAATATTCGTAAGAAATGAAAAGGGTCTATTTAGATAATGCGGCCACAACACCTTTAGATGCGGCGGTAATTGCAGAAATGACAAATGTGATGGAAAATTATTTCGGTAATCCATCTGCCATTCATGCGCTTGGTCGAGAGGTGCGGACGCTGGTAGAAAAAGCCCGTAAAACCGTTTCTGGTCTGTTAAACGCGTCACCTTCCGAAATATTTTTCACTTCTGGTGGCACCGAGGCTGATAATACTGCTATCCGTTGCGGCATTTCTGCTTATGGTATTAAACATGCCATTACCTCAAAAATCGAACATCACGCGGTTGAGCATACCTTAAATACCATGCTTAAAAACGGCGAGATCGACAAACTGAGCTTTGTGAATATCGATGGAAAAGGCAACATAGATTATAACCATTTAGAAGAACTGCTTCAGAATAATGAGCGTACTTTTGTTTCCTTAATGCATGCCAATAATGAACTGGGTACGCTGACCGATATGGTTAAAGTGGGCGATATCTGCGAAAAATACAATGCCATTTACCATGCAGATACTGTGCAAACCATGGGGCATTATCCGCACAATGTAAGGGAGCTTAAAGCGCATTTTATTGTTTGTGCAGCACATAAACTGCACGGACCAAAAGGCGTAGGCTTTTTATACGTAAACAGCAATATCAAAATTCCGCCAATGATTTACGGCGGTGCACAGGAGCGCAATATGCGTGGCGGTACCGAAAATGTATATGGTATTGTGGGTTTGGCCAAAGCTTTAGAAATTGCCTATGCCGAGATGACGGCGCACCAGACTTATATCCAGGGTTTAAAAGATTATTTAAAAGAGCAATTGATTGCCGAAATCCCAGGTATTGGCTTTAACGGCGAAACCGATGCCGACAAAAGTCTTTATACGGTGCTAAATGTTTCTTTCCCTGAAATGGACATGGCCGATATGTTACTGTTCAATTTGGACATCAACGGGATCTGCGCTTCGGGTGGTAGTGCCTGTTCTTCGGGTTCAAACATTGGCTCGCATGTGCTAAATGGTATAAATGCCGATCCAAACCGTCCGTCAGTACGTTTTTCATTTAGTAAATATACCACCAAAGAGGATTTGGATTACGTAATCGAAAAAGTAAAAATGGTAGTGAAACAAAATGCACTGGCATAAAATATCATTAACCAAATAGGAGAGTCCCGGTGAAAATCGGGACTTTTTTGTTGTAAAATAATTTGATGCTAATTTTTTGAAAAGCAGAGACAGCTTCTTGTTTTGATGTTTGTCCCTGCTTTCCGCTTATATCTGCCCATTTGTTCAGGCGGGCACCTGCAGGTATTAGGCACCTGGCCGGTATTTGCTTCAATCAGGTTTATATACCGCAGTTAGTATTTCTATTTCAGGTTAACAGCAGGTTGCTGAAGAATGATTTAGGCATAACAACAAATTCTCTGCACGTTGCCATCTGAAATAGTGTTGCCAGCTGTGCTACCTATACCTGGTGAGAACGAACTGTGACTACCAGAGTGCTTCTGCAACTGATTTCAAAAAAAAGTTTGAACATTGGGAGATAGAACCCTAAAAACAAAAAAATAGCTTGCAAAAATCAAAAATTAAGCTTATATTTAATCAACAATAAAGCAATTTACGCCATTTTATCTGTTGTTCCTGAACGAAACCTTATCAAACACCCCATGGTATAAGGTTAAGCAAATTTTAAAAAGCTTTTTTCGAGTATTAAAATTGTTAACCCTGAAAGCCCACCAGGTTTTCAATAATCTATATCGTCATGGAAAAGAACCACAACACTCAGAATCTGGAAAACGCAAAGCTGGCAGAAAAACTAAACGAAGAAAGAAAACACATTTACAAGTTTATCTTCAATCCGTTTTCATTCGAATCTTCGAACCATTTCAATAAAATCCATAAAAGGAGGTTTCATTCTTTCGGGTGCATTCATGAGTTGGGTAAATTACCCGGGGCAATGTTGTAAAACCGTTCGTTTCAGCTGTTTTTTGTTTGTTGAACCATCAGCTTTAACATTATTGCATATCGTGTTTGGCCAGCCACCAAGCATTGGAAGTGTTGTGCAGGAATAAACCTATTCCAATAATAACTATTAAAACAATCTTATTTTTAGCTTGTTCCTATAATACATCAATTTACAGTTATTATGGGAACGAATAAAGAAAAAGGTAAGGTTGTTGAGAACGATTTACTGGATAAAACCGCAGAAGATATTAAAGAGAATAGGTCACTTGATGAAAACAAGTCATCCAAGGTATCCACCAATCTGTTCAATAAGGATAAAGACCGCAAGAATAATGCCTTTGGGCCAGGGCATGAGCCTGGTACCACACCAGGCTCGCAAATATAATTTTTGCTAATTCACGATCAAAATCATTAAATTCAAACCACGGTAAATGCCGTGGTTTTTTAGCTCAATCCCAATATGGAAAGAAGAAATTTTATCAAGAATTCTGCACTGGCCATGGCCTTGTTATCAATTTATAAAACAGATGTTTTTGCGCAGCAGGAATTGTTCCGCGCCTATAATTTTAAACCACTCCGTAATGATGTGGGGATATTTACCGAACAGGGCGGCACCATTGGCTGGCTAAATTCTAAAAATGGTTTTGTAGTGGTAGATGCACAGTTCCCGACCACGGCGCCGCATGTAATCGACGAATTAAAAAAACTTGGTGAAAAACCTTTCAAATACCTGATCAATACGCACCACCATGGCGACCATACCGCAGGGAATATTTCTTTTAAGGGATTGACCGAAAAAGTAGTGGCACACCAAAATTCGCTGATTAATCAGAAAAGAGGTGCAGAAAAAGCAAATAATTTAGATAAACAGCTTCTGCCTGATACTACTTTCGGAACAAAATGGACCGCTAAAGTGGGCGACGAAAATATCAAAGCCTATTATTATGGTTCAGGACATACTAATGGCGATGCTGTTTACCATTTCGAAAATGCCAATATTGTACACGTTGGCGACCTGGTTTTCAACCGGAAATTCCCGTACATTGACCGTGAAAATGGAGCACATATTGGCAACTGGATTACAGCTTTGGAAAAGATACAGAACCAGTTTGATAACGACACCCTATTTATCTGGGGGCATAGTTTAGATCCTGAAAAAGTAACAGGCAACAAAGCAGACGTAAAGGCTTATCAAAATTACCTTCAAAACCTCCTAACTTTTGTGGGCGGCGAAATTAAAGCCGGAAAAAGTAAAGAAGATATTCTAAAAACTACTGCTATTCCAAATGCCCCCGAATGGCAGGGAGAAGGCATTCAAAGAAGCTTAAGCGCTGCTTATGATGAATTGAAGGGAGCTTAATTCTAATATTCCAAAATAAAAATCGTCATCTCGGCTGAATCGCAGCGGAATGGGAGAGATCTGTCTTGACAGATCTAGCTTCACTGAGCACCAACGTGTTTCCCGACTGCGTTGCACTCCGTTCGAAATGACGATATCTGATTGTGTTTATCTCTGGTTAAAAAAAAATAATTGTCTTTGCGACAAAGAATCTCCAAATCTTTTTTCAATTTATAAACGTTCTATATTTAAAATAATCCTTTCAACGTCATTGAATTACCCTAGGCTTTAGTCTTTAACAGTTATATTTGTTACAATTCAAAATCTACAGCCCATGGATGATTTTATCGCAGCCCGCTCCCAAATGGCCTTATCATTAGGCTTTCACATTATTTTTTCCTGTATAGGTATGGTTATGCCTTTCTTTATGGCTGTATCGCATTATAAATGGCTTAAAACGGGAGAAGAGGTATATAAAAACCTTACCAAAGCCTGGAGTAAAGGTGTTGCCATATTTTTTGCCACAGGTGCCGTATCGGGTACGATGTTATCATTCGAACTTGGCCTGCTCTGGCCAAAATTTATGGACCACGCCGGACCAATATTCGGAATGCCTTTTTCGCTTGAGGGAACAGCCTTTTTTATTGAAGCCATTGCCCTCGGTTTTTTTCTTTACGGCTGGAACAAGTTAAACAAATGGTTCCACTGGTTTACAGGGATGGTAGTCGGAGTAAGCGGTTTAGCCTCGGGTATTTTGGTGGTTGCGGCAAATGCCTGGATGAACAGTCCGGCAGGTTTCGATTTTGTAAACGGGCAATACCTTAATATCGATCCCATACAGGCAATGTTCAATAAAGCCTGGTTTACACAGTCTCTGCACATGTGCTTGGCCGCATTTACCGCTACTGGCTTTGCTGTGGCAGGTGTACACGCTTTAATGATCCTTCGGAACAGAAATGCATATTTCCATTTAAAAGCCTTTAAAATAGCTGCTGTATTTGCCTGCATTGCTGCGGTGTTACAGCCATTAAGTGGTGATATTTCTGCAAAAGACGTTGCTAAACGCCAGCCTGCAAAATTGGCCGCAATGGAAGCATTATATAAAACAGAAAAACCTGCGCCGCTACTGGTTGGTGGTATTGTAAATGAAAAAGATAAAACGGTAAAAGGTGCAATTAAAATTCCAGCGGCATTGAGTTTCCTGGCACATGGCGATTTCAAGGCCGAAGTTAAGGGGCTGGATCAAATTCCTGAAAGCGATCATCCGCCGGTAGCCATAACCCATTATGCTTTTCAGATTATGGTTGGTATTGGTACACTGCTGCTCCTGGTATCTTTAATTTACTTTTTCATTCTTCTTAAAAAGAAACCTTTAACCGAAAAGCGCTGGCTGTTAAAACTGTTTGTTTTTGCCATTCCGCTTGGTTACCTCGCTCTAGAGGCCGGTTGGGTAGTTACAGAGGTTGGCAGGCAGCCCTGGATTATTTATGGCATTATGCGTACTCAAGATGCGGTTACCCCTATGCCAGGTATTGCCTATTCATTTTATATCTTCTCGGCAATTTATGTTTCGTTAAGTATAATCGTAACATTTTTGCTTTACCGCCAGATAAAAATGGTGCCTGTGTTATATCATAAAACCGAATCAAATTTAACTACAGATAGAGAGGATGTACACAGTTAGATATATGAATCGGGTGTTTAAAATCAGTGTTAATCTGTGAAAAAATAGATGATGAAAGACGTTGTAATTACCTTTTTATGCATGGCTATCCTGCTTTACTTCTTATTGGGAGGTGCCGATTTTGGTGCGGGGATTATAGAGCTTTTTACCTCAACCAAAAACAGGAGCAGAACGCGTAAAACCATGTATCATGCCATTGGTCCGGTTTGGGAAGCGAACCACATGTGGCTTATTATTGCTATCGTGATCCTTTTTGTGGGTTTCCCCTTTATTTATACCACCATGTCGGTTTACCTGCATATTCCATTGGCAATTATGCTCATTGGTATTATTGCACGCGGTACCGCCTTTGTATTCCGCCATTATGATGCTGTAAAAGACGATATGCAATGGCTATACAACCGGATATTCCGGTATTCGAGCTTTATAACCGCATTATTTCTGGGTATTATTGCCGGAAGCCTGATTTCAGGGCATATTGATACGCAAGCGACTGATTTTTATACTGCTTATATATCGGGCTGGTTAAACTGGTTTTCTGTTGCTGTAGGCTTCTTTACGGTGGCCTTGTGTGGTTTCCTCGCTGCAATATATCTCATTGGTGAAACCAAAGAATCTCATGATAAACGCCGTTTTATTAAAAAGGCTGAGTTTATGAATATCGCTGCGGTAGTTTTTGGTGCAATGGTATTTATAGCCGCACAACGTGATCAGATTCCTTTGATTGACTGGGTTTTTAAGAGCAATGTGGGGTTATCGGCCATTATTTTGGCCAGTTTATCGCTGGTATTGTTATGGTATTTGTTAATTAAAGGCAAAACCAAGATTTTACGCATTTTAGCAGGCTTTCAGGTAACGATGATCCTCCTGGCGATCAGTTATGCCCACTTTCCAAATTTTATCCGTTTAAAGAGCGGAAATGCCATTTCTTTGCTGGAAACCGTTGGACCAGAGAAAACCATTTATAGCTTAGGACTGGCACTTTTATTAGGAAGTGTATTGATTTTGCCTTTTTTAGGGTATCTGTTTTATAAGTTTCAGAAGAAAGAGGAGTAGAAAATGAGTTTGGAGTGTAGAGTTATTAGTTTGGAGTTTTAAAAACGGCTATTGATCAGGACCTAAAGTATCCGTTGATACAATATCCTATAAAACCAAATAAAACTGCTACCATAATCATCAATATTATCATTTTAACATTGCTTTTTACAACATTGATGTTTTCTGAGTTGGCTTTTAATCTGATTGATAATTTCAAGCCTATCGTACAGTCGTATAATCCTAAAAGTGCGGTTATTGCAACAATAACTATTAATTGGAAATGGCTAGATAGGAGGTAACCGATACCAATATACACTGCAAAAGATAATACACTTAGGTGGGTATATTTGAAATTAAATTTCCTGGAGGCTAATGCACCCAATGTAGCAATTAAAGTAATACAGACTAATCCAGAAAGAAAGAAAAACGTTAATTGTAAGTGAGCGTCAGTCATTTTGTATTAATAATTGTGAATCTAAAAAAGAGCACCTGTTTCCAAATGCTCTTTAATAAACGATTCAAAATATCGATTTACAATCCACCTTTTCTATTTGCTTTGGTCTGAACTGGCCAGGTTGCCGGTTTTCCGGTACGTTCATTTACCGGTAAATCAGTAGCTTTTTCGTTTGAAGTTTTTTCAGGATCCTCGCAAGCCATATACACCATAATGGCGGCTAAAATTACGTTACTCCTGATTTCGTCGAAAACCAATTTATCATAACTATCGCGGTTGGTATGCCAGGTATAAGTACCATAATCCCAGCTGGTAGAACTTAGCGAATAACCTAAAGCTCCCGCAGCTACAAATGAAGCAAAATCTGATCCTCCTGCGCCAGGTGCGCCAGGGAAATTGGTTTTAATCTGGTTTTTAATCGTATCAGGAACTGCGGCTAACCAACGGGTAATATACTCCTTTGATTTGGCAAAACCTTGTCCACCGATATTGACTACGCGGCCGGTACCATTATCCTGGTTAAATAAAGCCTGCAGGTTATTTACAATTTCCGGATGATCTTCTACAAAGGCCCTCGAGCCGTTTAAGCCTTGCTCTTCGCTGCCCCAATGCCCCACTAAAATGGTACGTTTCGGGTTCGGATAAAATTTCTTTAGAATACGCATGGCCTCCATCATTAAAATGGTGCCTGAGCCATTATCTGTAGCACCACTTGCGCCATCCCACGAATCGAAATGCGCCGATAACATTACATATTCGTTTGGTTTTTGCTTGCCTTTAATCTCGGCAAGGGTATTAAAAGTAGGCACAGCCCCTAATTTTTTAGATTCTGATTCGATTTTAAGCATGGGTTTATTGCCATTTAAAGCCAAACGGTAAACCAGGCCATAATCTTCTACCGATAAATCTAACGTTGGCACTTTGGTGGTGTTCGCGCCAAAAATTTTATCAACCCCAAATCCCTGCGACCAGTTGTTGATTACTACGGCCACAGCGCCAGCATTTTCTAAAGCCACCGGAAGGGTTTTGGCTGTTAGACCCGTTTTTGCCAGACTTGCTATCCACGCTTTTGAGGCATCGGCTTTTTCTTTTTTAAACTTTTCGAAAAGATCTTTAGTCGCAAATTCTTCCCAGTTTTTTTCTGGCCGGCCAGAAAGCTGGTTCATGGAAATTAAAACAATTTTGCCTTTTACATTGGGTAACCATTTCTGAAAAGATACCGAATCGGTAATCTCGGGTAAGATAATAGCTTCTGCATTGATGGCTTTTCCGTTGGTTGAAGGGCTCCATGCCAATTGTGTGCCTTCTAAAGTGCGTACCCGCGGGCTTACCAGGTCGATATGGGTAATGCCACGTTCCCAACCGGCCCATTCGCCCCATTTTTCGTTTTTGGCAGAGATCCCCCAGTCGCTATATTTTTTTACTGCCCAATCGTTAGCCTGTTTCATTTGGGGTGAACCAACCAAACGCGGACCAACAACATCCAACAGTTCGTGTGCAAGTTTCTCTAATTGAGAGTTTTCGTTTACTTCTTTAACAATATTGTCGATTACTTTCCTGTCTTGCGCAAAAACGCTTGCCGAAGCACATAGGAATAATGCAGAAAATAGTAGTTTTTTATTCATAATTAGTTAGGGTTGATTATTTGATGTGCTAATTTATGGAATAAGGGGTAGGATTGAAGGATGTTAATGGAAATGTTGCACTGAGCCTGTACGAATTATATTGATATGTTTTTTTGATGCGCTTATTTTTCTATACTTGACAAAAAACTATAAATGATGAAAAAAACGGTCTCTATATTATTGTTACTCTTTGTTGGGCAATTTGCCTTTTCTCAACAGAATGTTATCGCCAATGCCAGACGCACAGCTCAATTGATGATAGATAATTACCTGAAAAAAAATTACGAAAACTATGTTGATTTTTTATACCCTACAGAAATTAAATATAGAGGGGGTAAAGATAAGTTTGTAAGCTTGTTAAGAGCTAATGATGAAATTAGTAACTCTATTAATATAAAAACCGTTAGTCAAAAAATAATAAGTACTTCAAAAGTTTATCAGGCCGGAAAAGAGCTTCATTGTGCTATTTCCGTAGAAAACAAAAGCAGTAGCGATATGGGCACAACGATTTTAAGGACAACATTACTAGCCATAAGCGCTGATAAAGGTAAAACCTGGAAATTTATTACCACGGGAGATAAAACCCCAACTCAAGTGCATAAAATGGTGCCTAAATTTAATGAAGATCTGATGTGGGATGCTGGTTCTTTTAAGGTATTGGAAAAATAATATGAAAACAGTGGACTAAGCTAAAAGGTAAGATAGCAACATCTGACCCCACCACTATAACTTTCCGTGTTTTCCGCACATCCGTGGCTAAACAAGCCTAGAAACTACTTTTCTGTATCTTGTCATGAAAAGGCAGATATTCGGAAAGTGCAGCAGATCCGTACCAGTTATACAATTCTGGTTCCAGCAGTTTAGCTTTAATTGCAGGGTCACTTTCCAATAACTGTTTGGCTTCTTCGATCGATTTTGTATTTAAAATAAAAATACCACGGTAATTTTTGTCGTTTTTGCCCATTGGGCCGGCAATTACCAGTTTTTGCATCTCGACCATTTTACCCATATTGGCCATATGACCGGCAAATAAACTATCGGTTTTAGCTTTGGTTTCTGTAGTGTTCGGGCCTGTTTTAAGGATTACCAGCACATACATTTTCATTCCATAATTATCAGCCCCGAGTTTTTTGGCTAAAGCCTCATCGTATGGTACTTTAGTTTTTTTCTCCTGCGCATTAACGGAAATAAAGGTGGCGATGAGGAAGGTGAAGAGTAATATCTTTTTCATCTGGATTTTTAAGTTTGGTTAAGTTAAAAATACGAAAAGTTGTGGTATTTTCCTTTTTTGGAGGGGCGCCCGCAGGACGGGGCGCTTTTTAAAATAGCCCACCCTGCGGTATAGTTGAAGCACTCGCTAGGAAAACCGCCACACCAAAGAATTACTGGCTTGCGTAATGTAAACCTGATTGCAGCGGTAGCTCCCGATTTTTTCTAATCGGGACTACAAGCAAAAAGCAGGACTGAATTAACCTAAGTTATTCTAGCCCTGCTTTTCTTATTATCGTTTACCAGTTCATTTGTCGTTTGCTTATTGGTCGATTTACAGTAATGAACCAATGCCCAATGAACTACTGAACCAATTTAGTTATTCATCATTTTGATAAAAGCGCCCAATTTAGCTTTCATGGCTCTTCTGTCGACAATAAAATCCAGAAAACCGTGTTCCAGTACAAATTCTGCTGTTTGGAAACCTTTCGGTAAATCTTTTTTGATGGTTTCTTTAATTACCCTCGGACCTGCAAAGCCGATCAAAGCGCCTGGTTCGGCAATGTTAATGTCGCCAAGCATAGCATAAGATGCCGTTACGCCTCCCGTAGTTGGATCGGTTAATAAAGATATATAGGGAACTTTAGCCTGCGCTAACAATGCCAGTTTTGCTGAAGTTTTAGCCATTTGCATTAATGAAAATGCAGCTTCCATCATTCGGGCACCACCTGATTTGGAAATCATGAGGAAAGGAACTTTGTGTTTGATGCTGTAGTCGATTGAACGTGCAATCTTTTCACCTACAACCGAGCCCATGGAACCACCTATGAAGGCGAAATCCATACAGGCAATAACAAGGTCCTGACCTTCGATTTTACCAACTGCTGCCCTGATGGCATCTTTTAAGCCTGTTTTAGCCTGGCTTTCTTTAATTCTATCAGTATAAGGTTTATTATCGTTAAAATTTAAAGGGTCGCCCGATGTGAGGTTGGGGAATAACTCTTTAAACTGATTATTATCAAATAAAACCTCGAAATATTCTTTTGAACCTACTCTCAGGTGGTAATCACAGTAATGACAAACATATTTGTTTTCCTGAAGTTCTGCCTGATGTAGCGGTTTCTTACAATTTGGACATTTATTCCACAAACCATCCGGTGCTTCCTTTTTCTCTTCAGTTGTGGTAATGATACCTTTATTCTCTCTTTTAAACCAAGCCATATAATTTTTTAAAGAATTGGATTGCAAAGAAACGAAAAATAAAATAAAGTCGAACCTTATTTAGCTGTAAAAATAGTTAATGCTTAGTTGGTTGATTATTTGATTGCCGGTTGTGAAAGGGATTGAAAACCAGAGTGTGTGTTTTTTACACTAAGGATAATGTGTTTTTTACACTAAATAGGCCTTATTTTGCTGTTAAGCAAATAATTCTGTTGTTACAAAAGCTTGGAATGTTATTTTTTTTTATAACTTCGAGTTTAATAAAATTAACAAGAAATGAGTTTAAAAGGCTACAAAGGCGTAATTTACGGAGATGCTGTTCAAGAATTATTTGAGCAGGCTAAAAAACATCAGTTTGCTTTACCAGCAGTAAACGTTACCGGTACCAATACGGTAAATGCGGTAATGGAAACTGCTAAGGCAGTAAATTCGCCTGTTATGATTCAATTGTCTAATGGTGGTGCCCAGTTTTATGCTGGTAAATCGTTAGATAACGAGAAATTGCAAGCATGTATTTTAGGAGCTGTATCGGCTGCTAAACATGTACATTTATTGGCAGAACATTATGGTGTTGCCGTGGTTTTACATACCGACCACGCCGCTAAAAAATTATTGCCTTGGATTGATGGACTTTTAGACTACGGCGAAAAATTCTTCGCTGAAACCGGAAAACCTTTGTTTTCATCGCACATGTTGGATTTATCGGAAGAGTCGATTGAAGAAAACATGGAAATTTCTGCTAAATACCTGGCACGCATGGCTAAAATGAACATGACTATCGAAATCGAACTTGGTGTTACAGGCGGAGAAGAAGATGGTGTTGATAATAGCGATGTAGACAGTTCTAAATTATATACCCAGCCAAGCGAGGTTGCTTATGCTTACGAAGAATTAAGCAAGGTTTCTCCGCGCTTTACAGTTGCTGCGGCTTTTGGTAATGTACATGGCGTTTATAAACCGGGTAATGTAAAATTGCAACCGGTAATTCTGAAAAACTCTCAGGATTTTATCAAAGAAAAATTTGGCCTGACAGCTGAAAAACCAATCAATTTCGTATTTCACGGTGGTTCTGGTTCTTCTCAGGAAGAAATCAGGGAAGCAATTTCTTATGGTGCTATAAAAATGAATATCGATACGGATATGCAATGGGCATTTTGGGAAGGTATTTTAGAATATTACAAAAAGAATGAAGGTTATCTTCAAGGCCAGATTGGTAACCCTGATGGCGATGATAAACCAAATAAAAAATATTACGATCCACGTGTTTGGTTACGTAAAGGTGAAGAGGCTTTTGTTAAGCGTTTAACTACTGCTTTTGAAGATCTAAACTGTATTAATGTAAACGATAAACTTTAATCGGGTTTTAAATTAGGAAAGTTGAAAGGTCTTAACATTAAAACCTTCTAACATTTTTAATTTCCAACAATAAACAAAGCGCCATGGGTTTAAAAACTTATGGCGCTTTTGTTTGTTTTTATGGTTATATTTAAGCAAACAAATTTGTAATGGCAAAATCTAGAAACGAAAGCAGGAAAAATAATTTTTTTGAGAAATTCGCTAATGCAGCGACCAAGTTTACAGGGAGTTCTATTGCATTTATTGCAGCTACGGCTATTGTAATTATTTGGGCAATAACCGGCCCTTTGTTTAATTACTCTGAAACCTGGCAACTGGTGATTAATACGGGTACAACGATTATTACCTTTTTAATGGTTTTTCTGATTCAAAAGGCACAAAATAAGGATGGAAAGGCGATACAATTAAAGTTGAACGAATTAATTGCAGCACATGAAAAAGCCAGTAACCGGATGGTCGATATTGAAGATTTAACGGAAAAGGATTTAGATCAGTTACACAAATTTTACGTTACGCTGGCTACCTTAGCCAAAAAAGAGACCGATATTCACTGTTCTCATTCAATTGATGTAGCCAAAGAGTTGAATGAGCTTAAATTAAGTACTAATAAACACTTTAAACACCACGATAATGAGTCTGCACGTTCAAAAGGTTAATCATCCTGAAGATTTAGATAAAGTATTTGCCATACGTAAAATTGTATTTGTAGACGAACAGAACTGTCCGCCGGAGCTAGAATGGGAGCATGAAGACGAATCCACGCATTTTTTGGCTACCAGCAACGGACAGCCTTGCGGCGCCTGCAGGTGGCGTAAAACCGATCTTGGTTATAAGCTGGAACGTTTTGCGGTTTTAAAGGATTTTAGAGGGCAGGGGGTGGGCCGTGCATTAATTGCCGAGGCTCTATCCGATCTGCCGGAAGATGCACATTATATTTACCTAAACTCACAATTAGATGCCATGAGCTTGTATGCCAAGTTTGGTTTTGTTGCAGAAGGTGAGCAGTTTGAAGAAGCTGGCATACAGCATTTTAAAATGGTGAAGAAGGTTTAGTTTTTATCGGCTTTAAACTTATGATTTATGGCTCACGATAAACTTTTAAATCTCATTTCTACGCACATCGGCTTTAATGATGAAGACGTCCGTTTAATGAAGCAACTATTTGAGCCCGTTAAGCATAAAAAAAATGATTTTTTGGAGTTCGAAAATAAGATTCCGGTAAATTTATACTTTGTTAATAGTGGTTTTGTGCGTGTTTTCCATTATCAAAATGGAAATGAAATAACCAGCCACATCAATTGTCCACCCGGATTTATTACATCATTCAATAGCTTTTTACATCAAAAAACATCAAAAGATAGTGTTAAATGCGTTACAGATTGCGATTTGTTAAAGATTAACAGAAAAAATCTTGATATTCTTTATCAAAAAAGCCCGAATTGGGATGTTTTTAGTAAAGTGATCTACGAAAAATCATTATTATATAACGAACAAAGAACCCAGGAGATGATTACCTGCTCTGCTGATGAACGTTATCATAATTTAATGAAAAATCATCCTGAAATGATTCAGAATGTACCGCTGCAATACATCGCTTCTTACCTAGGCATTGAACCACAGTCTTTAAGCCGCATCAGAAAAAAAATCGCCGCAATTTCTTAACATTTGTTCAGTAGTTTTTATTGAGTCCCTATTGATCTTTACAACTTCAAGATTTTAACATTTTAAAGATGAAAAGTATTAATGGAAAGGTTGCCTTAATAACAGGGGCATCATCGGGTATTGGCGAAGCTTTCGCTTACAAATTAGCTGAAATGGGGGCAATTTTAGTTTTAACTGCCAGAAGATTTGATAAATTACAGGAACTGGCCTTAAAACTGAATGAACAATATGGTGTCAGGGTATTTGTTTTTGCAGCCGATTTAATTAAAAAAGATGCACCTGAAAAACTTTATGACCAAATTATAAAAGAAGGCCTGACTATTGATTTACTGATAAATAATGCAGGCTTTGGTAAATGGACTAACTTTTTAGATGAAACCATAGAAGTGTACGAGAATATGCTGGAACTTAACATCAATGCGCTGGTTAAGTTAACTCATTTGTTTATTCCTGCCATGTTGAAAAATGGATCTGGCGGTATCATTAACGTAGCCTCAACGGGCGCCTTTCAGCCTTGCCCTTATGTTGGAGTTTACTGTGCAAGTAAATCTTTTGTTTTGGCATTCTCTGAGGCATTGTATGGTGAATACCATAAAAAGGGCATAATAATTACGGCACTTTGCCCTGGAAATACCAGCACTGGTTTTCAAAGCATTGCAAGGGCAAATACACGGGGAATGAATGCTGACACTCCAGAAACGGTCGCTCATATGGGAATTAAAAGTATGTTAAAGGGGAAAAGTTTTAAAATTGTAGGCTTTACAAACTATTTAACCTCGTTTATACCAAGGCTTTTTCCACGAAAAACAGTAATTAATATCGTAAGCAATATGATGCATAAAAAGGTAAACGAAGTGGTAATTGAGGGGGTAGCGTAGATTTAGAATAGCTATCCCTGGCCTGTCGAATGACCGCCATAAATACCATCAATGATGGTTTAAACGGGCCTCCAATATATCAATTCCTGGAACTTGTTTTATTGCAGACTACGGCCTTAACCGAAAATCTTCCCTGAAAAAGCCATTGCCTCGTTCCATTTATCCATATTCAGGCTTAAATTTTCGCCTTTGCTCTTTAAAAAGCCAATTACATCCTCCGTGGCAATATTGCCTGTAAGGTCATCAGCCGCCATGGGGCAGCCTCCAAAGCCTTTTAAAGCAGAATCGATGCGTTTAACCCCCGAATGGTATGCCGCTTCAATTTTTTCAAAGCGTTCGGCAGGAGTAGAGTGCAAATGGATACCGATTTCTGTATGGGAAAACCTTGAAATCAGTTTGGGTAATATATATTCAATTTTTTCAGGCGTAGAAACACCTACAGTATCGGCCAGCGACAATATCCCCACACCTTTACCTACAAGCACATCAGCCCATTGCTCTACAATTTCATAATTCCATTCGTCGCCGTAGGGGTTTCCAAAACCCATAGAGAGGTAAACCACTGCCTCTTTATTGTTTTTAGCACAAAGAGAAAGCATTTCTTCAACTGTACTGAGCGATTGTGCAATGCTGGAGTTTGTATTGCGTTGCTGGAAGGTTTCGGATATGGAAAAAGGAAAACCAAGATAATTGATCTCCCGGTGCTGAACAGCTGCTTCTACACCACGCAAATTTGCTACAATGGCCAGCAGTTTGGTTTTAGCATTGCTTAAATCCAATTTTGCCAGAACCTCGGTAGTATCTGCCATTTGCGGAATGGCCTTTGGCGAAACAAAACTTCCAAAATCGAGCGTATCAAAGCCTACCTGAAGCAACAAATTAAGGTACTCGGATTTGAGTCCGGTAGGTACAAAATCATGAAGTCCCTGCATGGCATCGCGGGGACACTCTACTAATTTGAATTTATTTTGGCTCATATTTTTGGTTTAAATGCAAATTGAGGAAAGTTTTCGTAAAAAAGAAGTATAACATGGTACATAGTATCACTTGACCAATTTTCAGTTTGCAGTAAACAATTTTCAGTTGATTAAAGGTTATTCACTAATAAACCATTGACTATTACCCTACAAACTATTGACTAATAAACTATTACCCAACAAACTAATGAACCAATGACCAATGACCAATGAACCAATGACCAATGAACTAATGAACATTCACCTCACTCTTCACTTCTTCACGGTAATCTACACTACGGTCTTTTGCAAAGGTTCTGATGATTAAACGAGTTCCTCTATCATAACTGAAATAACTCCAGATCCAGTTTACAAAAACAATAATCTTATTTCGGAAGCCCACTAAAGTCATCAGGTGCACAAACATCCAGGTAAACCAGGCGAAAACACCTTGAAAGCGGATCTTGCCAATATCTACAACAGCTTTGTTCCGGCCAACTGTAGCCATCGATCCTTTATCGAAGTATTTAAATTTCTCCAATGGCCTGTTTGTAGCAATATTGATCAGATTCTTAGCCAGATGATGCCCTTGTTGGATAGCGGCTGGTGCTACGCCCGGATGGCCATTGGGGGTTTCTTCATCAATAATGGCAGCCACATCGCCAATGGCATAAATATTCTGGTAACCAACGATCAGGTTCTGGGTATCGGTTTTTAATCTTCCTCCCCGAACAATTTCTGCTTTATCTAGCCCGTTTATCACCTGCCCTTTAACACCAGCACTCCAGATCACTGTTGAGCTTAAAATAGGGGCTTTATCCTGTAAGGTTAAAGTATGGCCATCGTAACCCAATACGCGTGTTTCGTTCATCACCTGCACACCCATATCGGTCAGGAAATCTTTCGATTTTTTTTGTGCCTGCGGCGACATTACCCCTAATAACTCCGGCGAATTTTCAATCAGATAAATGTTTACCTTGTTTACATCCATTTCGGGATAATCGTTTGGTATAACATGCTTTTTAAGCTCTGCAATGGCTCCGGAGGTTTCTACACCTGTTGGTCCACCACCTACTACTACGAAGTTAAGTAGCGCATTCTTTTTATCGGGATCTTTTTCAATCAGCGATTTTTCGAAATTCTGTAAAATCAGGCTCCTGAGGTCCAGCGCTTCGGGAATAGATTTCATGGGCATCGAGTTGGCTTCAATTTCTTTATTGCCAAAGAAATTACTGGTAGAACCAGTGGCCAGTACAAGGTAATCATAGCTCACTTTACCGATATCGGTTTCCAGGCAATTTTCAGCAGCGTTAACAGCCGTAACTTTGGTTACCCTGAAAATTAAATTCTTTTGTCCTTTAAAAATCTTTCTTAATGGGAAAGCGATCGAATCGGCTTCTAAACCTCCTGTAGCTACCTGATAAAGTAAAGGCTGGAAAGTATGGTAATTATGCTTATCGAGCATCACCACCTGAAAAGGTTTATTCTTTAAACGTTTAGCTAATTCAATTCCACCAAATCCGCCGCCTACAATAACTACTCTTGGGTATTCGCTTTTAGGAAGTTGTAAATCCATTTTCTATCGGTTTATCTGCTGCTAATGTAACAAAAAGATAGCCAAAAGGTTTACAAAATGGGTGTTTGGGCTTGCCAACTATCGTTTTGTGAGAGATATAACGCTGGTATGACGAAGGGTGATTTTGTGGCTTTATTTGTACTGACTCAAGATAAATAAACCTGATGGGAGTGGGCATCCCGATTCTTCATCGGGATAAAAACAGACAGCAGGACTATCGTAGCCTAAGCATTACTGGCTTTGCTTTTCAAAAACAAAAAAAGAAGATTTTGTGCCTTAGCGGTAAAAAAGCAGGTACAAAAAAAAGCGCCCCGATAAATCGGAGCGCTTATTATATTTTAAGAAATTAATCTCTTATTTTTTCTCAGCTGAGCTACCCAAATCAATTACGATAGGGGTAGAGATACATAGTGATGAGTATGTACCAATGATACGACCGATCAACAATGCAAAGATAAATCCGCGGATGCTATCGCCACCGAAAATAAAGATTACCAGTAATACGAAAAATACAGTTAATGAAGTTAAGATGGTACGGCTTAGGGTACTGTTTAATGCGAAGTTGATTAAGTTGTTACGCGCTTCGCCATGTAAATCTTCTTTACCAGATTCTTTTAATTTTTCACGGATACGGTCGAATACAACAACGGTTTCTGTCATGGTGTAACCCATTACTGTTAAAATTGCTGCAATAAAATCCTGACCAATTTCCAATGAGAATGGCAAGATACCATCTAAAATGGTATAGAAAGATAATACCATTAAAACGTCATGGAATAATGCAATTACCGCACCTAAACCATACTGCCATTTTTTAAATCGTACTACGATATAGATAAACATGAACAAGCATGAGATCAATACTGCGTAGAAAGCACCGTTTACGATATCGCTGGCGATAATAGGTGTTACTTTTTGCGAGCTTACGATTTCATATTTAGAACCTGCTAAACCTTTGTTTAAGGCATCTTCCACTACTTTATCAGTTTTAATGTCCTGATCTTCGATGTGGAAAGTAGTGGTAATTTTAACCTGACTGTCTTCACCAGCAGTTTTAACCTCTGGGGTTTCGTTACCGAAAACAGGAGTTAATTTCGATTTTAAATCTTCGGTGTTAACCGCTTTATCGAAGTGAACCAGGTAAGTTCTGCCTCCTTTAAAGTCAACACCAAGGTTTAAACCGCCATTTTTGAAATACATGCCAATACCTGCCACAATGATGATAGTAGAGATAATGTAGTAAATTTTACGACGGCCAACAAAGTTGAATGCCAGGTTTTTGAATGCGTTACGGGTTAAGCTGTTATCGAAATTAACTTCAATTTTACGGGCTAATAACGATTCGAAAACTACTCTTGAAATGGCTACGGCAGCAAATAATGATGAAAGGATACCGATACATAATGTAGTTGCAAAACCCTGAACCGGACCGCTACCAAAAGCATAAAGGATAGCACCTAAAATGAACAAGGTAACGTTTGAGTCGATAATGGAAGGCATCGCATGTTTGAAGCCTTCTTTAATCGCAGCACCAACGTTTTTGCCATGTGCAAGTTCTTCACGTACACGCTCAAAAATAAGGATGTTCGCATCAACCGATAAACCGATAGTTAATACGATACCGGCAATACCAGGTAAAGTTAACACAGCACCTAACGATACCAAAATACCGATCACAAAGAATAAGTTGATCAACAATGCAAAGTTGGCAACCCAGCCTGCACGGTGATAATACAACGCCATGAAGATCAGGATTACGATAAAGGCAATTACGAAAGAGATTAAACCATCGTGGATAGCTTGTGCACCTAAAGTAGGACCAACAATGTAGCTACCCGCAATACGTGCAGGAGCAGGTAATTTACCCGCTTTTAAGATGTTTGATAAATCTTTGGTATCTGCCTGGGTAAAGTTACCAGTGATAGAGGAAACACCACCAGCTATTTCGTTCTGTACGGTAGGTGCCGAATAAACCTGGTTATCTAGTACAATAGCGATTGATTTTTTGTTATTCGGATCAGCAGCAGCTTCGGCAGTAATTTTTTTCCATTTGGCAGAACCTTCACTGGTCATGTACATGGTTACCTCTGGTTTACCTTTCTGATCAAAATCGGCACGCGAATCGCTGATTGCTTCGCCACCTAAATCAGGTTTGCCATCAGCGCTTACCACTTTAATGGCATATAATTCGAAAACTTTAGAACCTTCCCTTGGTTTAACGCTCCACATAAATTTCATCGTAGATGGAATTGCAGCAGCCACCTCAGGCATTCTTAAATATGCATTAACTTTTGCAGTATCTTTTTGTAATGACATCCCAACAACTGCACCAGGCATTAATTGTTGTTGTCCGTTTTGTCCCTGGTAAATAGGGAGATTAAGAACTGCATAAAGTGGATTTGATTTTAATAACTCAGCTCTAACCGCTGTAGAATCTTTTTTACCTAAACCGGCAAGTTTGCCACCTTTGGCTGTAGAATCTTTGGTTGCAGCCTTTTCTAAACCGGCCAATTTACTGCCAGCAGCCGGAGCAGCTGTTGTATCTTTAGTTGCAGGAGCATCAGCTTTTAATGTCGCTGCTAAGGTTTTATTAATATTTTCTAATAAAGGAGCAACTTCCTGCACCTGGTATACCTGCCAGAACTGTAATTCGGCAGAACCTTGTAAAAGTTTAGCAATACGCTCTTTATCCTGCACACCCGGCATTTCGATAAGGATACGGTTACTGCCTTCTTGTTTTTGCATGTTCGGACTTACTACACCGAAACCATCAATACGCGAACGTAATACTGTAAACGAACGATCGATAGCGCTGGTTGCTTCTTTCTCTAAGAAAGACTCAACATCGCCATTGCTGGCGTTGGGTTTTAATTGCGATGCGTTATCCTGGTTTGAAAAGAAATCGGCAAGTTTTACACCTGGACTTAGTTTTTCGAATTCCTTAACGAAAATTTTGATGTAGTCTTTACCGCCGGCATTTAACTGGATCTGTGCGTTCTGAACTGCTTTGTTGAAGTTCGCATCAGTAGGATTACCAGCTAACGATTTAACCAGTTCAGCTAACGATATCTCCATCGTTACATTCATACCGCCTTTTAAGTCTAGACCCAAATTGATTTCTTTGGCTTTTACTTCTTGGTAGGTAAAGCCAACAACCGGGTAAACTTTCTCGGTACTCATTGAATCTAAGTAAGCCTTTTCTTTGGCTAAATCACCTTTCGCATAGTTTTTTGCGTCTTTTTCTACCTTGGATGCTACCAAAGTAAAAGAAAGCGCATACGCACAAACGATAGCCAATACTATCGCTATAAACTTAATAAAACCTTTTCCTTGCATTGTTTGTTTAAAATAATTTGTCTTTCGCTGTTTTTTAACAAGTCGGCAAATCTAATTAAATTTTTAAATTATAGAACCCCTTAATTGATAATTTATTAAGATTAATTTTTATCGGGCAATAATCCTAAGAGATTCATCGCGCGGAATTCATTTTAGACCGTTGTATTTAGGTTGTAATTGATTTGGAAAGCAATTGCTGTAGCTTTTTTGGGATATGGTTCTACCCAGTAATGTTTTTCAGTCTTTCAAACTTCTATCATGCTGGGGTGCGTAGCATCTTTTTATTGGAAAGCAAAAACTGCAGTTATTTGGCTCCGAAAGTCCCGCTGTCCGTTTTATTTCGCTGCGCTCCATGCTCACTGCCATCGGGTTTAGCTGGCAAGGGCAGAAGCACTATTCCAGTAAAAATAATAATTACCTTGGTTCATTCACAATGATGATTATATTTGGCTTTATTCTTAACGTGATCAGCATGACGATCCTAATAAAAACCTTACCCTTAAATCTTTTCTAAACCTCAATAGAATTAATTGGTAATAGTGATTTCTATTATAATCCAATCGTAAATTGAGAAGTAGAAGTACTTTTTTTAATTGTCTTTAATCTTTTGAAAACCTGAAAAGTAAACGAATAGTTATGTTTTTCATCAATATCATGAAATTTATTACAAGACATTACTTCTTTCCAATTTTCAATAGTATCAAATTTTGGGAAAAAAGAATCGGCTTGAAAGCTTGCATCTATTCTAGTTACATATAATTTATTGCAATATTCTAAAGTTTGCTTAAATATACTTTCACCGCCAATTATAAAAACTTCTTCTTCGGTTGGAATATTCTTCAAGCATTCAGGTATAGAATTATAAACGAGACAACCATCAACTTTAAAGTCTAACTGTTTTGAAAGTATTATATTTCTTCTTCCTGGTAATGGCTTGCCTAGCGATTCAAAAGTTTTTCTACCCATAATTATCGAATGCCCAAAAGTTTTCTCTTTAAAGTATTTCAAGTCATCAGGAAGTCTGCATAAAAGTCGATTTTCAAATCCTATTCCATATTCTCTATCAATGGCTACTATTGCTGAAATATTCTTATCGTAGGCTATACTTTTCATTAATACAAAACTAAATAATAATTCTTATTATACCGCCACTATTCCCTTAATATGCGGATGCGCCTCGTAATTTTCGAGTGTAAAATCGTCAAACTTAAAATCGAAGATGTTCTTTACCTCTGGATTGATTTTCATGGTTGGAAGAGGTTTAGGCTCGCGACTGAGCTGCAGGTTGGCCTGTTCAATATGGTTGTTGTACAAATGGGCGTCGCCAAGCGTGTGGATAAAATCTCCTGCTTCCAGATCGCACACCTGCGCCACCATCATCGTTAATAAAGCATAAGAAGCAATATTAAAAGGCACACCAAGGAAAATATCGGCGCTACGCTGATACAACTGGCAACTTAATTTTCCATCGGCCACGTAGAACTGAAAAAAAGCATGGCAGGGAGGTAGTGCCATATTTTCGATTTCGGCTACATTCCATGCTGAAACAATAATCCTTCTCGAATCGGGATTGTTCTTGATCGTATTGATAATATTCGTAATCTGGTCAATATGCTGTCCATCGGGTGTTGGCCAGCTTCTCCATTGCGAGCCATAAACCGGCCCTAGGTTGCCGTTTTCATCGGCCCATTCATCCCAGATGCGCACACCATTATCTTTAAGGTATTTAATGTTGGTATCGCCGCTCAAGAACCAGATCAGTTCGTGAATGATAGATTTTAAATGCAGTTTTTTTGTGGTTATCATCGGAAAACCCTCTTGCAGGTTAAAACGCATCTGGTAGCCAAAAACACTCATTGTTCCCGTGCCGGTACGGTCGTGCTTTTGAGCACCGTGATCAAGCACATGCTGCATTAAATCTAAATATTGTTTCATACTGTTCTGATAATTTACAAATATCTAAAATTTATCAGCTGTTGTAAATCATTTTTATAAACACTGCTCACTTACTAACATTGTGATGATAATTGTTTTTAACACGGATTGAAATTTTATGTTTTCAGTGGCTTAAATATTAATAGAAGCAGCAACAGGCCCCTTAACCCCGGGTTGAGCAGCTACCCTGCAGCGAGGAGGTAGGACGAAGCGAAGCGTAAAAGCGGAACACGGGAACAAAGTAAATGATGAACTATCACAATTGCGCTCCAAAAAGAAGACTGACTATATAAAAATGAAAATAAGTACAGCATGGTGAAAAACAATTATCCATTGATTGTTTTCTGTATCATGAACCCCAAACTTACAATTCAAAACTCATGACTTGTTTGTATGTTTGCAAAATGAGCCGCTACTGGTTTTGACACCACGGACTCAGGACTTAAGACCCACAACTCAGGACTAACATGCTATCTTTTCCCAATGCAAAAATAAACCTAGGTTTAAATATCACCGAAAAACGTGCTGATGGCTATCATAACCTCGAAACCGTTTTCTATCCGGTCGATATTAAAGACTCGGTTGAAATTACCGATGCGGCGGTAACCTCGTGTAAAATACATGGCATCGATATTCCCGGCGATCCTAACGATAACCTGTGCTTCAAAGCCTATCAGCTCCTGAAAAAGGATTATGATATTCCTGCCCAGCAGATCAATCTACTGAAAAACATTCCTGTTGGTGCAGGTCTGGGCGGAGGATCAGCAGATTGTGCCTTTCTGATCAAACTGTTAAATGAAAAATTTAGCCTGGGGTTATCTGTTGGTAAAATGGAGGATTATGCCCGTCAGCTCGGTGCCGACTGTGCTTTCTTTATTGAAAACAAACCTGTTTATGCATATAATAAAGGAGATGAATTCGAAAAATACGAAGTAGATTTGTCATCCTGGTTTAAAGTTTTGGTAAAACCGCCCGTACACGTCAGTACTGCCGATGCTTATGCGCATGTAAAACCTCAAAAACCTTTGCAATCGTTAAAAGAAATCATACATTTGCATCCAACAACATGGAAATATAAGGTTATAAACGATTTCGAATTATCCGTTTTCGCTAAATATCCCCAAATTCGTCAAATAAAAACCAGTTTATACGATGCAGGCGCAACATTCGCTTTGATGAGTGGCAGCGGCTCTTCTGTTTTTGCAATTTTCGACCATCCGGTTAAATTGCCAGAACTGGAAAAAAACAACTTAATATTTTATGGTATTTAAGCTGGGCGCATGGCGTGTAGCGTTTGAATAGTAAATAAGGTTGAAAGGTTGAAGGTTGGAAGGTTTTTGGGCGCTTAATATGCCTTGTACCTCAGATCTAACATCTTGATACCAGTAGAAATAAATTTAAGTAGAGGTGAATGGTAGAGGGTGTAAGATGTAAGATTTAAAGAAGACTTAAGTCTCATACCTAACATCTCCTATCTCAGGTCTCAATACGATACAACATGAACATAAATCTAATCCGCAAGAGCGGTAAATTTAATTTTGAAGCAGAAAACGAAAACGGTTTTACAGTAGAGCTGGATGCAAAAGCTGCAATAGGTGGCCAGGGGAAAGGTTTCAGGCCAATGGAAATGCTGCTGGTAGGCCTGGGTGGTTGCAGTGGAATTGATATGGTAAATGTGTTAACCAAACAAAAGGAGCCGCTTGATGATATTAAAATTGCGATAAAAGCAACACGTAAGGACGAAGAAATGCCCCCGATTTTTGATGTAATCGATATTCATTTCGACCTTTTTGGCGATTTAAGCGTTAACAAGGTTGAGCGTGCATTACAAATGACTTTCGATAAATATTGCTCGGTATCGAATATTTTAGGCCGGTCGGCAACCATTAATTTTACTTACAATATCAATAAGGTTTAGGGTGGAGTCTTCAAGGTTTAGGGATAGAATCCCAAATCTCATGTCTCACATCACAAATCTCAATACTCATATCTTACATTATAATGAAATCTGAAAATTTTGAAACCATAGCTATACGCACTCAAACCGAACGCAGCTTACACAAGGAGCATTCATCACCGATCTACCTTACTTCGAGTTATAAGTTTGAAGATGCGGAAGAAATGCGTGCTTTATTTGCGAACGAAAAAGAAGGGAATGTTTATAGCCGTTATTCAAATCCTAATACCTCAGAGTTTATCGATAAAATGTGCCTTTTAGAAGGTGCTGAAGATGGTTTTGCAACCGCAACAGGTATGGCAGCCATTTTTACCACTTTTGGTGCTTTCTTGAAAAATGGCGATCACCTGGTATCCAGTAGATCAGTTTTTGGTTCAACACACCAATTATTAACCAATGTTTTTTCAAACTGGGGCGTAACTTTCGATTATGCGGATTTGGATAAACCTCAGGACTGGGAAGCACTGATTAAACCAAACACTAAAATGATTTTTGTTGAAACCCCATCAAATCCGGGCATCGATATCATCGACCTGGAATTTTTGGGCGATCTGGCTAAAAAACACAATTTATTGCTGGTGGTTGATAACTGTTTTGCTACACCTTACCTGCAACAGCCAATTAAATATGGTGCGCACATTTCTATCCACTCCGCCACCAAGTATATCGATGGGCAGGGCCGTGTATTAGGTGGCATTATTTTAGGCACAAAAGAGCTAATTGCAGAAGTGGTAGGTTTCGCCCGTCATAGTGGGCCGGCTTTATCGCCTTTTAATGCCTGGATTTTATCTAAAAGCTTAGAAACGTTGGCCATTCGTATGGACCGTCATTGCGAAAATGCTTTAAAAGTTGCCGAATATTTAGAAAAACATCCTAAAATCAAACTGGTGAAATATCCGTTTTTGCCGTCACATCCGCAGTACGAAATCGCTAAAAAACAAATGAAACAGGGTGGAGGTATTGTAACCATTGTAGTTCATGGCGGTATAGATGCGGCCCGCAAGTTTATGGATGGCTTGAAAATGTTTTCGATCTCTGCCAACCTGGCCGATACACGTTCAATTGCAACACACCCGGCTACCAGTACACATAGTAAACTTACCGAAGAACAACGTAACGAAGTGGGTATTGAGCAGGGTTCCATCCGTTTATCAATCGGTTTAGAGCATATTAACGATATTTTGGCCGATATTGAGCAGGCTTTGGATTAACCTTTAAAACGGATAAAATTTAAATATTAAAAAAATATTTATTCGCCCCTTTTGGGTATTAACAGGGTATTTTAATTTGAAATAACTCGATGAGAAACTTTTTTTTATTGTTATTGAGTGCGGTTTTGTTTTCTTGCCATCAAAATGATAAAGATTATCCGGCTTCTGAGAAAAAAACAGGACTGGATTTGGAGAAAATTGATTTTAAAGAAAAACCACTTGAATTTTTAAAATCCAAAATAGATTCAAATGTAAATTATGATTCCGATTACGTGAAAAAGGGTTATTCAATGCCTTTCGACTACCCGGTTGGGTATAAGTTGGACGCCTGGAATGGCAAAGATTCCTATTATGGCAAGGCATACTACAGCAAAGTTATAGACAGCATTGCTTATTATAGGAATATATACTTCAATCGGATCGCTTTTTTAACACGTAATAATAAAACTGTAGCGATTTTAGCCGATGCAGAACTAAAATCTGATACGGTTTACAATGAGTTTGTTAAACAGTTGGAGAAACAATTTGGCAAGCCAGCTTTTAGTCCACAAACTACTGAAGACGTTTTTTACGAATGGTCTGCCAAAGATAGGCGTATACAAATCAATTATTCTAAAGGGTTTTCAATGGAGGTAATATCTGGAAAGAAAACAGACCTTAAGCAAATATTTAATATGCAGATGCTTATTTTTAACAGAGCCGAGGCAGCAAAAATTGATAGCATACAACAGAAAAATTATGCTAAAACAAAGGAATATAAAGTGATGCAGGGCGATTTCAAATTGTACAAAAATGATCCTCAAACGAATATCATTTTAATAGATAGCATTCTTAATGAAAAATTTAAGCAATAACCTTCCGTCCTTTAAACAGGATTGATCATTAAAAGCGGGATATTTAAGTATGTCCCGCTTTTTTATTGCGCAATTTTGGCGGGCTATTGAATTTGACAACCGATAAATGTAATTTCGGGCTGTTAGATAATCTTTGCAAAAAATACTTGGTTATCTGATCAAAACACATCCGTAATGAAAATCAATAATTTCAGCTTAGTGCTTGGCTTAGCCTTTTTCTTGATTGTTAAATCTACTTTTGCACAATTAAGTATCGTTCCTCAACCCCAATCCCTCAAACTGTTGTCGGGTACCTTTATTTTCTCTGCCAGCACCACCATTTCAGCAAACACTGATGGTATTTTTTCAATTGCCATTCAGGAGCTCAACCTGCTTAAAAAAGATAGGTTGAAGGGGACTCCAAATAAAATTTCGTTTATTAAGCGTACGGATTTAAAGCCAGAAGCCTATAGCTTGCGTATTGATCCTACTCAGATTACCATAGCTGCAAATGATCAGTCAGGTGCTTTTTGGGCTGTCGAAACCCTTAAACAATTGGCTGCCACTAATGCCTTTAAAACCAAAAACACCTGGATTTTGCCAGCATCGGAAATTAATGATCGTCCTAAATTTTCATGGAGGGGCGTTCATTTGGATGTTTCCCGCCATTTTTTCGATATCGATTACCTTCATCGTTTTATCGATCGGCTTGCCTTTTACAAGTTTAATAAATTTCATTGGCACCTTACCGACGATCAGGGATGGCGGATTGAAATTAAGAAATACCCTGAGTTAACGGCAAAAGGGGCATGGAGAAAATTAAATAATCAGGATTCTGCATGCTTAAAACTGGCAATTACCAATCCAGATTACAATATTCCGGAGAAACATTTCAAAATGATCGATGGAGAAAAAATGTATGGCGGGTTTTATACGCAGGAGCAAATTAAAGAACTGGTATCATATGCAGCCGGTAAAGGGATTGAAATTATCCCTGAGATCGATATGCCCGGCCACATGCAAGCTGCAACCAGGCTTTTTCCGTGGCTAACTTCCACAGGATCGGTACAAAAAGAAAAAAACTTTACCGATCCGATCTGTCCATGTAAAGAAACCACTTTTGAGTTTGCTGAAAACATTTTTAAGGAAATTGCGCAACTGTTTCCATCAAAATATATCCATTTGGGGGCAGATGAGGTTGAAAAAAGCAGCTGGAAGAATATTCCTGAATGTGAGGCCTTAATGAAGCGCGAAAACCTAAAAAATATTGATGAAATACAGAGCTATTTTGTAAAACGGATGGAAAAATATTTCCATAGCCTGGGCAAAGAACTGATTGGCTGGGATGAAATTCTGGATGGTGGTATTTCTCCAACCGCTACTTTAATGTATTGGCGTACCTGGGTGCCAACAGCCCCTAAACACGCAGCAGAAAAAGGTAACCCGATCATTATGACCCCGGGCGAATATTGCTATTTTGATGCACAGCAAGATGGCCATTCGCTTCAAAAGGTGTATAGCTTCAATCCGGTTGGTTTCGGGCTCAATGAAAGTGAGCAGCAATACGTTTTAGGCGGACAGGCTAATATCTGGACGGAGTACATTCCTTCAGAACAACGATTGGAATATATGCTTTTCCCGCGCATGTTAGCCATGAGCGAAGTTTTATGGGGGCATCAACAGGATTTTGAAACCTTTAGCCGGAAAATGGATCGGCAGTTTGCTGTTTTAGATGCCATGCGCATCAATTACCGTTTTACCGACCTCAAAGGCTTTGCCGAAAATAATGTTTTTCTGAAATCGGCATATCTTCACATTGAAGCACCAAAAAATGCTGTTGTGCATTATACTACTGATGGAAGTGTACCCAAAATTAGTGCCCCAAAATATACCAAACCGATCTATATTGATAAAACCCAAACCATAAGGGCCGTTATATTTGGAGCTAATGGCAGAATGGGCGATGTTTTTACAGCAAATTATGTGCAAACAGGTTATGTTGATGCGGTATCGCTTAAAAATCCAAAACCGGGCTTAAACTTTAGCTATTATCCTAAGTTTTATAAAGCGGTAAACTTGATTTCGGAGGCCGATAAAACTAAAACCGCAACTACTGCAGCGATCGAAATTCCGGTTGAAGATAAAGCAGGGAGTTTTGCCACCCGCCATCAGGGTTATTTCTATGCTGCAGAAGATGGTATTTATTCGTTTTTTCTTCGTTCGGATGATGGTAGTGTATTGAAAATACAAAACAAAACCCTGGTCGATAATGATGGAATGCACTTTGCAATTGAAAAATCAGCTCAGATCGCGCTTAAAAAAGGCTATCATCCGTTCGAGTTGTTGTTCCTTGAAGGTGGGGGTGGTTATACCCTGCAACTGGAGTATAGTGTGGGAACATCGAAACGTAAGGCAGTTTCTGCAAGTGATTTCGTTGTAGAATAACTGGGGTTAAAGCATACGTTAATTTCTGACAAATGGCCATGAATGATCTAGAATTTATTCTTTCTGAACTAAAAGCCATAAGTGAGCCTGGTTATTTAAATAAAATGGCTCATTTTGGGATCGATATTTCCAAAGCTTACGGTATCCGGGTGCCGCACATTCGCAAGCTTGGCAAGCAGATCGGTAAAAACCAGGAGCTCTCCCTGTTGCTCTGGGAAACAGGTTTTCACGAAGCACGCTTGCTGGCTGCTTTTATCGGCGATTATAAACAGGTTACAGAAGCGCAAATAAGCGCATGGACAAACGATTTCAGCTCATGGGATATATGTGGCCAGGCCTGCGGAAATCTTTTCGTTAAAACGCCTTATTTTAAGCCGAAGGTTTTGGAGTTTACACAGGCTGAACCTGAATTTGTAAAGCGGACCGGTTTTGTGCTCATGGCCGAAGCCGCTGTTCATCTCAAAAAAGAAACGAACGAAACTTTTCTGTCTTTTTTGCCTATTATTGAGCGCGAAGCTTACGACAGCCGCAATTTTGTGAAAAAAGCGATTAACTGGGCACTCAGGCAGATCGGTAAACGCAATGCCTTTCTGCATGGCCATGCCATTGAAACGGCTAACAATATTCTTGCTCAAAAGAATAAAAAGGCCAATTGGGTGGCTTTAGATGCATTAAGGGAACTGAATAGCAATGCGGTACTGGCTAAAATCAGTAAAGATAAAGCTTAAAGGACCCAAATAGTACTCTAAACGCTAACTGCTTACTTATTAGTCCTTTCCGATAACGATTTTCACTTAACGCTCTCCACTCAATCACTTCTTATCCTACATCAATGCCGGACTGGCAAATGCGCAGTAAATTTGTGTCATAAACAAGAAAGGAAATTTATGTCACAGTTCATTTTGCACAAAGAGAACACCCGCGGCCATGCTAACCATGGTTGGTTAAATGCACACCATTCATTCAGTTTTGCTAATTATTACAATCCGGAAAGGATGCACTTTGGGGTTTTAAGGGTTTTAAATGATGACTTGATTGATGGTGGTATGGGTTTTGGTACCCACCCACACGATAATATGGAAATTATTACCATTCCATTGGCTGGGGCAATCGCACATAAAGATAGTATGGGCAACTCGGCGGTCATTAAAAATGGGGAAATCCAGGTAATGAGTGCCGGAACAGGGGTTAGCCACAGTGAATTTAACGCAAATGCCGATGAGCAGTTAAATTTATTACAGATATGGTTGTTCCCTAACAAGAAAAACGTTACTCCACGCTATGATCAGCAAACGTTGGATATTGCTGCCCGCCACAACAACTTCCAACAGATCTTATCGCCAAATGCAGACGATGCAGGTGTTTGGATCCATCAGGATGCCTGGTTTTCGCTGGGTAATTTTGATGAAGGCTTCGAAACTGAGTATAAAATCAAAAAAGCCGGTAACGGTGTGTATGCTTTCGTAATCAATGGAGAAGTAACCATTAACGGACAAGTGTTGGGCAAAAGAGATGCATTGGGAATTTGGGATATCGATAGCATCAGCTTTAAAGCCAATACCGCTGGGGCGGAAGTTTTATTGATGGATGTTCCCATGGAATTGAATTAAAAACAATTAACCAAACCTCGCAGGTTTTAAACCTGCGAGGTTTATTTATGTAAGGAATTATGCAAACTACCATACTTTATATCGGAAGAGATACTGAAATTACCACAGTAATGAGCCGCCTGTTAAATGCCAGGCCAGAATGGAAAGGGATCTGCGTATGTACGGATGATGAGGCCATTGCCATTTGCAATGAACAACACCTTGACCTGGTTCTGCTTGGAAACGGAATTGATGCCGAATGTGAAAAAGCATTAAGAGCAAAACTGACCGGAATTAGGCCTGGCCTGAAAATCATCCAGCATTACGGTGGGGGAAGTGGCTTATTGTATGGGGAAATCATGACCGCGCTTAATCACTAAAAAAAATATCCTTTATTCGGATAATGATCTGTTAGATAAAAACCAATGTGATTGAAAGAAAGTTTAAGAAGATCATTATCCTAAGTTGCCGTCATCTCGAGCGAAGTGCAACAAAGCCGAGAGATCTATCAAAACAGATCTCTCCGTTTCACTGTGTTCCAGTCGAGATGACGATCTGTCTATGGATGATCAAAGCACTGGAATCTAATAATCCTGTTCAATCCTGGCACTAGCTGATGTAATCCCTATCCTCATCACTCAACTCCTTTTTGCTGCCGGTAGTTTGCGCTTTCCGCTCAATATCGTCGTCATAACTACTCACCGTTTTTCTTGGCCGGCCTACAACAAAGCCAATAATGAAACCGATGATGATGCAGACGCCGATAACCAAAAGTTTGGATACAGGAACCGTTGCAACCAAAAAATCAAAATCTACAGGGTCGGTGTTTACCATTAAAAAAATGGTTAGTAATGCCGTAAGGATAATAATCGAAGTTGTTTTTGCACTCATGGTTTAAAAGCTGTAATTAAATGAAAACTCTAATATCGGATTTTGATTGTAAATCTGGTTGACAAAAACCAATCTTGCCCCTAAATCTACAACAGGCTGGTACCTTAAAAGGTTTACACTGGTGTTTAATTCTACACCATAAGTTTTAGGATCGTTAAAGGTTGTACCCTTGCCGATGTTCTCATAATGGCAAAATAAGCCTGCTCTGAAATTCCTCACGTAAGCCAGCGGACCCAGCTCCCAATCGGGAAAGGCAAATGGAAAACGATAATTAAAAAGCAGGGTGTTCTGCAGCTTGTTTTTTGCTAAAATATTGTTGTACCCATACACAGTTGCAATCTCCGTTGCATACTGGTTTACCCCGCTTGCTTTTTGATAATTAAAGCTTGCCAGGAAGGAATGATTTTTTGCAAAGCCAGGGAAGTATAGGAAACTTTCGAGTGCTAAAATTTCTCCTTTTAAATTCTTGTCGAAAGGTTGGTGGTTGTAAGTAGCCCTTAACACCTGTGCCCACCTGGGGGCAATGTCTCTTTCGGTGGTGCGTACACTGTGGTTGAAAGTGAAATTGTATTCCATCGGGAATTTAAGCTCTCTGATAAAACCCGTCGGCATGTTTTCCGGCATGTATCTTTGCGTATAACTGGTTGCTGTATTCAGCGTAAAAGAATAGTTCTCGTTACGGGCGTTGAACGATAAAGGAAGAGATGCATTAAGCTTGATATAGTTCTCTCTCCAATCGCCTTGCTGTACCACATTTTTAGCCCGGTAGAACGTTCTTTTCGGACGATTGCGATACAAAACACTAAACACAGGGTAAAGCGCCTTATAGCTAATATCTGCCGTGTATTCAAAGCGCTTTAAATCGCGGTGATATTTTGCTCCAGAATAAAAGTCCATAGTATTAAGCAGGTTGTTCGATTGAAGCTCCAAACCAAAAACATATTCATTATCAATTACCGGGATAATGCTATGAACGCTGAAAAGATTTAGCGCCTGATGATAGCGCTTAGGTTGGTAGGTGCTATCGGGTATGTTGTCGAAAACATTCCCGACATTTTCCTGCTTTTGTGCTGCTACCGAAAAATCCACAAAGTTATTTTCACCTATCGGTTTTTCTGTAAAGGTAGTTTCGGCAATTTCGTAACCGTTAATTTTATAGTCGTTAAAAATGATTTTTCCATCACCGGTTTCGGTTGGATTAAAGGCTCCATATTTAGATGCACTAAGTGCTGTTATTTTTTTTGAAACCGGATCAATTGCATAAATATTATCGATGCCATTGAAATGCGCATTGAATACAATTTTATCGTTAATAAAAACCGGACGACTGAGCTGTTGCCGGCTGTTCGAAATCAATGCCGATTTTTTTTCTCCGTCCATCAGCCACAAACTTTTTCCTTTTTCTGTTACGCCGATGTAAGCAATTTGGTTTCCACTCTTGTTGAAGGCTGGTGTTTGCAGGATTTCATTTGCTGGATTCGGATAGGTCTTTAAAATTCTGCCAGAGGCTGCATCAATTTCTACCAGGTTGAACTGGTTATCGAGTTCAACTTTGGCTGCAATAATTTTCCTGCCATCATTGGAAAGGCTTGGAGAGAAGAGCCTGCTTTTACTGCTGAGTTTGTTGAATTTTTTTGTCTTTAAATTGTACGAACAGATTACACTATAACTCCGTTGTTTATATCTCGGATCGTAGCGGATTTCGTCCCAAACCAGGAGGTTGTTTTTCAGGCTGAACCAGGGTTGTTCCTGGTAACCGATTCCAAATAATTTTTGTTCCGTTTTATCTTCATTGATCAGTACGAAATACCGGGCATCTGTCTTACTTTCTTTGAGCGCTAAAATCTGGTCCTTATTAAGTCTTACTGGTAAAAAATAATTCGTTGCTAATGATGTTTTCTGGTTTAAACTTTCATAGTTTTCAGGAGTAGATTTTTCTTCCTGTATTTTCCATTTTTCGGCAAGTTTATTTTGGGTAGCTAAAAAATATTGCCGGGTGTTTTCTCCTGTATATTTTTTTAGGCTTTTCGAAAAAGGGTATGGTCTCACGGGTTTCTTTCTGATGTCGCCAAGTAAGCTATCGGAAATGAACTGACCATATTTTTCCTTCATGTCGGCTACCATCAAATATCCGGTTTGGTAGTAACCAGGTGTAACGTCTTTGTTCGAGCCAAAATAGGCTTTACTGTAGGTGAATTTTTTACCTTCCAAAATCGAAGCCCGGTAAGGCATGATCCAGTTCGGCTGCCGGCCACGGCCCGAATACGTGAGTGCTGTTTCGTTCACTACGGCATCACCTTCGAAAAACCAGATCGGGATGCCCGCCCCAAAATAGGCAAAGTAAACCAGCTCAGGAAAAGGGTGAGCTTGTGTTCCTGTCAATTTGTCAAACTGTGCAATGTGCCTGAGTTCATGTACAGCGAGGTTATTCAGCCAATCCTGACTGTCGAAAAATTGTGGTGGGGTGGCATAGAACTCAGACTTCTTTGGTCCAAGCTGAACAAAGCCATTTGCAACCGTTCCGCGGTTCTGTAACAGGAGTGGGATAGTGGTTTTTTGTTGTCTCAAACCCAGCCCGATCTTAGGATAGATGAAGGGTAGGGTATTGGCCATTCTCTGGGCTTCTTTCTCCAGTTCTGCAGGATAGATGATTTTAAAGCCTCCTGATGAAATGTAGTTCCATTTTACACTAAGTGGGTTTTGTGCAGTGCTGAAAATCTGCCCAAAACATGATGGTGAAATAAAACTTGAAGTAATTATACTTAAATAGCTGATAATTAGTTTTTTGTTTTGTTTTTTTAAATTCATCTAAAATCTTTGCTAAAATATTTAGTTTTTTAAATTTTGTAAGTGTTTTTAAAAGTGAATTTTTAATTTACATTTAATGTGTTAAGTTGTTGATTTGTTGGTATTAATAGATATTATGTAAATTTGTTAATTATTGATTTTTTCGTGTATGTATGCCTGTTTTTGCAACGAATTAAAGCACTTTTTTAAATTTTTTATCTGCTTAGATTTATTAACTTAATTTACACTTATTAATCGATTTTTACTGAAAATTTTTATGGCTTTTTAAATTTTTGTATGAATGGCTGAACAAGGTTTTAGTCCTGAAAATTAAAGCTTGTCCGCTCGATTTACGGTGCCGTTCGGCTTGATTTATATGAGTTGAAAAGTGCTCGGTATTTTAGGTTGGGGATGGAAAAATTCCTGCTGTAAGATTGATTTTTAAGTGGTCTGAAATTTGATTTTTAAAGCCCTTAACTTTGGGATTTTACGTTGCCTAATTTCTAAATTGATACAGGTTTTAAAATTCTGTTTTGCTTGTGAGGTGATTGCTTATGACAAAATGTCTTTTTTTTTGATCTTTAATTCATCCCGGTTTTTTCTTTATCCGACCCAAATTTTAACTTTCATGACAGGCGATTTCTAAATTTAGGAGTTTGGGGATGTTGAGTTGACGATTTAAAATTTGTTTTTTTACGGTCGGAATCAGGGTTTTAGCATCAAAATTCTTTTCTGAGTTTTAGACCAGGTACTCCATTTTGTATATTTTTTTAACGTTTTTAGTCCTTAAAAGACCAGATTTTTGCACTGATAATGCGATTTCCTTGCAATATTCCCGGGTGAATGAACTTTTGGGTAAATTTTATGAAAAATCAATTTTACATGAAAAATATGCCTTTAATATAGTTTAAATGACGTTTTTTGTGAATTTCATTGCTTGTTTTTCAATAAGTAAAATTAATAAGAATTTGATCTTTTTTATTTAGAAAGACACAGTTATGGGGCCATCGCAAGTTCATTTTTCAATGTTTTTTTTGAATTATTATGTGTTAAAATAGAAGCATTTTTTGACTTGGTAGCGTTCGTTTATGGTCAAGATTGAGACCTGTAATTTAAAATGTTTATAGGATATAATGCATTTCAGTTTATTTTTTACAGCAAGAATAAACTAAAAATAATGATCGTTTAAAAAGGAATATAGTTAAAAGATTTACTGAATTTTTTGCTCCGAATCACGTAAGTTTTTAAGTGGAATTATGCAATGTTTTATAGTGTTATCTTAGCTTGATTTTCTGTTGGTCTATTGCATTATCTGTATGATTTTTTACTTCGGTTTTGCTTGTTTTATTGTTGTTGTTTTTAACTCGTTTGTAAGCCTGTAATTGTGTTTTTATAGCATTGGTTTGTTGGTATTCTATGTCTCCTTTTTGATTAATATTTAAATGATTTTTTATTCTAAATTAACTCCTATTTTTGATTATTTCATCCCCTCTTTTTTAAAGTTAAAATTCGGTTTATGATGATTTTATTTTTGATTTTAAAATTGTGTTTTTGTATTGTTCGCAGCTTGTTTTTAAATTGTTGAAATGGTCTTAATCTGTTTAGGGTTTTAAGAGTAGCATGTTGACTGTTATTTATACCTGATGAACTTTCAATGTGGGCTAAATCATGAGTGAAAATTGAGATTTATTGGTTTTAATAAGCAAGTTTTTTATTGTGGTAAAGCTTAGTAATCCGGTAAATGAAGAATGGTTTTACAGTTGTTGGTATTGGCCGTTTTTTACAGAATGAGGAGGTCAGTTCATTAGAAGTATGGGAATTCTTTCTTGGCTAACTATCGCATATCTAAAGGCTCTTTAGGTGCTGCTAACGTAAGCTTAGGTCTATCGTCTGAACCGGGATTTTGATCAGTGTTAGGCTGGTTAACAGCTGATATTTATTGATTAAATTTTATTAAAAAACTACAGGCTCGTTTTGCCGATAACTACAGTTTGTTCTTTCTTTTTTTGTAGATAGGATACAGGAATATAGAGCCTAAAATAATGGTTGCACCGATATAGAAACCGCCAGTCATCTGTTCCTTGTTCTGGAAGAAAATGAAGGCGAGTAGAATGCCATAAACAGGTTCGAGGTTGGTAATTAAAGCTGTTCTGAAAGCAGACAATGTCCGCATAACAGCAACACCTGCAACGTAGGCAACCGATGTACAGAGCGTACCAAGGAGTGTTAAATAGAACCAGTTTTTTGCACTCAGATTAAAAGATGTATGCAGCAAAGTTCCATCATAAAGTCGGTATATGGTGATCCAGAAAAGCGCGCCAACCAGCTCATAAAAACCAATAATAGCAGGATCACTTTTTTGTACAAATGTCGAATTGATCGTTGAAAAAAGACTTGATGCTACTGCAGCCAATAATCCAAAAATGATTCCCAAAGTGTATTGGCCTTCAAATTTAAAGATCATGTAGATGCCTAAAATGATCAATAATCCGATCAGGATATCGCCCATTTGTATAGGTTGTTTTTTAATTAAAGGTTCTAAAATTGCAGTGAATAAAGTGAAAGAAGAAAGGCATACCAGCGTAACCGAAACGGTAGATACTTTGATGGCATGAAAGAAAAATATCCAGTGAATAGCTACAATTCCTCCAGTTAAAAAGAATTGAAAAAACTGTTTTTTACTGATCCTGATGTTCTTCCCGGTAATTAAAAACCAGGCAAAAAGTGTGGTGGCTGCAATGAGTACCCGGTACCAAACCATTGGTACGGCATCGATGGAAATTATTTTTCCGAGCACGCCGGTAAAGCCCCAAACAAATACGGTAAGATGAAGAATAAGCAGGTTTTTTTTGGTAGCTTCCATTACTATTTTGGTGCCTTCCTTAATAGATAAAAACCTAATAGTCCGAAGAAAAGCGTAGGCATAATAACAGCTGCAAATGGGGGTAATCCGCCTTTGGTAGAGAACATCTGTGTAAACTGATTAAACACGATATAAGCAAAGCTAATAAAGATCCCGATACCCAGCGATACACCGACCCCTCCGCGCACTTTACGTGATGATAGTGCAACACCGATAAGTGTTAATACAAAGGCAGAAAGAGGGTGGAGGTAACGCTTGTATTTTTCGAACTGAAGATCGTTCATTACGCCGGTTCCTCGTATTTTTTCCTTTTTGATCTTGTCTGAGAGTTCCTTTGTAGTTAAATTTTGCACCACATTATCGTAAGCCGAGAAATCGTCCGGTCGCATATCCAGGATGGTATCTTTTAACTTCCCGTTACCGTAAATCATGGTTTCTTTAAGGCCATCAATTTTACGGATGGAATAATTGGTTAATTGCCATTTACGCTTGAGCGAATCCCATTTAATATTCTCTGCAACAATTTTTTTGGTTAAAATATCGCCATTAAAATTATCAAGCGAAAAACGGTAGCCTGAATTTGTTTTATTGTCGAAGTTATCGATATAGATATAAGTTCTATCGTCCAGTTTCATGTGGATTTTAGATTTAGAAGAAGGGTCGTTGCGCTTTACATAAGTGTTTTCGAAACTATTTTTTAGGGTGTTGGTATAAGGAAGAATGTACAGGTTGGACAAGAGGTTGGCAGAGAAAATGATTGTAGCCGATACCAGGTAAGGGAACAAAAAACGGTTAAAACTAACGCCGCCACTTAAAATCGGAACAATTTCTGTCTGATCGGCCATCTTGGCCGTAAAGAAGATTACCGCAATAAAATTAATCAGTGGCGAAAGCATATTCACATAAAAAGGAATGGAACCGGCATAATATTTAGAGAGGATTCCCCAAAAACTCAGTCCGCTTTTCATAAAATCATCCATCTTTTCAGATAGGTCGAACACCACAATAATAATTACGAAAATAGCCAGGGTGTAGATAAATGTACCCAGGTATTTGCCGATAATGTATTGATCGATGATTTTTATCCTTCCTTTTAACAGATTCATTTTATAGCTTATTGCCTAATATTTTAACCATTTTGTTTTTCCACTCGTAAAATTCCCCACTAATAATCTTCTCTCTGGCTTGTTTTACCAACCAAAGATAGAAATGCAGGTTATGCAAGGTAGCAATTTGTGCGCCAAGCATTTCTTTGCTGTGTACCAAATGCCTTAAATAAGCCTTGCTGGTTACCTGGTCAGCATAGAGGTCGCTCTCGGCATCCAATGGCGAAAAATCGTTTTCCCATTTCTTATTCCTGATGTTGATGATCCCGTTTCTGGTAAAAAGCATGCCGTTTCTTGCATTTCTGGTAGGCATTACACAGTCGAACATATCCACACCTAATGCAATGTTTTCCAGGATATTGATCGGTGTACCCACTCCCATTAAATAACGCGGTTTTTCTGACGGTAATATATCGCAAACTACTTCTGTCATCGCGTACATCTCTTCTGCAGGCTCACCGACTGATAATCCACCAATGGCGTTGCCTTCACGACCCATACTGGCAATAAATTCTGCAGATTTAATTCGCAGATCTTTATATACTGAACCCTGTACGATAGGAAATAGCGTTTGGTCGAAACCATATTTGGGTTCTGTAGTATCAAAACGTTCACAGCAGCGTTTTAACCAACGGTGTGTCATTTTTATCGATTGCGCCGCATAGGTATAGTCGCAAGGGTAAGGCGTACATTCATCAAATGCCATAATGATATCTGCACCAATGGTGCGCTGGATATCCATGGCATATTCCGGGGTAAAAAGGTGTTTCGAGCCGTCAATATGGGAGTAGAAGGTAACACCTTCTTCCTTAATTTTACGGACTTTGCTTAAAGAATATACCTGGTAACCACCACTATCGGTTAAGATAGGACGGTCCCAGCCAATGAATTTATGTAATCCGCCAGCTTTTTCCAGGGTATCCAGGCCTGGCCTTAAATAAAGGTGGTAAGTATTGCCCAGAATGATTTTTGCGTCGATATCGTCTTTAAGTTCGCGCTGATGTACAGCCTTAACTGTTCCAGCAGTGCCAACAGGCATAAAAATAGGGGTTTGTATTTCGCCATGGGCTGTTGTTACCGTCCCGGCCCTGGCTTTTGATAATGGATCGTTAGCCTGTAAACTAAATTTCATAATGTGTTTTTTCTCGTCAAAAATCTGCCAAAAATAGCAAAAATTGAGGGCATTATTTTGTTTAATTTTTTATCCACATAAAAGTGTTTTACAGATTAAAAATGAGAAATTTGCGCCTGTTTATTTTACCATCGTGATATTAACCCCATTTGAAATTATCTTACTCTCGATATTGGCTTTTTGCCTTTTGGTTCAGCTCTATTATGTACTTTTTGTTCATTTGAAACTGGCAAGGGTTGCGATTGAGGAAGTGCCGTTATCGGCACGTAAGCCAATAAGTGTTATTGTATGTGCCCGGAATGAAATTGTAAATTTAGAGCAGTATCTTCCTTCTTTATTTAATCAGGATTACCCTGAATTTGAGGTGATTGTGGTTAACGATCGCTCATGGGATGGTACCGGCGAGTTTTTAGAGCAAATGGAAAAGAGGTATTCCAATCTAAAAGTGGTAAAGATTTTAGATAATGATAAGTTTATTGCGGGCAAAAAATTTGCGGTAACTATGGGCATAAAAGCGGCCAAATATGATTGGCTGGTTTTTACAGATGCCGATTGTACACCCGCTTCAGAACATTGGCTAATGGATATGCAGCAGCCAGCTAATGAAAATACGGAAATTGTATTGGGGTATTCTCCTTATCTGAAAAAAAGGAACCTTTTAAACGCATTGATCAGGTTTGAAACCTTTTTTACCGCAGTAAATTACCTGTCTTTTGCATTAAAAGGTATGCCATATATGGGGGTTGGGCGTAATATGGCTTACAAAAAATCGCTATTTTTTAAGAATAAGGGCTTCGCAGCACACATGCACATCCCATCTGGTGACGACGATTTATTTGTAAATGCACATGCAACTAAATACAATACTGAAATCCGTTTACATCGCGACAGCCATGTTTGGAGCGAACCCAATAGAACCTGGCGAGGTTATCTAAGACAGAAAAAGAGGCATTTTGGGGCGGGTAAACTTTATAAACCCAAACATAAGTTTATTTTGAGCCTTCAGATTGTATTTCAGTTTTTGTTTTACGGCTTTTTTGCTGCCTGTATGTTTTTTAGCCCCGAAACACGATATATAGCCTTAAGTATACTGGCATTAAGCGTTATCATCAGGTGTTTTATTTATCCAAAGCTGTTGAAACGATTAAACTATGGCGATTTGCGTTGGTGGTTCCCGATTTTAGATATACTTTTGTTTGTATTTTTAACGCTGAACGGATTTTTAGCCCTATTTGGTAAGAAAAAAGTAACCTGGAAATAATCAATAATACTTTAGAAAGTACAATATGCCTGATGTAAAGCCCGATATCATTTTAAAATATTTTCCCAATTTGAGTGAAAAACAGATTGCCCAGTTTTCGCAGCTGTTCGAATTATATAGCTTTTGGAATGCCCAGATCAATGTAATTTCCAGAAAAGATATTGAAGAGTTGTATGAGCGCCACGTGTTACATTCGTTGGGGATAGCGAAGGTATGTACTTTTAAAGCCGGCGAATCTGTTTTGGATGTTGGTACAGGTGGCGGTTTTCCTGGTATTCCCTTAGCCATTTTATTTCCTGATACGCAATTTTACCTGGTTGATTCTATCGGAAAAAAGATTAAAGTGGTAAAAGAAGTGGCCTCGGCATTAGGTTTGAAGAATTTAAGGGCCGATCATTTAAGGGCCGAACAGGTTAAAGAAAAATTTAATTTCGTGGTTTCGAGGGCAGTTACCCGCTTAGGTGAGTTTTATCCCTGGATACAAGGTAAATTTAAAAAAGAATCGGTTAACGCAATTCCGAATGGGATCCTGTATTTAAAAGGTGGCGATTTGGCTGAAGAAATCAAAGAATCTAAACTGAAAGCAGAATTATATCCGCTTTCAGCTTATTTTGAGGAAGACTTCTTCGAAACAAAGTATGTGGTTTACGTACCACAGTAGTTATTGTTTTTTGCTGGGCTGACCCACCACTATAACTTCTTCGATCTTTGTCCCTTTTACCTTTTTAACCGGAATTGTACTTTTATTGACTGTACTTTGGTAGCCAACAACAGTTACCGGTTTTAACTCCTTTTGTTCTGATGGTGAGGTGCTTGTAACAGACTGTGCCTTATTATTATCATTGATTACGACAACACCGGTAATCGTTTCGCTTCCATTTCCGCTTTTGGCTGCTTTTGGCTCAACCGGTGGCGGTGGTGGTGGTGCCGGCATGTCCTTTTTATCTTTTTTTACGATAGGAAGAGGGAAACGAACTTCATTAACTTTCGGTTGACCAGGTTTTTTTGATTTTAAAGGGCCAGGTGCCGGCGGTGGCGGTAATTTTTTATGATCAGCAATGATAAGTGGTTCATTTATCGTGATTTCTTTAACTTTTTTAGATTTTGTTTGGCCTGATTCTTTAAGGGGTGACGGCTGTAAGCTCTTTTTGCCCGCTTTTTTCTTGGTGGTGTCTTGAAAAACGATGGCTAAATTTTCCTTTTTTTGTCCAAATTGGATGGTGCCGTAATCTTTTGTAAATGCCATCGTAGACAGGCATAGCATCAATCCGGTTAGCGGAAGGATAAACAACAATTTGAGCCTGGCCCATTTTGCCGATTTTTTTTGATTTAACATACTTATTCTATTTTTTAATAATGACGAATTAAAAAAATGATTGGTCAGGCTAACTTTCTGATTACCATATGAGTTTTGGATCAGGAATATGGCATACTCGTATTTGGCAATATCTTTATTGGTAGTTACCTCGTCTGCCAGGTATTCATGAATCAGCTTAATATCGTTTTTAATGAGATAGGTTATTGGATTAAACCAGCTTGAAATCTGGATTAGTTCGAATAACAGAATATCTAAGCTGTGTTTTTGTCTGATATGGACCATTTCATGTTTTAAAATGGTTGTTTTTTGATCAAGTTCGGGATCAATAAACAGGAAATTGAAAAATGAAAATGCCATTTTGGAGTTTTCGATCTCGATTAAGATGATGCCATTCTCTTTAGTCTTTTTGGCTTTGCTTATGATACTTTGAAGGTTGCGTAATCCAAGGCAAATTTTTAAAATTAAAACCAGCGAGATAGTGGCATACAATAATAACAAGCCATTTTCAAGGGTAAAAAGTGAAGGTGTTTCCGGAGTGCCGGTAAACGTAGCATAACTGATAACTACTTCTTTTTTTAGAAAGCCCAGTTGAAAAAATGGGAGTGCAAAGGCCAGTATTGAACTGAAAATGAGGTAATACCTGTTTAAACCATAAAAAGTATCATGGTGCAGGAACAATCTGTAAAATCCGTAAAATATGACGAGATACAGATTGGCTTCGAGTAAGTAATATAACCAGTTCATCACTTGTTGTTTTTAAGTTTTTCGGCCAATTGGATAATTTCATCAAGCTCTTTGGTACTCATGCTTTTTTCATTTACCAGAAATGAAACCAGGCTTTCGTACGAGTTTTCGAAATAATTGTTCATCACTTTATTTAAAGCAAAGCGTTTATAATCAGTTTCTTTTATAATCGGGAAGTAGATGTAGGTATTACCAATGGCTTTATGATCGACAAAGCCTTTGGTTTCTAAAACCCTGATTACGGTAGAAACCGTGTTATAAGCCGGTTTGGGCTCGTTCATTTTCTCAATTACGTCTTTTACCAGCGCTTCGCCCATTTCCCAAAGGATGAGCATGATCTGTTCTTCTGCTTTTGTGAGTTCTTTTATCATTTCAACTATTTTTATAGTTTGGTTAAATGAAGTTAATACTATAAAAATAGTTTTCAAACTATTTTTATAGTATTTATTATAAATATTTGATAATCAGATTATTAATTTAATATAAAAAATATCAGAGCATAAAAAAACCTGCCCGATAGGGCAGGTTTTTTTATATCAATCAGTTTGTTAAAATCTTTCTGATTTTCTTGGATTGTCCATCATGATCATTTTATCCTTCAACAACTGTTGTAAGCCGGTTTGTGTATCGATACTTTTTACCACATCTAATACAGTATTTGCTGCATTGCTGAAAAATTGCTTGGTGATGGTCGAATATTCGTCGGTAGGTTTGTGATAATCTTTATGATCTTCTACACCAAAATATAAGAATGGAATATTTTTAGCATTAAATGCGCCCTGGTCGCTTTGATTTGTCCAGTCGTCGTGACCAAGTTTGGGATCGTCGTGACCGAAAAGTACTTTGATATTGGTTTTAGTGGTATCTACATATTTCTTTAAGTCGGGATATTTGAAAGTTCCGCATACATAAAGTTCGCCTTTATCGCTATGGCTAATCATATCCATATTCAGGTTAATGGCAATAGTATTAACCGGTACCGGAGGATTGGCTACAAAAGCTTTTGCGCCCTGCAGGCCCAATTCCTCTGCATCAAATGCAGCAAAAATGATAGTGTTATTTGGTTTATGTTTGGCAAAGTAAGCTGCAATTTTTAATAATCCGGCCGTACCCGAAGCATTATCATCGGCACCATTAAAAACCTCATCTTTAATTACCCCTAAATGGTCGTAATGCGCCGAAACTACAATTGCATTGTTACCTTTTCCGGGAATGTAGCCAATAATGTTGGTGCCATTTACTTTAGTGCTGTTCCTACTATTAAAAGTGAACTCCTGGGCATAGTTGACATGCTGCGGATAAGATTTTAAACCCAGTTTCTGAAAACGTGCAATGATATAGGCCCTGGCCATTTCTGCACCTTTGGTACCTGTTTTTCTACCCTGATAAGCATCTGAAGACAGTACTTCGATATCTTTAAGTAATTGGTTGTCAAGTTTTTCACTGCTGCTTGTGCCTTGGTTCTTTACTGATGAACAGCAGCTTAGCATCATGGCTAAGGGAAGGATATATAGGATTCTCATGATTATTTTGTCATAATTAGGTCGTCATCCTGCTACGACAGCTATCGGTACAGATTTCCCGACTGCGTTGCACTTTGCTCGAAATGACGATTAAACGTTTAAAATTTTCTAAAGATATTAATTATTAGGATATAGAACTGCAAACGCTGTTTTTTGTACTGTATTGCATTGCTAAACCTGATGGAAACGGCAGCCCGAGCTTTTCGCGAGGCTATAGTGTACAGCAGGACTGAAGGCCGACAAAAGCTGTTGCTTTCATTTTCAAATTAAAAAAAATGCTAATAAAAGATTGCTTTGTCTAAAATTGAGGTGTGCTATTGTAACCCCTTAGGCCTCACAGGTTTTTAAAACCTGCAGGGTCTGGAATATGCTATGCCGCTACTTCTCTTAAATCGACGGCCACAACCCTCGAAACGCCTTGCTCTACCATGGTTACACCATAAATAATATCGGTACTGGCAATGGTCCGTTTATTATGCGATACAATAATAAACTGCGATTGATCAGAGAATTTACGGATAATATTGTTGAATTTATCGATGTTGGTATCATCCAGTGGCGCATCAACCTCGTCGAAAATACAGAAAGGCGCAGGTTTTAACAGATAAAGTGAAAATAACAGGGCTGTAGCTGTTAATGTTTTTTCACCACCCGATAGTTGATTGATGGATAATGGTCTTTTACCCTTCGGACGGGCCACTATGTCGATATCAGCCTCTAAAGGATTGTTGATATCTGATAAAATCAGGTCGCAGCTATCTTCTTCATTAAATAAAGAGCGGAATACCACTATAAAGTGCTCGCGGGCCTGGGTAAAAGCCTGCATAAATTTCTCTTTTGCGGTGTCGTCTATTTCTTTAATGGTCTGTAAAAGATCAGTTTTTGCTGCATTGAGATCTTTTTTCTGACTCTGGATGAAAGTATAACGCTCTTCCATTTCTTTAAAGGCCTCCATAGCCATCGAGTTGATGGCACCAAACTCATCCAGCTGGCGCTTCATTTTTTCTACTTTTTGGCGCAGTTCGAACTCGCTTTCCAGCACTTCAATTTCATTCTCGGTTTCTAAGAGGTCATTAATATCAATGTTAAATTCGACAGCCAAACGCTCTTTTAATGCATTTAAGTCGATTTTTAAAGCATTTTTTTTATCCTTGATCTCGGTTAATAGAAAATCTGTTTCTTCACGGTTTTTACGGATATTGGTCAAGTCGTTTTCAACCTCGTTTATACTTCCCTTGCTTGTAAAATAAGCTTGTTCGGCTTCAGCAAGCCCTTTCTCCATTTCCTCACGTTGTTGATACATCTCTAAGAGCGTATCATCATTCAGGTCGGTATGTTGTAATGTTGCGGTAATCTGGACTAAAGCTTCCTGTAACTCTTTGTCGTTTTGGGCAATACGTTTGTTCAACGCTTCTTCCTGTACAAAACGGTAGTCTAAATCTTTTTCCAGACCTGATAATTTATTCTGTTGTTGGTGGAAACGGATATTGTCCTGGTTGTATTTACCCGCGCTTTCATTTACCTGGTCGGCAATTTCCTGATAATTAAGCTGTTGCTCCTGTAAATTAATATGTGCTTCCTGTTGGTCTTTTTGCAGTTGAACAAGGGCCGGCAATTTTTCTGATAAAGCTTTTTCTATTGATACGATCTTCTGGGCAATGTCAGTTTTGCGGTTTTCGCTGGTGGTGATAAACTCCTGGTATTGATCGCGACGGGTCTGCACTGAAATGTGTTCGTTGTTTAAACGGTTCATTTCCTGCTGTAAAGCATTGATCTGATTGATTTTTGAAGCCTCTTTTAGGGCGAATATATTGTCTGTTTCAGCTTTTATGGCTGCATTATATTGATTAATCAGTGATTCTGAAGCTTTAATTTCTTTGGCCAGGTTTTCTAAATTCTTGGCACGACCAATTCTTTTACCCTCAAACAAACCCACTGAACCACCCGATAAGGTGAATTTGGTCTGTGCATATTTTCCATTTTTGGCTAAAATGGTTAAACTATCGGTTGGCGTTTCCTTGAACAGGTTTTCCTGCTCGGTTACGGCGATATATACATTTTGTAAAAGCAGGTTGCAGAGGTGCTGGTATTTTTTGTCGACCTCAATAACCGATAAAGCAGAAATCAGGCCTTCATGGGTACCAATAACCGGGTTTTTATCAGGAACATTTTCCAAAATAAAGAAATTCGCTCTTCCCCGGCTCGCATCAGTTAAAAGATTAATGGCCTGAACGGCATCGGCATATTTTTCAACAACGTAGTGGTTCATTACCGGTTCGAGGTAATTTTCTATGGCAATCCGGTAATCCTCATTACAGAACAAGATATCTGAAAGGAGTAGGGCACTTTTCGCAAAAGCATTATTTTTCTTTAAAAAACAGATTGATTCCGGAAAGCCCTCCAGGCTGTCTACCAGCGATTTAGTCAGGTTATATTCGTTCTGCTTGGCGTCTTTTTTACGGTTTTCGGCCGTTAGTTTTTCCTTGTTCGAACTTAGGTTTACTTCTGAATCGGCCAATTTTTCCTTTAAGATTTCTTCGGCTTCAGTCAGGTTTTTAATATGGGCCTGTTTTTCCCTAACCTGTATATCTAACTCAGCTAGGGCATGATCAAATGCTTTTAATTCTAAAGTCTTGGTTTCGGTATCATCAACATTCCGGTTGCTTTCCTGTACGAGGGCATCTTTTTGGATATTGAGGATATCTATTTCCTTTTGAGACTGATACACGTTGTTCTGCAGTTCATTAACTGATCTGATCAGGTTATCGATCCTGTTTTTTTCAGTCTGCTGCTGTTCGCGTAAAGTATCAAGCGTTGATTTTAGCTGTTTTAAGTCAGAATCCAGTCGGTTAAATACCTCTGTTTCAGTTACTACTTCCTCGTTTAAGCGCTTGATATTGTATTTTATGTGGTTAATCTGGTTCTTATCTTTTTCGAGTTCGCCGGATAAACGTGTTTCTTTTTCCTGTAAAAAGCGCATCTGTTCGTTCTTTACTTTTTTCTCGCTCTCGTAGGCGCGGATTTTGGAAATAAACTCGTTTGTAGCTTTTTGTTGTACCGAAAGGTTTTTCTCCTGACTGATGCTCGCCAGCTTAAGTTTTTGCAGTTCGACTTCGCCGGTATCAATTTTGGCACTAAGTTCGGTGCGGTTAATTTGCTGATTTTGCTCCTGTGTTTCCAGGGCATTTAAATCAGTACGGAAGAAAGCAATACGATGGGTAGCCAATTGCACGCTCAATTCGCGGTACTGCTCCTTTAATTTATAATAGCGTTCGGCTTTACGCGCCTGGTTTTCTAATGTTTTAAGGTTCTTTTCAATTTCGAAAAGTAAATCTTCAACACGTTCTAAATCGGCTTCGGTATCTTTTAATTTATTGAAAGTCTGTCTTTTACGTAGCTTGTACTTCGAAATTCCGGAGGCTTCCTCGAACAGGGAACGGCGGCTGTGTTCTTTATTGGTAATGATCTCATCGACCATTTTGAGTTCGATGATCGAATAACTATCCGATCCGATCCCGGTATCCAAAAATAGGTCGGTAATGTCTTTTAACCTGCACTGAACATCATTTAAACGGTATTCACTATCGCCGTTTCTATAAAGTTTACGGGTTACGGTTACCTGTGAGTACGCGGTAGGAAGAATGTTCTTGGTATTGTCAAAGCTTAGCGAAACTTCGGCAAGTTGTGCCTGTTTACGGTTTTTTGTTCCATTGAAAATAATGTTCTCCATTTTTTCAGAACGTAAGGCTTTGGTACTCTGCTCGCCCAAAACCCAGCGCATGGCATCGATAACGTTTGATTTTCCACAACCATTAGGGCCAACAATAGCGGTAACCCCCTCATTAAAATTGATGGTCACTTTATCGCCAAAGCTCTTAAAACCTTTAATTTCTAACCTGGTAAGTTGCATGGTTTATAATCGGGAGAACCGACCTCAATATTAAGGATAATTTTGTGTTTTTTCAAGTGGCTTTCACCGTAAAGGCCAATGACAGAAAACGTAAAAAACGCAAAATTGAAAGGATAATTACTTCATTGTTCTTATTCTATTTTTCATAATTAACCACGAAGGCACAAAAACACAAAGTATAAATTAACTTTCTTCGTGCGTTGGTGCCTTTGTGGTAAAAAATTACTTCACAATCATCAGTTTTGCAAACTTCAGGAGCAGTTGTTTATTACCTAATCCCTGAAAAAATACCGTTGCTTTTACATCTGGTAATGTTCCTTCGAGGCTAATGATTTTTCCAAAACCAAATTTTTCGTGTTCTACTTCCATACCGCCTTGAAATTCATGTGGTTGTGATGGGGTAAAACCAGGTGTTGGAATGTGTGCCTTTGCCAGTAATGAGGTGGTTTTTGGTCTTGCCGGCGGGGCAGGAGCCGTTGCACCTGCAGCCGGTTTGGGTTTGCTAAAGAAATCGCGTGGTTGCGAAGTCCATGTTTTGCGCTCATCATCAAAATTACCGTCAAAAGAATTGGACCTGGCAGGTTTAACGTCCAGTTCTAAAAATTTAGGATTAATTTCGTTGATAAAACGGCTTGGTTCGCAGTTGGTTAGTGTTCCCCAACGGTAGCGCGAAGTAGCATAGGTAATGGTTAACTTAACCTCAGCACGGGTAATGGCCACATAAAACAAACGGCGTTCCTCTTCCAGATCGGAACGGGAATTGACAGACATTTGGGATGGGAAAAGATTTTCTTCTAAACCTACAATAAATACGTTTTTAAACTCTAAACCTTTGGCAGAGTGGATGGTCATTAACGAAACGGTATCTTTGTTTTTATCTCCGTCTTTATCATCATTGGTTAAAAGGGCAACATCCTGCATAAAGATATCAAGTCCCTTTTCTTCTATATCTTCACGCTCGGCAAATTCCTTAATACCATTTAATAATTCCTGGATATTCTCGTAACGTGCACGTCCTTCAACACTGTCATCGGTATATAATTCCTTTAAAATGCCAGTATGCTGTGCGATAAAAAGGGCCGAATCGTAGGCATCGAGTTTTTTTGCCTCTGCCTGGAAGCTTTGTACCATCATCGCGAAATCATTTAGCTGATTGGCTAAACGTCCGTCTACATACTGGTGCGCATTCGAAATCACATCCCACATGGTGAGGTTGTGCTGATCAGCTGCAACTATAATTTTATCGACCGAAGTATCACCAATACCACGTTTTGGATAATTGATTACCCTTTTAATGGCTTCTTCATCTTTCGGGTTAAAGGTTAAACGGAAATAGGCAATTAAATCTTTAATCTCTTTACGTTGATAGAAAGATGTACCCCCGTAAATTCTATACGGGATATTCAGTTTGCGCAAACCTTCTTCCATTGCACGGCTCTGCGCATTGGTACGGTAAAGAATGGCAAAATCATGGTAGGAATAACCTTTTAAGCCGCGCTCCTGGATAATAGATTCGGCAACCAGTTTACCTTCCTCATTATCGGTAAAAGCACGGGAAACTTTGATCCTGTCGCCTGGAACATTTTCAGAAAATACATTTTTTTCCAGCTGGTTTTTGTTGTTGGCAATAATACTGCTTGCTGCATCAACAATATTCTGGGTAGAACGGTAATTTTGTTCCAGTTTGTAAACCTTCAAATCCGGATAGTCGCGTTCGAAATTTAAGATGTTCTGGATGTTTGCACCACGGAAAGCGTAGATACTCTGTGCATCATCGCCCACTACACAGATGTTCTGATAGGCGGCAGCCAGCTTTTTAACAATGGTATACTGTGAAAAGTTGGTATCCTGGTACTCGTCCACCATCAGGTACCTGAATTTCTGCTGGTATTTGTTTAAAACATCAGGATGCTCTTTTAAAAGGATATTGGTTTTGAACAATAAATCGTCGAAATCCATTGCCCCGGCCCTAAAGCAGCGTTTGGTGTATTGTTCGTAAATCTGGCCTAACAGTGGACGTTTATTCTGGATATCCTCAGCCTGGATCTGATCGTTAGCCTGATATTCTCCCCACGAAATGAGGTTGTTTTTTGCCGAGGAAATCCGGCCGTAAACAAAATTCGGGGCATATAATTTGTCGTCCAGTTGCATCTCTTTTAAGATGGCACGGATTACGCTTTTACTGTCGTCAGTATCGTAAATGGTAAAATTGTTAGGGTAACCGATTTTCTCGGCCTCTACACGCAATATTTTTGCAAAAACGGAGTGAAAAGTGCCCATCCAGATGTTTTTAGCCTCTGCACCAACCACTTTACTGATACGCTCGCGCATATCTTTACTCGCTTTGTTGGTAAAGGTTAAAACCAGGATGTTAAACGGGTCGGTACCGGTTTGGATCAGGTGGGCTACCCGGAAGGTAATTACCCTGGTTTTGCCCGAACCGGCACCCGCAACAATCATTACCGGTCCCTTTGTGTTTTCTACTGCTGCTCTTTGTTGTGGGTTTAATCCTGCTAAATAATCCAAATCGGCTCCTGTTTTTTTGAGGTTCAAAAATAACAATTCCTGTGGCTTTTATTTGAATTTGTTGAGAAATAGAGTGCAGTTTTTTGAAAATCTATATCCAGACGTTATTGAATGCTTTCTTATTCTTTTTCCGATTTACTGTCGATAAATGCTTTCAAAATCAATTGGTTGTTCCGGTAGACTCTCGAGATTAATTAATTGCATGTTTTTAGGGTTGTTTTTTGAATATATCAAATCTACATTTAAGCCTTTGTAAAATTTTCTGGTGTAATCATAACTACCGATTTCTTTAGTAACTATAAATTCCTTTCCCTCTTTGGTTACAAATTTTACATTCACCTTGTTTGTTTTCACTCCACTCCCCCCTCGAAGCAACCTTTTATATTCGGTTGAGTTACCAGAAATTACAGTACCCACAGTTTGTATTTTCGAAGCTTGTAACAGTTCATTTTCTGCATAATCAAACTTTTTTGAAAATACATATACCAATATAAAACAGGGTATCAAGAAAATAATGGAAAAGCTATACTGGATGTTTGGTTTATCCATTGTTTTAAGAAAATCAATAGTCCAGGTTTCAAAATATGCGTAAGCATGTAAGATACAAAAACAGACAATAATAGCACCAATGATTGATAATAACGTGGTGTAGCCCACCACGTCCTGATAGGGGATAACAGAATTGAAGAGATAGAAAGAGACTATTACACCTATTGTCCAGGCTGAAAAAATGATTAAATTTCTCTTAGGTAGGTATTTTAATTTTTCCTGTAGAACAATTTTCCTTGCTCTTTCGGTTATATCCTTAGCGTCATCATCATCTACGGTGTTTGCTTTGATGAAATTTTCTATTTCAAATTCGTAGGCATCGCTTCTAAACATCTGTGCAAGCGCACTAATTTTTTCTTCTTTCAGCATTTTTTGAGCATTAATTAAAAAACTAATATAGATAATTACTTTATTTTCGGGTTGAACTTGTTCGAAATTATTTGCTGTAATATTTCAAAAAAATGAAGGCATATACGAAAATATAAGGTTAAGAAAAGCATTAAATTAAGAATTTTTTTAGCTGAGCTTATATAAAGCCTATATGGGTAACCACCTTTGGTGTTGTGAATTTGAATTATTCTGAAGGCCTATAGATAAGTTACATCGTTGTTTCATTGTACCGCTAGTCCTTTGCTTTGCTCATACGCCTGCAGGCCTTATGCTCCAGGGCCGGTACCCGCTTCGCCAAGGTTTAGGCAAGGTTATGCTGTGCTACTATTTAGGGGCCAAAAAGTACTATTGCCCTGATATTCACCTTATCTGAAATAATGCCTCCCGAAGACAAATTGGGTGCTGTGGAAGGACAAGGTAAGTAGGCTAAAATGGCCGAATTTAGGTGAAATATATGCATGATGCTGTCAGAATTACACATAGGTAGTTTAGGTATAGATTTTGATTGGATCTGATCATGGAAGAGAAAAGAATAAACAAGGATATTGAATTAACTGATATACCAGAGGGAAAGAGTCAGGATATTTATGTGAATTTAAAAGAGAAATTGGAAAGTGTTGAGCGGTTCCCTGGGGTTTACCACTTTAAATTTATCATTACCGGTGGTTTAGATAAAATAAATGATTTACGCACTATTTTACCTGATGATGAATTTATTGAGCAGCCCTCAAAAACTGGGAAATATGTGTCTATTACGGTGAAAAAACAGGTGCAAAATGCCGATGAGGTAATTGCTGTTTATAAGCAGGTTGGAAACATCAAAGGAATTATGATTCTTTAGACTATGCTGTGCAACTATTAAGGGTTAGAACCCAAGGTTATATTTTATCGTTCATCATCTGAACTTGTTTCAGCATCAACGGGAAATCAACTATACTTAATTCCGGCGGATTAATTATTGGTATGCAAAACGGTTACCCTGGTTTTCATAAAAGCCACTTCCGTATTTCATTTGTACTGTTAGTCTTTTGCTTTGCTCATACCGGTCCGTTCGTTTGGGTGGGTGCTTTTTAATGATATAGTATAAACAATACTGAAGTTAAATCGACCCATTCTTAACTGCCCAATCCACCATTGAGTCGAGCACGGTAAAAAGATCTTCTCCTGGTTTTGTTAAGCTATAAGTAACAACAGGAGGCACAACAGCCTGTGCATCCCTGTACACAATATCGTCAGCCTGTAACTGCTTTAAATGCTGAATGAGCATTTTTTCGGTAATCTGCGGAATGGCTCTTTTCAATTCACTGTAACGTTTTGGCCCACTCATTAAATGATATATAATGATAGGCTTCCAGTAACCGCCAATTTTTTCCATTACAAAGGTTACCGGGCAGCTGGTTAATGCCACACCCTTGTTAAAATTTCTGGTCGAAAGCTCTTTAATTGCTGTCATGTCTACATACTTTGGGGTAAGTACTTGTATAAAAGTAAGTACAAATATAGCTTTGCATCCATAATTTAAAAACAAAATATCATGAAAATCACATTAACAGGATCGTTAGGAAATATTACCAAACCACTTGCCGAAACTTTACTAGCCAAAGGTCACGAAGTAAAAATTATCAGCAGCAATCCCGGTCGGGCAGAGGCTATTAAGGCACTGGGCGCTATTCCGCTGATTGGTAACGTGGCCGATATTACATTTTTAACCGCCGCTTTTACAGGTGCCGATGCTATTTACACCATGGTGCCGCCTGATTTTTCTGCACCTCGATTTAAAGCTTACATTAGCGAAATCGGTAAAAACTATGCTGTGGCCATTCAGCAATCGGGCATAAAAAAGGTAGTGAATTTGAGCAGTATTGGTGCCGATTTACCAGACGGAACCGGGCCTATTGCCGGATTACACCAGGTGGAAAATACTTTTGCCCAACTGGACGGAGTAGCGATTAAACATTTGCGTGCAGGTTATTTCTTTATCAATTTCCTGGCAAATATCGATATGGTTAAACATGCCAATATTTTAGGTTCTAACTTTGGTGCCGATGCAAAATTAGTATTGGTACACCCACGTCATATTGCCAAAGTGGCTGCCGAAACATTGGAAGGTGAATTTAGTGGGAAAAGTGTATTGTATGTAGCTAATGATGACCAAAGCACAGCTGCCGATGTAGCTAAAACTTTAGGAGCCGCTGTTGGTAAACCCGAATTACCATGGATTGAATTTAGCGATGAGGAAGCTTTTAATGGTATGACTGGTGCGGGTTTACCAGAAGAAATTGCCAAAAACTACGTAGAAATGGGCGATGCGATCAGAAGCAACAGGCTTTTTACAGATTATTACAAAAACAGAACGGTTCTGGGAAACATTACTCTTCAGGATTTTGCAGCTGAATTTGCAGCTGTTTACAATAGTAAGATACCATAATAGTTGCCGGGTTTTAAAACCTGGCAATTGCTATTTCATTTACATCCAGCTCTTGTTATCGTGCTCAACCTGGTATAACCAATAATTTACGAGCCGTTTAATTTGGGTATAATTGCCATATTTGAAATGGATCTGACCTGCTGCGGTATGTAAGGTGAGGTGGCCAACATCAACCCCTTTATGCCAAGGATATTGAAAGGTAGTAATGGCCTGAATTTTATTTGGCTGCACAATTTCATTCGAAATATCCCATATTCCACTGGTTTTGATAATGAAATCTTGATTTACCGATATGCGGTGCCTTCTGTAACTGATATAAATCATCAATACACCTGTTAAAAAGTAGGCGAATGCAGCACCGATAAAGGGTTTCACCTCTGGAATATTAAAAGCCAGGATTAAAAAGATTGAAACGGGTAAAACCAGTTTGAAAAAAATCGGCAGGTTCAGAAAACGCCAGTCCGGGATGAAGGTTTTACCCTTTAGGGGAGCCTTCCCCAGAATCATTTTTAACAGTTCATCACGTTCAGTAACATTACAACCCGGGATTTCAAGGGTGTTCCCCTGCATTTCATGTCCTTTTTTACTTTGGCCAAAATGAGCCTGCTTTAAACTCATATTCAGCATGTTCATTTTTTTCTGAAAATAATTTTGGCTGTACTTGGTAACCTGCACTTTATTTGGGCTGATTAATGTATTTTTCTTGGCAATTAATCCCGAAGAAAGGAGCAGGGCATCTTTATGCTGCATGATCTGAAGCTCGAAATATTTATAGAAGGTTCTTACGAGATTGATAATCAGCAGTACAATTAAAAGGCATGCAATTAAAATGAAAACCGTAACAATGGTTAGCATTCCTGTTACCGTACTCTGAATTTCATCCCTGTTAATTTTGAATGCATCAAGCAGTTGCCTGCCTTCGTAAATAACCGTATAAAAAAAAGCGGCAAGCAAAGCTAAACTTTGTCCGTAATTAGAAGTTAGGCCCACTTTAAGTAAAGTAAGACCACTGATCTTTAAAAATGGTGTTTCTTCAGTAAGGTTATTTTCACGAACCGCTTCCGGTTGTTCTCCACCTATGGCCTTTCTGTTCAGTAGATGTGCCTGAAGGTTGTAGGCAGCCGTTTCGTCGATGGCTTTTATGCTTACTTCTTCTCCATGCGCACCGGCGGTATCAATTTTTAATCCATAAACGCCAATAATTTTTTGCAGAATATTCTGGTTAATGTTAACCTGTTGTATTTTATCGAGTTGAATAATGACCTGATCACGGCTGAATATGCCTTTATTTACTACAAATTCCTGCTTCTCCTTATCTAAAAAGAAGGTAAATTTTAAATACCATAAATAAGCAAATACGAAGCTGATTAATATAATAGCCAGAATGCCCAATACCAGGTAGATAAAAGAGGTGCTCGACATTTTTACAAATGCTATTATAAATAAGAAAAAGCTTGCCTTTACAATTTTTAGCAGGGTATGCGCACCCATTATAATAATACCAAAGGCCGATTCACGTTGTGGTTTGCTAAAATCGTTGTCCATTACGCTTCTGTTTCAGTTATTGAGTTTTCTGGCAGGTCTAATTTTTTCAAAAGTAAGTCCCTGATGCTTTTTGCCTCGCTGATGGCTATACCAGAAATGTGAATATGCCCGCTTTGACCACCTGCAGTAAATAACTGCAGTGATCCTAATTTATATATCCTCGAAAAAATACCTTCGTTTAATTCGATATGCTGAATCCTGTTTAAGGGAACAATTGTGGTCGATTCGGCTATAATTCCACTTTTATAAATTACATCATGCGTACGTACCGCATAACCACGTTTTTTAAAGCTTAAACGGAAAAGAAGGAAAAAAATAATGATTAAAACCACATAAACAGGTATAATCCATACAGCATTGGCTTTAAATTCATCAACAAATAACAGGAGAGTACCTAATCCCAGGCCCAACAAGCCAAAAAAGATCAATAGGTTAATACAGATGATTTTCCAATAATCGGGATGTGGGCGGCGTAACTGAATTTCTTCATATTTTGGAAGAAGTTCAAGATCAATAACTTCATTGGTAAAAAATGTCTCAGTGCTCATATTTAAAGGTACAAATCATATTAATCTATGAATAGACTAATCTTTAAATCTTTTGTTACCTCGCCACAATAAACTTTTTTACACTATTGTATTGTCCTGAATCCGAAGAGATTTTAAAGAAGTAAATACCAGGAACGAAAGTAGAAGTATTGATTTCTAATGTATGTTTACCCGTATTCAGATATTCGTTTACCACAGTTTTAACCAATCGGCCCATTAAATCATAAATCTGTATGTTAAGTTTATCCGATTCAGGTAAAACCACATCAATGAAAGTTTGCATGGCAGCAGGGTTGGGATAATTCTGAGAAACGGTGAACTTTAGGAATTTATCGAAAATAGCCTTGTTAATTGTGTCAAAAATCACATAACTTACCAATCTATAGCCGCGAGCATTTGGATGAAAGGCATCCTGATATAAGCTGAAATCGCGTCTCATTACTGCATTTACATCCGCTAAATATATTTTATACTCAAGAGCCAACTTTTTGTATGCCGTGTTAATGTTCCTGATATTGGTATTTACAGCAACATAACTTTTATTGGTCCTGTCGTCTATAAACTGAAGTGTACACAAAATCGGGACTAATTTTTGTTTGAGGCTTGCCGTAATTAAAGCCCTCATATTGGCAACGGTTTCAGCTACACTGCCTTTGCCGGCAGCAATCGAAATCGCATCATTAATGCCCATATCAATCACAATAAAGCCTGTTCTATTGGCTATTGCGTTATCAATTCTGAGCAGGCCCTGAAAGGTAGTCTGGCCGCCAATGCCATGGTTGGTAATATCAACGATTTTATTTGTATAACAATTTAAAAAATTGTTCTGTAGCATGGTTTGAAAACCAAGACCTTTTACCCCTTCGACAGTGCTGGCTCCAAACGTTACAATATTTATGCTGTCTTTTGAGTAATATTGAGCTGCTTCAGGGCAGCTTACACGGGTAGGATTCTGGCCTTGAGCGAAAGAATAAATGCAGACAAACAGAAGCAGCAGCAGAGATAAAAATACTTTTGCGCTAAACTTCATTGTTAAAATTCTTTCTTACAGGATTTAAGGATATCTGTTAAGGGCGCAATTTACAAAAAAGTAAATATAAATGATACTGGGCTTTTTTCTTTTTTACAAACAATAAACGATTTTTTGTATTTGTTAACAGACGAATGTGGGTTTAAAAAGCGAATTCAGGAGTGTACCTGATCCTCATTTGCCGAAAGTTATAATTTGTAGCTACTTTTAGGCCATTTATTTGGTAAAGCCTATATTTGTCCAAATTCATTTTGTTATGCAAGAAATTAAAAAATACGTAGAAACGCACAAGCAACGTTTTTTAGATGAGCTGTTTGAGTTGTTGCGTTTTCCATCGGTTAGTGCTGATCCGAAATACAAAGGCGATGTTTTAAAAACTGCCGATTATGTTGCGCAGAAATTAAAGGATGCCGGCGCAGATAATGTTGAGATCTGTCCGACAGCCGGTTACCCGATTGTATATGGCGAAAAAATTATAGATACTGCTTTACCAACCGTTTTAATATATGGCCATTATGATGTTCAGCCGGCCGATCCGTTAGAACTTTGGCATACTCCTCCTTTCGAACCTACAGTGCGCGATGGCAAAATTTATGCCCGTGGTGCCTGCGATGATAAGGGACAGTTTTACATGCATGTTAAGGCTTTCGAGCTGATGATGGAAACCAATACACTGGCGTGCAACGTTAAATTTATGATCGAAGGTGAAGAGGAGGTAGGTTCAGCAAACCTTGGTATTTTTGTAAAAGACAATGCCGAACGTTTAAAAGCCGATGTGGTTTTAATTTCAGATACGTCAATGATTAGTATGGAGCATCCATCAATCGAAACCGGTTTACGCGGTTTGGCCTACATGGAAGTGGAAGTGGTTGGACCGAACCGCGATTTACACTCAGGTGTATATGGTGGGGCAGTGGCTAACCCGGCAACCATTCTTTGCAAAATGATCGCTTCATTACACGATGAAAATAACCATATTACTATTCCTGCTTTTTACGATAAAGTGGTAGAATTAACAGATGCAGAGAAAAAAGCCTTGAATTCTGCTCCTTACGATGAAGCAGAATATAAAAAGGATCTCGATATTGAAGAAGTTTGGGGCGAAAAAGGTTATTCCACTTTAGAGCGTACCGGTACCCGTCCAACTTTAGAGGTTAACGGAATATGGAGTGGATACATTGGTGAAGGTGCAAAAACGGTACTGCCAAGTAAAGCCAATGCCAAAATTTCGATGCGTTTGGTGCCGAACCAAAACTCAGAAGAAATTGCCGAAATTTTTACCAAACATTTCGAAAGCATAGCGCCTAAAAATGTAAAGGTAAAAGTTACACCGCACCATGGTGGCGAGCCGGTGGTAACCCCAACCGACAGCGTAGCGTATAAAGCCGCTGAAAAAGCGATTGAAGACAGTTTCGGTAAAACCGCTATACCAACACGTGGTGGGGGCAGTATTCCGATTGTAGCGTTGTTCGAGGATGTTTTGGGTATTAAATCAGTACTTTTCGGTTTTGGTTTAGACAGTGATGCCTTACATTCTCCAAACGAGAAATATGATATTTACAATTATTATAAAGGAATCGAAACATTGCCATTATTCCATAAATATTTCGCAGAATTGAGTAAATAAGCTTAATCGCATCAGTCTGAACAACCGATGTGTCAGTCTGAGCGGAGTCGAAGAATAAATCCCTGTCTATTTTATAATGAGCAGGGATTTTTTTGCAATACCGGATTCTAAAACCTAAATAATATTGCTGGCCTGGCCATCTAAACCCGATGTCAATTTTAAACCCGCGGGCCGAAGCATGAGGACGAGGATTTGAAACGAAGAGCGGGGCTTCCCCAAGCTAAGGATTACAGGTTTTGCTTTCCAAAACGATACGAATTCTTATCTCAGGTATTTTTTTGAAAATGAGCGGTTTGCTTTTCATAGTTGCTTTCGTCCCGCCATCGCTCATAGTCCTCATTGCGTTGCACTTCATTCCGGGCTATCCGCTTTGTCGGGTTTATTTAACCGCGGTTTTTTCTTCGGAGAATGGCCTGTTATGGCACCAGGTTATAAAACTTAAATAGTATTGCCAGCTTGGCCAGCTAAACCTGATCGGAGTGTAAAACCCGCAGGCCGAAGCATGAGGACGAGGATTTGAAACCAAGAGCGGGGCTTCCCCAAGCTAAGGATTACAGGTTTTGCTTTCCAAAACGATACGAATTCTTATCTCAGGTATTTTTTTGAAAATGAGTGGTTTGCTTTTCATAGGTGCTTTCGTCCCGCCATCGCTTATAGTCCTCATTGCGTTGCACTTCATTTCTGGCTATCGGCTTTGTCGGGTTTATTTAACTTTGGCTTGTACTCCTGCTCGACTTAGTGTTCTCCCTGCCTTCACTCAGCGTGCTTTGCGTACTTCCTTCTTGTACTTAGCAGTTAAATAGAACGTCAAATTTTTAAACCACAGATTTTTTTCTAACTTGTACCTATGAAATATTTATTCTCACCTCTTTTACTTTTATCCGGTATCGTTTCTTTTGCTCAGAATACTAAAACGATTAAGCAGTCTGGAAATCCAATTTTTCAGGGTTGGTATGCCGATCCTGATGCAACTATTTTCAACAATAAATACTGGGTTTACCCAACTTATTCAGCAAAGTATAAGGAACAGGTATTTTTGGATGCCTTTTCTTCTGATGATTTGGTGAAATGGGAAAAACATCCCCATATTTTAGATACCGCCGCAATAAAATGGGCCAATAAAGCAATGTGGGCACCAGCAATAGTGCAAAAAGACAAAAAATACTATTTGTTTTTCGGTGCTAATGATATTCAGAATGATCGAGAAATCGGTGGGATTGGGGTGGCGGTGGCCGATAAGCCTGAAGGACCTTATAAAGATCATTTAGGTAAACCTTTGGTTGATAAATTCTACAATGGTGCACAACCTATTGATCAGTTTGTGTTTAAAGATAAAGATGGGCAATACTATTTAATTTATGGTGGATGGAAACATTGCAACATTGCAAAACTGAATAAAGATTTTAGTGGGTTTTTGCCTTTTGAAGATGGTACAACCTTTAAAGAAATTACACCTGATAATTATGTTGAAGGACCTTATATGTTTATCAGGAACGGTAAATATTATTTCATGTGGAGCGAAGGTGGTTGGACCGGCCCGGATTATTCTGTAGCCTACGCTATTGGCGATTCGCCCTTCGGACCTTTTAAGCGCGTTGGTAAAATATTAAAACAAGACCCGGCTATAGCAACAGGTGCAGGGCATCATTCGGTAATTATCAACGAGAAAAAAGGCGCTTATTATATTGTGTATCACCGCAGGCCTTTAACCGAAACTGATGGAAACCACCGTGTTACCTGCATTGATGAAATGAAATTTGATACAAATGGAATGATTTTACCTGTAAAAATTACCAATGAAGGCGTTAAGGCACAAAAAGTGAAATAGTTTGCCTTTTAACTCATATTTTTAGTTTACAGTGGGGATGTTTCCACTGTAAACTAATTTGTTTTTAATACAGGCTGCTGACGTTTATTCAACACGCTAAAGCCATAGGCGCAAAGCAAAAGGATACATGCCAATCCAAACCAAAGCCAGTTGTAACCAAATTGTTTGGCAATTAAAAAACCAAAATACGGTCCGACAACTTGCGCACACGACCAGCTCAATGTATAACCTGCTGCATATAAGCCCCTGTTATGGGCATTACTCCGGCTAATTACTATTGTATTTATAAAGGGCAGTACAAACATTTCGCCGATTGTAAAAGTTACGATGGTTAATGCAGCAGATATGACATGAAAAATAATCGGTGCACTTAACAACAGGTAAGAAACAGAAAAGAAAATTGCACCGATATTGATAAAAAACATGGGCGATTTTTTCTTTTCGATCTTATTGATCATAATCATTTCGAAGAGCGCGATTATTGCGCCGTTTAAGCCGATAATAATCCCGATGGCAAATTCGTTGATGTGCCATTGTTCTTTGAAAAATACGGGTACAACCCTGAACATCAGGAAAGCGCAAGTAATAAACAGGGTGGTTAAAAGAATAAATCTTACATAAAAACCATCCTCCCAGGGTTTTAAAATCACCATGTTATTACGCGTTTCTTTCGCTTTTTTGATAAAATCTTTCACTTTAGGCAACAAAAGCAGAATAGAGAGCCCCACCAGGATACTTACAGAACCTTCTACAATAAACAAAAGCTTATAATTAATAGAGGCAACAATACCGGCCAGGCTAATCCCGGCCGACCAACCGATATTTACCGCCAAACGGTTTAATGAATAGGAGCGGGTAATGGTATCTTCTTTTGCATAATGGGCCACTGCTGTAAAATTTGCAGGCCTGAAGGCTTCAGAAAAAAAGCTGATCACCACTGCCAGTACGCACAGGGTAGAAAAATGGGTAATGGTAGAAAACAAGATGAACAACAATCCCCCGATAACGGATGATAGGATCTGTACCGGCCTGAATCCGATCATGTCGGTTAGTTTACCTCCTGTTGCCGAACCTAAAATAGAACCCACACCAAATAAGGTGATGATTAAACCTGCGTCCATTTCAGACCGGTGTAAACTTTGGGTAACATATAAACCCATAAATGGAACGGCCATGCTGCCACACCTGTTAAACATCATTACGATGCTTAATAACCAGGTTTCGCGACTGAGGCCGCTAAAAGATGCTTTATAAGTATTAAAAATGAGTTTGAACATGGTAATTCCGGATGCTGTAAAAATACCAAAAGCGGGGTATTAATTAATCATCTGAATTCCATATCCTGTATTAAACTAAAAAAGTTGAGCGAAAAATGTTCTATAATTTTTACAAATTTGCATCCGGAAAAAGATCAAATGCCCCCAGAGAAAAGAACCCCAATAAACAAAACCCCGGTTGCTAGAAAACCCGCTGCTAAGAAACCTGTAGCCAGAAAATCTACATCGGGCAGAAAAAAGAAAGCAGTGCTTTCCATTCAGCTGAAGTTGGTTATTGCCGGTCTATTGTTGATTCTACTCTCTCCCTTTTATTATGGTTATGTATTAAAGGGTTTTGTGGCAACCTGGCGGTGGGTGAAAGACTGGGGGCAAGACCCTAATTACAGGACTTATGAAAGCTTTAACATCAGGATCCCTAAAAAATATACGGTTCATGGTATTGATGTTTCTTACTATCAGGGTAAAATAAACTGGCAAAAAGTAAAGGAAATGAAGGAGGATGAAGTGAGTATCAGTTTTGCCTTTATCAAAGCCACAGAAGGCTTAATGTTGGTTGACCCATATTTTCAGCGTAACTGGCGCGAAGCCCCAAAAGCAGGTATTATTTGCGGTGCATATCATTTTTTCAGGCCAAAAAAAGATGGGAAAACGCAGGCTAAATTTTTCTTGCAAGTGGTAAACATCGAGAAAGGCGATTTACCGCCCGTTGTAGATATTGAATCTTTAGATGGCGTTTCTCCGCTAAAAATGAGGGCAGAACTTTCTGATTTTCTCAATTACATAGAAATGAAGACCAGAGTAAGGCCGATTGTTTACACGGGACTTAAATTTTATGATGATTATCTGGCCGGTTATTTTGATGATTATCCCTTATGGATTGCCCATTATTATCAGCCAAAGTTAAGGATGGATAAAAGCCGCTGGAAATTTTGGCAGCATTCTGATAAAGCCAAAATTAACGGAATAGGCCATGTAGTCGATTTTAATGCTTTTAACGGCGATAGCCTGGCACTTGATAGGTTATTGGTTCACTAGTCGTTAGTTCGTGGGTTAATTGTTCAAATCGGTTAAGCGACTCCAAACGCCAAACGCTCAACTCCAAACTATCATGCTAAACCATAAACCCTAAACTACATTATGTAATTGGCGCTATACCTGAAAACTAATAAACCATTGACCAATGAACAACTGAACTAAATAGTCCAGCTTTCACATTCCGCTAAGAAAAATTCATCGGCTTCAGCACCGATACCAATTTCTTCGGGAACATCAAGAAAGTAGCCGTTGTAGGTGAGGCCGCCAACAACCGGATCAACCAGGTGACCCAATAGAGCTGTATCTAAGTCGAAAAATTCTACATTCGGACTTGCATAAGCGAAATGCAGGTTGGCACTTAAAGCAATCCTGGTTTCGAGCATGCTGCCAATCATACATTTCACACCCCGTTGTAAGGCTTCTTCGTGGATTTTTTGCGCTTCTAAAATACCCCCGGATTTTGAAAATTTAATGTTCAGGTAAGTGGTAGACTGGCTATTGATCAGTTTCCGGGCGTCGTGGTGATTGTAGCAGCTTTCATCGGCCATTAATTTAATTGGCGAATTAAGTTTCAGTTCGGGTAATTTATCATCGTACCAGGTGCGCATGGGTTGTTCACAAAACTCTATATTGTATTTTTCCAATTCACCTAAAGCGAATAAAGCATCATCAAAACTCCAGCCCTGGTTGGCATCCAGGCGTAAAATCAAATCTTCGCCCACTGCCTCACGAATATGTTTTACCCTTTCTATATCGTCATGTACTTTTTTGCCCAGTTTAATTTTTAAAATCCGGCAACCCTGGCTTTTATATTTCAAAGCCGTAGTGGCCATTCCTTCTGGTGTATCGATGCCAATGGTCATATCGGTTTCTATAATACGTTTAGTTCCACCGAGGAATTTATAAAGTGGTAAGCCTGCATTTTTAGCTGAAATATCAAATAAAGCCATATCGAAAGCACTTTTAATGGTACTGTTATGATCAGCATAACCCAGCAGGTCGTTCATCCGCTCCGGAATATCTAAGGGATCTTTACCTTTTAAAATGGCGGCAAAGTCTTTGGCCATGGCAATGCAGGTTTCCTGCGTTTCGCCCACAATCATCGGAAATGCCGAGCATTCGCCAATACCATGAATGCCGGTATCGGTGTAAATGCGTACCAACACATTTTGGGCAAAATGCATGGTTCCTGTGGCAATCACAAAAGGTTCCATGGGGATGCTGAAGCGGTATATTTCGGTGTGGGTGATTTTCATTTTTTTTAAGGCTGGATTTCCAACTAAAGTATAAAAACAAAAACTAAATAGGAACAGGTTTGTAGAATATTAATAGATTTACGCCTCAAATTAAAATTCCACTTTCTTTCTTACATTTTACAGGCCATCCCATGTCAGAAACCAATAATTTAATCCACGCTTCATCGCCTTATTTGCTTCAACATGCCCATAACCCGGTTGAATGGTATGAATGGGGTGTAGAGGCATTAGAAAAAGCAAAAGCCGAAAACAAGCTGATTTTGGTAAGTATTGGTTACTCAGCCTGCCATTGGTGCCATGTAATGGAGCGAGAGAGTTTCGAAAACCACGAAGTTGCCGAAGTAATGAACCGGCATTTTGTGTGCATTAAAGTTGATCGGGAAGAACGTCCGGATATTGACCAGATTTACATGTATGCCATCCAACTCATGACCGGTAGCGGCGGCTGGCCTTTAAACTGCATCTGTTTGCCCGATCAGCGTCCGATTTATGGCGGAACTTATTTCCGGAAAAACGATTGGATCAATATTCTGGAAAATGTGGCTGCCCTTTGGATAAACGAACCCGATAAAGCCATTCAATATGCCGAGCGTTTAACTTCGGGGATCAAAGACAGCGAAAAGATAATTGCTGTGGAAACAGCAGAAGAATATGCGCACGAACATTTAACTGAAATTATCGATCCCTGGAAACGTCATTTCGATATTGGTTACGGAGGTTATAACCGGGCTCCAAAATTTCCTTTGCCTAATAATTGGGTATTTTTATTGCGTTATGGCTTTTTAAAAGACGATGAATCTGTTTTTACGGCGGTTTGCCATACGCTCGAAGAAATGAGCAGAGGTGGGATTTACGATCAGATTGGGGGAGGCTTTGCCCGATATTCGGTTGATGATAAATGGCATGTGCCTCACTTCGAAAAGATGCTTTACGATAATGCGCAATTGATCAGTTTATATGCCGAAGCTTACCAGTGCACCAAATTCGATTCCTTTAAACAGACTGTTGTGGAAACGATACATTGGGTTGCTGATGAGATGACTTCTGCAGAGGGGTTGTTTTATTCGGCACTGGATGCGGATAGCGAAGGGATAGAAGGCAAATTTTACGTTTGGGATAAAACAGAATTCGACCAGGTTTTGGGCGAAGATGCCCAATTGATTGGGGCCTATTACAATATTACAGAAGAAGGTAACTGGGAAGAAGAACAAACTAATATCTTGCGCAAAACAATCAGTGATGACGATTTACTGGCGAAATTTAACATTACGGCTGAGGTGCTTTATGATAAGGTAAACGCAGCCAAAGAAAAATTATTGGCTGTGCGTAGCAAAAGGATCAGGCCAGGTTTGGATGATAAATGTTTAACCGCCTGGAATGGAATGATGATTAAAGCATTAGCTGATGCTGCCGAAGTATTCAATCATCAGCCATATTACGAAAAAGCCTCAACTGCAGCTAATTTTATTTTAAACCACTTAAAATCAGAAAATGGTGGCTTATACCGTAATTATAAGAATGGAAAGGCTTCAATTATAGGGTTCTTAGACGATTATGCCTTTTTTATTGAAGCACTGATTGCTTTGTATGAAGCCGATTTTGATGAAAAATGGTTAGAAGAAGCGAAATTATTGACCGATTATGTGATGACTAATTTTACAGATGCAGATTCACCTATGTTTTTTTATACCTCTGCTGAAAGTGAAGATTTAATTGCCCGTAAACACGAAGTGATGGACAATGTTATTCCGGCTTCAAACTCTACCATGGCGCAGAACTTAAAGAAACTAGGCTTGCTTTTTGACATAGAAAAATATACCGAAAAAGCTTCTGAAATGCTCGCTGCGGTTCATCCGAAGATTAAAAGCTATGGTTCTGCCTACTCAAACTGGGCCATTCAATTGTTAAACGAAATTTACTGTATAAACGAAATTGCCATAACCGGTTTCGAAACCGATAGTATTAAATTAGCATTAAGCGGACATTATATTCCGAATAAAATTACATTGGGTGGAACAAAAAGTAGCCTCCCGCTGTTAAAAGGTAAGCAAAGCAATGAAACAAAAGTTTATATTTGCCGAAATAAAGTATGCCAGTTGCCGGTTAACACTGTTGAGGAAGCATTATTGTATGTACAATAAATTAATTTAAATGAATATTTCACCAAACTCTGTAGTAGCGTTAACTTACGAATTGCATACTACTAACGAAGAAGGACAACAAGTTTTTGTAGAAAAAGCTGACGAACAAAATCCTTTAGTATTTTTATATGGCGTTGGCATGATGTTGCCTAAATTTGAAGAGCATTTAACCGGTTTAAAAACTGGCGATGAGTATTCTTTCGAGCTATCTGCTGCAGATGGTTATGGCGATATCGATCCAGGGGCTTTTGCCGACCTGCCAAAAACAATGTTTACCGAAGCCGGTGGCGAACTGCCAAATGTTGGTGATGTAATCCCTCTACAGGACAATAATGGTAATCAGTTCAGGGCTGGCGTTACTGCAGTTCATGATGAAACCATCTCAGTTGATTTAAATCACCCAATGGCTGGTAAAAATTTATTGTTCAGCGGCGTGATTTTAAATGTACGCGAAGCGACTCAAGACGAATTGGCCCATGGCCATGCTCATGGAGCAGATGGACATTCAGGTCACTAAATAATAAATATAGCGATTTTCAAAGAAGTCAGGTTTAAATAGCAAATTGCCGTTTAAACCTGACTTCTTTCATTTATATCTATGCCTAATCCTGAAAAACCTCTTCTAAAATAAGTTTAAAGCCAGGTATAATCCGGGTAGTTACCTCTTCGCCCTCAGTGAGGAGTTTGGTAGGCTGAAACTTGCCGTTATCATCAAGGATATACCTGAAAAATGTTTTATCCGAAGGACTTACAATCCAGTATTCTTTTACGCCTGCTTCTTCGTAGACTTCATATTTGTTAACCAGTTCCTTTTTATTATTGCCAGGCGATAAAATTTCGACAACGATATCCGGTGCGCCAATGCAGCCCCGTTTATCGAGTTTAGCAGGATCACATACCACCACAATATCGGGTTGAACTACGGTAAAAACATCTCTGTCATCTTGCGTTTTCTTGGCTAAACGTACATCAAAAGGTGCTGAATAAACTTCGCATTGATGGCCGTTTAATGCATTGTAAATTGGTACATAGATTCTTCCTGATATTTTCTGATGAATCCTGGAAGGAGCTGGGCTCATTTCAAAAATGTAGCCTTTAATAATTTCTAAACGCTCTTCAAATTCGAAACGCATATAATCTGCATAACTGTAAATAGCAGAAAAATCTACCTCATTAAGGGTTTTAATAGGAGGTAGCTCTTCTTCGGTAGGATATGGCTTGATATTTTTCATATGAGGTATTTAACCAAATATACTAAATATCTTAGTTTTTTAAAAATCAATTTTCAGCCGCAGTCCACCATTGGTAAGGTTAAGGTTTTCTTTAGAAAAGGTTTTCATGGGCAGCCTTAAAAAGGGCTCTATCGCAATGTTATTCTTTTTGGATATTTTTTGCTTATAGCCCAGAGAGAAATTGTAAAATCCGATATATTTATCGGGGTCTATACTGGCTTCGGGCTGTGGCTCAACTGTTTTTTCCTTTACAATCATGGTTTTGGAATCAGCATAGCCATTTACCGCCGGAGAAGAGAAACTCTGAACCTGGTTTACGATATAGCTGTTTTGCAGCGAATTATTTAAAACAGCAAGTGCAGAAACCCCAACATTTGTATAAAGTTTATCACTTATATTATATTTTAATTCTAAAGGAACATTAATTCCACGTACTTTAGCATCAACAGAAGCCAGATTTTTGCCTGATAAGGTTTGTGGTGCAGAAGCATCCAGCGATTCTGTTGCACTTATAGAGGCGTAAGATATACCAGAGCTTATTGATAACTTGTTGGCAATGGCATACGATAAAGAAAATCCATAATTCATATTTACCTTATTGTCATTACCCATAGCAGGGGCAACATATACATCTGGTTGCCATTTGGAGTTTTCATTCGTTTTAGATGAAGTTTTATGCTGATTTGCACGACTATCCTGTGCCAATAATTCCTCAAATGTTACTTTTTTATTTGGTGCTGTTTTTTTCTTTTCAGTTAAAATTTCAAAATTTTTAGAGCTAAAAGTCGAAATATTATTACCCGCAAGTTTATTATCTAATAAATTTGTGTTTACAGGCACTAAATATTCCGAATTATTGACATCACTGTACTGCTTGTTCTCTTCAAGGGGCAGAGTTGTTCTTTCTGCAGTTTTAACCGGAAGCTTAGTTCCATTAAGGTTGTTTAAAACAATGGTATTTTCATTTAATTGGTCAGTGCTGTTTTTTGCAGGAGCATGGTTATTAAGCCCGGTGATTGAGTTTCGTGGTGTTTTAGTTTTAGCTGTTGTTAGATCAGTTTTTTGATTGGCATTGTTTAAGGTGAAAAATACACCGCCAAAAACCAAAATCAGGGCAGCAGCAGCCCAAAGAGGCCAATACACTATTCTCCTTTTCTTCTTTTCTTTTTCCGAAAAGCGCTCCCAGGCACCATTAGGATAGGTTTCCTCATGGTTTTTGAGCTGCGTGGCAATATGCTCAATTAATTCCTTATCCATTTTTCTCGTATGAATTGACCATGGTATTTAAATAAAGGGTACGTAACTTATTTTTAGAACGTGTTAAATACACACGGCTCGAACTTTCAGGGATATTCAGCATCTTCGATATCTCATCGTGTGCAAAACCTTCAATTTCGTATAAGTTAAACACCAGTCTTTGTGTGTCTGGTAAGTGATTTAATAAATTTAAAATATCATTAACATGAAGTTCTGAAGCAACAGAAACATGCGAAATCGGATGTTCGTTTTCTGAAAGGTCATCTACATAGTATTGCGCTTTCGAACTTCGTATTTTATCTATTGCGGTTCTCGAAGCAATCTGGGCAATCCAGCCTTTAAAAGACCGAAGCAGTTCTTCCGGATTTTTAGGTGCCTTAAAGCCGGCAACATGTTTAAAAATCTTGATAAAACTGTCATTTACAAGCTCTTCACTATCAGAAGTGTTCTTGGTGTACCTTAAAATAATGCCCATTAAATAGCCATAAAATGATTTATACATCATTTCTTTACAGCTATTGTCGTTTTTTACACAGCCTTTTAAAATTTCCTCAAAACTGAGTATTTTTTTTATCACCCTTGTAAAGGACTATTTTTTAAAGGTTTATCATGATTAATTGCTTTCAAATTTAAGAAAATAACACCGCCCAATTTTCTGGGCGGTGCTAATTTTCCATCTCACAGGTAGAGTGATTTTTTTACTTATTCGTCATCACCGATAAACCCAGTCCGGTACTGTCCGTTTTACTGGTTAAACCTTTTGCCCAAATGGTATAAATCTTTCCTTTTTCAATTTTAATTGATGGTAAACTTACTTTAACCGTACCGCTCTGTTTTAATTGAAAAGTATAGCTGTCGTTAGGTGCAATATTGGTAAAGGTGGTAAATTCTTTAAAAGCTTTGGCGGTGAATAATGGCGCATCGGTTCCGGCTATAGCTAGATCGTAAGTGGCCGTTCCAGGGCTTAAGTTTACAAAACGAACTTTGGCTTTATCTGCTTCAGGTGCTTTTAAATCATCTTCAAGAACTAAGAGTTTTGTGGATTTTAAAGTATCAACAACGAATACCGAATAAAATGATCCTGATTTTAAACTAACAGAAGAAGTTGTTAAATATTTTAAAGAATCTTTTTTAGCAACACCTGCCAGTCTTATTCCCGGGTAAGCTGCATAATATCCTAAATCCTTGGTGTAGGTAAAAAAGTTTATTTTTTGATTATCCAGAATAAAATCCAGGGGGCCTGTACCTGGCGATGCATGCACGAAACCAATTCCTGCTGCTTCTATCGGATCATTATTAAAATCCTTTTTACAAGCGGTAATGGTTAAGGTTATTGCGAAGAGAGAGAGTATAATTTTTGCCGTAATGCTAAAATTTTTCAAATTCGTTTTCATTTTAATGTTAAATCAATTTTATAAAGCAAATTGGTTAATGGCCATTAACGCTTTTTTCTTGTAAAACGGTTTACGAAATGAAAACGCTACAGTGGTTCTCGATTTTTTTATAAAAAAAAGCCACATGTTGTGGACTGCCCCCAAAAAGTTGGACACTTTAATAGGAGCATTTTATGAGCAGAAAAATTAAGTATAGTCTGGAATTTAAACTGGCTATCATCGGTCAGGTCTTAAGTAGAGAGAAATCTTTGGTTT
>NZ_JBHULL010000011.1:0-185470 GCF_042684385.1 Pedobacter vanadiisoli | reverse complement strand
CTATATCGGTGGTGTCCACCTCTTCCCATTCCGAACAGAGAAGTTAAGCCCACCAGAGCCGATGGTACTGCGGTAACACGTGGGAGAGTAGGTCGGTGCCAGATCTTAAAAGAGACCCTTTATCAGAGATGATGAAGGGTCTTCTTGTTTTAGGGGTGTTTTGAGTGGAAAGACCAGGGCAGAAAGACGAAAGCTTAAAGTCCAAAGCTTAAAGACCAAAGCGTAACTTTAGTCTTTTCCTTTAAGCAGGTTTTAAACCATTAAGGAGTTAAGAAGGTTAAGGCAGTTAAATTGCTTGATTAAAGGAAGTGTCCTTAATGTCCTTAATCCTTAATGAATGCCATAATAGAAATTCGGTGGCAGCAGGCCCCTCAATAATAGCCCTGATGGCAGCGGAAATCCCTTTTGGGAACAGAGGGTTACTTGTACCGGCAATGTTCCCCAAAAGGATTGCAGCGTACAGCAGGACGGAACCCCACCCAAAGGAACTGGAAATTGCGCTCCGGAAAAATATAGTACTTATAATGTTACCAAGTTTATCATACCTGTAAACGCTGTGTAAACTGATTTAAGAGCCTGTGGATAATTTTGAACTCATTTATGATCGATTTAGGGCTAAATATGTTAATATCATAAGGTTTGCAGTAATATTTGGTTATCTTTGCTGTTAATAATATATAAACACAAATAATGAGTTTTTTTGCAGATAAAAGAAGGGAAGTAATGGTGCATATTGAAAAATATATGCTAGAGATGATGGATACCTATCTTAAACCAATCGATACAAACTGGCAACCGTCTGATTTTCTTCCCGATTCTACCAGTGATACATTTTATCAGGATATTAGGATATTAAGAGATAATGCAAAAGACCTTTCTTATGATTTAGTAGCTGTATTGATTGGTGATACCATTACTGAAGAAGCTTTACCTACTTACGAATCGTGGTTGGCTATGGTTCAGGGGCCGAGCATGAAAGAAGATGGTGGCTGGATGAAATGGAACAGGCACTGGACTGCAGAGGAAAACCGTCATGGCGACTTGTTAAATAAATATTTATACCTCTCTGGCCGTGTAGATATGCGGCAAATGGAAATTTCTACACAATACCTTATTGCAGATGGTTTCGATATCGGAACCGGGCATGATCCTTACCGTAACTTCATCTATACCTCTTTTCAGGAAATGGCTACCAATATTTCGCACAGAAGGGTTGCTTCTTTAGCGAAAAAAAGTGGTGATACCTTATTGTCGAGAATGTGTGGTGTTATAGCATCTGATGAAGCCAGACATGCCAAAGCCTATAAAGATTTTATGAACCGCATTTTCGAAGTTGATCCAAGTGAAGCGATGCTGGCTTTTGAAGATATGATGCGTAAAAAGATTGTAATGCCGGCGCATTTCCTACGTGAAGTTGGTTTGAAAATCGGTCAAACTTTTGGGCATTTTACTGATGCTGCACAACGTTTAGGCGTTTATACGGCAGTTGATTATGTCGAAATTATGCAACAGCTAATTGTTGACTGGAAAATTGAAGGCATGCGCGATTTAAATGAAGCTGGCGAAAAAGCGCGTGATTATATTATGGCTTTACCTTCTCGTTTATTGCGTGTGGCTGAACGCATGAAAAACCCGACAATTGATTATAAATTTAGCTGGATTGCTGGATAAAACATTTAAGAGATATATGGAAGCCCTGATGTAGATCGGGGCTTTTTTATGCGTGTTCCCCTTTTCGAGGGATAGTTTATTGTATAAGAATCAATACGAATGCCAGCTTTCTCCGGGATCGTCGTTTCGAGTTAGTGCGACGCAGTTAAGAAGCTGAGGGCTTAGCGAAGCTAAATCTACCCTGAGATAGATCTCTCACTCCGCCATGCTCCGGTTGAGATGACGACAGCCTAATAATAAAAATCTCCCTGTTTGGCCACGTTAAAACCATTTTTTAAAACCTGTTTTTCGGTGTTTTTATCCCAAAGAAGGGGGTTGGTATGGTTAAAGTGAATAAAAAAGATTTTACTTTTTATGCTATTGACCTCTTTACTGAAAAGGCTTTCGGTTTCGGTTACCAGTGGGTGCGGTACTTCTGCAATTGGCCTGTTACCAAGCTCTGTATTACTGTAAAAAGTAGCATCTAGCATGGCCATATCTACATTTTTTACCTCATCAATAATGTTTTTGTTCCACTTGCTCCATTTATCAATATCGGGGATAAAAAGATATCTTTTAGTTGATGTTTCAATTTTAAAACCAGCAGTCTCCGAAAATTCATCTCTATGTGGAACAGTGAAGGCTGTGATTTTATTGTTGGCAATATCGATAGACTGATCAGCGCTTAATATAACCAGGTTAATATTGTTGAGTTTGACCAATTGACTCCATGGACCGTTCTGTTCGAGAAAAGACTTTAATTTGGGAAGAGTATAAACTTTTAGCCCGTTTGTAGACATCACTTCTCTGCCAAATTCCATTAAACCGGTATAGTGGCCGATGTGGGCATGGGTAATAAAAATACCTTCGGGTAAATAGGGATAAGCTTCATTGGTTTTTTTTTGGAAATCCTGAAGTTGTTGTTTAATGTCAGGAGTAGCCTCAAAAAGCCACCATTTTTTGCTTTTCGGATCAACTAAGGCAAGCGAAACCACATTTTTTCTTAATTTTTGATGCTTCCAGGCCATTTTACAACAGTTTTTCTGACAGCCCATGTGTGGATAACCGCCATCCTGGGCCACACCCAACACTAAAATATAAGAAGACTGAAATGCTTCCTGTGCACTGGTTTCGAGAGAAAAAAGGAGTACGAAAAATAATATTATAACTCTCATTTACATGTTTCTTCTATATTGGCCACCTACTTCGTAAAGGGCCTTGCTGATCTGGCCTAATGAACAAACTTTACAGACCTCCATCAGCTGTTCAAAAATATTATCGCCTGCAATGGCCGATTTTTGCAGCTGTTTTAATAAATCGGGAGCTCGGTCGGCGTTGCGTTCCTGGAATTTCTGTAAGGCCAGAATCTGGTATTGTTTTTCATCTTCTGTAGCACGAATCACCTCACCCGGCACAATAGTAGGGGAACCATTTTTGTTTAAAAAAGTATTTACCCCAACAATCGGGTACTCACCAGTATGTTTCAGGGTTTCGTAATACAAGCTTTCTTCCTGTATTTTTCCACGTTGGTACATGGTTTCCATGGCACCTAAAACCCCTCCACGATCGTTAATGCGTTTAAATTCGGCTAAAACGGCTTCTTCTACCAGATCTGTTAATTCTTCGATGATGAATGCCCCTTGTAGCGGATTTTCGTTCTTGGCGAGGCCCAATTCACGGTTGATGATCAATTGTATGGCCATTGCCCTTCTTACCGATTCTTCTGTAGGCGTAGTAATGGCTTCATCATAAGCATTGGTGTGAAGGGAGTTACAGTTATCGTAAATGGCATACAAAGCCTGCAATGTGGTCCTGATATCGTTAAAATCGATTTCCTGGGCATGTAAGGAACGACCCGACGTTTGAATATGGTATTTAAGCTTCTGTGAACGATCGTTTCCTTTGTATTTATTCTTGATGGCTTTTGCCCAGATTCTTCTGGCTACGCGACCGATAACAGCATATTCGGGATCAATCCCGTTGGAGAAAAAGAAAGAGAGATTTGGTGCGAAATCGTCTATATGCATCCCCCGGCTTAAATAATATTCTACAAAAGTAAAACCATTGCTCAGGGTAAAGGCCAGCTGGGAAATGGGATTGGCCCCGGCCTCTGCTATGTGGTAACCCGAAATAGATACCGAATAAAAATTCCGTACTTTTTTGTCGATAAAGTATTTCTGGATATCGCCCATCATCCGTAGGGCAAATTCGGTAGAAAATATACAGGTATTCTGCGCCTGATCTTCTTTTAAGATATCGGCCTGAACGGTTCCCCTTACTGAACTGATGGCTTTTGCCCTGATCTGCGCATAAATTTCGGCCGGCAGAACCTGATCGCCGGTAACGCCTAAAAGCATTAAACCTAAACCATTATTTCCCTCTGGCAAAGTACCATTATATAACGGTTTTTCAACGTTTTTAGATTTATATATCGCATCGATCTTTGCCTGAATTTCTTTTGTCAGACCGTTTTCGATAATGTATTTTTCACATTGCTGATCAATAGCAGCATTCATGAAAAAACCCAGCAACATTGGAGCAGGTCCGTTAATGGTCATGGATACCGATGTAGATGGCGCACAAAGATCAAAACCTGAATATAGTTTTTTGGCATCATCCAAAGTGGCAATACTCACGCCCGAGTTACCGATTTTGCCGTAAATATCCGGGCGTAAATGCGGATCTTCGCCATAAAGGGTAACCGAATCAAAAGCCGTTGATAAGCGATGAGCCGGTTGCCCCAGTGAAACATAGTGGAAACGTTTATTGGTCCTTTCAGGCCCACCTTCACCAGCAAACATACGGGTAGGATCTTCACCATCGCGTTTCAGCGGAAATACTCCTGCAGCATAAGGGAATTCGCCAGGCAGGTTTTCGGTTAAGAGCCACCTTAAAATGTCGCCCCAATCTTCGTAACGGGGCAGCGATACCTTTGGAACCTGGAGCTTTGAAAGCGATTCGTAAAACAAAGGTTGTCTAATTTCCTTATCGCGCACTTTATAAATAAAAAATTCTTCTTTATAAGCCTTTTTGGTATCTGGCCATTGGCGTAATAACCTTTTGCATTCGCCATCGAGTTGTTCTTCGAAGAATTGATAGGTTGCATTTAGGCTTTTTGACACCCCGTTATGCGGCCCACCCTCTATGCGAGGGGAATTAGTATCGTTTAATAAATCGATTACACCTTTGAGCTGGTACATTTTCCGGGCAATAGTGGCCTGCTTGGTTACCCACTCATTGTATACCTGGCTCGATTCGGCAATTTCGGCCAGGTAACGGATACGATCTGGTGGGATGATGTAGATCTTTTCTGACTGATCGGAAGTTAACTCCATCTTAGCCTGAAAATCTGTCCCGGTTTTAACTTTTATTTGCTCTATTAAGGCCACAAATAAGTTATTCATGCCAGGATCGTTAAACTGAGAGGCGATAGTGCCATAAACAGGTATTTCGTCGTCCTTGGCATCGAAAATGTTGTGGTTACGTTTGTATTGTTTTCGTACATCGCGCAGGGCATCTAAAGCCCCTCTTTTATCAAATTTATTGATGGCTACAAGATCGGCAAAATCAAGCATATCGATTTTTTCGAGCTGGGTGGCCGCTCCGAATTCGGGAGTCATTACGTATAATGAAACATCGCAATGCTCTGTAATTTCGGTATCAGATTGACCGATCCCGGAGGTTTCTACAATAATCAGGTCGTAGCCTGCAGCTTTGCAGATATCGATACTTTCCTGCACGTTTTTAGATAAGGCCAGATTAGCCTGGCGTGTAGCCAGAGAGCGCATATACACCCGGGGGTTATTGATGGCATTCATCCGGATACGGTCGCCGAGTAAAGCCCCACCTGTTTTTCTTTTTGAAGGATCGACAGAAATAATGGCCAGGGTTTTGTCTTTCACCTCAACCAAAAAACGACGGACCAGTTCATCTACCAGGGATGATTTTCCGGCACCGCCGGTTCCGGTAATGCCAACAATTGGGGCAGTGTTATTTTTGGAAAGTTTCTTTAATTCATCAACAAATTTTTGGGCACCTTCAGGATCATTTTCTGCAACAGTAATGGCTCCGGCGATGGCTTTTATGTCTTTTTTTGGAATGGTTTCCAGCTCGTTTGTAATATTGGTTTTGGTTACAAAATCAGTTTGTACAAGCATATCATTGATCATGCCCTGTAAACCCATTTTACGGCCATCATCGGGTGAGTAGATTTTGGCAATTCCGTAAGCCTGCAATTCCTCAATTTCTGAAGGCAGGATTACACCACCGCCACCTGCAAATATTTTAATATGGCCCGAACCTCTTTCCTGCAAAAGATCGTACATATACTTAAAATATTCGATATGCCCGCCCTGGTAGGAGGTCATGGCAATACCCTGAACATCTTCCTGTATAGCGCAATTTACAACTTCATCAACCGAGCGGTTATGGCCAAGATGGATAACCTCGGCACCGGATGACTGAAGGATACGACGCATGATATTAATGGTTGCATCGTGGCCATCAAAAAGGGAAGCAGCGGTTACAAAACGGATTTTATTTTTAGGCTTATATATTTCTACTTGTTGCATACATTGGGATTTAGAGGATTGATTTATACAGAAAACAACCAACCCGTGTTCCAAATATTTGGTTATGCAAATGTACTAAATTAAGCAGTTTTAAGCACGAATACCCTATACTGTTATGGCTTTTGGTTCAGTTATAATTCCTGCCCAAATTGTAGTAAATATCCATTATTGTCGTAAATGGCAAACTCTCTCATGCCATATTCAAAATCTTCTAACGGGTAACAGATCTCGCATTGATCTTTTAAACCTTCCCAAAGCTGTTTAACCTCGTTGGTTCTAATGTAAAGGGAGCCACTCATAACCGCTTTGGGCATATTGCGGTGTTCGTTGGGCATGCAGAACATAATTTCTATCCCATCTTTGCTAAGGCTAAACCAGCTAAGATCATCGAATTTTGCCTCACAGGTGAAACCTAAAATTGTTGTATAAAACTTTAGCGTTGCCGGCATATCATGCGACTCGAGCATGGGGGTAAGTTTGATGGCGGTGTATGTTGACATGAGGTTAAGATAAAAAATATAGTTTAATTTTTACCATACGAGAAATTGGAGAACCAAAATTAATGATTGCCCTATTAAAGATCGTCATTTCGAGCGAAGTGCAACGCATCCGAGAAATCTAATTAGATAGATCTCTCCATTCCGCTACGCGTCAGTCGAGATGACGATTTCAGTAAAACAAAAAAACTATGCTGGTAAGCATAGTTTTTAAATATTATTTATTGGTGATTTCGGTGATCGGCTCTCCGACTGTTCCGTTGGGTGTTTGGATGTGTAACAGCGCAGCGAGTGTTGGTGCAATATCGGTCATGTAGTGCATTTTGTTTGTTGCGCCCGGTTTAACTCCCCAGCCCATAAAAACCAATGGGATATGCGAATCGTACGGATTCCAGTTGCCATGAGTAGTACCTGTACTGCCACCATTAAACCAGTTGGGCTGTAAAACATAATAAATATCACCGCTTCTGCGGGCATTGTAGCCATTGGTAATCATCTTTTTTTGGATTTCCTGAAGTGTGGCCTGCGATATTTTAGCAATATCTACAGCATTCTGAAAGCCATCCAGTCGCTTTAAGAATTCAACAGCGGCTGATTTGATCACATCGAAACTCACATCACCTTTATCGGTTTTATCGTGATCGAAAATGATCTGATTATTCATTGACCTTAAAACAACATTGTTTACCTTAAATTTATCGTTTAAGTAAGCATTTAATTTGTTGGCTATATCTCTGTCGCTAACCACTCCCGAAGGCATTTTATTTTCCTGCATAAAACCTGGTACATGGGCAGCACCATGATCGGCGGTTAGAAATACAGTGTAATTGCCTTTACCAACTTTTTTATCAAGGTAATTGAAAAACTCTTCGAAATCTTTATCCAAACGTAAATAAGTATCTTCTGCTTCGATCGAATTCGGGCCGTAGGCATGGCCAATATAATCTGTAGAGGAGCAGCTTACCGCCAAGAAATCGGTAATATTATCCTGTCCTAAATCTTCAGAAAGGATCGCCAGTTTAGCCAGGTCAAGAGTGATGGTATTGCCATAAGGTGTGCTTCTGATGGCATCGAAATTTTTATCAATGTTTTGGGTTAACTGGTGTGGAAATGTACTCTGTTTACCTTCGTAAGCTTTCTCATCAGCGGTACTGTTCACATAAGTATTGATGGGATATAAAGTTTCCCAGTTTTTTGCATAAAACTTGTTCGCCAGTTTCAGTTTATTGTAATCGGCAATCCAGCCTGGTACTTCTTTCATATAATAGGTACTGGTAATCCAGTTTCCGGTGCTGCCCTGATACCAATATGCAGCATTTGCAGCATGACCTGCTGGAAGGATTGATCCCCTGTCTTTTAATGAAATACCGATTACTTTGCCTCTAAAATTGGTAGCTAACCTTAATTCATCGGTTATGGTGGTGGTTAGCATATTTTTTGGCGACATATTGCCTTCTGATGAAGGTGTACTGCCAACTGTTGATACGGAAGAATCTTCTGTACAGTATACACTCTTTTTAGCTTCAGGATCGTACCAATCGTTACCGATGATGCCGTGAACAGCCGGCACTGAACCTGTATAGATGCAGGTGTGGCCACAGGCAGTATAGGTAGGAGTATAAGGAATAAATGTATTTTCTACTGAAAAACCTTCATTGATTAATCTTTTAAAACCACCATTGGTGTAACGGTTATAGTAACGGTATAAATAATCCCAACGCATTTGATCAACCACCAGGCCAACCACCAGTTTTGGGCGTGCAACTTCGGCGGGAAATGCTTTAGGAGTTGCAGGAGTGGTTTTTTTTGTCTGGGCAGAGGAGAGAGAAAGTGAAAAAATAGATATAGAAAAGATTAGAAAGGAAATTTTCTTCATTGCGTTTTAGTTAAAGGGCTAAATTAACAACTTTTAAGTGAAGATATTTTGAAGTTAATGTAAAGATTTTATATCGCTTCGGCTACTACAAATGTGCTTCCACCGATAAAAATCAGGTCTTTAATACCAGCCGATCGGATCGCATTTGCTTTTGCTTCGGTAACTGATGCATAAGCGTTTCCATTTAAATGATAAGAGGAAGCCTGTTCTTTTAGCGCATCAGCCGCCAAACCCCGCTCCAGATCGGGCTTGCAGAAATAGTAAGTGGCATTTTTGGGCATGAGCGCTAAAACTTTCGAAATATCCTTATCGTTTACCATTCCGAAAACAATATGTAAATTCTGATAAGGGGTTTGTGCAATATTTTTAATTACTTCAGAAATTCCGGCTTCGTTATGCCCGGTATCGCAGATTACTAAAGGATTTCTGCTCAAAGTTTGCCAGCGGCCCTGTAATCCCGTTTGTTTTTTAACCAGGCTGATGCCTTTATAAATGCTCTCCTGGTTGGTTTTAATATCAGTTTTTTCATTCAGCACTGCTAAGGTTTCTAAAACAGTGAGTATATTTTTATGCTGATAAGTTCCGGTGAGGTCGCTTTGCAGGTTTTTATATTTAATTTCTTCGCCCTGATAAACCGATAATGACAATTTATTATTCGCCAGTTTAAAATCGCGGGCAGTTAAAACCTGATCGGCAAAAACAATTGGGGCATTCATTTCTGTGGCCTTTTTGTTAAATACTGGCGCCGATGCTTCGTGGGTTTCGCCGATTACAACAGGTGTGTCTTTTTTGATAATGCCTGCCTTTTCGCCGGCAATTTCAGCCAGGGTGTTACCCAGCATATTGGTGTGGTCTAAACTGATATTAGTAATTACCGAAGTAAGCGGACTAATGATGTTGGTCGAATCGAGGCGGCCACCTAAACCCACTTCGATAACGGCAATATCTACCTGGTGCCTGGCAAAACAATCGAAGGCGAGGGCTACTGTAACTTCAAAAAATGAAGGTTCGGTTTTTTCGATGAGTTTTTGCTGTTCCTTTACAAAGGATACCACTTCTGTTTTGCTGATCATTTTCCCGTTGATGCGGATGCGCTCACGGAAATCTTTTAAATGAGGGGATGTATATAATCCGGTTTTATAACCCTGTGCTTGTAATATGGAAGCCAACATGTGCGAGGTTGATCCTTTCCCGTTTGTACCGGCCACATGGATGCTTTTGAATTTATCCTGTGGATTATCTAAAGCATTACAAAGGATAATGGTATTGGTTAAATCTTTTTTAAAAGCAGAGGCGCCAACGCGGGTAAACATCGGGAGTTTACTGTATAAAAAATCAAGCGTTTGTTGGTAGTTCATAATAATAGCCAAATATAAGTTGACTGGAGTGATTATGGAATGAAATGAGAAATATTTCTTTCGGAGTTTTTAATTTACTTTGATGGTCTGTGGAGGCACAAGACCATGGAGTAGAATAATTTAGAGTTATCGTCATGCTAAATTAATTTCAGCATCTTTTATGCTATAAAGACCCTGAAACAGATTCAGGGTGATGGGAGTAAAAAATGATCTGTAGAGATACAGAAGGCTTAAGAAACATAAAAGGCCTGTAATAAACAGACCTTTTATGTTTAATTATATTTTACTTCACTTTAAAATTAAACACCACTACACCGGTTTGATTATCGCCACCAATTTCGGTTTTACTTAAGGAAGATTCCATTACGGCTTTAATACATTTGTTTACCAGTTCGGTATCGGTAATGGTAGAGCCTTTAAGTTCCTGGTTGGCGCGGATAATATCGCCATTTCTATTGAAATAAATCCGGATAGCTATTCTGCCCGTTTTCTGTCCGTCGTCTTGTGGTACCACCAGATTGGAGAAATGTCTTAATGCAATGGGTTTATTCCCAAATCCCGAGCCGCCTTCGCCATAATTGTTAGATAGGGGATCGCCGTTAACCGAACCCTGGTTCCCTGCTGTGTTACCTGTTCCGTCTCCCTTACCCTGGCCGGTATTCTTATTACCTTTATACAATGCATTTTGATTGATTACCGGTTTTGCAGGTTTATCTTCCGTTACTGTTGTTGGTGCAACTTTAGTGGGTTTGGTCGCTTTTGTATTAACCGCAATTGCATCTTCGGTATTCTGTGTCTGGATTTCCTTGTTGCTGCTTTCAGTAGCGGTAGTTGGGGTAACCTTTTCTTCGGGTGTTACCTTTTCAGGTGCTTTACCGTTCGCATTTGGATCTGCAGATGGTTCTTCGATACTGGTATAATCATCGCCCATGCCTTCGGCCGAAGTACCATAATTTACCACCATACCACCCATACCCACTTCTTCAGGTGGCTGGAAAGAACCAATCACAATAAAAAAGCTGATCAACAACAAAAAGCCCATGATACCGCTTGCTATCGCAATGGCCTTGGGATAGTTGTTTTCTTCGTGAGGTATATTTTGTGCTTTGTAGTTCATTATTTTTTAGGCTCAACGGCTACAACAAGTTTCAATTTTAATTTATTGGCAATATCGTTTACCACAAATCCATCCTGGTACGTCACATTACGTGAAACATATAAAAGAATGGTCATATCCGGAGCCAGTTTTTGGTATGATGCCAGGGTAGGCTCCAGTTCTTCTATACTGACCGGTTTCTTTTCAACGAAATATTTAAGGTTTTCGTCTATGGTAACCGTAACTGCTTTTTTGGCTGTCGATTGCTGTCCGCTTGATGATTGCGGCAACAATAATTTAACTACAGTAGGATTTACCACGGCTGAGGCCAATAGGAAGAACAGCATCAGGAAGAACATAATATCGTTCAACGCTGAAGTATGTACTTCTACCGATCCTTTTGTTCTTTTGCGTAAATTCATTATTTGCCCGGTTCTTCTAGTAAATCAATAAAATCAATTGCATCGGTTTCCATTTTAAGGATGATTTTCTCTACCATGATGTTTAAAATGTGGTAAAGTACGTAAGCAATGATACCGATAATCAACCCGGTTGCGGACGTAATCATTTTGGTATATAAACCACCAGAAATGGTTCCGATTTCGATGGCGCCTTTAATGGATACCTGGTGGAAGATGGTAATTACCCCCACAATGGTTCCCACGAAGCCAAGCATCGGTGCAATACCGGCAACTATACCCAATATACTGATGTTTTTCTCCAGTTTGGAAACCTCTAATTTACCCACGTTTTCGATGGCTCCTTCAATATCTTTAATGGGGCGACCAATACGTTTCAAACCTTTTTGCAACATGCGCGAAAGGGGAGAATTGTTATTCCTTAAAAGAGACATGGCCCCATCTAAATTTCCCGACTGGATATAAGACCTGACCTGAACCATCAGATTGGCTTCATCTTTAGTGGCTTTTTTTATGGTTAAATAACGTTCTACAAAAATAATTAAAGCTAAAAAGGCAAGGAAAGCCAAGGGGATCATTACCCAGCCTCCCTTAAAAAGAAGGTCAATAAAATGTAATTGTTCCTGTGGTTGTGTTACTGCCTGATTTAGTGCATTTGCGGTGTCTTGTAATGCTTTTGTTGTGTCTTGAATTAATAAATTTATCATTTTGGTTGTGTGTTGTTAAAAATCTGCTGTACGTAAAAGCCTTTTCCTTTTAGTTTTTTCTGTAAAACCTCTTTTTGTGCTCTTGCTTCTTCTTCTGTTGCAAAGCTTGCTATACTTACCTTTTTCCACGGACCGGCCATATTTGCAATTTTAGCATTTATGCCATGGGTCTTCATGAAGGCAATGTATTTTTCGGCTCCTTCAACTGTTTTATACGAGGCTGCAATAACATCAAACGTAGAAGGACCACGGTTTGGTACAATCTTATCGTCTTTTGGTTTTTCAACAGGAGAGGTAACTGCTGTTTTTCCTACCGGTTTACCTGTTGCTTTTGCATTTGTGTCTGTTTTCTTCTGAACCTGATTGGCTTTTAAAATGCTGTCGGTTTTGGCAATAGAATCGCTTTTTATTTTGGCCGAGTCGACAGTCACTTTTGGAGAATCGATAATAACAGGTGCTGCTTTTGCTACCTCGGTTTTTCTGTTAAAAATCTCAGGCTTAATTAAATACGTAATGGCAGCAATAATCACCAAAATCAAAATAACGATGGTTACTTTTAACCAGGCAGACATACCGGGTTGAGGTTCCTGATCGTGTACAATCGGATCGTGGCCAAAACGGTTCGGATGCTCGGCATGTTGCTCCTTAATAAAGGCAGGTGCTTCTATTACTGGTTCGGTATGTTTAACCTCTTCTTCCAGGTGAAGGTAAGTTTTTGGCGCTTCAGTTTCTGTCCGCAGTGAGAAACGGCCAGTATATTCCCTTTGCGGTACAACTGTTTCGATAGCCTCAGCCGGATCTTTTTCCCCTTCCGATTCCGGTGTATGTCCAAAACGTCCGGGATTTTCTTCGTGCTGCTCCACAACAGATTCGGGAACTTCAACTGTCGGCTCATCAACAGTTGCCAGAGCTTCAGGTACTGTTGCATTTTCTTCTACTTCACTTTCTGTTTCAACAGGTGATGTAGTTTCGTCAACCTGAGGCTCTTCTGAAATATTTTCTACTTCCTGTTCTGTTGTATTTTCAGGAGTTTCTATTTTATTTTCCTGCTCAGTAAGTGGTGCAGCTTCAGCTGCCAGTTGTTCAGCGGCGACATTTTCTATTTCCGATTCCGGTGCATGTCCAAAACGGTTTGGATGTTCTTCATGCTGTTCCTTTATAAAATCTGGTGCTTCGGTAATTTCTTCTGCATGGCTTTCTGAATGTTGTAAAGTATGTTTAAGGTCATCCTTTACTTCATCCAATTCTATATTTTCAATTACAGGATGATGGTAAGATTTATTTTGGAATGGAGAAGGTGCTGCTGGTGCTTCGGCAATTTCATCATACACTTCTTCCTCATCTTTCGTTAAATCTGCTTTTAATTCTTCTGTTGCAGTTTCTGGTAAAGTGGGCAGGCCGTAATACTCAGATCCATAATTGATGTTCTTTATCGGTTCGAAATCAAGTCCCTGTTCGGTAAAAAATAAACGACCGGTTTTATCCAGTTCGATTTCATGGTCTAACTCCAGTTTTTGGTTTACCTCATTAACAAACTGTTCAATATAATATTTGGCACTCTCATTAGAGATATTTCTCTTAACGGAAATGAAATCCACAAGGGCTTCTTCTCCGGTTACTTCGGTCGAAAACTGCAGTGTATATCCGGGAGGTAAAAACGTTTGTTTTTCCTTATCGTATCTTCCAGGGTATTTTTTTTTATAAAAAGTGCCCAAGCCGGTAATACCAACTTCTTTGCGTTGTTGCAAGAGTTCTAATAGGTATGATAAGATATCCATTCGGATAAAATTAAGCGTTTTAAAATTAAAAATTGTATTCTACCTTTAAATAGTGTTAAGGGTGTATTAAACATCCTATCCCAAAAAGGAAATAAAACGGGTACAGTTTTGTTATTTTGATCCTGAGAAAAATCAATTTTCTAAACCAATACCTGTATCCGTGCAAAGATAACGGTTACAAAGATAGAAATGGTATGCTAGTAAGCAAATGGCTAAATCGATATAATAGCGAATTCGGAGATAAGGCCTAAGCAACAGAAGCGTTTTGCGGTAAAAAAGCTTGTGTAGAAATAAAGATTGTGTTATCAAAATAGGCTGTATCATATTAACCTTGCAGTATACTACAACTTCTACAAAGTGTCTTTATCCTGAATTTATTCGAGGATATTTCCTGCTCATGTAAACGTTATGCTCGTCCCATCAACGAACCTTATATACCATTTGATCTTTGATACAGCCTATTAAGTTTTCGCGTTAATTTATAGGTGTAGGGGCTACAAACAAGGAACTGTTGTAGACCAATCGCTACTCTCCATGTTCAGTAAACTAGCGGTGTGGCCATGTCCGGTTGCATCGGCCACAGTGGTTCCGGTTCCTTCATCAAATTTCCAATAAGCCTCTAAATTGGCACTCGTTGCACTCACACTGCACTTATTGGCCGAAATTGCCGACTGTGCCAACGCTGATTTCCAAACCCGCAATTCGTCGAACTGGCCGTTAAAACCACGGTTGGCATCCCAGCTTCTCGAAATCTGGAATGTGCCATTGGCGACGATAGTACCCGTTGCACTCATGCTGGCATCTAAAGTTCCATTGATATAGATTTTCATAGTTGAGCCATCATAAGTGGCTGCAATATGATACCAGGTATTGGCACTTAGTGCGGTGGTAGAATTTAGTTTTTTAGGCGTTGCACCACCTGTATTGAGCACAAACTGAACTTTATTGTTGGCTAAACCGGCATCACCTAAACGGAGCAAAGCCACATTGGCGTCGCTCACTTCGACACCCATAATGGTGGAGATATTTGGAGCAGTAGTTTTAAAGGCTGTTGGCTTAATCCATGCTTCGTAAGTTAAGCTGGTCCCTGCAAGGTTAAAGGTATTTGAATTTAAGTACTCATTTGTACCATCGAAAATCAATGAGCGGTTTGCAGCTGGTGGAGGGGTACCTCCATTACCATCAATACAATTTGGTTTCACATCAGTTGAAGCACCGTAAAGTACGTTAGACATGGCAGATAATTTAGTTTGTGAATTGTTGGCCACATTGTAAACCATCGCACTGGCCAAACCATTGTTTTTTACATAGGTGGCTACTGCAGCCTGGTCGCTATTGCCTAAATCGGTACCTAAGCCTAATTTACTTTTTGGCACACCGGCGTTGATATAAGGCTGCAAACGACCAGCGTAATTGGTCGAGAAATAAGTTTGCTCAAATACATAATCTAATATATCACCCAGTTTTTGGTTGTTATAGGTAGAAGTAAAATAATTGGCCTGGTTAAATGCAGCCATAGTAATGAGTTTGCCGGTCCCCATGCGTGCCCTGAGTGCTGCTGCAGCAAGAACCAATGAACCATCATTTGCGGTACAGGTAGAATATTCATCATCAATATCAATTCCATCTAAACCATATTGCTGTACTGCATTGGCGCACTGAATGGCAAAGGCATCGGCCTGGGCATAAGAGGTAAAACAGCCCCAGCCCGCATTTTGATGGTTTCCGAGCACATCGAGTAGAACTTTTATTCCTAACGATTTAAGGTAAGCTACCTTGCCAGAATTTAAAGTTTCCTGTACCTGTGGATTGAAGTAAAGCGTAGGTGTGCCATTTACCGAATTGATATTGGCTGCGAAAATTACAGAAATACCAAATAGCTGGTTGGCAGAAGTGCCATAGGTATAACAACCCGGATTTACAAAATTGTTGCTGTTTACTTCTACATAAGCGGTCATGAATGGACCGGTTAATGTCAGGGCAGAGGCATTGGTTGCGGCTCTGGCTGTTCCCTTGGCGTTAAGTAGGTTGTCTTCTTTTTCAGAACTAGCTTTTTTACAAGCATACAACAAGGCGAAAGCTGTTAACAGCAGTACGCCGAAAACGGTTAGTTTTCTCATAGGTTTAAAAAATTTTGGTTAGAAATTGATTTTATAAAACGGTAGGATGATGCAAATCACCCTACCGGTAATGCTCGTTGTGATTAGAAATTTCCTTTATTCACATCCCACCATAATCTGGTACCGCCATTGTCAAGTCCACCTAAAAGGCCAACCGCTTTAACAACCTCGGCGCTGTTTCCGTTACCATATTCGGTTGCAGGATATGGTAATCTTCTGATCTGGGTTTGTGTATTTATAGCTCCACTGCTGTTATTATTAGCTACAGTGAATAATTTAGGATAACCTGTACGTCTGTATTCGCTCCAGGCTTCCTGTCCGTCAGGGAAAATGGCCAGCCATTTTTGGGTGATAATCCGTTCCAGTTTTTGTTCATTGGTAGCTGTAGGGTCCCATTTAATGGTAATATTACTTACCGCTGCAGCATTATTTGCAGGGTTTTTCGGATCTGTATAACTAGTTTGCTTGCTGCTTGCATCAGCAAGATAACTGCCAACGGCAACATTCCATTGCTGGAAAGATGTGGTAATACCCGTTTCATAATTGGTTTGCGCATCTCCGGCACCGGTCCAGCCACGTAAGGCGGCTTCGGCTTTCAAAAACCATACTTCTGCAGCGGTCATTAAAATCTGTGGTGCTTTTTGTCCGATAACTGATTTCGTCGGATCTGTAGAATTCAGGCTGGAATAGGTTTTGTATCCTGGTTTGCCCAAACCGTTAGATGAAGTGTTTGCCCCCGATCTGATCCCCACATATTGGCCCTTAAATAAGGGATCGGTAGCAGGTGTAGCATAAACAGGCAAACGCGGATCATTATACCCCACTAAATAGGTTTGCAAGGCTGCACCCAACGCATTATCGCCATCGTAAGCAACGGTAACTATCCATAAGTCATTATCTCTTGTGCCAGACTGTGCTACTGCAGCATTATCTGCTGCAGTGGTTAATAAACCACCAGGTGCACTCAATGCTTTTTCACCCTGTAATTTGGCTGTAGTGGCATCGGCTTTAACAATACGCATAGCTAAACGTAAACGTAAGGAATTGGCCAGTTTTAACCATTTTACAGGATCACCTGCATAAATCAGATCACCTTTGTCGTAAAAAGCAGTTTTGCCCGGATTTGCGCTGATGTATGCCTGTAAGTTATTGGCTGCTGTATCTATTTGCTTAAAAAATGCATCATAAATTGTTTTCTGATCATTGTACGGTGTCGAAACCAGTGATGATCCGGCCGTAGTATACGGAATAGGACCGAACTTATCCGTTACCCTGCTCATGGCCATTACCTGAACCAAAAGGGCAATTCCCCAGGCCTCGGGCGATTTGGTTTTAACCTGGCTCTGACCAATTTTGGCGATCGGCGCCATTACATAATTGTACTGGTCGTTAAAACCGGCACTATTCCAGCCATCATTCAGCGAGTAGTTCATATTATTAATCCCTCCGCCAAAAGGTGTAGGTGCCATCATATAACCACTAAAGGCATCAGCACCCAGGTTTTGTGCAATCTGATAGTTATGGAAAATCTCCTGCTCAATCGGGCCAATCGCCGATTTTAAAAGCGAAGTGGTCTGCTCAGGAGAAAGTGCTGTCGGATTGGTGTTAAAATCTTCAAAGTTTTTTGTACATCCAAAATTTAAGGCCATTAAAGATGCCAGCAAAACAGCCGACAATCCTTTAATCCTGTTATTTGATGATTTATATATAGTTTTCATGTTGTTTTTTGAATAGAATTAAAATGATACGTTTAGATTGAAACCTAAACTGCGGGTAGCAGGCTGGTTAAAAACGTCTATACCCGATAAGCCATTCCCGGTTGACATGGTGATCTCTGGATCGAAAGGAGCTTTTTTATAGAAATAAAACAGGTTTCGGCCGGTAACAGAAAATTTAACACTTTTAAATGTTTTACCAGTTAAAGGCAGGGTATAGCCTAAAGCAGCTTCTCTTAAACGTACAACCGTTGCACTATAGATATATTCGCCTGATACGCCTGATCTGCCACCAACAAACGAATAATAAGCTTGTGGGTTAACTGTTGTTGATACTGCATTACCTTTGGTGTCTACTCCATTAATTTTAACACCACCCTGAGCCCTTGCATTACCGGTCGCTTCAGATACACCTGCTTCGTCCATTAAGGCTTCGGTAAGCGATAATACCTGACCGCCGAATTTGCCGTCAACCAGGAAACTTAAGCTAAAATCCTTATAATTGAAACTGTTGTTCCATCCCAACTGGAATTTTGGATTAGGATTGCCTACGTAATTAAATTCTGTACTTTTTAGCGGTGTATATGGCGAAGCAGTGGTCCCATCTCCACCTAATATGATGCGGTTCTGTGCATCTCTTTGCAGAGTATAGCTATAAATATCGCCATAAGAACCACCTACTTTTAACCTCGAAATATAAGAAGTATTACCGGCACCAGTTAAATCTACACTGTTGATTTTATCGGCCGAAGCGATATCGATTATTTTGTTTCTGTTTAATGAACCGTTTACTGAAGTATTCCAGTTTAATCCGTCACCTTTTACAACATCGGCACCTAAAATAAACTGGAAACCTTTGTTTTCTACATTACCTGCATTCAGGTATCCTGTTGATACCAGTGAAGAAGGAGGCGCAACTACAGGGATATATTGGTTTTTGGTATTGGTTTTATAGTAGGTGAAGCTGAAATTAATTCTGTTTGATAAGAAACGTAAATCGGTACCAACCTCGAATGATTTTGTTCTTTCAGGCTTTAACTCCCTGAATGCTGCATTGGTATTAAAATTTAACGCACCGTCTGATTTTAAGGTGTTTTGGATAAAAGTAAGATACGGAGGTACAGTATTTCCAACTTCTGCATAAGTGCCTCTTAATTTGGCATAAGTAATGGCTTCAGGAAGTTTGAACATCTGCGAAACGATAAATGATAAACCTACTGATGGATAGAAATAAGAATCGTTTGGTGTATAAGATAAGTTAGAAGACCAATCGTTTCTGCCGGTTACAGTTAAGAAAGCCCAATCTTTATAAGAAATATTGGCGTTACCAAATACGGCCTGTAACTGGCTATGGTTAGGAACAATTGGTACCACATTACTCAATGTATTTCCGGTAAAGGTACCCGGCAGGGCAACAATGGTGTTAGCTGGCGAAAAGAAATCGACTGCCGAAAGGTTGCCTGCCAAAGATAAACCTGAAGTTTTCTGATCGTTAATACTTCCACCGATTAATCCATTCACTTTAAAATCAGATCCAGTCATCGGAACGGTAAAATTGGCAATTGCATCTACATATTTCTGTACATAAGTTTGGTTGCTCTGTGCAAAATAACCTGTTCCGGTAGAGTTGAAATTGGTTGCAATACCCGAATACCTACGGTTTTCATAATCATCCGTAGTGCGGTCCATATTTCCCCTAACCTGTACATTTAACCATGGAGCAACATCGTATTTAACACTTCCACTCAATAAAAAACGGTTACGGATTGATGTATTTGGGTTCAAATTAGTTAGCCACCATGGATTTTGGTTAATGTCTTGCGGACCGCCCAGCCAGTTTTGGCGTGCGCTGCCTGTATTACCAGCCAATAAATACTGATCTTTATATGGGGTAATATCAACCCCTCTGGGGAAAAGGTATAAACCCAATAATGGATTTAAATATAAACCTAAAGAAGGGCTGTTGTTGATCCGTTGATTGATGTAGTTCACACTTCCATCTACCGTTAACTTATTATTGAAAAACTTGGCCGTTTCGCGGAGGTTTAAGTTGTTCCGGTTTAACTTATTGCCCGGTTGAATACCACTGGCATAGGTGTTTGAATATGAAAAATAGGTTTGTGCTATTTCAGAACCGCCCGATAGATTTATCGCATTTGAGGTATTAATCCCCGTTTTGAAAAAATCTTTTAAATTATCCGTTGTATTGCTGATTCCTCCACCCCAGCTATCCCTTACCGTCGTAGATGATGGTCCGTAACTGTTCTGGAACTTTGGCTCGTAAGCAATATGATCAATGGTTATGCCCGATGAAAAACCTATTTCGGTTTTACCCGCTTTTCCCTGTTTAGTAGTAATTAAAATTACACCATTCTGTGCCTGACTACCGTAAAGAGCCGCTGCTGATGCACCTTCTAAAACCGTAATACTTGCAATATCATCAGGATTAAGGTTAGATATACCATCGCCACCATCCTGACCGCCTCCAAATACACTGTTCTGCTGGCCATTGGCATTACCGTTATTACTGATTGGTACCCCATCAATTACATATAGGGGCTGGTTATTTCCACTTACTGAACGGCTTCCTCTTAAAATTACTTTTGCCGAACCACCAACACCCGATGCACTTGGGCTAATGGTCAAGCCTGCAACTTTACCGTTAAGGGAGTTCATTAAGTTGGGGCTCTTTACTTTTGATAATTCTTCGCCCGATACCTGTTGCGTATTATAGGTTAATGATTTTTCTGATCTTTTTACCCCTAACGCCGTTACTACAACCGTTTCAAGATTTTTAGAATCAGGGGTTAAAGTAACATCAATTGTACCCTGCGCCCCCACGGTAACTTCTTTGCTCTGGTAGCCGATAAAAGAAAACACCAAAACATCGCCTGTTTTAGCGGCAATACTGTATTGCCCTGAGGTATTACTTTGAGTGCCGCCCTGTGCTCCCTTTATGGTAATGGTTACACCCGGTAAAGTTGCGCCGTTTTCGTCTTTTACGGTCCCTTTTATCACATCCTGGTAAACCGAGTGGTAGGAAACTGACCGTTTAAAATGATCTGCTGGAGTAGCTGCATACAGACCCGCCGATGCATAAAGCAATAAGCATGTGAGCTGTAGAGATTTTTTCATATTCATTATGAATAATTTTGAATAAGTATTTGGTTAATTATTTTTCGCCTTACGGATTTCCGTCCGGGCTGTTTTATAGATAAGAGTATTATGCTCACATAAATTGCCTACAAGAAAATTGAAATATTTTAAAATATTTTTTTCGTGGCGATATGGAGTGTCTTAAATTTCTCTATTGCGATCAGGCGCTCTGAGCGGTACCATTTACAGATGTGAAGAGGAAAGTTGGCTTTAGGGGTAAGAAATAAATAATCTGCACATAATTGCTCATCAATTGAAGAAGCTTTTTTGGATAAATGACCAAAATAATACGGATTTTTATAATTGAATATTTTTATTACCTTACATTTGATTCATCAAACTAACCAAGTTGAAAGCAGCTAAGCCAGATCTAGTCGTTTTATGGAATAAGATTTGCCTCGAGGATGATATAAAATCTTTTGAGCAGCTTTACCGCTTTCTGTACACCCGGTTAATCAGATTTTCTATTTACTATGTGATAGATAAACAGGTTGCAGAAGACCTGGTTGCAGAGGTATTCGTTAAATGCTGGGAAAACAGGACCACAAGTGCCCACGTGCTAAACCCGGAAAGTTACCTTTTTATCGCGGTAAAAAATCAATCGCTAAAGTACCTTAAAAAAAATTCCTCCATTACGTTTATCGATTTAGTTGATGCTGAAGATGATGTTTCGGTAACAACGCTAACGCCGGAGTATATTATGGAAACCAAAGAACTGCATCGGCAACTTGATTTTGCCATTGCAGGTTTGGCACCACAGGCGGCCACTGTTTTCAGGTTAATAAAAGAAAGCGGAATGAAGTACAAAGAAGTGGCAGAGCTGTTGGATATCTCACCCCGAACCGTGCAGACCCAATTGTTCAGGGCCATCGCAAAACTCCGTATGGTATTGCTGCCTTTAAACGATAAGGGGACCGACGAAAAAAAACTGGGAAAACTGATCTCCCTGATTATCTTAGCAAGTAATTATCTTTTTTATATTATTTGTAGGCAATTTTAACGGAAAAAGGAACATACAATAAAGGACGGGAAAAAATGACAGATCAAAGATTTACAGAATTGCTTGGAAAACAATTGGCCGGTGAAATTTCGCCGGATGAATCTGTAGAACTGAAATCTATTTTAGCTGACAATGCCTCCTTTAGAATGGAATATGATCGCTTACAAACTTATTTTGAAGCTGAAACGGCTGAAGATGAAAATATTGATCAGGTATTTGACCGGATCAGATCCCAAATTACAGTTCCAGGTGAATCGGATTTAAAAGTTGTCAGAAATAAGCCTTACCACACCTGGTTAAAAATCGCAGCAGTTATAGCTGTTGTTATTGCTGGTATACTGATATACAGCAGAGAAGCTATTTTCTTTAATAAAACAGGCCAATTGGTTTTAACACAGGTGATAACCAAAGCCACAGAGGTGAAAACCATCATACTGGCCGATGGCTCTACTGTAAAAATGAATTCGGGAAGCAGCTTAAAGTACCCAAATCATTTTACTGCAAATACCAGAGATGTTTACTTATCAGGTGAAGCATTTTTTGATGTTAAAAAGGATCCCGAACATCCTTTTATTGTACACACAGAACAACTGGCTGTAAAAGTGCTGGGTACTGCATTTGATGTTAAAGCTTACCAGAACGATACTTTTACCGAAACTACCCTAATCAGGGGGAAAGTATCTGTCACAATAAAAAATAATGCAGCACAAACTTTTATTTTAAAGCCAAACGACAAATTTACGCTTACAGGTGGTAAAGCAAGCATGGGTCAGCTCAGCCACTTTAACGATACCGACCGTATATTGGAAACTGCATGGACAAACCATGAGCTTATTTATAAAAACAATAGTTTTGACGAAGTTGCTAAGCTTTTTGAACGTTGGTACGGTGTAAAAATAGCCTTTAAAGATCCTGGGCTGAAAACGGTTAAATTTACAGGGCACATAGATAAGGAAACCCTTACTGAAGCCTTAAATGTATTAAAGCTGATCGAAAATTTCAATTATTCAATTGAAGGCAAAAATGTGTATATCTACCGTTAACACAAACAATTAAGCAATGTATATTTGTAGCCATGAATTGTGCGCAGAGAACCATATTGTTAATTGCATTGATGTTTCCGCTATGTGCCAGTGCGCAAACCAAAGTTACCTTAAATTTTAATAACGCAAGTTTTGAGCAGGTTGTAGAAGCCATACAGCAACAAACTATTTATCATTTCGCCTACAGCGAATCTAAAATCCCTAAACATCAGGTATCCATTAAAGTAGAAGAAGAAGAGGCCATAAAGGTAATCGGTCAACTTCTGCTGCATAGTGGTTATGGCTACACTGTTCTTCCCAATAATTTAATTGTAATCAGGAAAGATACCGAGGTGAAAACAGGATTAGATAGTGTCCGTTTTTTAAAAGAGGTAGTAATTACAGCCTTGGGTATCGAAAAAGATAACCGGAAAGTAGGTTATGCCCTCACTACTATTAAAGGGTCCTCTATTACCAAAGCAAGAGAAAGCAATATGATTATGATGTTGCAGGGTAGGGTAGCGGGACTGAATATTGTAGGGGTAAATGGCGGTCCCGGGTCTGCGGCACGCATACTGATCCGTGGTGTTTCCAGTATGACGGCTGCCTCTCCGTTATTTATCGTAAACGGAGTGCCCATAGATAACAGCATCAGGGGCAGTGCAAATGAATATGGCGGGGCCGATTATGGCGATGGAATTAGTAATATCAACCCTGATGATATTGAAACCATTACCATACTGAAAGGTTCGGCCGCTTCTGCTTTATACGGTGCCAGGGCTGCAAACGGGGTGATCCTCATTAATTTGAAAAGTGGTGGGGAAAATGCTAAACCAAAGCTTGAATACAATACAAATTTAGCCTTCGATGTGCCGGTTAATTCAACCGGTTTTCAATATCTGTATGGACAGGGTACTCAGAACAAGCGTCCTGCCGATAGGTACAATGCCATTTCAACAGGTTTATTAAGCTGGGGCGAAATAATGGATGGCAAATTAACCGCGCAGGTTGATGGTTCTATGCAACCCTATTCGCCTGTTAAAAACAACATCCAAACCTTTTACCGCACCGCCCCCGCTTTTATTAATACACTTTCAGTGGTTGGCGGAAATACCAGAAATAATTACCGTGTTTCGGTTTCTAATCTAGATTACAATTCTATTTTAACCAATGGATCTTTAAACCGTAAAACATTAAACTTTTATGGTATGGTGGCATTAAGCCCTAAAATATCGTTAAGTTTTACCGGGAATTATATTTACGAAAAAAATAAGAATAAAAGCTACCTCAGTGATGGTCCTTTAAACGCAAATTATGGTATTTCGGCGCTTGCCACAAGTTTAAATCAATCGATACTGGCGCCAGGTTTTGACGCACAAACGGGCTTTGAAAGCCGGTGGAATGCAGATGAATATAAAACCAACCCTTATTTTTTAATGAATAAGCAGGCAGATCATGCCAATAGAAACCGCTACATCACTTCTGCCGTATTAAAATATAAGCTGGCCAGCTGGGCATCATTTCAGGGGCGGATAGGTTACGATTCGAGTAAAGACGAGGTGGTGAGTGTGCTACCTACCGGGATCGCATTTTCAATTAACAGGCAGGGCGGAATGAATGCTTACGATCAAATCCAAACTTCAGAATTAAATAGCGATATTTTGTTCAGCGCTACCCGGAACTTCGGCGATAACTGGAATCTCGAATTTTCGGCAGGTGCAAATTACCGCGAAAGAAGGGGGAACAGCGAAAAACTGAAAGGATCGCAGTTTAAAGTGCCTTATCTTTATATTCCCGAGAACCTGATTACGAGTACAAAAACGCGGACCATTTCCAGAATTGTAACCGAATCGGCGTATTATACAGCTGATGTGAGCTATCAACGTTATCTTAATTTTTCTGTTACCGGACGTTACGATATTTATTCCACCTTACCTGCAAACAACCGGGGTATATTTGTACCGGGTGTATCAGGAAATTTTATTTTTTCGGATCTATTGAACTGGAAAAGTCTGGATTTTGGTAAACTGCGTTTAGATTTTGCCAAAACCAGTGGTGAACCCATCGTACCCTACACTACACAAATCTACTACACCGTAGATAATCAGGTAAACGGCACTCCTGTTGGCAGCTTTTCCGGCGATTTGCCCAACTACAATCTAAAACCCTTTACCTTAAACGAAATAGAAGCAGGCCTCGATCTTAAGTTTTTCAACAGCCGTATCGATATCGATTTTACCTATTTCAATCGCACTACCCGAAATGAAATTATCAATGCAAAACAATCTGTTACCACAGGCTTTACTTCGGCTTATGTTAATCTTGGCGAAACCCGCAATGCAGGTATGGAACTTGCATTAGGTTACACCCCCATCCTCACTACAACCAGCAAATGGAAGGTTAACTTTAATTTAACCAAAGTAAAAAATACCCTACTTTCTATTGATGGAAACAGTAATTATACCCTTACAGGCACATACAGGCCCTTAAATGCCAATACGGCCCTTGTGGTAGGTAAACCTATTACGCAAATCATGGCTTATGATTACCTGCGTGATGCCAATGGGAATATTGTTATCGGATCGGATGGAATACCCAAAAGAGGTAATTTTATCCCAATGGGCGGTACCATGCCAACTTTATACGGAGGAATCACCAATAGTTTTAATTACGGGCAATTCAGTTTTTCTTTCCTGGTCGATTACCGTTTCGGTAATAAAATCCTATCGGCAACAGAATACTACAGTTATGTACTTGGTTTAAATAAGGCTACTTTGCCAGGCAGGGAAACAGGCATTGTGGCCGATGGAGTGATGGAAAACGGACAAAAAAACACCATTAATGTTCCGGCTTATGCCTATTACCCGGAACTTGCTACCAATATTTCGGCCTTATCGGTGCTTAACGGCAGTTTTATTAAGTTGAGACAGGCAACAATTGGCTACACGTTTAGCGAACGTTTCTTAAAAAAAACGCCATTTAGCAATATAGCGGTCGACCTGGTGGCGCGGAATCTGTTTACCCTCCTTAAATATACTAAAAACATAGATCCTGAGTCGCAGTTTTCCCCTACACTTGGTTATGCAGGGATAGAAGGGGCCTCGTTACCGGCAACACGTATGTTTGGGATCAATTTTAATTTTAAATTCAAATAAGGTTAGCCATGATAAAGTTGTGTATAGTTGGTTTTTTGATCCTGATTTTGATGGGCAGCTGTTCCAAGACGGCGTTGGATCAGATTAATACAGACCCAACCAAACTTACCGAACGTAATTACGATCCAAATAGCCTGCTTGCACAGGCACAGTTAAAATACGCCAATTTGGGTTATTATCAGCTTTTGTACCAGAGTACCATGATGCAGTTACTTGCCTCAACCTACTATTATTACAACAACGGCGATAAGTATATCAATGTAGGCAGTTTTACCGATTATCAGGGGCGTATTTTTGATGAAGGGTATACAGATGCTTCCTATATCAGGGAGATGCAAAGACTGGCCAGGTTAAAAGATACCGAAGCATATAAAAATCTAATCGCGATAGGTGATATCATGTTTGTGCTAATTTTGCAAAGAATTACCGATACTTATGGCGATGTGCCATACTCGCAGGCGGTTAAAGCAATGCAGGGTATTAAGTATCCGGTTTATGACCGTCAGGAGGATATTTATACCCAGATGCTGGCTGACCTTGAAGGTGCCATAGCCAAATTAGATGCAGAAAAACCCGGTCCAACAGCCGATCTTTTTTACAAGGGAGATATTAACAAATGGAAAAGATTTGGGTATTCTTTAATGCTGCGGCTGGCCATGCGATTAACCAAAGCTGATCCGGAAAAAGCCAGAATGTGGACCGAAAAAGTGGCAGGCAAAACCTTTACCAGCATTAATGACAATGCAATTCTTTTAACCGATGCTTCTTCTTTTAATAGCCAGAATGGAACATCACTTGCTTTAAGAACCTATTCAGATTACCTGGAGGTTCGGTGGAGCAAAACCTTAATTGACCAATTACGGAACAGCAGCGACCCCAGGCTGGGCATTATAGGCGAAATACCAAAAGATGGTCTGGCTAAAAATGCAGATCAGGATCTGGGCGGAAATACAGATGAGGCCATACAACTGGGGATGCCAAACGGGTACGACCTGCTGGGTGGCGATACCGATATCAGCCGTTCGCCAGGTTATCCGGGTGGTACCGGTAGTGCCAATGATTTTGCCCCGCTTGGTAAATATTCGAGGCCACGTACTGCTTTATACCTTAAATTAGGTGGACCGATTTTTATTCTCAGTTATGCTGAAATTGAATTTTTGCTGGCCGAAGCAAAGGTGAGGGGCTGGAATATAAACGGAGACGCAAATCTGCATTATACAAATGGGATAACCGGTGCTATACAATCGCTGGCACAGCTTGATCCTTTGGCTTCGGTAGATGCAAAAAAGATCAATGATTTTGTAAACCGGAACACACTTGACGAAAGCAACACGCAAAATGCACTTAATGCCATTAATACACAATATTGGATAGCAACCGGTACCAATTTTAATTTTATAGAAGCCTGGTTAAATTGGAAAAGGAGCGATTATCCAAAACTTACGCCGGTTAATTATAAAGGTAATGTAACCCAAGGTACTATACCTAGACGGTTAATTTACCTTTCAACAGAGGTTCTGAATAATCCCCAGAACTATAAAGATGCGGTAGCTCGTTTAACGGGTGGCGATGTTCTTACAGCAAGGGTTTGGTGGGATAAGTGAAAAACAAGTACTAACTTTTAAAGAAAGCTGTGTGTTGCATGGGGCAGTCTTGTCCTTTGCCAGATTCCCCGCGTAAAAATGCCTGTAAATATCCGTTTTTACCCCGCTGTTATAAGTACCTGATATGTGTTTTTTCTTTCCCAAGGTTAATGCCTTTAATTATGAGGTATATGCCCATAAATAAAAGAATGGCCGCAACAAGAATACCGGTTGCAACAGGCAAAAATATAACTGCAGCATTAAAAAACTCATTCCAGTTTACGCGTAAATAGACAAAGAAAGTAAGCAGTAAAAAACCTAGCAATATCAGGGTAGCAAAAAAATAACAGGTTCTGGGAGTGGTATTGATTTTCATGTATTGTTAAAATAACTAAATGGTGGAACAATGAGCAAGATTCAATGGAGGTAAGGGTTTTGAGGAATATAAACCAAACGATAACCATTTTTTTTAAGAAGGCCAATGGTTTGCTCATCAGGGAGCTGTTTAAAAATAACAGTAGTTAATACCTGTGCAGGTAGAAACCTTAACTTTACCAGTGTATCAAAAAGAAATTTCTTCATTTTGATCAGGAAAAATTGTTTACTGTACAGATTGGTTGATATCGATTCTGCTCCCTTAAACCAGTAATTTGGATTAATTTTTTTGAAGGCGACCATAGGCAGGCCTAAACCTGCAGCCAGCTTTTCAAATTCACGCTCAGAAACTTTGTACACAAAATTTCCAACAGGTTCAAATGAAAACCGGTTTTTCCATAGCTTATTTAAAAAAAATACATTTCGCGAAAAAATATTGCTTAACAGTAATAACAGCGGCATTTTAGTTATTGGGTCTTGTGGTTCTATCACCACCACACCTAATTTGGTTACCCTGATCATCTCGTACATAGCAGCATAAGGCCTTGGAAAATGGTGGTAGGACTCTTTACAGAGTACATAATCGAAACTGTTATCATGCTGCGTGAGTTTTTCTGCATTCTCTGCAGCACAGGTATTAATGATCCCCTCTTTTAATGCAATGGTTAAAAAATCGGTATTAAGATCGGTTGCCAGTGCATGGTTACCGGAGCGCAGGATGTACTGTGCATCAAATCCGTAGGCGTCTCCAACGGTGAGCCAATTCATGTATTTTTTAGCCAGGAGCGGATCGAGGCAGCTGAAAAATAGCTGTTGAAGCCAGTAGTCAACATTGTTTTTTCCTGTAGCCTTTATTTTTTTATAATGATCGCTTTTAGCACTTTCAGATGGGAAATGTTCATTGTACCATTCGTTGTGTCTGTTATAGCTTTCATTGTGGCGCATAGTTTTTTGATTTATAGAGTATACGGCCCCATCGCGCAAAACGCTTGGTAGAAAAATAAAATGCAGAAATAAAAAATAAATTAATTTTAACCCAGCGTTTTTAATACTTACTGCGTAACCTTATTAGCATACGATGAAAAAACCGCTTACCGAACCAAATGGATGAACCTTTTTTTTAAGCAGAATACTAAACTAATCAAAGGTTGCAAAGCCAATGAACGGCAGGCGCAGGAAGGTCTTTATAAACTTTACTATGCAGACATGCTGCGTATTTGTCTCCGTTATTTGAAATCAGATGACCTGGCGCATGACGCACTAAATGTTGGGTTTTTGAAGGTTTTTCAAAATATCCAAACTTTTGATGCTAATAAAGGAGCATTTGGTGCCTGGATAAGAACTGTAATGGTGAGGTCGTGCATCGATATAAGCCGTAGAGAGGCAAAGTTTAATGAAACAATCAATCAGGATGAGATTGAAGAAATTTTTATCCAGCCATCGGTTTTAGACAAACTTTTTGTAGAAGATCTTCTGAAATTGATCAGGCAACTGCCTACAGCTACCCAGCTGGTTTTTAACCTTTCGGTGATAGATGGCTATTCGCATAAAGAAATTGGAGAACATTTGAATATTACCGAGAGCACCTCAAGGTGGCACCTCACAGAAGCAAAGAAACAGTTGAGGAAAATGTTAGTTTCCCCAGCCATTGATAAACCAACTGAAAACACAAAAAAGAGATGAGAAATTCAGCATGGTATCATAAACTCTGGCGAAATAAATTCGATAGTTTTCCGGTTAAGGATACTTCGGATGCCGCATGGGCGGGTATGCACAAGTTACTCAACGAGCAGATGCCGGTCAGTACAGCAGGTGGCCACGGACCTCATGTATCAACAGGGGCAAAATTGTTCAAAATAATTGGTTATACGCTATCTGTTGCGGTTACAGCTTCCACGGTTGGTTATTTCGCCGTTCTGAAACCAAAAAATAAACAGAAAGAACTCCATAAGAAAATCAGGCCCATCCTTGTAGATTCAACACCTGTTGATAGCAATAAGGTGTTAAACTATAATGAAATAGCCGATACCGCAACGATTAAAGATAGCATTAGTGAGGCAAAGGATTCAATAAACGTGGCTTTAGAGCAAGATAAAGCGGTTGACCGCGCTGCTACTGAGCTTTTAAAACAGACAAAGCATATGGAAAGCATAACGTCATCTGCTGATAGAGCGAATGCTGTTTCTCCTTTTAAAAATGGGCATGGTGTTACACAGAGGCAAGGTCAGTTTAAATCACCCGAAAATTTAAGAACGGCAACGCTAAAAGCGACTTCAAAAGTTGATGCTTCCAGAAATATTGTTCAAAAAGCTGATGGCTCGTTTACAAAGGGTGCAAATTTGTTATTGGTACCAAGAGGATTTCAGCAAAGCTATACCTTCTCTCATCTTCCTTCATCCAGTTCTATTTTTAATCAAAATATAGCTTTACAGGTGTACAGGACTAGCGATTTGCAAAATGCATCGTCAATAAATAGCAATAATATGAAGGGACGGAATCGTGATAAAGCAGATCGCCATACGCTTGACAAAAACCAGAAGGTGAAAAATGCCCGATCGGGTAAAAACAAAACAACCAAAACTAAACAAGAGGATAAAACCGAACCGGTCTATAATTATGGCATAAGCACCGGAATGAATGTACAAAAAGACAATAGCAGTTTTTATGCAGGCATATTCGGTACCTATGCGCTAAATAAGAAATGGAAACTTGCGGTCGGTTTAAATCTTAACAGCAATCAAAAAATCGAGGGACAATTTACACATCCTAGTTATTACCGCCCCGATTCGTTACCGCCGTTTACCATTGCAGCTACACGAAAAGTGATTACGATAGATATCCCGTTAACTGCAGCTTATAAGCTATCCAAACATATCGATCTTAAAGCCGGTCCGATAGTTAGTTTTACAGGCAAACCGTCTAAAATAATAACCAGATTAAATCCGATAGCCGATCCGCGTGATACGTTATACCATAGCAAGCAGATCGACTCAACCTTAGTAAATACAAATGCCAATAAGGTAAACATCGGAATAACAGGTGGCATTAGTATTCACATTAAACAATTTGATATAAATGGCAGTTATCAATGGTTAACGCCATACAAGGTGAGCAATAGTTTGGGCTCTTTTAAACAGATCAATCAGGTGTTTAGGATTGGGGTAGGGTATCGGTTTAAGTAGAAACCAGAGTTCGATAGGCCGAAGGTCCTTCGTATGCGCTACCATTGACAGATCCTTATGTAATGCCATCATTGAGAGAAGGCTTTTTCAGTCAACGAAGCAATCTTTCATGCTAGTAAGGACGATTTTTGAGTAAATCAATACCATTGGCTTCTCCTGTCACTCATGTTGATTTTCATACAATAAATTATCCCTCAAGACGACAGCCAGAGAAATAAACGTATAAAAAATGCCTCCCGAAACCGGGAGGCATTTTTTATGGATAAGGGCTTACCCTAAAAAGAATAAGTGAGCCCCCCAAAAATATTAAATCCATTCACCTGGTAATACAGATACCGGCTATAGTTTGTATTTAAAATATTGTTTGCTTTGGCAAAAACAGAGAATTTTTTGTTGATACGATAATCTGCACCAAGACCTAAATCTACAAAACCTTTAACCGTAACGATTGATTCAATTGATGGGTTCGGAATCACATATTGAGATGGAGGAACCGGGTTAGCAATATTTACTTTTGCCTTAACATCATCCTGGATCACGACACCGGCATTAAAGCTTAATTTTTTATTGTAAGTGTAAACCAAATTAGAGCTCACTTTTAAGCCGGGCTTAAACCAGGAGTAGGTTTCAGAAGCCGGTTTCCAGTCGTCGAGGTTTAATTTACCCGTCCATTTTAAGGCATCGCTTACCTGAACAGAAATTTCGCCCTCTAAGCCTGTTAATTTTGTTTTACCGAAATCGTAGATGACATCAAACTTGTTAAAGTCAGTATAGTTATTGATAAACAATGGCATATCATCAAACTGTTTTACGTAAATACGGGCTTTGTAACCAAAACCAGGGCCACCGGTACCTTTAACCCCTGCACTGAAACTTAGTTTTTCAACAGTATTTTTAATTACTGCATTGCTGTTTAACCATGGATTTTCATCTGTAAAGCCTTTTAATGAGTTTCGGTTTACATCTCCTTTAACTTCTCCGAAAACCTGTAAATAATCAGGAATCAAAGTAAAATCTGCGGTAACTGCCGGGAATATCCTGGAGCTGCTAACAGCGCCAAATTCCTGTACGAAATTAATTCCGGCTGTAATTTTAGCTCCTTTAACCTGTAAACGGATATAAGGATTTAAACGCAAAAGATTATTGCCAACGCTTGTAAGCGCATCTTTACTGTTACCAAATTCGGTTGATGCTGCCAAACCCAGGTTTAACGAATTGATACGTTTGTTTACATAACCGTTTAAACTCAGGTAGTTTTCTTTGGCACTAAATTTATCATTCCAGATGTAACCATTGGCTTTTAATGCATAGCTGAAAGCATCTTCATCTTCGGTAAAGTTCTTTACCAACTCGCCTTCCAGTTCGATGGTGGTTAAAGCCTGCTTTTCCGGATTAGGGTTCAGGGTAGGCCGGTCATCATCTATCCCGTAAAAATAGGTGCCGTTACGCTCAAAATTAATCCTGCCGCTCACTGTGTTTTGATCCAGGATACTGCGTCCGAAAATGCTTAACTGTTGGTTGCTGCTGTTTTGTTTGTTCAGCTTTCCTTCCTGGCTAAAATGTTTAAAATAGCCGCCAAGCTGCAGACCTTCGTCTTTTCCGGTATTAAAATAGGCTTCGCCCAAAAGTGTAGCCAGCGAACCGAATGCACCTTTAACATAATTGTTAACCAAAATGCTTTCTTTTTCTTCGGCCAATGCTTGTGCCTGTAGTTTTTGTATATCGCTGTTCAGTTCCAGTTTCCTGTCTAAAATGCTGTAGTTTAGTTTGGCCTTATAGGTTTTAATATCGTCCAGATTCGGACTCCTCCTCAGTTTTACCGCCTCTGCCAGAATGGGTTTATAAGGCCGAACAACTTCTATTTCTTCTTTTACAACACCTTTTTCATCAGTTTTTTTGTCCTGCGCCTGTGCAGTCATTAACCCGGCAGCCAAAAAAAACAGTGAACTATATATATATTTAATTGATTTCATAATGCTACTTCTTCTGGTTTAGTTTTTCAAGTTTTTCTTTGGCTGTAGGAATGATATCATCCTTGCCTTCGTAATTATCAATAATACTGAGAAGTGTGCTCTTAGCCTGCAGATTATCTTTCTGGGCAACATAGTTATCTGATAAAAGGATAAATGCTTTAGCTACCCAATAATCGTATGCGGCCATGTTGTTAATCAGATCAAAACAGGTTTTGGATGAGGTTTTATAATCACCTTTGTTATACTCTACCAAAGCCAGGTTGTATTTTGCCTCGGCAGCGGCAACCGTTTTGGTTTTGGCCACTACGTTTTTAAACTCCTTAACAGCGGTAGTGGTATCGCCTTTTAACAGATAGGCTTTACCCGAGAATAAACCTGAACTGTTTTTCTCTTCTTCAGAAGCTTTTTCTGAATCTTTGGTCAGTTGTGCATACTTAAGCATATCATCAGGCATGTTTAAAGCGGTGTAGGCCTTTAACAGGTTGTTGATGGCAAAACTATAGTGCGATTTATAATCGGTTGTGGTTTCAAGCCTTTTCAGGTAAACAATGGCTTCATTGTATTTCTTCTGGTTTAAGAACAATTGCGAAATGCTTACGAGTGAGCGTTCAGTATAATCGCTGGTCCAGTCGTTTAAGATAAATTCATAATCCGGGATCGCCTCATCCGGACGTTTTAATTTTACCAGCGATTCGGCCCTGATAAATTTGGCTTCTTTCTCATGATTGGCTTTCGGGAATTTATCAAAATAAGCATTAACGGCCTGGAACGCACCGTTGGCATCGCCTTTTAAGTAAAGGTTATTTACAGCAGCAAAAACAATATTATCCTGCTCATTGCTCGAGTAATTGCCCAGTGGTGTGGTATTGGCATAGGCAATAAAACCATTTGCATCGCCACGGTCTACATAAATATTTTTAATCGACTCCATAGCCTGTTTGGCTTCATCAGAGGTTGGGTAATCAGCAATTACCTTTTTAAACGATTCTAAAGCGGCATCGTCCTGATCCTGGTTGTACTGAACTAAGCCAATCGTTACCAGTGCTTTTGCCACATAGCTGCTGTGCGGGTATTTGGCAATTAAGGCTACAAGATCAGATTTTGATTTATCGAAATCTCCTTTATTAAAGTAAGTATAGGCCGTTTCGAAACCGGCATCGTCTGCATAATTCGAGTTTGGAAAAGCCTTTAATAAATTTTGCATGGTTGCGATTTTCGCATCATATTGGTTTTCCAATCCCTGGATCATCCCTTTCTGGAACGTGGCATAATCTTCAGAAGCAGTGTGCCTGCTGATGATTTTGTTATAACTTGCCATTGCGTCGCCATAATTCTTATTCACAAAATAGGAATCGGCTAAACGGATGGTTGCATCATCAATGGTTTTTTGGTCTTTATCGTTGCCTGCCAAAAATTTTTCGAAATAATTTGCTGCCTTACTATATTTTTCATCTTCGAAAGCGGCATAGGCCAGGGCGTAGTTTGCAAAATTATAAACACCGGTTTTATCGGCATCCGGCATTTTCAAAAACTTTTCAAAAGTGGTAACTGCTTCTCCGTATTTGCGCAGTTCGTACATCGATTCTGCTTTCCAGTAAGTGTTTAAAGCATTAATTTCATTGTCTTCAGGGAATTTTTCAGAACGCAAAAACATTGATAATGCGTTAGGGAAGGCCCTTTCGTTATAAAACTCTAATCCACGGAAATAAGTAACTTTCTGATAGGCCTCTTTAGCCTCGAGGTTTTTGTCGGGAATAGGCTCCAGAATATCCACAGCTGCCTGGTAATTTTTCGTGGTCAATAAAACCTCGCCCAATAAAGTTTTGGCTTCGTTTATTTTGCGCGATTTTGGGAAGGTTTTTAAGAAGCCCTGGGTCGCTTCTAAAGCTTGTTGGTGGAATTCTAATTCGTAACTTAATTTGGCGTAGTTTAGCCAGGCTTCTTCCTGTATACCCTTGTCAAAGCTTAAACGCGAAGCCCTGAAGAAAGCACTCTGCGCTTTCTGTTTGTTCCCTAACTGGATAAAAGCTTTACCCAGGGTATGCATACCGTTTTGCAGGTAAATATCATCGGTATTCAGCTTTTCTAAAACGGCTACCGATTCTTTATATTTTTTGTTCTGGAATAAGGAGTATCCGTATTGGTAAATAAAGAGATTGTTCTTGGTTTCGTTTTTATCTTTGGCATAATACTCGGCAAAATACTTTTCGGCATTTTTGAATTCAGATTTTGCAAAATAAGATGCCGCTACCAAACTCAGCATTTCCGGTTCGAATTGCTGTTTGGTTTTTTGAATGGCCGCCAAAGCATAGCTGATCACATCGTCATAGCGCTCGTCAAGATAGTACATCGAAGTGATGTAGTAGGGATAGCTGGCCTCATAGGTAGGAGAACCCTTTAACTTTTCAAAGTTGGCCAAAGCCGTTTTATACTCTTTGTTTAAGTAATTGATATAAGCAAAGTAGTAGGTGGCACTTTCCTGAAAATCGCCTTCTTCTTTTTTAACCTTTTCGAACAAAGGCTCCGCTTTGTCGTAGTCTTTAAGTTCAAAATAGGCATAACCCTGTTTAAACTGGTATTCATTTCTTTGTTTGCCCGAAAGGGTAGAAGGGTCTGTTTTCTCAAACCACTCTAAAGATTTTTTATAGTTTTTCTGGTTAAAATAAGTTTTTCCAACATAAAAATAAGCCAATTTGGTATTGGGGTTTAACGGATAATCGCGGATAAAAGCCTGAAACAAACTCTCGGCATCGCTATTGGTTAACTCCAGCGCGCAAACGGCAGCATAGAACTTGGCATTCTCCTTTAGTAAAGACAGTTCGGAGTTGCTTTCTGTTTGTGTAGAAGGTTTATAGCGTTGCAGCTCAACCAGTTTAAACTGTTGTGCAGCTGCAGTGTATTTTTCTTTCTCTAATAATTCTAAGCCCGTTTGATAGTTCTTGTTGAGGTTCTGCACGGCGCTAACTTGGGCGTAGGTGCTAAAACCTCCTGCTAAAATTAGCGGAATTAATAAGTATTTTTTCTGCATTGGTTTCAAATATGGTTGATACTAAATTAGAAATAGTATCAAAGCTTATCAACAGAAGTAATTAACATCTGTTAATAACACAAATAAACGACAGGATTTTTGGTTTGGTATTAAGGTGTAGACGAATGTGGAAAAGTTGAAGGGTTCATTGGTCATTTGTTCACTAGTCATTGGTACCGCCACTTCCAGTAGGGGTTCATTCGTCAATAGTTCATTGGTACTACCGCATCCGTCATTGTGAAGCGGCTTTTCAGCTAACAAAGCAATCTAGTAGAAGGGGTAACTAGTCAATCATATAAATTGGTTAATTGCCATAAGCTATTAGCAATGGATTATTTACTAATGCATTGCTAAAAAAGATGCTGGACTTAGTCCTTTCGGCAAGATGCTAGATTATGCACTCTGCACTAATGAACAAATGACAAATGACAAATGACAAATGAACTATTGAACTAACACTACCCCTGACTTGCCAACAGATACAGCACTGCCATTCTTACCGCCACACCGTTTTCTACCTGTTCCAGAATGATCGATTGTTTGCTGTCGGCAACATCGCTGGTGATCTCCACGCCACGGTTAATCGGGCCCGGGTGCATCACCACGATTTCTTTATCGAGGTTATCTAAGATCTGTTTATTTAAGCCATACATCATAGCATATTCCCTTAATGATGGAAAATATTTAATGTCCTGGCGCTCCAGCTGAATACGCAGCATATTGGCTACGTCGCACCAGTTTAGGGCTTTAATGAGGTTGTGTTCTACTTTTACACCCAGCTGGTGGATGTTTTTCGGGATCAGTGTGGTTGGTCCGCATACCATTACCTCGGCACCTAGGCGCTGTAAGCAAAGAATATTCGAGATGGCTACGCGCGAGTGTAAAATATCCCCTACAATAACCACTTTTTTACCGGCTACATCGCCAAGTTTCTGGCGGATAGAGAAAGCATCAAGCAAGGCTTGCGTAGGGTGTTCGTGTGCACCATCGCCGGCATTTACAATCTGCGCCTTTACGTGTTTACTTAAAAACTGACCGGCACCTGCATAGGGATGACGCATCACCACCATATCAACTTTCATTGATAAGATATTGTTTACGGTATCAATAAGGGTTTCGCCTTTGCTTACCGACGAAGATGAAGCAGCAAAATTAATCACATCGGCCGAAAGCCTTTTTTCTGCAAGCTCGAAAGAAAGTTTGGTGCGGGTAGAATTTTCGAAAAAGATATTGGCAATTGTAATATCACGTAGTGAAGGAACCTTTTTGATAGGCCTGTTAATCACTTCCTTGAAATTATCTGCAGTTTCGAAAATCAATTCGATATCATTCCGGTTAATATCTTTAATGCCTAAAAGATGTCGGGTTGATAGTTTTTCTGCTGCCATTTTTATTTATTATTGTCCGATATTAAAATCACTTTATCTTCACGCCCTTCACTCGCCCAGGTTACTTTTACCTGTTGTGAGTTTAAGCTATCTACCTGATGACCAATATAATCAGGCTCTATGGGTAAATGCCTGCTAAACCTACGGTCTATTAAAACCAAAAGCTCCACTTTCTCTGGCCGGCCATAAGCAAGTATGGCATCAAGTGCTGCCCTAATGGTTCTGCCGGTCCAAAGTACATCGTCAATTAAGATTACTTTTTTGCCTTCTATAATAAAATCGATTGAGTTGCTACTTGCAGTAACCAATCCGTCTTTACGACGAAAATCATCCCTGAAGAAAGTAATATCGAGATTGCCCTTTAATATTTTCTTGTTTTTAAGGATGGTTTGTAATTCCTGGTGAATACGGTCTGCCAAAAAAATACCCCTGGGCTGGATGCCAATTAAAACGGTATTGGAGAAATCGTCGTGGTTTTCAATTAATTGATGGCAGAGCCTCTTAATTGTAATCTGAATTTTTTGTCCGTCAAGAAGTGTTTTCTTTTGCATTGAAGAAGGATTGGGCAAATATATAAAAATGTTTTAAGCTAAGAAAGTGGAATGCAGATTGTTTATGGCTTTACCCTTAAATTGTTCTGTTACAAGATTAAAAAACTGTTTTTCTTATGCTATTTTTTTGGAAAGCAATGGTTGCTTTTCCGCTTAATGTTAGTCCGGCTGTACACTGTAGTCCCGATTTGCAATCGTGAGCTGCCGTTTCCATCCGGTTTAGGTGGCCAGTTTTTGCAATTATTCAGGGTAAAACCAAACGCATTATATTCATCAATATTCTTATTTTTATAACTTATGATGCAAAAACCTGTAATCTTTTTTGATGGTGTTTGTAACCTCTGTAACTCATCTGTTCAGTTTGTCATTGCGCACGATAAAAAGGATCAATTCAGATTTACTCCGCTGCAGGGTGATTATGCCAAAGAGATGCTCCCGGAATTTAATGCAGATCAGCAAAAGTTGAATACCATTTTATTATTGGTTAATGGAAAACTCTATACCAAATCTTCAGCAGCACTAAGGATAGCCCGAAAACTTAATGGATTAATTCCGCTTTTGTACGTATTTCTCATTGTTCCCAAATTTATACGTGATTGGTTTTACGATATGATTGCCAAAAACCGTTACAAATGGTGGGGAAAGCAGGAGAGTTGCTGGCTGCCAACGCCCGAATTAAAAAGTAAGTTTTACCCTTAGTTTTATTGTTTGTTTTTCTTTCCACGCGGCGACCACAACCAAAGCGATAATACAATTAATGGAATACAGATGCTCAATGAAATTACAATCAGAATCGGACGCTGTTTAACCATGTCTGCTTCCTGGGAGATAAAAACGTATACTGCCTCTTTGATGGCAAATAGGGTAACAATGGTAGAGAGAACAGCCAATAGTTTACGCATGATTTAATTTTTTCTGCAAAGATTGCATAAATTTTTAGAAACAAGAATCATGCTGAACTAAATTCAGCATGACAGGCAGTAAACAAAAATTCGGCCGGATTGCTCCAAACTGATCTGTGTTTACGAACTAAACGAAAATTATTCTGCTGTTTTAACAGGCTCAAGGTTTTTCAGTTCTTCTTCGGAGAACAGGCGGTAGTGGATCTTGAATGTCTTTTGAAGTGGGGTTTCTAAAGAAAATCCACCAACGCCAAAACCATCCAGCACATCTAAAGTGAAATGTGAGGATTTCCAGTATTCAAAAAGGTCCCGGTCTACCCAAAATTCGCAGCCCTCTACTTCGCCCAAACAAACATCACGCATACGGAGGTAATAACCGCCTTTTTCAAAACGTTGGGGTTGTGTACCTTCACAGCAGCCTCCCGCCTGATAGAACATCAGTTCCCCATATTGTTCTTTTAAAATTGCAATCAGGTCTTTTGCTTTTGCTGTGCTGTCTATTCGCTTAATCATAGTGATGTATAGATGGTTTACTGTTCTTCGCATTTCAATAGTTGTATCGTTCATGGTCTAATGGTTGATAGCCGTATTGCTAAATTAATTTTCGCAAGATTCGGCTTTTATGAAACACGAGGCCATGAACTAACCAACTATGAACTATGATCTGACTAAAAGAAACCTAATTTATTTTTATCATATGAAATGAGCATGTTTTTAGTCTGACGATAATGTCCCAACATCATTTTATGATTTTCTCTGCCAACTCCTGATTGTTTATATCCTCCGAAGGGTGCGCCTGCCGGGTAAGAGTGGTATTGATTTACCCATACACGTCCGGCTTGTATGGCGCGCGGTACCTGGTAAAGTTCGTGTGCATCGCGTGTCCAAACACCGGCGCCCAAACCATACAACGTATCATTTGCAATTTCAATCGCCTCTTCGACGGTTTTAAAGGTGGTAACGGCCAATACCGGGCCGAAAATTTCCTCCTGGAAGATCCGCATTTTATTATGGCCTTTGAAAATGGTGGGTTTGATGTAATATCCCCCTCCCAACTCACCAGCTAATTTATTTACTTCTCCGCCGGTTAACACTTCTGCACCTTCTTCTTTACCTAATTTAATGTATTGCGCAATTTTTTCATATTGGATTTTCGAAGCTTGTGCACCCATCATTACCGTTTTGTCCAAAGGATTTCCCATTTTGATCGCTTCAGTTCTTTCAATCACTTTAGCTATAAATCTTTCATAAATATCTTCCTGAACCAATAAGCGTGATGGACAGGTACAAATCTCGCCCTGATTTAAAGCGAACATCACTGCGCCTTCTACCGCTTTATCTAAAAAGGCATCGTCTTGCTCCATTACCGAGCTAAAGAAAATGTTAGGTGATTTACCCCCCAGTTCCAAGGTAACCGGTATGATATTCTCGGTAGCATACTGCATCACTAACCTGCCGGTAGGCGTAGAACCTGTAAAGGCAGCTTTTGAAATTTTAGGATTGGTAACCAGGGCGCGGCCAAGTTCTGCTCCAAAACCATTCACTACATTCACTACTCCTGGGGGCAATAGGTCACCAATCAGTTCCATCAACACCATAATTGAAATCGGCGTACTCTCAGCTGGTTTCAGCACCACGCAATTACCCGCTGCAAGTGCCGGAGCCAGTTTCCAGATCCCCATCAGGAGTGGGAAATTCCACGGAATAATCTGGGCCACCACGCCAATTGGCTCATGTACAATAAGGGAAACAGTGTTTTGATCAAGTTCGGATAAAGAACCTTCCTCAGCGCGGATCACCCCCGCGAAATACCTGAAGTGGTCTATACCAAGCGGTAAATCAGCTGCCAGCGTTTCTCTAACTGCTTTTCCATTGTCGATGGTCTCAACAGTTGCCAGATATTCAAGGTTATCTTCCATCCGTTGCGCAATTTTATTTAAGATAATACTTCTTTCAGTTGAGGAGGTTTTGCTCCAGGTTTTAAAAGCTTCATACGCCGCATCAATAGCCAATTCTAAATCCTCTTTGGTAGAATGTGCCGCTTTGGTAAATACTTTGCCATCAATCGGGGATATATTGTCAAAATAAGCCCCTTTAACCGGTGCTACAAATTTTCCTCCGATATAGTTATCGTAATGGGATTTGAATGATGGTTTTTCCATTAAATTTTCCATAATTATTATTGATTATTAAATTTAAAAAGCCATCATGAGCGGGATTAGGTACAGGACATAATAACATTGCTCATCATGATTTTTGTGGTAATAAGATTTGGTTGATACAAACCTAATGGCAAAGGGGTGGGTATAGATAGGATAATCAGATCAATTGGTAGCATTATTGTTTCAGGTTTTGTAATCTTCTTGAAACAGTATGTATTCAGGTGGCCAGCCCGTGCAGGTTTTCTCATTTAGTAGTAAAAGGAGCGCTTTGGACAAGATTAAAAAACAGATCGAAATTTTTATATTTGGTGATAGTAAATAGATCTAACCAAATTATTTCGGTTTATGCAATATACATTGGACCAGGTAAAGCTCAGTGCTTCGGAAACTTTACAGACTTTGATAGAGAATAGGACCTCATATTCGCTAGAACGCTGCGAATTAAATGTTTTTGAAACCTACACCCAATCTTATAAAGTCCCCTTAACATTTAACGATTTTGTGATTACGAGTATGCTAAGGGGGAGAAAGGTTATGCATTTGTTTGATAAGGAGGGTTTCGACTATTTTCCCGGTCAAACGGTAATTGTCCCTCCGTCGGTTACCATGGAAATTGATTTTCCTGAAGCTACGGATATGAACCCTACTCAATGCATTGCGCTGGCTATTGACCAGGGGCAGATTCAAAAAACAATTGCCTATTTAAACGAATTTTTCCCAAGGGAGGGAAGTAACGAAAAATGGTTGTTGAATGATGATGAATACCATTTTTATAACAATGAAGAAATTGCCTACCTCATTAACAAGGTCATCCGCATCTGCTCTGAAGATACCAGAGAAAAAGATGTTCTGGCCGATTTAACCTTAAAAGAATTGCTGGTACGCATTATGCAGACCCAAAATCTTAAAACCATCGGCGGCGACAGTTATAGCCTCAGTCAAAATCCACTGGCCTTTGTGCTCAATTACATTAAATCCAACCTAAACGAGAAGATCAGCATCAACAGCCTGAGCGACAAGGCCTGCATGAGCAAGGCCACCTTTTATCGATTGTTTAAACGCGAACTTGGCATTAGTCCCAACGATTTTATACAGGCAGAAAAAATAAACAAAGCAAAAATTCTACTTTCCCAGCCCAGGTCAAAAGTAGCTTCGATCAGTTATGAACTGGGGTTTAACGATGCCAATTATTTTATCCGGACATTCAAGAAGATCGTAGGCATTACACCGGGAGCTTACCAGTTGCAAATGGCAAAGCAGATTATTCATTAATTTTCCAAATACCGTTTCGAATAGGTAATACCCATTAAATCGTAGCGTTTAAACTGTGTTTTTAGCCTTTTTCGAAAATCAGGATAATTCCGTTTTTCCTTTGGGCTCCACAAAATTTCGCTCAGCGCATCTAACCTAGGAAAAAGCTGGTACTGTACTTTAGCGGGATTGGTAATGTATTCGCTCCACAAACAGCCCTGTGCACCCCAGATGTATGCTGCCTGTTCGGCATTTAATTCTGCAGGTATGGGTTCGTAGTTGTACACATCGGCAAGTAATGATGGGGTACTTGCCGTTAAACTATCTTCTTTTACAAACTGACCGTGGTTGAAGTAGAATTTGTTTTCGGGGGTCATAATGGCTTTATGATTTTGCTTTGCGGCCTCAATGCCACCTTTTTCGCCCTGCCAGCTCATCACCACCGCATTTGGTGCCAGGCCTCCCTGTAAAATTTCGTTCCAGCCAATAATGGTTTTGCCCTTGCTGTTTACAAATTTCTCCATCCTCCGTATAAAATAACTTTGCAGCTCACTTTCGTTTTTTAAGCCGTTAGCCTTCATGATCTGTTGCGAAACTGCCGATTGTTTCCACCATACTTTAGAAGCCTCATCGCCACCAATGTGGATATAAGGAGCCGGGAATAAGGCCATTACCTCTGTTAAAACATTTTCTAAAAACTTAAAAGTAGTATCAGAGGCTTGCAGTACATTGTTGTATTTGTTCATCATGCCCCAGGTTTCGGCAACTGCATACTTTTTATCCGGTTCGGTACCTAATTCAGGGTATGCCGCAAGTAAAGCCATGCTATGCGCAGGCATTTCAATTTCGGGAATAATGGTAATATAGCGCTTAGCGGCATAATCAACCACTTCTTTAATCTGCTCCTGTGTGTAAAAACCACCATGGCGGATGCCATCGGTTTTAATTACGGCGTCTTTCGGTGTAATTTTAATTTCATTTGGCAACACCTGGTACTTAATGTTTTCATTGCCTTTTCCGGGCCACAAACCAATGATGCTGCCATTGCGCCAGGCACCGATTTCCGTTAGCTTGGGGTATTTTTTGATTTCGATCCGCCAGCCATGGTCATCAGTTAAATGCCAGTGGAAGTAATTCATTTTATGCAGGGCCAGGTAATCGATATATTGTTTAATAAAATCGACATCAAAAAAATGACGGCTTACATCGAGGTGCATGCCGCGGTAAGCAAAGCGGGGATAATCGGTTATTTCTACAGAAGGAACTTCAATAGGAAATGCTTTATTCGAATAAGGAAGAAGCTGAATTAAAGTTTGTATGCCATAAAATAACCCTTGTTCTGATTTCCCTACAATAAAAATACCATTCTTATTTGAAAATAGCGTGTAGGCATCCTTAATATCTGCAGAAGTCGAATCTATTACTAAATTTATGCATGGTTTTTTTTGGGTTGGAATGGGAGAATAGGTGATGAGTAAGGAGAAATTATAATTCTTTTGAAGATAATTATTTAGGAAATCAGCAGAGTTTTTTAGTGAATCATTTTTGATGACAATCTCAATATTTGAATTTAATAAAAAGGATTTATATGCTTTCCTTAGAGTTATATAAGCAGGCTGCGGTATAATATTGATTTCCTGTGCCGAGATTTTGAACGAAATAAGGATTAAAAACAAAAAGACAATTTTTCTCATGCTGAAAAGGCTTGGTTACGCTTTTCAAAAGTAGTGATAATAGGCGGATGAAGGGAAAAGGTTTGTAAGGACGAATTACTTTGTTACATAAACCCGATAGGATGCCGTTTTTCACGGCAGGAAGGATAGCGGGGCTGTGGTTACCGATAAGCAGTTACTTTCGTTTTCTAATTATTATTAACCATATAAGACATTTAAGAAAATATAAGCCCTTTCCAATTCTTAATTGCACTAAACGAGATTGCTTCGGCTCCCTTAAACCCAGCCTCGCAATTGACGATCTGTGAGACTGAAATTCCGTGAACTCCGTGTTTCCGTGGCTAAATGATCAACGGGCGTAACAAAAAATAAACAAAAAAATCCCGATAACTTTCGCTATCGGGATTAATATTTCAGTTAAAAAGAACTAGCCTTTTTTAGCTTTGCTTTCTTCGCCTTCTAATTGCGATTTCAATTGAGCCAATACGTCTAAGTCTCCTAAAGTAGATTTCTCTACAGAATCTTTAACTTTTTTAACCGCAGTTACAGCAGCTTTAGCTTCTTTTTTCTTAGTTGCTCTTTCTTCTGCAACAGCCTCAGCTTTAACCTCTTCCCAGATACGGGCGTGAGATACTACAATGCGTTTTGCTTCTTTGTTGAACTCAATGATTTTGAAGTCATTGGTTTCTTCAGCTTTAACTGAAGTACCATCTTCTTTAACCATGTGTTTAGTTGGTACGAAACCTTCTACACCATAAGGTAAAGCAATAACAGCACCTTTATCAGTTACTTTAACAACAGTACCCTGGTGAACCGAATCTAAAGTGAAGATTGTTTCGAAAGTATCCCAAGGGTTTTCTTCTAATTGTTTGTGACCTAAGCTTAATTTGCGGTTATCAACGTCTAATTCTAAAACAACTACGTCTAATACATCACCAACTTTAGTGAATTCATTAGGGTGGTTTACTTTTTTAGACCATGATAAGTCAGAGATGTGGATTAAACCATCAATACCTTCTTCGATTTCAACAAAAACACCGAAGTTAGTCATGTTTTTAACCGTTGCTTTGTGCTTGCTTCCAACTGGGAATTTAGCAGCAACTTCTTGCCATGGATCGTTAGATAATTGTTTAATACCTAAGCTCATTTTGCGCTCGTCTCTGTCTAAAGTTAAAACTTCAGCTTCGATCTCGTCGCCAACTTTTAAGAACTCTTGTGGGTTTCTTAAGTTTTGCGACCAGCTCATTTCAGAAACGTGGATTAAACCTTCAACACCAGGGATGATTTCTAAGAAAGCACCGTAATCTGCTACAGTAACGATTTTTCCTTTTACTTTAGAACCAACTTGAATGTCGGCATTTAAGTTTTCCCAAGGGTGTGGAGTTAATTGTTTCAAGCCTAAAGCGATACGTTTTTTCTCATCATCGAAATCTAAAACAACCACGTTGATTTTTTCATCTAATGATAATACTTCTTTCGGATGCTCTATGCGGCCCCAAGAAATATCAGTAATGTGAAGTAAACCATCAACACCACCTAAATCGATGAACACACCGAAATCAGTAATGTTTTTAACGGTACCTTCTAATACCTGACCTTTTTCTAATTTAGAAACGATTTCTACTTTTTGTGATTCTAAATCGTCTTCAATTAACACTTTGTGAGAAACAACTACGTTTTTAAACTCGTGGTTAATTTTAACAACTTTGAATTCCATTGTTTTACCCACGTATACATCGTAATCGCGGATAGGTTTAATATCAATTTGAGATCCTGGTAAGAAAGCCTCAACGCCCATGATATCAACAATTAAACCACCTTTAGTACGGCTCTTAACGAAACCGTTGATGATTCTGTCGTTCTCAAGAGCCTCGTTAATTGCTTCCCATGATCTTTGGGTTTTAGCTCTTTTGCGTGAAAGGATCAACTGACCGTTAGCATCTTCTGGTGCTTCAACGAATACGTCAACTGAATCGCCGATTTTTAGATCTGGTGTATCACGGAACTCAGAAGTAGAAACTAAACCGTCTGATTTGAAACCTACGTTTAATACTACATCTTTATTGTTGATAGAAACAACAATACCGCTGATGATTTCACCTTTAGTGATCTGGTTGAATGTTCCGGCATACATATCTTCAAACTTTTTACGGTCTGCCTCATTGTAATTACCAAAAACTTTTTCATCTGCATCCCAGTCGAAATCTTCGCTTGGTGTTGCTAATGATGATTTGATCGATTCGATCGAAACTGAATCAGCTTCTGATTCAATAGTTTCTTTTTCAGTCAGGCGTCCGCCTTCTCCCTGAAGCTCAGCTGTTTTTGCTGCTAATTCTTTTTCTGCTACTTGTTTTTTAGCCATTAATTAATTGTCTCCTTTTTTCCCTGTTTAGGGACTGCAAAGGTAAAACTTTTTTTAATTATAGAAAAGATTTTTTTAATAAATCTTGCTGATTTTTAGCACATTAAGATTTTCCAGTTCGTCATGCTGAATTTATTTCAGCATCTAAATCATAGAATTTTCAAATTGTTAAGATAGTTTTTCTTAATTATTTGAAAATGAGCGCCCTGCATTTCGTCGGGAACAGCAGTCCCGCTATCGCTTATAGTCCTCTCCCGATGAAATATCGGGATCCGGGCTATTCCGCTCTATCGGGTTTACAAACAAGGGGCAGTGCACGAAACTCCCCTCAACCGACAATCGTTCAGCCGGGATGAAACATATAAAATATGCACAATTGTTTATAAATCGTTCCGTCGGGACGATTCGTAGGTGGCACCACGTGTGTTTGGTGTTTTTTCGTTCCTTCGGAACGTTTGGTATAATACGATGATTTATTTTTTAATAAACGTCCCCCTCGTAAAGCCTTCACCAATTAAGGTTTGTTCATCCCTGATCAGCAACATAATGGTGTTTTGCTGGTTGTATAATTTAATCATATCACCATCAATTATATATTTGGAGGTAAAAATAGAATCGTTATAGGCATCACTCACTGTAACTGAATCTTTAGATTTAAAATTAAAGGTTTTATACTGTACATCTTCACTACTGCTGAATGTACCCGTAACAACTTTTTCTGCTATGAACGTAATGTAACAAAGATAACCTACTACTAAAATCACAATTACAGAAAAACTGATAATCAATTTGTTCCCACTGGCATATTTGAATGAAAAATACAGGATAGTGAATAAGATTAATGCCACAACGGCAATAAAAATAATACCGGTATAGTTTTTACTGCTCTGAGGTATTGATGCCGCTATCGTACTTTTCGGCACTGCAGTTTTAACCGGTGATACCCTTACGAGGAATTCTTTGCTTACCCAGCCTTCGCCATTGGTTACCTTAATTTTAAAGAAAGTGGTGTTCGATGAATCAATTACAGCCACATTTTCGTTTTTGGGCAGGTAACCCACAATTTTACTTTTGGGATCAGCCTTTTCGCGTACCCGTAAATCATCGGCGGTTACCCTGTATAGGTCTTCACTGCCTTGCGCTGCAGGTATTTGTGTATTGGGAGGTGTAGTATTGGCTGCAGGGGAGGCGGGTTTAGCAGCAGGGGCAATTTTCTCTAAAAAATCTTTACTGGCCCAGCCTTCTCCGTTCTTAAATTTTATTTTATAAAATTTCGCATCGCTTGCGTCTAAAACAGCCACATTTTCATTTTGTGGAATAAAACCGATAATCTTGCTTTTCGTATCTTTCGATTCTCTTACACGCAATTTATCCGCTGTAACACGGTACATGTCCTGTGCATTGATGCTCTTTGAAAAGATGGTGAGGGCAAAAAATAAGAATAGGATTCTAGTCATGTTGTTTTTTTTGTAGATGCTTTAACAGAGCGTTAAGTCATGCCATTGCTGGGTAATGCCAAAAATAGAAATTCTTTTAGTAATGGCTGAGAAGATAGAAAAAGATTTTTGCACAATCGGATCCCAAAGTATTATCAGGGCTGTTTTACCAGCTTCCCCCAGTACCACCGCCACTGCTGCTGCCACCACCCCAACTGCTTGATGATGAAGAGGAGGAACTGCTGCTGCCACCTGATGAAGAGGATGAAGAACTGGACTCGACCAGCATGGGCAAGATAATCCACTTAATAAACTCGGTTTTTTTACAGAAGCTGCATTCGTTAATTACCTTTGCCTGTCCGCTATGGCTGTAAGTTGCCGCCCTGGTGGTTACCTGTTTATGGAGTTTGAAGGTTCTGAAATAACAATCCGGACATTCGGTGTACTGTTTGTAGGCTTCAGCAGGCCATTGTTTAACCAGGTGTTCCGTACGGTCAGTACTTTCCCATATATCATAATCGTAGGCCTGTAATACTTCTTCTTTTCTTTGCCCCTTGGTTAAAAACGGACTTCCATCAACATTGATATCCCGGTCTACCCTAACCATTTCCTTATTTTTGCTGTCCATTACGGGTTTAAAACGATCATTGTTTTTACTCTTCTTAAAAAGATAGGCAATAAAACTGATCAAAATCAAAGGAGAAAAGATAACGAGCCAAAAGTTCTTTTTATTGAAGCTGCTTACCGAGGTGAAAAAGTTTTGATCATCATTATGAGCCTGTCTCAATGAAGAAATATAGAAGAGGTACCTGAAATAAAGCGCAATAGCAAGAACGGCATATAATATCAGAGGTACATGCTGCCATCCGAAATGATCAAAAAGCTGGGTGCCATCAAAAAATATAAATGCAAATACAGCGATAAAAATAAATAAAATCACACCTGCACATCCCTTGGCAATGGCTTGTTCGCCTGGGTTTTTACCTGTAAAAGTCTTGAAAGGTAAATTTTTCCCCTGCCGGTTAACCAACCTGAATACACCGAAAAAAGCAAGTATAATAACTGCCGTGGGCAGCCAAAAACTTTCCAAAAGACTGTTGCTGTTATCTTTCTGGGTAAATAATTGGTTCAGCTCCGCTTGGTTATTGGGGTTTAAAATCAGCTCGCCAAGGGCATTGATGGTGTTGACAATACCGGTAGCATAATCATTTTTTCTGAAGGCAGGTAAGAGCTGCCGTTCGGCAATATGTTTAAGCTTAACATCGGGTAACACGCCTTCAGCTCCGGTACCGGTGATAAATCTGTATTTGCGGCGCTCTTTCGAAATAAACAAAAGCAGGCCGTTATTGCTTTTTTTCTGCCCGATTCCCCAGGTATTGAATAGTTCATAAGCAAAATCAAAGTCCTCCTTATTATGATCAAAATCATTTACCACTACCACAGCCACCTGGACATGGGTTTTACGTTCAAAGTCTGCTATGGTGGTATTGAGTTCAGCTACTGCACTGCTTCCGAGAATTTTGTCGGGATCACTTACATAACCCCCTCCGTTTTTTTTAGGGTCAGGAATATCTTTTACCAGGTAAGCCCTTTGTGCTATAGCGAAGTTTGTAATGAAAATCAGCAGAAATAAGCTAAACGCTTTAAACAGATGTAATTTGAGCATTGTAAATCAGGTCATGTTTACAGCGTCATGTAACAACTTAAGTGCCAGTTTAATTTACTCTTTCAATATTTTAGTCAGTATTTTATCTAATTTTGAGCTGTCTTTCATATAAGGTTCTAAATCAAACAACTTGACAGTTTTAAATTCGATAGGGTGGCTTTCGCTCTGTAAGGAGATATAACCCGAAGTAAGGGGTTTACCGTCTATTTTTACTTTCGGGTCGAAGTTGGAAACGTTGCCGCCTCCGATCTGAGGTTTGGTATATTCCAATACAACTTCGCCGGCAATAATGTGTTTTACTACCGAATCGCGCAGTACCAGAAATTCTGCCGTTACCCACTGATCGCCTGCATAGGTTTTCGATTTCGAGTCCAGGCAGTGTGGAGTAAATAATTTACCATTATAGTTGATCAGTGTTCCCGGTGTACATACATTGCTGGTATGGCGTTCATGTACGCCATCTCCACCTAAAATCTGCCCCTCAATTGAGATCGGGAAATCCTGGTTTTTTAACATCGTTGCCGGATCCTGGCAGTGTAACATGGCCCCGCTATTGCGCGTTGCCCAGCCTTCGCCACCTTTGGCCTGCTCGCCAACAAAACGATAGGTTACTTTTAAAAGATAGGCTGAAAAAGGTTTTTTATAAAAAATATGTCCGTATTGTTGGTCAAATTCTTTGTAACCATCATAACTTACTTTCATTAATCCGTTTTCTACACGGAAAGTATTGGCATAATTCTCTTTATACTCGTGCTTGGCAATTTTAATGTTCCAATCTTTTAAATCTTTCCCATTAAACAGGTCGATCCAGCCTTTTTGGGCGTTTGCATTTAGAATAAAGAAGGATAAAAATAATACGGTAAGGTTAATTGATTTTAGTTTCATAGCAGCATTTGGGTTCTGTGCTAAAATATAAATTTTTCTCCAATTGTAAACGGATTAATGAATCTATCATTAAATAACTGATCCGGCCAATTACGTACAGATTAATACCGGTGTTTTTTATGCTATTTAACCCAATTAACTAATGACCAGTGAACCAATGAACTAATGACCAATGACCAGTGAGCCAATGAACTAATGAACCAAAAAAGGATTAACTTTTTCTAGTGCAAAATCTAATTGTTCTTGCTGCGTAAGATCAGTGTTATCTAAAATAATGGCATCATCAGCCCTAACCAGCGGACTTTCTTTCCGGGTAGTATCGGCATAATCGCGATGGGCAAGATTTTCGAAAACCTCTTCTAAAGTGGTGGTATTATTGCCTTTGCTTTCTAGCTCCTTAAACCTGCGCTCGGCCCTGATTTTTGGATCGGCAGTCATGAAAAATTTAACCGGGGCATCAGGAAAAACTGTGGTGCCGATATCACGGCCATCCATTACAATGTTTTTCGATTTACCCATGCGCTGTTGCTGTTTAACCATTTCGTGGCGTACAAGTTTATGTGCCGAAACTTCACTTACATTTTCAGAAACGGGCATTAAACGGATCTCGTCTGATACTTCTTCGCCATTAAGGGTAATATGCGATTCGTAATCGCGCGAATGGAAATTGAGTTCGATATGCTGTAAAGCATCAGCAACCTGGGCATCATCTCCAACATTGATGTTATTTCTCAGAAAATACAGCGTAACGGCACGGTACATTGCACCGCTATCTATATAAATGAAACCTAATTTCTTAGCCAATGCTTTTGCTAATGTACTTTTTCCACAAGATGAATAGCCATCTATTGCTATTACCAGGTTTTTCTTCATCGTAGCGCAAAGGTAAAAAATAGAAATAGAATGCTGAATTTTTTTAAATGTATAAAGTAAGATTCTAAACAAGATAATTATTCTCAAATACTTACTTTTGAAACATGTTACCTACAAGAGAAGAAATTTTACGGTCTGTTACTTTCAAAACTTCCAGAAGTGGGGGCAAGGGCGGACAAAATGTAAATAAGGTTTCGAGCAAAGTTGAACTTATTTTCGATCTCGAAACTGCAGTTTCTTTTAGCGAAGATGAAAAAATACTGCTTAGGAGCAGGTTAGAAAACCGTTTGGATGCAGAGGGTTTATTACATATCGTTTCGCAGGAAGACAGGAGTCAGCTTTTAAATAAAGAGAAAACCATTGTAAAACTGATCAATTTATTAAAAAGATCGCTCGTTGTACAGAAAAAGCGAAAACCGACCAAGATTCCTAAAGCTGTAATTGAAAAAAGATTAAAAAACAAGGCTTCTACAGCTGAAAAAAAGAAAAATAGGAAAGTTGTTGATTTATAGTGTTTTAATGAGTAAAAGATGCTGTCTTTTAGTTCTTTTATTTTATTATTCAATAAATCTCATTTCGTTTAATGATTTTGTGCTTTAAGTGGCATTAAAATTGAGTTCAATCCGCACACACACACAAATTAAACCAAATGAAAAGAACAATTTTAGCCTTAGCCCTTGTGGCTACACTTGCCGCCTGCAAGAAAAAAAACGACGGGATTTCAACTCCTGTTCCTGAAGAAAAATTATCGTCTGATATTGCCTTTACAGTTAGTGGAGCAACGCAGGATCCAAAACCTTTGTACCCTGCATCCGGAACTTATAACTTCTTAGGCTTCGGGTATGATGTTACTGATAAATTTAATGATCAAACCTCTATAAGGGCAAATGTAGTCGACATTCCTGCCTACGATGCCAACAAAAATTATAACGTTGTGCTTATGAGGGGCACTGAATCTTCATGGAGAACCATTCAAGCTAATGATGCAGTAGATTTATCAATTAAATTTTCCGACTCTTATGATGCGACAAAAGGCTTAAAGCTCTTTGGAAATACCATTGATCAGGTATTCCCCGGAACAGATGCTAATGATAAAAAGTATGTTTATGGGCATTATTCCTATTACATGATCTGGAAAGTGTATAAATTTTATTATGAACAGTCAGTAAATAACTTTTTAACAGCCGATTTCAAGAAGGATATCGTTCTATTAAATGCTCCGCAGCTTGTGAGTAAATATGGAACACATGTGCTAACCAATATAAAGATAGGTTCAAAATTTGATGTTATTTATCAGGCAGAGGCGCCTCAAAATGAGAGAAGAGGTTCGATTGTTATGGAAGGGTTGCGTTATACCCTAAAAAGAACATTTGGCTTGCCTAGTGGCTATTTGGATGAACCCATCCTTCGCAATTTAAATGATAATACTTCGGCCAAAATCTATTATAGTTCAACAGGGGGCGATATCAGTAAAATAAAACCCGAAAATATAAATAACAGGGTAGTGGTAAACCTTAACAACTGGGTTGCTTCCACTACTGAAGATAAAGCCACTTTTATAGGTGCCTCAGATAAGGGTCTGGTTCAGCTGGATAACTTTATAGATGATGCAGTTAAAAAAGCTGAGGTTAAAGCTTATATAGAACAGTATTTTGCCGCTAAAGCGGTTAAATTGAAAAATTAGCAATAGAAAAAGGGCGGTTTAACCGCCCTTTTTGTTAAGTATGCCTACGGGGACAATATTTCCCCTTGGATCTTATTAGCCTTTTCCAAATCTATAATACAAACTTAAGCCTCCATAGTTCTGTGCTTTAGCTATACTTTTAACCTCTTTTGTCTTAAATATTACGTTAAAATCGGCGGAAAATCTTCTCGAACTGTAATTTACTCCAAACTGCTGTTCGAAAACAAGGGGTTTAACGCCAAAAGTTACCGGACTATCATTATTGAAGAGGCTGCCCTGAATGGTAGCATCATAAGCAACAAAATTAAGCTGTGGTTTTACGTAAAAGAAAAACTCCGAATTGTTCAGGCTTTTGGTTTTCGAATTTCCGATTACCGCATTATGGTAAGCACTGTTGAACAGTTGATTTAATTTGCCAGCCCTGAACAGCACTGATGTGCCCAGACCCGAAAAAGTGGTACCCAGATTGGCATATCCCTGAGCGCTGATATCAACAATCGGATCTTCCGGACGGAATAGCAATTTGCTGTAATTTGCAGCCAGGTTTACAGCCACTTCATTTTTAATCTGGTACTCCCAGCCTGCAGGCGTATAAAAACCTACCGTTTTATGTAAAAAACGCTGTGCATCCTGCGCAAGGGAGTTCGGGCCAACAGTACCCAGCTCTACACTGGTTTTTAAAACACTTTCATTTTTGTAGAAAACAGAATAAGCACCGCCCGCATACAGGTAACCGGCGAAAGGCCTATCCTGATCTGCTTTATTTGGCACTTGTCCCCAATAAGGAGTATACATTTTCTGCCCGGCAGAAATCTCGAAAGTCTTTTTTTCTATTTTATCAGATAGTTTTTCAGTAGGGAGTGCCCTGCGGAAATAAATAAACAAGCCGTTGGTGTAATAACGGTCGTTTAAAGTGGCCAGATAAGCATCGTTTTCGGTTTTAAAACCAAATTCGTTTTTAAAAGATTGTGCAAAACCGGTTGAAACAACCAGACAAAAAAGAATAGTGGATAAAATTGATTTCATAAAAAAGTCCCGATAATTACCGGGACTATAAAAGTATTTAATGTAATTGGATTTTTGACCGTTAATCCAAATTTTTGCCAATTAGTTTACAATCGGAGCAGTTTTAATGCTTAAATCTAAAGGTTTTTTAACCTTGTTCTTGGTTAAGGCCAGGTCAATTACTTCGCTCATTTCGCTTACATAGTGGAATTTTAAATCCTTAATGTAGCTTTCTTTGATTTCTAAAATATCTTTACGGTTGCTTTTGCACAGGATAATTTCTTTAATATTAGCCCTTTTTGCCGCCAGTATTTTTTCTTTAATCCCGCCAACCGGAAGCACTTTTCCACGTAGGGTAATTTCACCTGTCATTGCCAAATGTTGCTTTACTTTGCGCTGTGTAAATGCCGAGGTTAATGCCGTAAGCATGGTTACACCCGCCGATGGACCATCTTTTGGCGTAGCACCTGCAGGAACGTGTACATGTACATCCCAGTTGTCAAACAACGTATAATCGATGCCAAATTCAGCTGCGTGTGCGCGTAAATAAGCCAAAGCAATTATTGCCGATTCTTTCATTACATCGCCCAGGTTACCCGTTAAGGTCAGTTTTCCTTTTCCCGGGCTTAAGCTCGATTCGATAAACAAAATATCACCGCCAACGCTTGTCCAGGCTAACCCGGTTACCACACCTGCAACTTCATTACCTTCATACAAATCTTTATCAAAAATCGGAGCCCCTAATATACGCTCCACATCATCGTTGCTTAAGTTTGCATCATAGGTCTCTTCCATGGCAATTTTTGTGGCTACACCACGTACCAGCGAGCCGATTTTTTTCTCAAGACCACGAACGCCTGATTCCCTTGTATAATCTTCGATTACTTTTTCGATCAGAGCAGGTTTAAGCGCGATATCTTTGGCCTGTAAACCATGGTTTTCTTTCTGCTTTGGCAACAGGTATTTTTTAGCGATTTCAATTTTCTCTTCAATGGTGTACCCGTTTACTTCAATAATCTCCATTCGGTCTAACAAAGCAGGCTGTATGGTGCTTAAAGAGTTTGCGGTTGCAATAAACAGAATATTTGAAAGATCGTAGTCCATTTCTACATAATGGTCATAGAACGCACTGTTTTGCTCAGGATCCAATACCTCAAGTAAGGCTGATGACGGATCGCCGCGATGGTCGGTACCTACCTTATCAATCTCATCTAAAACAAAAACAGGGTTATCTGCTCCGGCTTTTTTAATAGAAGAAATGATACGACCCGGCATTGCACCAATATAGGTTTTACGATGGCCACGTATTTCTGCTTCATCGCGGATACCACCTAAAGCCATACGTACATATTTACGGCCCAAAGCTTTGGCAATTGATTTGCCAAGCGATGTTTTTCCCACTCCCGGAGGACCAACGAGGCATAAAATTGGTGCCTTCATGTCGCGTTTTAATTTAAGCACAGCCAAATATTCGATAATACGCTGTTTAACTTTTTCTAAACCGAAATGGTCTTTATCCAATATACGTTGCGCCCTTTTCAGGTCGAAATTATCTTTCGTAAACTCGCTCCATGGTAAATCCAAAAGCAATTCAAGATAATTTAACTGTACCGAATAATCAGGTGCCGCAGGGTTCATCCGGCCCAATTTATCAAGTTCCTTATCGAAATGGTCTGCAACTGCCTGAGTCCATTTTTTCTTTTTCGCTCTTTCCTGCAGGGCATCAAACTCTAAATCAGCTGAACTGCCGCCAAGCTCTTCCTGTATGGTTTTTAATTGCTGGTTTAAGAAATAATCGCGTTGTTGCTTGTCAAGATCGGTACGCACTTTAGATTGGATCTGGTTTCTCAGCTCCAGCATCTGTAGTTCGACCATTAAAAGTTCCATTACCTTCTGTGCCCTTTCCTGCAATTTGTCCATTTCGAGGATTTTCTGCTTATCGGCCATTTCGGCATTCATGTTTGAAGAAATAAAATTGATCAAAAATGAATTGCTCTCAATGTTTTTAAGGGCTATGCTGGCCTCGCTGGGGATATTAGGAGAAAGCTGGATAATCTGTGCAGACATCTCGCGGATAGAGGCGATCAATGTTTTGAACTCCTTATCACCCTTGTGTTTCTGTTCTTCAAACTTTTTAACAATGGCCTTAATGTAAGGTTCGTTCTGCACCTCTTCAATCAGGCTGAAACGTTGTTTACCCTGTATAATTACCGTGGTGTTTCCATCCGGCATTTGCAACAGCTTAATGATGTTTGCAACTGTGCCCACAGTGTTAAGTTGCTCAAAAGTAGGGTCTTCTATCGAAACATCCTTTTGGGATACCACTCCGATAATCTTATTTCCCTTATAAGCTTCCTTAATTAATTTAATTGACTTATCTCTTCCAACCGTAATGGGAATCACTACGCCTGGAAATAAAACGGTGTTTCGCAAAGGCAATATCGCCAACGTTTCAGGGGTTTCCTCATTGTTCATTTCCTCTTCGTCCTGTTGAGACATAAGGGGAAAAAACTCTGTATCTTCGTTGATGATTGGCATTGCTGATTGGAAATCAAATATATCTTGTTTACTCATTATCACATTTTTCGGCTAACGACAAATTGACAGTTTAATCGTGTGCACTTTGTTTAATTTTGGTATTAAGTTAATAAATTCAACTCTTGTGCCAAAAGTGAAAATAATATTAATCTTATGTTAAAAAGGCAGGGTAACATAAATATTTTTGTTAATATCATATTACGCATATTTTAACGTTAAAGCTAATGTTTAAGGCCTTAGGTTTTGAATGAAAGAAAAATTAAAAACTTTTAAATTATCAGAATAGGATTATATTGCGGAAAAATTCTCCTATAATTTTAAATAGGCGTCTGATTTGTTAAATTTATTACTCATACATGAACGATTTTAAAAAGGCGATTTTAGGGCTCATTATTTTTTCATCAACCACCAGTTTTGCACAGGGGAATTATGAAAGAAGTATGCAGGCCATGATGAAAGGGGACTATAAAACTGCCGCTGCGCAACTGGAAAAGGCTGATACTAAAACTCCTGATAATGCACATGTTTTACAGATGCTTGGGTATTCATATTTCCAGAACCGTGAATATGAAAAATGTATTGCTACCTATAGCCGTTTATTAACCATTAAACCAAGCGAGGTTTCGGCATATTATTACCGCGGTATTGCAAGACTAAAAATTGCTAACGATCCCAAAGAATCGTTAAACACCATGCGTGAAAGCTTTTATCTGGCATCTCTCAAAGATTTTACAAAAGCCATCGAAATTAATGGGGATGAAGATGCACAGATGTTTCAGAACCGTGCCTTAGCCTATAAGGATTACGCAATTTTTAAATCCTTTAAAGTAAAGAAAAAAGAAGAAAAAGCAGCCTGCGTTGCTTTATTCAATAATTCGATTGCAGATTTTCAGAAAGTACTGACCTTGCAGCCACTGAGAAAAGATATTATCGATTGGGTTACTTACGATAAAGCGCAGATTGCAAGTTTAAAGTAACAATAGAAAATAAAAATGGGGCTGAATATTCAGCCCCATTTTTATTTCAGTTTTCCGGTAATGGAATATTTCTTTTCTTTTAAAAGCCTTATTTTTTGATGCTTCCTGATGCTATATAAACTATCTGGGAAATAAATCAAAGTATCTTTCGATTGGTATAAGATATTTTTATTATCGATAATGATCTCTATTTTTTGTGTTTTCAGTCCGTTCCGCGTTACAGAAATCTTCTTGATCGGAATTTTTTTATTATCGGAAGTATAAATATCCATTCCGTTAAGTTCTTTTGTTTTAAAATTTCCTTTCCAGGATGCTTTATTGATGTCTGCATTAACAAAAATGGCTAACTCTTTTGCCCAGCTGGCAATTTTAGATGTTTTGTTTTCAGCAGTACCATTTACACTAACGGTTTTATTTACAATAGGATTTAGCTTTTGTAAACGCGAAATTTCTTTTCCAAAATATCCTTTTACATCAAAATATGACAGATCAGTATTTGCTTCAGCTTCTTTCTGCTGGTTGCAGGAAAAAAAAGCTAAAGCAAATGCCAGGATAGAAATTTTTTTGATCATTATACTAAAACATTTCCGGTCATTTCTGACGGTATATCAACACCTAGAATCTTCAGAATAGTAGGAGCAATGTCGCCTAATTTACCGTCGGCAATTTTTTTGTAATCTTTATCAATTAAGATGCAGGGTACCAGGTTGGTAGTATGCGCTGTATTAACAGAGCCATCGTCATTGATCATATATTCAGAGTTACCATGATCTGCCAACAGGATGAAAGAGTATCCGTTTGCGAGTCCGGTTTTTACTACAGTTTCAGCGCATTTATCGGCAGTTTCTACTGCTTTTACTACGGCTTCGAAAACACCTGTATGCCCAACCATATCTGGGTTTGCAAAATTTAAGCAGATAAAATCAGCCCAGCCGGTTTCCATTTCTTTGGTAATGGCATCAGTAATACCAGCTGCACTCATTTCCGGCTGCAGATCGTAGGTGGCTACTTTTGGGGAAGGAATTAAAATGCGTTTTTCGTTTGCAAATTCAGCTTCCCTGCCGCCTGAGAAAAAGAAAGTAACGTGAGGATATTTTTCCGTTTCGGCAATTCGGATCTGATTTTTATGGTTTTCGGCCAAAACTTCGCCAATGGTTTTGGTCAGGTCATCTTTGGTGAAAATAACATTTACCTTTTCAAAGCTTTCATCGTAGGTGGTCATGGTAACGTAATACAATGGCAGTTTGTGCATTTGTTGCTCCGGAAAATCTTTTTGTGTCAGGGCCGTGGTAATTTCGCGCCCCCTGTCTGTACGGAAGTTAAAGCAAATCACCACGTCATCAGGCTGGATAGTGGCAACGGGTGCGCCATTATCCTGGGTAAGCACAACTGGTTTTAAAAATTCGTCGGTAATGTTTTCTGCATACGATTTTTTGATGGCAGCAAGTGCATCCTGTGTTTTCTCTCCAATGCCGTTAACCATTACATCATAAGCCTGTTTTACACGTTCCCAGCGGTTATCGCGGTCCATTGCGTAATAACGCCCAACTAAAGAGGCCAGTTTGGTATCGGTATGCTGGATGTGGTTTTGTAAGTCGGTAATAAAACCTAAACCTGAGTTCGGATCAGTATCGCGGCCATCTAAAAATGCATGTACATAACTTTTTACTTTCGATTCGTTTGCTGCATCGCAAAGTGCTTTTAAATGTTCTATATGTGCATGAACGCCACCGTTTGATACCAAACCGATAAAATGTACGGATTTGTTATTCTTTTTAGCATAATCAAAAGCATTGACCAAAACAGGGTTGCTGTGCAGCTCGTGGTCGGTAATGGCCTTATTAATTCTGCCAAGTTCCTGATAAACCACCCGGCCGGCACCTAAATTCATGTGCCCCACTTCCGAATTACCCATTTGTCCGGCCGGTAAGCCTACAGCCTCACCTGATGCCTCAAGCTTTGAGTTTGGATAATTTTGTAATAATGAATCGAAAAAAGGAGTGTTGGCAGCATAAGCAGCATCAGAATTGTCTTGTTTTCCGTAGCCCCAACCATCAAGGATTATCAGCGCGAGTTTTTTATCGTTTATCATTTATTGTAAAATTTATTGATGCCTCTTAAAACATTTTCGTGCATCACATGTTTTAGTATTTTGTTTATATGGCAAATATAACTTTATTGAGGCTTATCCAAATGAAGAAATCCTTTTTTTGAGAAGCTAATGGCATAATTTTAGCTATAGGGTTTTGTATAAAATACAGAAATGATCCGGAGCTTATTTTTATTTATCATTAGTTTGTCGTCATTATATCACCCTACAGCTCTTCAGGCGGATATTATTGATGATTTGTCGTCGTATTTTAAGGCTGGTAACGCTAAAGAAATTGCTAAAAGTTTCGCCTCAACCATCGAACTTATTATTGTTGATGAAGAAGATGTATACTCAAAAGCACAGGGTGAACAGATTTTAAGAGACTTTTTTGTTAAGCACCCTCCCGTAAAAACAAGTATTTTTCATAAAATTAATACCAATCCGAATTACCGCTTTGGCGTGATTATTCTAGGCACTGCTAAAGAAACTTTCCGGGTTTCGGTCACCATGAAAAAAATCAATACGAATTTTTCGATTACAGAATTAAGGATTGAGCCAGCTAAGGATTAATATAACTTAAGCCTGCTCAAAAAAGAATGGAAGCAGCGCCCTGCTATTCCAATAAGCCTGTTAAATCAGAAGTTAAGGTCAGCTCATCACTTTAACCCTTCTGTAAATTGCCTGCTAACAAATAATTCTTATTTTTGCGGCATAAAATCTATATTTTGGATAAGCAACTTATACATCAATTCATAAAAAATGCCCTTGCCGAAGATGTTGGCGATGGAGACCACACCTCACTTTCTACCATTCCTTCCGGAACACAGGGAAAAGCAAAGCTGATCATTAAAGAAGATGGTATTTTGGCCGGAATCGAATTGGCGAACGAGATTTTTCATGAAGTTGATGCTGATTTAAAGGTTGAACTGCTGTTGAAAGATGGTGCAGCAGTAAAAGTGGGCGATATCGCTTTAACTGTGGCTGGCAGTACCCATTCTATTTTAATTGCAGAGCGTTTGGTTTTAAACTGTATGCAACGCATGAGTGGTATTGCTACCAAAACCCATCGCATTGTATCGCTGCTAAAAAATACCAAAACCAAAGTTTTAGACACCCGGAAAACCACACCCGGACTCCGTTATCTCGAAAAATGGGCGGTGCGAATAGGTGAGGGGGTAAACCACCGCATTGGGTTATATGATATGATCCTGATCAAAGACAATCATGTTGATTATGCAGGTGGTATTGCCAATGCCATTACTGCTGCTCAAAAATACCTTGCAGATCGAAATAAAAACCTACAGATCGAAATTGAAGTCAGAAACCTGGACGAGCTTAAACAGGTTTTAGCAATTGGGGGTGTCGACCGCATTATGCTCGATAATTTTAGTTTTGAAAACCTGAGGGCTGCGGTTGAGCTGATTGATGGTAAATTTACTACTGAGGCATCTGGCGGGATTACTGAGTCTAATGTTGCAGAATATGCCGCTTGTGGGGTAGATTTTATTTCGATGGGTGAGCTTACACATTCTGTGAAAAGCCTGGATATGAGTTTAAAAGCATACTAAAGTGATTTGCTATAAAATTAAAAGCTTATTTTTTGTATCATTGTAGGCTATGGTTACGGTTTATTCTCTCAGTGCATTATTAATTGCTTATCTTTTTGGGTCTATACCAACAGCTGTATGGCTTGGCCAGGCCTTCTATGGCGTTGATGTAAGGGAATATGGAAGCGGTAATGCCGGTGCAACCAATACTTTTAGGGTATTAGGCAAGAAAGCCGGGATTGCCGTAATGATTATCGATATTGCTAAAGGTTATACTGCAACCAATCTGGCCTATTTAATCGGTATGTCGGTAACCGGACCACAAAATTCAGTTGTTTTCGTTAACTACCAGCTTGCCTTGGGTGTAACCGCAGTAATGGGACATTTATTTCCTGTTTTTGCCGGTTTCAGAGGCGGAAAAGGAGTTGCCACACTTTTTGGAATGGTTTTGGCAGTTAATTTTGAAGCATCTATGCTTTGTGTTCTGGTTTTTGTTGTGGTATTGTTATTAACCAAATATGTTTCATTGAGTTCCATCTGTGCCGGATTTACTTTTCCGCTCAGTGTGGTATTCCTGTTTCAGGTTTCCATCAAATCTGAGGTGCTGTATGGGATGGTGGTTTGCATACTGATTTTGGTTACGCATCAAAAAAACCTCGAAAGATTGCTGAAAGGCAAAGAATCCAAAGTGTATTTGTTTAAGAAGAAAACTAATTAATTTAACAAAACACATTTCATTAAAACTTATTTATAGGCTTACTGTTTAATCTTCGGTTCTGCTTATGGGTATTGGTAATCATTTAAAATCGCATTTATGAAAAAGTTATTTTTAACAGCCAGTGTTGCTGGGATCTTATTATTTAACTCCTGTTCTACCGTTCCTTTAACAGGCCGTAGTCGATTTGACCTGGTAAGTAACGATCAGGTTCTGCCAATGGCATTCCAAGCCTACAGTACATTTTTAACAGAAAACAAATCTGCTGTTTTACCCGCTTCAAATGCACAGGCATTAAAGGTAAAAACCGTTGGAAGCAGGTTAATTACTGCTGTAAAATCTTATATGAACAGCAATAACTATGGTAATTTAATTGCCGATTACCAGTGGGAAGTTAATGTGGTACAGAACAATGAAAAAAATGCCTGGTGCATGCCGGGAGGAAAAATTGTGGTTTACACCGGTATTTTATCTGTAACACAGGATGATGCCGGTTTGGCAACAGTAATGGGACATGAGATTGCGCATGCCATTGCAGGGCACTCTGCCGAGCGCATGTCGCAGGAAATGGTAGCGCAGGGCATTGGTGCTGCCGCAGGTGTAGCTTTGTCTAAAAATCCGAAAACACAATCTATTTTTAATACTTTATACGGGGTTGGTACGCCGGTAGCCATGTTGAAATTTAGCCGTAACCAGGAACTTGAGGCCGATCGTTTAGGCTTGATTTTTATGGCTATGGCCGGATATAATCCACAGAATGCCACTGCTTTCTGGAATAGAATGTCTGCAGCATCTGCAGGTGCACAAAAACCTGCCGAGTTTTTGAGTACCCACCCAAGCGATGCAACCCGTATTGCACAGATCCAAAAATATTTACCTGAAGCACAACAGTATTATAAGAAGTAGGGTTTGAGGTTTGAGGTTTAGGGTTTAAGGTGTAGGGTTTAGGGCTAAAGGTGGAGGGTTTAGGCATTGGTGCAGAAATCTTCCACCTTTTTTATTGTATTGGCAGGTCTTATGGTCTCATTAAGGCCTTTTTGTTTTAAAGATTCTTCACTGCGTTCAGCATAACAGATTGGGTTAGTCTCAATGAACTAATGACCAATGACAAATGAACCAATGACAAATGAACTGTTTTAAAGATTCTTCCCTGCGTTCAGAATGACAGATTGGGTTAGTACTAATGAACCAATGACAAATGAACTAGTGAACCAATGACTGATGAATGAATTGTGCTTAAAGATTCTTCACTGCGTTCAGCATGACAGATTGGGTTAGTGCTAATGACTAATGACTAATGAACCAATGACAAATGAACTAGTGAACCAATGACTAATGAACCAGTAAACCTCCTAAAACCTTCAAAATAGCACTGGCTTTCAATAAACACTCTTCGTACTCTGAAACAGCACTACTTTGGTAAGTAATTGCTCCTCCAACCTGAAAAGATAAATATTGGGTTTCGGAATTGTATAAAATGCTGCGTATCACCACATTAAAATCGAAATCTCCTTCAGGACTGATACAGCCGAAAGACCCCGAATACATACTTCTTTTGGTTACTTCATATTCTTCGATCAGCTTCATGGCTTTAACTTTTGGAGCGCCGGTCATGGACCCCATGGGGAAAGCATTTTTAATGGCATCGATAAAATGGATCTCAGGGTTTAGTTCACAGCTAATGGTAGAAATCATCTGGTGAACCTGTGGGAAGCTATAAATGCCAAATAACTCGTCGACTTTGACCGAGCCTTTAACGGCAGATTTGGTGAGGTCGTGGCGCACCAGGTCAACAATCATGACGTTTTCTGCCTGCTCTTTAATGTCGTTTCTGAGTTGTAATTTTATGGCTTCATCTTCTTTTGGGTCCAAACTTCTTTTGGCAGTGCCTTTTATGGGCTGTGAAGTAAGTTTTGAGCCACGTTTACATAAAAACCTTTCTGGTGTTGCAGATAAAATATATTTACCATAAACCTTAAAATAACCCGCAAATGGAGTAGGAGAAACCTTGTTTAAAGCTTCAAAAGTATGAACAGGATCTATTTTGGCATTTTCGGCAAAAAATTCCTGACAGAAATTGATTTCATAAATGTCTCCTTTCAGGATGTGATTTCTTAAAGCTTCAACTTTATGGATATATTGATCTTTTGACAGTCTTTGCGAAATCTGTATGGCTTTTGCCTGTTTTTTATCTTCAATGGATAAAGATTCAATTTCGCTTAAAATTGACGGATCACCAAGGAGGACTTCAGCTTTACCGTTTCTGAAGGCAATAAGGTACTTTGGAACAAAAAAATATAGATCCGGAAAGTTTAAGCCGTCAGGATTGTTGGATTGAAGATCTTCTATTTCGTTTTTTAAATCATAACTGAAAAAGCCAAAAATCCATTGCTTATGTAAGGCATAAAAGCTTTTTAATTCATTAAAGGCATTTTTTGCATTACATTTTAATTCATGTGCCACATCTGCCGCAACAATGAAATCATAGGCCGAATAGGCATCTTTATAATTGTTTGAGTCTAAAAAGCAACAGACTTCGAACTGATTGATCCAGTTTAAAGCTTTTTGTTTGAAATCGGATATGTTTTGCGGGGTCTTCAATCTGCCGCAAAGGTAAAAATCGGGATGATAATTGTAAGAAATTAATTTTTATCTTTTTGGTGGCAAGCAAAAAATGCCTAATCATTTCGAAAGTTCAGTTTTTAGCAAAATAGGTGGGAAATGACAGGTTGGTATTGAGGGGGATCATATTTTCGTGCGGAGCACAACATGGTCGAGAACCTGGAGGCTTGGCCGAGCTAAATCTGTTTAGATAGATTTCTCCATTTCGCCAGCGGGGAAAATCGGCTGGCTCCAGTCGAAATGACGACTCTATTATTGGATGTGTCAATGATAGTGGAATGCAATCTGATAACTATAATAGTGTTCAGTGAAATTAAATCTGTCTAGATAGATCTCTTCGCTTTTGCTATAGTTGAGATGACGACTCTTAATAAATAGCTAAAACCAAAAAAGCAACCCGTTATGGATTGCTTTTTATTTTATTTTTGTTTCCGTCATTTCGACCGTAGTGGAGAAATCTGTTTCGATTGATCGCCCTTCAGGATATTCTGAACTGTGTTAGAGATGACGGATCTAGTATTTTAATGTAATTCCAAAGTTTGTGCCCTGTCTGGCCCAACTGAAAGAAATTTGATCGGCACTTCCAGTTCTTTTTCTAAAAATGCGATATATTCGGTCAATTTAGCTGGAATTTCATCCACAGAAGTAATTTTAGTTACATCAGTAGCCCAACCTTCTATTGCTTTTAGTACCGGTTTTGGTTCGATCGAAATGATATCGTAAGGCATATAATCAATCGTTTCGCCGTTATATTCATAGTGTGTACAAGCATAAATGGTATCGAAAGTATCCAATACATCGGCTTTCATCATAATTAATTCGGTTACACCGTTTAACATGATGGCATATTTTAATGCCGGAAGATCAATCCAGCCACAACGGCGGGCACGGCCCGTGGTTGCGCCAAACTCATGACCTAAGGCACGTAAATTTTCGCCAACTTCATTATCTAACTCGGTAGGGAACGGACCACCGCCAACGCGCGTGCAATAAGCTTTAAAGATTCCGTATACAGCACCCACTTTGTTAGGGGCAATGCCTAATCCGGTACAGGCGCCAGCAGTAGTGGTGTTACTTGAAGTTACAAAAGGATATGAACCGAAATCGACATCCAATAAAGTTCCCTGTGCACCTTCGGCCAGAACCGCTTTTCCTTCTTTTAGATAGCCATTAACAAAATGTTCGCTGTCTACATGAGGGATGGCTTTCAAAAATTCGATTGCCTCAAAGAAAGCAGTTTCTTTTTCTGCCAGTTCGTATTCGAAACCTTCGTAATGAGAAAGGATTTCGGTATGTTTTTCTACCAGTTTAGCATAACGTTCCTTAAAATCAGGTAGTGTGGTATCGCCAACACGTAAACCGTTACGGCCTGTTTTATCCATATAAGTTGGGCCGATACCTTTTAAGGTCGAACCAATTTTATTTTTACCCATGCGTGCTTCGTTTGCAGCATCCAGTAACTGGTGTGTAGGTAAAATTAAATGTGCTTTACGGGCAATTACCAGTTTACCATCGGCAACCGGATCGTGTCCGGCTTTTTTTAAATTATCAAGCTCTCTTTTTAAAATGATAGGATCGATTACTACACCATTTCCAATTAAATTCATGGTTTTTTCGTTAAAAATTCCTGATGGGATAGTATTTAAAACGAATTTTTTACCATCGAACTCTAAGGTATGTCCGGCATTTGGGCCGCCCTGAAAACGGGCTATAAGATCATATTTTGGACTTAGTACATCAACGATTTTTCCCTTTCCCTCATCGCCCCATTGCAGGCCGAGAAGTACATCTACTTGCGTCATTATTAAAAATTTAAGCTTGTTTTATTTTATGTATTGATTTAATTTGCTTTTAGGTCCGCTGCTGCGGCTGCACTTTCGTTCACTTTTCTTGCAACGCTGCAATCAGAACAGAACCCGTAAAGGTTCAAAGAGTGGTGCTTGATATCGAATTTTAACAGGTCTCCAACCATGGTTTGGATCTGGTGTATACGTGGATCGCAGAACTCTACTACCTTACCGCATTCAATGCAGATTACATGATCGTGCTGACGATAACCGTAAGATTTTTCGAATTGTGCCATGTTTTTGCCAAACTGATGTTTGGTCACTAAATCACACGAAACCAATAACTCTAAAGTATTGTAAACCGTAGCACGACTTACGCGGTACTTCTGGTTCTTCATGTGGATATAAAGTGTTTCCACATCAAAGTGGTCGTTTCTTGAATAGATCTCCTCTAATATGGCGAAACGCTCTGGTGTTTTACGTAGATTTTTGTTTTCTAAATAAGCCTCAAAAATCTTGCGAACGAGCTCATTTGTATTTTGTTCAGACATAGTTTTTAAACTCCATCCAAAGGTAGTTAAATTGTTTGATTGTTCGAGGGTTAGATTGTTTAAATGTTGTAAGATTAGTCTAAAGTCGAAAGTCCTGAGTCGAAAGTCTACAGCAATATGACTCAGGACTTCGGACTCAAGACTCTTGACTAATTAGGCGTCAAACCTCGTAACTCCGGTAACGCCCCTCACTTTTAATAAATTTTTAATCAGGTTTTCGAGGTGTTCGGTATCATTTACAAAAATCATGATTGAGCCCTCGAATATCCCTTCATTGGTATCAACGGTGATGGAACGCATGTTTACTTTAAAATCGGTAGAGATTACCCTGGTGATGTTATTAATTAAGCCTACATCATCAATACCAACAATTTTTAAACCGGTTAAGAAGGTCAACTCTTTTTGCCTGTTCCATTTCGCTTTTACTACCCGGTAGCCATAATTGGCCATTAGCTGAGCAGCGTTAGGGCAGTTGGTACGGTGTATTTTAATACCTTCGCTCACGGTGATAAACCCAAAAACATCATCACCCGGTATCGGGTTACAACAGGCCGCCAGCGTATAATCAATGCGCTGCATATCTTCTCCTATTAACAGGATATCCGATTCGCCGCCTTTAATTTTATTCTTAATCCCGTCTACGGTAAGATTTTCAGGACGTTCCGGTCCACGGTTTTCGATTTCTTTTTCGGTTGTCAGGTACTCCCTGATATCTTTCAGTTCGATTTTTCCGAGGGCTACATTAACGAAAAGCTCCTGTGTTGAAGGGAGTTTGAAGAAATAACTCAGTTTTTGAATGTTATCGGTATTGTAGGTTATTTTTAACGACTTTAGCTTTCTCTCCAGGATTTCTTTGCCATTTTCGGCTATTTTGCGCTTTTCTTCTTTTAAAGATGATTTAATTTTTGATTTTGCCTTTGCAGTAACCACTACATTGAGCCAGTCTTCTTTTGGTGTTTGTTTGCTCGAAGTAATGATTTCTACCTGATCGCCATTCTGTAATTTATAAGAAATGGGAACCAGTTTGTGGTTTACTTTGGCACCGATACAGGTTGCGCCTACGTCGGTATGTATCTCAAAAGCAAAATCCAAAGCAGTAGCACCCAAAGGCAACTGTATTAAAGCGCCTTTTGGCGTAAAAATGAAAATTTCATCAGAGAAAAGATTCATTTTAAAATCATCAAGAAAATCTAATGCATTCGCTTCAGGATTGCTCAGCATTTCCCTTACTTTCTGGATCCATTGATCCAAACCATTATCGTTGCTTGATTCTTTGTATTTCCAGTGTGCCGCAAAACCTTTTTCTGCAATCTCGTTCATGCGCTGTGTACGGATCTGGACCTCAACCCACTGCCCGCGTGGCCCCATTACCGTGGTATGCAAACTTTCGTATCCATTTCCCTTAGGTGAAGAAACCCAATCGCGTAAACGGTCAGGGTTTGGGCGATATAGGTCGGTTACGATTGAATAGGCTTTCCAACAGTCGGCTTTTTCATTTTCAGGTGCCGAATCCAGAATAATCCTGATGGCAAAAAGATCATAAACCTCTTCGAAAGGAATATTTTTCTTTTTCATTTTATTCCAGATGGAGTGGATTGATTTTGGTCGTCCGTAAACATCGGCCACCAAACCCTGCTCATGCACAATCTCGTCGATAGGTTCGACAAATTTTTTAATGAAAAGCGCCCGTTCTGCTTTTTTCTCGTTTAACTTTTTTGCGATGAATTTATAGGTGTCCGGATCAAGATATTTCATCGAAAGATCTTCCAGTTCCGATTTTATCGCATATAATCCTAATCGGTGGGCAAGAGGAGCGTATAAATAAATGGTTTCTGATGCGATTTTAAGCTGCTTTTGGCGCGGCATAAAATCCATTGTGCGCATATTGTGCAAACGGTCGGCCAATTTGATCAGGATCACCCTAACATCATCGGCAAGGGTAAGCAGCATTTTACGGAAATTTTCGGCCTGTAATGAGCTATTGGTATCAAAAACACCCGAAATTTTAGTCAATCCGTCGATAATTTTAGCTGTTTTCTTACCAAATTCGCGTTCAATATCTTCCAGGGTAATATCGGTATCTTCAACCACATCGTGCAGCAATGCACATACGATGGAGGTTGTGCCAAGACCAATTTCTTCGGCAGCAATCTGTGCTACTGCAATAGGATGGTAGATATACGGTTCGCCAGATTTGCGGCGCATATCCTTATGGCTTTCTAGGGCCATATCGAAAGCTTTCCTGATTTCTTTTTTATCGCCCTTTTGCAGGGTAGATTTGCTTGCCCGTAGTAATGCCCTGTATCTTTTTAGAATTTCCTGCTTTTCCGCCTCTAAATCAATCACTAACTCTGTTTTCATTTGTATTTTTTGCGTAAAAATTGCGTCTTATTTCTGAATAAAACTTATATTAGTTTTGTGAAACACCTAATATATGAAATAACACCTAACTTTGTAAAAGTATAAATTTATGAAATTTAAAGGGCTCTTTTTTCTTTGTATTGTAATGATTTGTAGCATTTCGTTACGGGCACAGGATCCTGTTGCCCCAATATTCCCAAAATTGGGTAAAAGCGATACAATCAGGGTGGCCTCAACAAACGATAACGGTGTTATGATCCCATGGATGCAGCTTAACGATGTAACCATTTATGCAGCAAGGATCTGGAAATCGCAGGCAGAACAGGCGGCTTATAACCGGTTAAGGTATAACGTATTAAAAGTGATGCCATATGCACTGTTTGCGAAACGCCGATATGAGCAGCTTGAACAGGATATTGCGCGTACACCTGAAAAAAAAGAACAGAGACAACTGGTTAAACAGTGCGATAAAGAAATTAAAGACATGTTTAACCGCGAAATAAAGGAATTAACCATTACGCAGGGGCAGATTTTAACCAAACTGATCGACCGTGAGGTGGGCAGAACAACTTACGATATCATTAAGCAAACCAAAGGTGGTTTTGCAGCATTCTCTTACCAGATTGTTGCCCGTGTGGTAGGCCATAATTTAAAAAGTACTTACGATCCGACAGAAGATAGGGATATAGAATCGATTATCCGTACCTCAGGATTTTATCAATAAACATCATAATGCACGAAAGCATTCCGAATATTTATCCGTTTAAGGTTAAAAAAATAAACGGCGAAGAACAGCCCTTATCAGTTTACCGTAATAAGGTGGTATTGATTGTAAATACTGCATCAGAATGCGGTTTTACGCCACAGTTAAAAGAATTACAGCAACTTAAAGACGAAATCGACAGCCCAGATTTTGAAATCCTGGGTTTTCCAACCAACGATTTCGGCAAGCAGGAACCTTTAAATGGCTCTGATATTGCATCGTTTTGCGAGATCAACCATGGAGTAAAATTTCCTGTTTTTGATAAGATCATGGTACGGGGACCACAGGCCCATCCGTTATATCAGTTTCTGAGCGATAAGAAACAAAACTCAAAATTGAGTTCCAAACCCCGTTGGAACTTTCATAAATACCTGGTGAACAAAAATGGCGAACTGGTAGATTATTTTTTGCCCTTCACCAAACCATTGAGTTCAAAAATCAAAAAGAAAATTCAGCAATTGCTGAATCAAAATGCCCAATAATTACACAATGAAATTAGATATTTTAGTCATAGCCGTGCATCCTGATGATGCCGAGCTTTGCTGTTCAGGTACCATTTTAAAACATATTGCCCTCGGTAAAAAAGTTGGAATTGTAGATTTAACCCGTGGCGAACTGGGTACACGCGGCACTGCAGAAACCAGGGATGAGGAGGCTGCAGATTCTGCAAGAATTTTGGGCCTGCATGCCCGCGAAAATTTGGGGATGCGCGATGGTTTTTTCCAGAATGATGAATTTCACCGTTTGGAAGTAATTAAAGTGATCAGGAAATATCAGCCAGAAATTATTTTAAGTAACGCCCTGGAAGACCGCCATCCTGACCACGGCAGGGCAGGTGACCTGGTTTACGATTCGGTATTTTTATCCGGTCTGCCAAAAATCGAAACATTGGTTGAGGGCATTAAACAGGAAGCACACCGCCCGAGGTTATTGCTGCAATATATCCAGGACCGGTACTTAAAACCCGATATTATTGTGGATATCACTGAACATATGGATAAAAAAATCGAATCCATTAAAGCGTTTAAAACACAGTTTTACAATCCCGATGTAGAAGGATTACAGACCTATATTTCTTCGCCCGAATTTTTCGAAAGTATGATTGGCCGTGCAAGAGAATTTGGTAAGAGCATTAGTGCAACATTTGGCGAAGGTTTTACTTCGAGGAAGCTGCTGGGGGTTGACAATCTATTTGATTTGAGGTAGGAAAAAACGGTCATTCTGAGCGCAGCGAAGAATCTTTGAGTAGAAAAAAGTAAGCCTGTCATAAAATAATTTTTAGAGCGTTCCGGTATTTCCGTTATACGTTCGATAGGTTGTGGATGCTTCACTACGCTCAGAAATGACATAGTTCGCAGCCAACAAAACCGCCGTTTAATTGTTATGCTCAAAACGAATAATAATGGCGAATATATTTTCATCTCTCAAAAACGCTTACAATCTTTTTAAACATATCGATTTCAATAAGCTGGAAGCTTTATCGAAAAAAGTCGACTTACCTAAAATGGTCGAAACCATCTCAAACCTGGATGATAAACAGATCCAGGGGATGATGAAAATGATGGGCGGATCGCATAAAAAGAAAGAGCTACCCCCAATAGAAGGCGATTTTTACCATTTGGGTGATGAAGCACTTAAAGATGAAGACCGCGAACTTCAGTTAAAAGTACGTGCTTTTTTAGAAAAAGAAGTGAAACCTATTGTAAACCACTATTGGAACAAGGCTGAATTTCCTTTCGAAATTATCCCAAAACTTGCCGAACTCAACATTTGTGGCTTAACCTACAAAGGATATGGTTGCCCCGGAAAATCAAATTTAATGGAAGGTATTTTAGCGATGGAAATGGCCAGGATTGACACTTCCATTTCTACTTTTTTTGGTGTGCAGAGTGGTTTAGCCATGGGATCGATCTATTTATGCGGATCAGAAGAACAAAAACAACAGTGGTTACCGCTGATGCAGCAATTTAAAATTATTGGTGCATTTGGTTTAACTGAGCCTGAAGTAGGCTCGGCTGCTGCCGGAGGGCTAACTACTACCTGCAAAAAAATAAATGGTAAGTGGGTATTAAACGGTCAGAAAAAATGGATCGGTAACGCCACTTTTGCAGATATATTAATTATTTGGGCGCGTGACGAAGATAGCGGCGATGTTAAAGGTTTTATTGTGAAAAAAGATAATCCGGGTTTTGCGGTAGAAAAAATGCAGGATAAAATGGCTTTGCGGATCGTGCAGAACGGGATTATTACTTTAACCAATTGTGAGGTTGATGAAGCCGATCGGTTACAAAATGCAAATTCATTTAAAGATACCGCCAAAGTGTTGCAGATGACGAGGGCCGGGGTAGCCTGGCAAGCAGTAGGTTGTGCCCGCGGAGCATATGAAAATGCGTTAGACTATACACGAAACAGAAAACAGTTTGGTAAACCCATTGCTTCCTTTCAGTTGATCCAAAACCATTTGGTTGAAATGTTGTCGAATTTAACGGCTATGCAAACACTATGCTTTAGATTGTCGCAATTGCAGGATCAGGGACTGTTGAAAGATGAACATGCTTCGTTGGCCAAGGTATTCTGTTCGCTACGTACCCGTGATGTAGTGAGCAAGGCGCGTGAAGTAATGGGTGGGAATGGTATTTTGCTGGAGTACAACGTGGCCCGTTTTGTGGCCGATGCAGAGGCAATTTATTCGTACGAAGGAACAAAAGAAATTAACACACTTATTGTAGGCAGGGCCATAACGGGTTTTTCTGCTTTTGTTTAAGGGGAACTCATAAAGCTTGAACGGGTAGGTGCAATTCGGGAAACTTCGTTAGTTTTGAGCTGGGTAATCAGTAACCTGAGCATAGCTAAAGGCTTAAGTAGTTTGATCATTACTTTTTCTTTCTGTGCGGATACAGACCGGTGCTAGAGTTACTTGTCAGTCTGAGCGTAGTCGAAGACTCCCGCGTTTAATAAGAATTTTTAGGGTTAGGAAACGAATGTCAGTATTTTATAGGAAGCTGCAGTCCTGCCATTTTCTTTTTTTTATTCCTGTTATGCTGTGAGGTGCAAAGCATCTTTTTCATAGGTTACAGGTGTTTCGTGCCTCAGCATAACAAAACATCCAAGGGCATTGCAAGCAAACTCCGATCATAACGGATGCCTTCCTATTTTATCCTCCGTTAATACGGATGTTTATTAAATGCCACCTGGCTCATGGCGCTTTTTTCGTATAAGGCGATACAATCTTTGTTAAAAACCGGATCAAAATTTACTTCACCCGGCTGTAGGTTTTGCGGAACATTTGCATTTTGCATAAAGAAATATACCTTGGTATTGCCATATTTGGTATGGGGCATTAAATTGCCATAATCTTCCATTTCTTTCCACACCGAATCTTTAACCGTTACCACATAAATCCGCTGCACCGGCCCGGTGTTATTGGCATTCCTGTATTTGATAATTTCTTTAAAACCAGCCTTCATATCTTCAACGCCAGGTTGGTTAAAAGTATCTTTAACCATAAAGAAAACCAGAATTAAAACAATTGCCGTAATGGTATAAATAAAAGATTTTCTGCTCATGCCTACAATAAAGGCAATATTTTTTCCATAACCGTCAAGCCTTCGTCAATATGTTTTTGTTCGATGCAAAGCGCCGGACGGAAGCGTATCGTTTTTTCGCCACAGCCTAAAAACATCACATTGTTTTCCAGCCCTTTACTGATAAAGGCATTACGCATATCTTTATTGGGAAAATCGAATGAACATAACAAGCCTCTGCCGCGTACATTACTCATTTTATCGAACCGGTGTGACAGGTTTTCTAAATTATCTTTTAAATAGGCTCCAACTTTGGTTGCGTTGTCGCAAAGCCGATCTTCTTCTACAATCTGTAAAATCTGCGTAGAGCGTATCATATCAACCAGGTTACCACCCCAGGTAGAGTTGATCCGGCTCGGCACTTTAAATACATTGGTTTCGATTTCATCTACTTTGTTTCCAACCAGGATGCCGCATACCTGCATTTTTTTACCAAAAGCAATGATATCTGGTCGGGCTTTTTCACTAAAATGCTGGTGGCACCAGAATTTGCCGGTTAAACCCACGCCTGTTTGTACTTCATCGTAAATTAAAAAAGCTTCATTTTCATCTGCTAAAGCCTTAAGTTGGATCAAAAACTCTTCGCGCAGGTGGTTATCTCCACCTTCTGATTGGATGGGTTCTACAATTATGGCGCAGATATCATCTTTATTTTCTGTAAAAGCTTTTTTAATCTGTGCCAGCGAAGCTTCTTCGGTTGCAATGGCCCGACTTAAATTATCTCCTGAAAGTGGGAATTTAACCTCCGGAACCGGCACCCTTGGCCAATCGAACTTGGCAAACCATTTTGTTTTATCGGGTAGGGTATTGGTTAAGCTTAAAGTATAACCGGTTCTGCCATGAAAAGCCCGCTCGAAGTGTAAAACCTTATAACCTTTTTCGGAGGTATAACCTTTGGCAAAGTTTTTTTGAACTTTCCAGTCCATGGCTACTTTAATAGCATTTTCAACTGCTAAGGCGCCTCCGGCGATAAAAAAGGCATGCGGCAGGTAAGAGGGGATACCAACCCTAGAAAATGTTTCTACAAACTGTGCGTATTGTTGGGTATAAACATCGGAATTGGAAGGATTAGCCAAAGCAGCCAGGAAAAGATTTTTTTTAAAGGCTTCATCATTGATCATTTTAGGATGATTATAGCCTAAAGGAACGGAAGCAAAACAGGTGAAAAAATCAAGTAGGTTCCGGTTATATTTGGAATCGTAGATATAGGCACCATTACTTTTTTCCATATCGTAGGTAAGGTCGAAACCGTCGGCCAAAATGTGTTTCCTTAATGATTCGTTAACGCGATCTGCAGGTACTGTTAATTGGTACATAAAACTGGATTTGGTATATTTCAAATTTAGTTAAATGTGCCTAAAATCAAAATTTAAGCACTTTTTGTACTCCTGCAACAAAAAATAGGTTTAAACTGTTTAAAGTATGATTATGGACAAAATCGGGTTTCGGACTTCACAGATGTGGAAAACTTTTTTGCTTGAATTTCTTTTTAAAACGTCTTAATTAAATCCGATGAGCCTGCTGAAAGCCCCCTTTTCCACTCACTACCCAACGGCTTTGTTGCCTATTTCCATTGCCTATTCCAGGGTGGATCATAAAACGACTTCTTCTTCCGTTCATCGTGCACTGCTTTTTTTATTTCTAAGAGGTATTTATGGAGTAACCAACCTGATTAACCAGGTGTTGCGCTTTAAAGTAATTTAATATAATCTATATAACCCTGGTCTCCACCATGATAAAAAGTAGATTCATCCCAACTTGCTAATGGTAGGCCATGATATATCCGTTCTGCCAGATCAGGATTTGAAATAAATAACCTGCCGAAAGCTACCAAATCCACAAGTTCAGTTTGTAATATTTCTTCAGCGGTTTTTACTGTGAAACCACCTGCCATTATAATCAGGTTTTTGAACCGCCTGCGGGCATCCTGCAAAAAATCCAAGGGAATGGATTGTGCTCCATTAATGACTTCGCTGGAAAAATGAACATAAAGAATATTTATTTTCTGCAATTCGTCCAGAATATATTGGTGTGTTGCAAGTTCTTCGGGATATGGCTTCAAATCATACAAGGCACGAAATGGTGAAAGCCTGACCCCAGTTTTATCTTTACCAATTGCATGAGCAACGCCATGGACAACCTCCAATAAAAATCTGCTTCTGTTTTCAATACTTCCGCCGTACTGGTCTGTCCTGAGGTTGCTATGCGGATTAATAAACTGGTCGATCAGAAAGCCATGTGCGCCATGTATCTCTACTCCATCGAAACCCGCATTTATGGCATTTATTGCAGCTTGTTTAAAAATGTTAACCCAATCAGGTATTTCAGTTGTTTTAATGGCAATCGGTATGGCCATGGGTTGGTATGTGCCATCTGGCAGATGGATAGTCTCTTTCACGCCTATTGCCGAAGGAGCAATCAAAGATTCTTCATTTTGAATAGATGGATGGCCTACGCGCCCGCCGTGAACCAACTGCACAAAAATTTTTCCACCTTTGGCATGAACGGCATCAGTAATTTTTTTCCAGGCTTGTATCTGCTTGTCATTGTAAATAGCAGGCGTATTTAATACTTCGCCTCCGTTGGATGCAACCAGGGTATTATCTGTAATCAATAAGCCGGCACTAGCCCTCTGTGCATAATAGGTGATCATGGATTCTCCGGGTATACCGTCAAGACTTGCCCTCCGCCTGTTCATCGGTGCCATTATTATTCTGTTGCGGAGCGAGAGCGATTGATGAAGAAATGGGGTTAATAATTTTTTCTGTTTCATTATTTTTTATTACAAATCTAAATCCAGGTACACCTTCTCAACAGGAATAAAAGTTGGTTTTCTTTGTATATTTGGAGGTTAATGAAAAGCAAGTATTTATACCGACCTTTTGAATTGCACGTTTCGGATATGGAGCATTGGCAAGAGCGCCCGCTAGTTTATCAATTCTTTGAAATCGTCCAAATCATCGAAGGCGAAGGCACGCGCATTGTCAATGAAAACAAATTTTCGTACCATAAGGGTAGTATCTTTTTATTCACGCCTTTAGATTGCAGGGGTTTTGAAAGTCGTACCCCAACACGGTTTTGTTCGATCCGCTTTTCGGAAGTTTTCCTTGAAAAATATAAAAACAAACAGGAAAAAGAGCAAATTGTAAAATGGCTGAAACAGCTTGAAAATATTTTTACACATCATAACCGTTTTAAGGCATTGTTGATCAGAGATGACGAAGATTGTGATATGGTTTCTATGTTAATTAAAAACATGACTGAAGAATACCATAAGAAGCCTTCTTATTACGAAGAAAACCTGCAACATTTCGTTACACTCATTTTAAATATTTTATCGCGAAATGTACTTCCCGAACCGTCCATAACCAGCCATATAAAGTTTGAAGAACCACTAATTAACAAAATGCTGGTGCATATTCATCAACACATTCACTGCCCGCAAAAACTAAAAATAAAACACCTGGCAGAGCAGTTTCACCTGTCTGCAAGCTACATCGGCGAATATTTTAAGAAAATCACCGGCGACAGCCTGCATTGTTATATTATGCAATACAAAATGAATTTGATTGAGCAACGATTAATTCATAGCGAACATACCATTGAACAAATAGCAGATGAGCTGGGGTTTTCGGATACGAGCCATTTAAGCCGGCAATTTAAAAAAGAAAAAGGAATGACGCCTGCAGGTTTTAGAAAAAGAAATATTGTTGGGGGCATCAGCTTGATTAAAAGTTAAACTATGCCTGTTATCCCTGGTGGTTTGGTAGGCAGTTCAAATTCTGATTTTTCAGCAAAAGTGATTATTCATTTTTTGTAGCGATAAAAACACTCACAGCTGTACTATGCCAATTTCATTACCAGCAATAATGCTCAAACATGTCCGTTTTTATAAATTGAAACCCTTTTAGCTATGAAAAAAAATACTATTTTAATGCTGATCATGACCGTTGCTGCATGTGGCTCAGCTGGAGCACAAGCAGTAGCTGCTAAGCCTCTTACGGTCTTAGAGATCAACAGAAAGATGATTGACTCCCTGGATAGTAAAATTATTGAAACGATAGCACTTAGAGAAAAACTCGTTAAGGAGATCGGAGAATACAAGGCCAAGAATAAAATACCTGCGTTACAAACCGCTCGCTTTCAGGAGGTATTGAATAATGCTGTTAAGGGTGGAATGCAGCAGGGTTTATCTGAGGAATTTGTTACCGAGCTCATGAATGCGATACACCGTGAAAGTCTTAGGATCGAAAGCAAAGCCGCAAATCATTCAAATTAATTTTTCAAATCAAAAATTCAGTTAAAAAAGCCACATCTAAACATATTTTAAATGTGGCTTTTTGTCGGTTTCGAACAAACTGTTTAAAAGAACCTTATTCTAAGGCATCTGTATTAGTGGCGTTAACTGTTCAAAAAACCTTCCCGATATTTAAAATCAAATACCGGGAAAGCCTTATCAAATAGTATCTGTTGCTGCTTTACATCCCGTCTGATCGCATAGCAAAAACTAATTTTACATGTCTGAAGGCATTTGCTTCGCTCCATTCATTATCATAGTTTAAGCCATAAGGCCAAAAATGACCGCCCCCTGTATGTATTGCCGCACTTTGACCATCAAAAATTTTAATGAGTGCAGCGGTATTGGCTCCCAAAAAGTCGCCTGTAGAGGTATTTGATGACCATCCACCGCTTATGCCAACTCCATAGGTATGCGCAATTTCGTGCATTGCCGTACGTACATTCTGGTAACTGGTATTAGCACCAAAACGGATATTGCCATTTGTGCTGCCATCAGCTGTAGGTACACCGGTATTGTATTCTACTGTGAGCGTGCGCGATGGCCAGTTAGCTCCTGCGTTATACCTCGCACAGGCATCATTCATGGCATTGGTAATGCGTGTAACCACATCTGCAGGTACGCCTGTGCTATTAAGTACCCAGCCCAATTGACCATTGGCGTTAACGGTTAGTAAAGACCATTGCTGGCTTTCTGTACCCGAGTAACTCCATTGTTCAACATTGGCGCCATTATCAATTGATTGGTTGGCTACATTAAGGTCTTTACCGCTGTTTCTGTTTACAATACGATAATAACCGTTGCCAAGTGAGGTAAATTGCCACTGCTGATTGGTTGCTCCACTGTAGGTGGATATATTTACGTTAGCTCCATCGGCTGTACCTGCCTGGTCTACCTGAAGCGCTTTGGAGCTATGTACACCAATAATCGAATAGTAGCCACCAGAAAGCAGCGTTAAGTTCCATCTCTGATTGGTTCCACCATTGCTGGCATATTGGGAAACATTTGAACCATCTGCAGTCTGAAATCCGCCAACATCAAGAATTTTCCCGCTTTTGCGGTTCACGATGTAGAAAGTACCGTTTCCTACAGATAAAGGAGTTTCGTTTGGAGGTATCGCACTCAGTTTTCCCTTTATGGAAAGGTCTTTGGTTGGGTCTGGATCCGGGAGGTCGCTTTTTCTGCAGCTGCCGGCAAGTAAAATCAGTCCGAGCATAAAGATGCTGATCAGGCCTGAAGTAAAGGATTTTGTTTTCATAAAGATTAGGTTAAGATGAATGAACACGCATATGTAAATGTTCGTTTGGTTATTTAAAGAGGACATATGCTACCCGTTTATACGGGCCACTCTTTTTTAGTTTGACATGTATTTGTTAAAGTGGTTTTAAATTGTTTTAAAGATCAGGTTTACAGCGATATAAGGCCGATAAGCCTGTTCCGGTGGTTAGGCAGTTTCTGAAGTTTTGTTATGAAGAGACTGAAGTAACAATTTGGCGTTTAGCGGGCTGTAATCAGATCGCTAAACTTGATTGAATGGTTAAATAGAATATGGCTCTTGGCAAAGCCTGATATTCTGTTGATCTTCAATTGGAGAAGAATTTCTAATTGCGAGGGTGATTTGGCGTTTTGCAGCATAATTTAGTTTTCATGATCGGTTAAACGGTTTTTTATCTCGGAGAACTGGTTATCGCATTTTATGCTTATAACCATCAACTATCCTTATGGTGAATAAAGGATAATCAGGATCTATCATATTTTATACTCGGTTAAAACAAATTAAGCACTAAAAAAGTGCTTGTAGTGAGGGGTAATCTAATAAAAATGAGGGGGTAAACTCTTTTTATTTTTGCGATGATGGCCATATTTTAAGTTTTTCATGCCAACCATAATTCTTCTAAATGTCTTTTTTTAAGTTTATTTTTTTCTTCAGTAAATAAACGGCAAAGAAAGGAGGAGTGATTTATAACATTTTTGACCTTAATCTCTCCTCCATCATTCGATATGTTGACCGATTAATTTTTTCTGCCTGTTTTAAGTATCAGAATGCTGAGCGTCTTGCTCCGCCATCTACCACCGAAACCGTTCCTGTTACATATTTGGCACGTGGTGAAACCAGGAAGACAGCCATATTGGCCATATCCTGTACCTCGCCAAAATCTTGCAAAGGTATTTCGCTTTCTGCATATTTCCGACGCTCATCGCCAGGAAAATAGGGGCGGATGTTTTCGGTATCGATAAGTCCGGGTTGCAAGCAGTTTACCCTGATTCCATATTTACCCAACTCACCGGCAAGCTGTTTAGACCACATGGCCACAGCGGCCTTGGCAACAGCCGAAACATTGAGCGAGCGTAACTCGTATGTACTGGTCAAATTGAGTATCACACCCTGCTTCCGGCTTATAAAATGTGGTAACAACGCTTGCGTGAGTAGCCTGGGGCGCTCAAAATCTAAGGCCATAGATCTGGTCCAGGGTTCTTCCGGCCCTGTTGCCTCTACTGGCTGACTTTGCCCCGCATTGTTAATGAGGATGTCGATATGACCAAGTGCCGCTAAAGCTGCGGTGGCAATTTTTTGTGGCGCATCAGGTGTTAGTAAATCCTGTACAAAAACAACAGGCGTAGGGCTTCCTTCTTCAACGATTTCACTGAGCAGGCTATCTAATGCTTGTTGGTTGCGGCCGGTGATCAAAACTTTTACACCTTCTTTTGCCAGTTCTTTTGCTATTGCTCTACCAATTCCTTTAGAGGCTCCGGTTATTAATGCTGTTTTTCCGGTTAAATATAAGTCCATATTTTCTTGTAATTAAAATGACCTTGCAATAATAACCCGCACCATGTATTTTTATAGCATGCACTACCACTTGTATGGTACAAACAAATTTGTAAGTAATGACGGCACGAAAAGAAAATTCGACTTATACCCTCAACGAAAAATTTATAATCGATTGCGATCTGACTTATGCGGCCAATAAAATAGGAGGGAGATGGAAAATTGTCATATTGGATAAACTTGGAACCCGAAAATTGAGGTTCAGCGAACTGAAAAAAGAATTCCCCTATATATCAGAAAGGATGCTGACCTTACAATTGCGTGCATTAGAGCAGGATGAACTGGTTAAAAGAACCGTTTATGCAGAGGTACCGCCGAGGGTAGAATATGAGCTAACTCCCATAGCACTGGAATTTCTTCCCATTTTTTGCCAGTTAAGTGCCTGGGGCAGGAAGAATAAAATGTTAAAGAACAATAGGGCATAAAACTTTAAAATATGATGATTGATGCAAAAAAATCTGCAGATATTAGTTACCTTTAATCGATTTAGCAGGCATTAAATGTTAAAATCAGTTGATACATATTTTAAGATTATATTGGGTTAAGTATTATGGCAGAAGTTAAGTTAAATATCCAAAAGGAAGGACCTAGCGCATTCGAACTTTATGATGAAGGTGAAAAATACGGAGAAATGGTTTTTGATATTCAGGGAGAAAATCTAACCGTTTATCATACCGAAATTGATCCTGAAAAAGAAGGTAAAGGTTATGCAAAACTATTACTTGATGCAATGGTAGATTATGTGCGCACCCATAAACTAAAGGTAATTCCACTCTGTCCATATGTGCATTTGCAATTCAGACGCCACGAAGAACTTTACGGAGATATCTGGAACAAAGTACGTGAAAACGATTAATCAGGAATAATTATTAAACCGAGTTGGGAAAGTTAAAATGATCAGGTATTTTGATCAGCATATGCTGTGCCATATCGTCAAAGAAGATTAACTTTACCGAAAACCTTTCAAATTCTTAAAACTATATTACGTACAAAATGAAACTCGTAACCATTCAGAAAAACGTTTTAGTAATTGTTTTTATGTTGTTTTCATTCGGAGCTTTTGCACAAAGCATGAATGCTGACGCATCAAAGAAACTAAATGCACTTCAACAGCAATTCGTTGATCTGCGCTTTGGCATGTTTATCCATTATAACATCCCAACTTACGCAAATGCAGATTGGCCTGATCCCGAAGCTTCTCCGAAATTGTTTAACCCCAAAAAGCTCGATGCAAACCAATGGGCTAAAGCGGCAAAATCGGCCAACATGAGCTACGGCTGTTTAACCACTAAACACCACAGCGGATTTTGTATATGGGATACCAAAAGCACCGATTATAATGTGATGAATAGTCCTTACGGAAAAGATGTGGTAAAGCAATTTACCGATGCTTTCCGGGCAAATGGATTAAAAGTAATGCTTTACTATTCTATTTTAGATACACATCATAAATTGAGACCCAACCAGATTACGCCGAAACATATCGATATGATTAAGCAGCAATTAACTGAGCTGTTAACCAAATATGGCAAAATTGAAGCCTTAATTATTGATGGTTGGGATGCACCATGGTCGAGAATCTCTTATGATGATGTGCCTTTCGAAGATATTTACACCTTAATTAAAACGTTGCAGCCCGATTGTTTGGTAATGGATTTAAACGGTGCAAAATACCCGTCAGAAGGGCTTTATTATACTGATATTAAAACTTACGAAATGGGTGCGGGCCAACGAATGCCCAAAGAAAGTAAAGTAATGCCAACGTTAGCCTGTTTGCCCATTAACACCTCTTGGTTTTGGAAAACCGATTTTCCAACCGTTCCGGTAAGAAAGCCTCACGAAATTGTAGATGGCTTAATTAAACCTTTAAATGCTGCAAGCTGTAATTTCATTCTAAATGTAGCACCAAACAGAGATGGTTTAATTGATGATAATGCACTGGCTGCCTTAAAAGAAGTGGGCCAATTATGGAAGAACGAAGGGCCAACCAAAGCACTCCCACCATTGGGTTTGCCGATTATTTCCAGTAACCTAGCCAAAAACCAGGCAAGCAATTCGAGCTGGAGCAACGATATGAACATTATGGATTTTGCAAATGATGATAGCTACAGGACATCCTGGGAATCGAACAGCGCCGTAACAAATCCCTGGTATGAAGTTGATTTTAAGAATGAAAAAGCTATTAATATGATTGTTGTAGCAGAACAAAAAGAAAACATCGACACCTATGCACTTGAATATTGGAATGGTGTGGAATGGAAAAAAGTTTTTGATGGGAAAAATGAAGACCGCATTAAAATTCATCGCTTCGATCGCGTTTGGGCCAGTAAAGTTCGCATCCGTATTACACATGCCAAAGAAACCCCATCAATTGCCGAATTTCAGGTTTTTAATGAACGTAGACCATAAAAGGAGACGATACCTTTGTAATAAGGATTAAATCAACAGAGAACGATTCAGAAAATCTTATTAGGAGGTCCTTCAGCGATGAGGGACCTTATTTATTCATGATCAGTGGTATTAACCTGGTTTACAATATGTTGCTTGGTGCTTACAAAACAGGATAATTTTTCTTAAAAAGCCTTACCAGGTTTTCTGCAATTACCTTATTGCCCTGATCAGAAGGATGCAAACCATCATAAGTCATTTTCACTGCATCTGAGGGATAAGGATAATCATCTTTTTTTGGATTATAGGGAATGGAAGCAGATTCCGGATATTTATAGTTTTGGTATGCTCCTGTTGAAGGGTTTTTCAGTCTTTTAAATTTAACTGCTTTTTCAAGTTTGAGTCTTCGGTTATGATACAAGTCAACCACAGGGAAATTTTCATGTTTGGCTATTTCGATAATGGCATTGGCAAACATTTCTAAAGTCTGCCCGTTTTTTGCCTTATAAGACCCAAACGCATTATTGTTGGCATCGGCTATATATACAAAATCATTGCGCTGTATAGGTGTAATCACTACAATTTTAGCATTCGGGTTTAAACTCCTGATTTTATCGATAATGACGCGATAAGCACCACAGGTAGTGCCTGTTCCGGTGTTGTTAATATAATCGTTTAATGAACCTACCGGAATGCCGGCCCACCAATCGTTTGTGCCCAGAAAAACCGAATATAGGTCTGATTGAACAATGCCCAGCTTGTTGATCTCTTTCGCAATGCCAACCGTTGTCCAGCCATTATGGCCCTGGTTAATATAGCTGATGTTAGGCAAACGGTCTTTAACCCGGTCGAGATAGCCTTTTTTTACGCGGTTACGCGTTTCATTTAAATGATTGTTAAGGTAGGTAATGGAATCGCCTATGGCCGTCCATTTAATTTCTTTTGCAGGGGTAAACGAAAAATTAATAATCAGGATGAATAAAAGTGATTTAAAGGTTTTTTTGTTCATGTCGCGTTAAAAATCATAGTTAATCCACAGGTGAAGATCAGCTATGAATTTAGTAGAAAATTTTAAATTTTTGAAGCAATTGGTCTTTTTAAAACAGATACATGGATTTAGCCTCAAACATCTATTTTTTTGAGGTACTGGTCGATTTTTATCTAAACTTACAGGGTAGTCTTGTATATTTATATGAATTCAGCAATTATTAAAGGTTAAATAATTTAAAGGGAGCAGAAATGCCCCCTTTTTATTTAAAATTTATCTTTCATCCCAAAAAGCCCCATTAATCCTCCGGTATGAATGGCGAGGACCTTTTCATCCTTATCGATAACTCCCTGTTTCTGTAAATCGATAATGGCATAAAACATTTTTGCGGTATAAACAGGATCTGAAAGTAAGCCGGTTTGTGCGGTAAAGTTTTTAATAAAACCGACGAGTTCGGGGGTAGTTTTGGCGTAACCGCCGAAATGATAATCCTGATGTAGTTTCAACTGATCGGAAAATGGGGTGTATTGCTCTATTTCATCTTTAATAAACGAGCCGCCTTTTAACACAGGAATAACATGCAGCTGGGTATTTAATCCTTGTTGCCGAATTCCTTTTAACAATCCTGCAGCAGTTGTACCGGTTCCGGCAGCACAGAAAATATGATCGTATGTTTCGGTTAATTCTTCTATAATTTCTGCACAGCCAATTATTGCTTCCTCTGAAGCTCCACCTTCATCAATAAAATAAGCATAGGTATCATTGGCAAAATGTTGCTCAAACAACCTGTGTTTATCGCGGTAACTTTCACGGTCGGTAAAAATGAGCCTCATCCCAAATAAACTGCATAGCAGTAACATCTCGTTTTTTACTTCTTCACCGCGTACAAAAGCTGTTGATTTTAATCCCGATCGTGATGCCGCGGCAGCAGTAGCCACAAGGTGATTGGAATAAGCGCCACCAAAAGTAACCAGGTGTGTTTTGTGATCTGCTTTGGCCTTCGCTAAAATATATTTGAGCTTGCGCCATTTATTGCCAGAAATATAAGGATCAATAAGATCATCCCTTTTAACAAATAAATTGCTGAAAGGGGTAAACACTATTTTTTGTACCGGACTATATATTTCTTCGAACACGACGTGTAAAAATAAAAAGAGTTTGTATCATAAATTGTAATTCAATTGAATTTGTCATGTTGAGCTTGTCGAAACACCTTGTAAGGCATTTAAAACAGGTCCTTCGACAAGCTCAGGATGACAATCGGTATTAATGATACAACCTCTTAAGCATCAATATATTCGAAAATTATTATTTACCTATGCCGAAGCCAAAGCCTGCATTAACCATACTGTATTTGGCCTGGGTGTACGAACCATAAAATTTAAAAAAGCCAAATTTCAGCTGAAAACCTAAACTTCCCCTTATCCCATCAATATCGGTTTGTTTCACCGAGATCGGATCAACATAGGTTGCATTGCTTCCGCCATCTTCGAATTTATAAGTGCCGAGAGCTTTTAAGTTGGTGTTCGACGTTTGGTAACCAATACTGGCAAAAGGGGTAAAAAACACGATTTTCTTAGAAATGATGGCATCAAAATTTACCCCGTTGAATTTGGCATCAATACGCTGATCAGAGTTTGAGGTATTATTGATGTTCAAAGGCAGATGATATTTGTACTGGGTAAATCCCCCGGCAATTGCGATATCTACAGGCACTAGCTTTTCGGTAGATCCGATAAACAATGGTAATAATTCGACCTTTGCACCGAATCCGATCATCGATAAATTTCCCAAATCGCTGCCTAATTTAATCTTTGGCATTGCCCTTAAGGTAACATCGATGTTTTTGGGTAAGCCCAAAGTAGCCTGTATTTGCGAAGAAGGTACTACATGGAAACCCACGCCCTGTGGCAGGTTGAAGAATTTATTGGTTGGAATTCCACTGCTTGTATAAATCTGCATTTTACCACCTTCGTGGTCATCGCCAAAGGCAGTAGGGCCTATAGATGATGCCCCAGGGGCAGGTTTAATATTGCTTAAGCCCAGTGTATTTACATCGTAGCTTCTGGCCGATTGCGGAACAAAAGCTGCTGAAGCGGAAATACGGACATCAAATTTTAGAAACCCTTTCGATTTGGCGGTGTTCGACCATCCATCGGTTAACCCCAAACCCAAACCTTTGTATAAAGGATCAAAATAGGCATTAACCAGCTTGGTCGCGTCAGCTGGCCCACCAACAAATAGTCCACCAACATCTTGTTGAGCACTTGCTTTTTGAGCCACTACCAATAAAAATAAGGCAACTAAGGCCTTTAAAGCGTAACATTTTTTCATATAAATAAATTAGGATGATTTGATTGTATTAAAGATAGGGTTGTTTTTTCGAAAACGCTAATCATTAAAAAATTCTTGAAGTTAAAAGTTTATTTTTGCAGCATGGAAAATGTGGCCGAATTGCAGGAATCAGAAGAGCAGGAATTATATGAACATTTAAAAATAATTGTTGATAAGGGGCAGTCTCTGTTGCGTATCGATAAATTTTTGATGGTACGTGTAGAAAATGCCTCCCGAAACCGCATTCAAAATGCAATTGATGCAGGAAATGTACTGGTAAACCAAAAGCAGATCAAAGCAAGTTATAAGGTTAAACCTTATGATGAAATATCTATTGTTTTACCTCATCCGCCGCGCGACACTGAAGTTTATCCTGAAGATATCCCACTGGATATTGTTTACGAAGACAGCGATTTGCTTGTGGTAAATAAGCCTGCCGGAATGGTGGTACACCCTGGTTTTAATAATTATACCGGTACGCTGGTTAACGCTTTGGCATTTCATTTCGAGCAGCTGCCCCAGTTGCCGGGTAATGATGGCAGACCAGGATTGGTTCACCGCATTGATAAGGATACCTCTGGTTTATTGTTGATCAGTAAAAATGAAAAATCAATTACACACCTGGCACGTCAGTTTTTCGATCACAGCATTACCCGCAGGTATATTGCTTTGGTTTGGGGCGATATTGAAAACGATGGAACGGTAACCGGTTACATCGGTAGGAGTGCCAAAGACCGCCGTGTAATGGATATTTACGATGATGAAGAAAAAGGCAAATGGTCGGTAACGCATTATAAAGTGCTAAAACGCCTTGGTTATGTAACTTTGATCAGCTGCGAGCTTGAAACCGGCCGTACGCACCAGATCAGGGCACATATGCAACACATTGGCCACCCGCTTTTTAACGATGCCATGTACGGGGGCGATAAGATTTTAAAAGGAACCACGTTTAATAAATATAAACAGTTTGTAGATAATTGTTTCGAGCTGTTGCCCCGTCAGGCTTTACATGCGCAAAGTTTGGGCTTTATTCACCCCACCAATAAAGAGTATATGTATTTTGAATCGCCATTGCCTCCTGATTTTAAAGCTGGCTTAACCAAATGGGAAAATTATATCGCTACATCATAAAATATGCTTCAGGAGTACCTTTTATTTAATGATGAATTTCGGGCGGTAGATTCCCCGATTTTAACTGCTTCCAATAGAAGTTTCAAATTTGGCGATGGATTGTTCGAAAGTATGCGGATGATCAATAATAAACTGCAATTTGCAGACTTACATGCAGATAGGTTAACATCAGGTATGAAGGCGCTCAAAATCGACGGCCATGCTTTGATGGACGATTATTTTCTGCGTCAAAAAACCGCCGATCTTACCAAACGCAATAAATGGAACGGCAATGTCCGCTTTCGCCTTTCGGTTTACAGGGGCGGAGCAGGTGTTTACACGCCCGAAACCAATAAAGCAGGTTATGTTTTAGAAGGCATTCCCTTAAAAGCATCTGCCTATGAGTTGAACAGCAAAGGTTTAATCATTGATGTTTTTGATGAAATGACCAAACCCGTTAATAAGCTCTCAAATTTTAAAACAGCCAATGCGCTGCTTTATGTAATGGCCGGGCTTTTTAAAAGCCAGAACCGCCTGGATGAAGCGATGATCCTGAACCAACACGGTTTCCTTTGCGAAAGCATCAGTGCCAATGTTTTTGTAGTGTATAACAAACAGATTTATACCCCTTCACTCGCTGAGGGTTGTATTGGAGGTGTAATGCGTACAGCCATTATGCAGTTATGTAAAATGAACAACATCTCTTTAATCGAAGCACAGATCAACCCCGAGATTTTAAAAGAAGCCGAAGAAGTTTTCATTACCAATGCCACGCAAGGTATTCAATGGGTAATGGGCTACGGCAGGAAACGCTACTTTAACGAGGTATCGAAGTTTTTGATTGAGAAACTGAATGCTATTTAGTTTATTTGCCATTAGTTATTAGTTCATTGGGATTTAGTTGCCTGATTTGATTGGCTATTCCAAAATGCCAAGATTCAGATAGGAAGCGTGGCGGAACAGAGGCCCATAGTTTAAGCCTCCTTTTTTTAGGAAAGCAAAGCTAGTGGTGCTTCGGTTGCGGTAATCCCGCCCTTTGCTTAATCCCGATAAAATTACTTCATAAGATAAACCGTTCTTAATCGGGGTAACGCTGCCGGTCGGGTTTATTTAACAATGAACAGTTATCCCAAAAACAACGCTAAAGCGGTTAATTGTTGTCAGTTCCCGGCTATTATTTACTATGAATCGTTTGCCGCCGAATGTAACGATGAATTCCTTGCCGATAAGCACCTGGTAAATTGCATTGTAAAGATCCTTCATTACATTCAGGATGACATATAATCCATTGTAACTTATTCAACTTCGGACTCCAGACTAATGACTTCAGACTAGCCTACAACCGCATTCCCCTTAGAAAATCTTCAATCAACATACGCTTTTTGCCTTCGTATTGAATGTCTAACAGCTTAATGAAACCATCTTTAGCGGCAAATTTTAAATAAGTTTTACCGTCGGTTAAAAAATCTCCTGCTGTAATGTCCGGCGTTTTGTCTTCTATTTCGGCTTTAAATACTTTTAAAGTCTTATCCTTTAATAGGGTAAAAGCGGTTGGGTAAGGGCTTAACCCACGGATTAAATTATAAATGGTTTGCGCCTGATTATTCCAGTTAATTTTACAATCTTCTTTAAAGATCTTTGGTGCATGTTTTAAGTCAGCTTTTTGCGGCTGAGGCTGCTCCTTCACTTCACCAGCCTCAATAGCACGAACGGTTTTAACCAAAAGTTTAGCACCAACAACCATCAGTTTATCGTGCAGATCGCCAGCTGTTTCATCAGCAGCAATGGCAACACTGTCGCTCATAATGATATTGCCTGTATCAATTTCCTCTTTAAGGAAAAAGGTAGTTACACCACTTTCTTTTTCGCCGTTTATAATGGCATGATTAATCGGAGCTGCACCGCGGTATTGTGGCAATAACGAACCATGTAAGTTAATGGTACCCCTGGCAGGCATGCTCCAAACCACTACTGGCAGCATCCTAAAGGCTACTACCACCTGCAGATCGGCCTGATAAGATCTGAGTTCTTCAATAAATTCAGGGTTTTTTAATTTTTCCGGTTGTAAAACGGGGATCCCTTTTTCCAGCGCATATTTTTTTATTGCACTTTCATTTAGCTTCTGGCCTCGGCCGGCAGGTTTATCGGGAGCAGTAACTACTGCAACTATTTCGAAATTGGCTTGCACCAGCGCATCTAAAGAAGCCACGGCAAAATCGGGGGTACCCATAAAAACTATTTTCATAAAGAAAGTGTTGTGTTTCTAAAAATAACGTGGATACCCACGCTAAAGTTTTGCAAAATAACTAAAAATAAACCCATACTTATAGGCAAAAAATGGTACAAGGCAAAGATGTTGTTAAAGCTAGTGGATTGGTGTACGTAAACGATGGCATGCCTGGGATTTACCGAAAAGGCAAGCCTGGTAAATTTTATTACGAAGATAAAAATGGAGATAAAATTACCGATGAAAAGCACCTCGACCGGATCAAAGCCCTGGTTATTCCGCCTGCATGGCAAAACGTATGGATTGCCAATAAACCCAATGCTTATTTGCAGGTTACAGGTATTGATGCAGCTGGCAGAAAACAATATAAATACCATCCAAAATGGACCAGCCGCCGTTCCGAAGACAAATATTTCCGCCTGCTTGAATTTGGCAAAGCCCTGCCCAAAGCGCGTAAAAACCTGCAGAAAGACCTGCGCCGAAAAGATTTTGACGAACGTAAGGTATTGGCCATTTCGGTTGATGTACTCCAGAAAACACTGATCCGTGTGGGCAACGAAAGCTATAAGCAATTATATGGCTCTTTTGGCTTAACTACCCTTAGAAATAAGCATGTAAAAATAAACGGTAATAAAATTATCATGGATTTTGTAGGTAAAAAAGGAGTTCAGCAAAAAGTAGAATTAAATGACCGGTCGCTCGCAAAGTTGATCAAGAAATGCAAGGATATACCGGGGCAGGAACTTTTTCAGTTTTACACCAATGGCAACGAACACAAAAGCATCGATTCGGGTAAAATAAATGCCTACATTAAAGAAATTACGGGCGATGATTTTACGGCAAAAGATTTCAGGACCTGGGGAGGCACGCTCGAAGCCCTGCGGCAGTTTGCCCAGTGCCAGACTAACGAAAATGCCGGTTTAAACAGTAAAAAAGCAATTGTTGCAGTTTTAGACTGCGTTGCCAAAAAATTGGGTAATACCCGTGCAGTATGTAAAAGTTCGTACGTTTACCCGCTTTTGCTCACAGCTTACGAGAACAATCAACTGGAAAAATACCTGAAGAAGATGAACAATAATTCGCTTAAAGGAAAAGTGAATTTGGAGCACAACGAAAAAGTTTTATTATCTTTTTTAAAATCGGGTAGTAAGTAAAAAAGCAATTATATTTGTTTTTTTAACTTTTATGCAAATTAACCTCGACGATTCAACCAATATTTTTAACACGCTTATAGAAGAGTCTCCAATGCCCATTGCACTCTATATTGGCGAAGATATGGTTATTCAGGTGGCCAATAAGGCTATGCTTAAAGCCTGGGGAAGAGATGCATCGGTAATAGGTAAAAAATTGGCGCTGGCCCTGCCAGAGTTAAAAGGTCAGCCCTTTCTGAATATCCTTAAACAGGTAAGAAATACTGCCGTGGCTTACGAAGCCAAAGAAGATAAGGTCGTACTTTTAAATGATAATGTACTCCAAACCTTCTATTTCGATTTTATTTATAAACCGCTAATGGATACCGACGGAAAGGTTTGGGGCATTTTAAATAATGCCACCGACGTAACCGAACTGGTAAAAGCCAAGTTTAAAGTAGAGCAAAGTGAGGCCCTGTTCAGGCAAATGATCTACGATGCGCCTGTGGCCATAGGAATTTTGAGGGGCAGAGATTTCATTATAGAAGATGCCAACGACGATTTATTAAAGATTTGGGGAAAAACCAAAGCTGTAATCGGGTTAAAACTTTTAGACGGATTGCCTGAAATTATTGATCAGCCTTTTCCTGAACTTTTACTTCAGGTTTATGATAGTGGAGTCGCCCATTTTGGTTACGAAACCATGGCCAGATTGGAGCGGGATGGGGTTTTGGGCGATTTTTATTTCAACTTTGTTTACGATCCGATTTTTGGCCAGGATGGCCAGGTTTCTGGTATTATGGTGGTTGCCAACGAAATTACTTTACAGGTTATTTCAAAAATGGAAGCGGCTAAAAGCGAACAACGTTTTCGTAGTGTACTCCATGATATACCCATAGCCACCGCTTATTATGAAACTGAAAATATTATCATCAAACTGGCCAATGATGAAATGCTGCGTTTTTGGAGTAAGGATAAAAGTGTGATCGGTAAAACCGTTGAGGAGGCTATACCTGATTTAAACCTACAGCCGTTGATCGGTATTTTAAAAGAAGTGTACCGCACCGGAATTGCCTATCATGCCGATCAGGAAGAAGTTCGTTTAATGGTTGGGGATCAGGAAGAAAAGCGTTGGTTTAACTTTACGTACAAGCCGCTTAAAGATTCGAATGGTGAAGTATACGCCATTATTCATGCTGCAATGGATGTTACCAGGCAAGTACAGTTACAACAGCAGAAAGACGAATTTTTGGGGATTGCCAGCCACGAATTAAAAACACCGGTAACCAGTATTAAAGCTTATGCCCAGGTGCTCGAACGCATGATCAGAAATGAAGGTGATGAGAAAAAGGCAAATATGGTTCGTAAAATGGATGGGCAGTTAAACCGGCTAACCGGACTGATCGGTGATTTATTGGATGTTACTAAAATTCAATCGGGCAAAATGACTTTTAACCCCGTAGAATTTGATTTTGATGCGGCGGTTGAAGAAATTACAGGAGAAATGCAGCACATCAGTTCTAAACACAGAATTATTTGCGATTTAACCAGCAGGGCGGTTGTTTATGCCGATAAAGAGCGTATTGGCCAGGTAATAACCAATTTCCTGTCTAATGCAATTAAATACTCAACCGATGCTGATGAGGTAGATGTAGCAACATTTACCCATAATGACGAAGTTATTTTAAGCGTTAAGGATTATGGCATCGGGATTTCTGAGGATATGCAACACCTGGTGTTTGATCAGTTTTACCGCGTAGGCGGCAATTTACAACACACTTATCCCGGTTTAGGCTTAGGACTCTACATTTCGGCCGAAATTATTAAAAGTGAGGGTGGCAGAATCTGGGTAGAAAGTACCGCCGGACAGGGCGCCACGTTTTTCTTTGCGTTAAAAATAAGATCGTTCAGATAATACACTTGCTGCCTCCTGACAAATTATTTACGCTTTTGGGGCTTTCTTTATCGGGTGTACTGGTTGCTCTTCGTTTTCACGCTGTTTAGCCGGATTATTCGTCCTGACAGGCTTATTGGGTAAACTGTCGTTTTCTTTTCTTACTGTTTTGTGGTCAATAGGCTCCCTCCCTTTAGGTACTTCCTGCTGGTAGTTACTCCCTGGTTTATCGCTTTTAATTTTCGGACCGCTCATAGCTAAAATGATTGAATTTTGAATGGTACAATGCTTATTAATTATAGATAATAACAAACCTCAATCTGTTAAGTTTGAAAATATTGCAAAGGCCATTCAATCATTTAGTCATTCAATCCCTCTTATTTAATAATTAATCGTAAAGCAAATATTTCTTACGCATAGCTTTATACCTGCTCAGGCCTGGTTCCCAGCTAGCCCTAATTTCAGCTTCACTTTTTCCATCAATTACCTGCTGCCTGAAATCGGCCACACCCACCAATCTTTCAATTGTACCCATTTCTTTGCTCAATTTGCTGTTGAAGAAATCCTCTTTCCGTGGTGATGCATTGTACAATTCAATTAACCAGCTGATGTTAACCTGTTTTGATTTAACCAGTTTGGAGGTATCGTAATTTCTCAGATCCAGTCCATAACACACCTGATCCTGAAATAATGGCGTTTCTGACATACCCTTTATACTTTTTGGTGTAAAACTGAAATCGAATTTTCCTTTAAGGTAGGGGGCACCAATTATGGTGAAAGGGAACATGGTACCACGGCCATGGTTTAAATAAGTGCCTTCGAACAAACAGGTTGAGGGGTAAAGCAGAATGGCCTGCTGTGTGTTTAGGTTTGGAGAAGGTTTAACCGGTAAAGTGTAGGGCATATCGTGGCTATAATTCGCATTTTTGATAATGGTGATCTTACATTTTACCTTATCTTTTAACCAGCCTTCGCCGTTTAGCATCTGTGCATATTCGCCAACGGTTAAACCATGCGCAATTGGAATGGGCTGTATACCAATACCCGATTTAAATTTAGGATCTAAAATTGGCCCGTCAATCAGATAGCCGTTCGGGTTAGGACGGTCTAAAATCAACAGCGGTTTATTATTTACCGCACAGGCTTCCATTACATGCTGTAAGGTATTAATGTAAGTATAAAAACGGACACCAACATCCTGAATATCAAAAACCATAATATCAATATCGGCCAAATCTTCGGCTGTAGGTGTACTATGCTTGCCATAAAGTGAAATGGCCTTAATGCCCGTTTTGGTATCTACATCGTCATTAACTGTAACACCTGCACTTGCATTTCCCCTGAAACCATGTTCAGGGCCAAATATCTTCTGAATTTTAATGCCCCGCGCTAAAAGGCTATCAACAGAGGTTTGTCCACCTATAACCGATGTTGGGTTAACCACCATACCCACACGTTTTCCTTTCAGTAAAGGAAGGTATTTTTCGGTCTGCTCGGCACCGGTTTTAATTGCAGATGGTAATTTTGCAGTTTTAATCATCAGTTTTCTGTTTTCAGGACTTTTTTTCCCGAGCTCCCCCTGTTCAGGTGGTTTGGACTGTCCGCAGGCCGATAAGGCGACTAAACTAATTAAAGCAAAGCTGATGTAATTTTTCATTTCAGTATTATTTTAACCTCCTTGCATTATAACAAAACAATTTACGGCCTATTGCAATTATGGTATGGGTTGTTTTCCTGTTATAACTTAACGATTCAAGTTTAAAGTTGGTTATTTATTTTCGAAAATGCCATTTTTAAAAAGGAATTGAGCATTTTTGTTACTTACAAATTGATTAAATTGAATTTCGAATATTTCATAGCCGGGCGGATAGCCATTAAATCTGAGCGCACCTTTTCAAAACTCATCGTCCGCATCGCAATAGCAGGTGTGATGCTGAGTCTGGCTGTTATGATTCTTTCTATAGCCATTATTAAAGGCTTTAAAACTGAAATCAGGGATAAAGTAAGGGGATATTTAGGCGATATACAGATTACCCGTTACGATCTGAACAATTCATTTGAGCATTCGCCATTTGTATTTGATGAAGAAACAAAAAAAATGCTCAAAAACGATCCCGACATTGAATATTATTATCCTTTTGCCACCAAACCCGCCATCCTTTCGGCCAATAACGAAATTGAGGGCATTAATTTTAAAGGAATAGACAAAAATTACAGGTGGGATTATATTAAAAAGCACCTGATCAGCGGAACCATCATCAATTTTTCTGACAGTACGGTAGCCATGCAGGAACTGCTGATATCGAATTATACAGCTAATCGTTTAAAACTCAAAACAGGCGATGATTTTATCATGTATTTTGTTCAAAACCAGTTACGGCCACGTAAATTTAAAATTGTAGGTATTTATGATATTGGTGTAGAAGATATTGATAAGGGCTTTGTGCTGGGCAACCTGAACATCATTAAACGCCTGAACAATTGGGATGCTAACGAAATTGGAGGTGTCGAAATCAGGATTAAGGATTTTAACAGGCTTAAGCCCAGTGCCGATAATATTTATGAAAAGCTTCCGCGTAATCTGCGCTCGTATTCTATTGAAGAAAATTTTCCTAATATCTTTACCTGGTTGGGCCTTCTTGATGTAAATACAAAAGTACTTTTAATCCTGATGCTCATTGTAGCCGTAATTAATATGATTACTGCCTTATTGATCATGATTTTAGAAAAAACAAATATGATCGGTATGCTCAAGTCTTTTGGGGCCGGTAACTGGAGCATTATGAAAATTTTCCTTTACAATGCAGCTTATTTAATTGGTATTGGCTTATTACTTGGGAATATTCTTGGTTTGGGACTTGGTTTTTTACAACAAACCACCCACATTTTTAAACTTAACCAGGCTTCTTATTTTTTAGCTTATGCACCAATAGAATTTCATTTTATCGATGTATTATTGCTTAATATTGTTACAATAGTAGTGTGTTTAACAGTTTTGATTGTTCCTTCACTATTAATCAGCAAGGTTTCTCCGCTAAAGGCCATCCGGTTTAAATAAGGAAAAAACTTGGGACACCGGACAGATCATTTCCGATGCCCAAGCAAACCTAAACTTAAGTTCTTGTTAACTCAATCTTCACCGTTTGTGTAATATCACCTTTCTGAAGCTGGGGATAGGGGGTAACGTCGATTAATTTCATCGAATAAGTTATACCGTTAATTTTAACCTTTGCTGCACTTTCTAATGTGCCACAAACTCCTTTGCATAAGGTAATTTCCTGGTCAATATTATCGGCTGTTAATTTGAAATGTGCCCGTACGCCTCCGGCGCTAATGCAATCAGCATTAATGGGGCACCGGCTATCGTTGATTGATTTTAATAGTAATGTAGATGTACCAATTGATTTTGAGGTGTTGATTTTAAAATCATAATTCGTGGTTATGCTTTCAGATGTCTTCTCACATCCAAAAGCAAACACAGATAATACTATAAAGAAGGAAATTAAATTTTTCATGGCAGAGGGATTAATTGCTCCTTTTTAAAATATACTCATAATCAATGGTGGCATAAGAAGCAGAAGAAAAACCTGCCTTTGTACTCAATCTTTTTCTAAGCGTTAAATCAACTCCGCTGCTTCTAATGTCGTATTCGCCGTTTAAAATCATATTCCAATCAAAATCTGCTGTCCAAACACCGTCATCAGTAAAATATCCGATCTTGTTTTTAAACGTGTAAGTTCCTTTGCCTCCAAATGGTTTTAAATTGGCATTGGGTGTAATATTGAATTCTCCGTCCTTTAACGAAATTGAAATCGGTTGGGTTACCGGTACAGATTTCGTACTATTGGTAATTACCAGTACTCCTGTATAGTTACCCTCTGTTAAAACATCAACATTTGTTGGCTTTTTACAGCCGAAAGAAAAGCCTAAAACAAATAAAGGGAGGTAGATTTTAACTTTCATACCCCTTAAACGGAGTTCAGCATCAAAACGCTACAGTTAAACTGAAATCCACTCTACCCCCTGCATACTATGGATAAAATCTGTTCTTGGTTCCAGGTTAAGGTAGGGGTAGGTTACTTTTGAGAGGTAAAGCCCCGTTGGATGCGCCGGATCCAGGGTTTTCGGCGTCTGGAGGTTAATGAGCAGGCTTTCAAATGCATCGACACTTAATTCACCTTTACCAACCTTTAAAATTTTGCCCATCAATATGCGGATCATCTTACTCAAAAAGCGGTTACTCGCAATATGAAAACGGATCCGGTCGCCTTTGCTGTTTACAAATAAATCGGCTTCCATCACATTGCAGATGGTATGCTCGTATTTATTTGGCTGTGTGCAAAAAGCCCGGTAATCTTTGTATTTCGGCAATAAATTTACCGCGCTTTTCATTTTATGCAGATCGAGCGCGGGTTCCAGGTAAAAAGAACTTTGGTTGCTTAAAAAAGGATCTTTATAGGTATGGATAAAATAATCGTATTTCCGCTGTACAGCATCGAACCGGGCATGGGGCAGGCCTTCCATTTTAATGATGTCAAAAACGGCAATGTTTTGTGGCAGCGCCTTATTTAAACGGAAAAGCAGATCGAAATCGAATTCCATTTCGATATCAGCATGAAAAAAAAACTGGCTGGCATGTACATGGGCATCCGTTCTTCCGCATCCGATAACCGGGATTGGTTGCTTAAAAACCTGCTGAAGTACTTTTTCAATAACATCTTGCACACTAATGGCGCCTGGTTGTTTTTGCCAGCCATTATAATGCTGACCCTGATAAGCGATGTGGAAGAAGTATCTCATTGTTTTCGGTGCAATTTTACATAAATTTTAGCAGCAGGAACATTAAATCATACTTTTGTACAGTAAATTTTAATCATGAATTTAATAAACTGTCCCTGCGGAAGCGGAATGGCTTTTCAGCACTGTTGCCAGCCTTATCATTTAAAAGCGAAAACAGCACCAACCGCCGAAGCACTAATGCGGTCGCGTTATTCAGCTTTTGTAGTGGCTGATGCCGATTATCTTTACGAAACTACCCATAGCAGTAAAAGAAAAAACCATTCCAAAAATGCTTATCTGAACATTGCTAAAAACACAAAATGGTTAAAGCTCGAAATTGTTTTTTCGACTTTTGACCAGGTAGAGTTTAAAGCCTATTACCTGAATAAAAAGTTCCAAACGGAAGTACTGCACGAAAAATCAAATTTCAGGCTGGAAGATGGGAAATGGTATTACGTAGATGGTGATTTTTATTTAGGATAAAAATTCGTTGAGGTTATCCGGTGTAATGACCTTGGTTTCTACACCATCATAAGCAGCCAAAAATGTTTTTGGAAATCTTGCCTTAGTTTTGGGATTCCACTTGATTTCGTAAGCATTCATTAAACCGTTTCTTTCTTCGATATAATCTATTTCCTGCTGCGCATGTGTGCGCCAAAAGTACTGGTTACAGTTAACCTGGTTATAAGCGAGAAATTTAACCCTTTCACTGATCACGAAGTTTTCCCAGAGTGCTCCTATATCTTGTCTTAACATAGCCGGACTGAATTGATTAATCACTGCATTTCTGATGCCATTGTCGTAGAAATATATTTTTCGGCTCTTCTTTAGTTCATTTCTTAAATTCCTGCTTAATGATCCTAGTCTGAATACGATAAACGCTTTTTCAAGCAGATCGATATATTTTTCAGTGGTTTGGTTATCCAGGCCGGCTAACTGCCCTAATTCGTTATATGATATTTCATTTCCAACCTGAAAAGCCAATGCCTGGACTAATTTTTCCATTTTATCAGGCTTTTGTATTTTCTCCCAGGTGAGGAGGTCTTTATACAGATAACTATCCGATAATTGTTTCAGGCGTATCTCTTCTTCGCCAGGATTGTTAACAATTTCTGGATAGTATCCATAAACAAGGCGTTGGTTTAATAATCTTTTTTCGGTAAGTAAGCCATGTTCTTCTATCATTTCTCCGAACGAAAACGGAAAGAGATTGTATTCCCATTTTCTGCCGGTAAGTGGCTCATTAATATGATTGGCCAATTCAAAGGCTGAAGAACCTGTAGCAATTACTTTTACATCTTTAAGCTGATCGATAATCAACTTGATCGATAAGCCTATATTATCAATTCTTTGCGCTTCATCAATAACTAACGTTTTTGATTTTCCCAAAAGAGAACGCAATAGTGTAGCGGTGGTATTGGAAAGTATGGTTCTGATATCGGCATCATCGCCGTTCCACCACATTACTGGTTGAGCAAATTTAGAAGATAACTGTTGCAAAAGTGTACTCTTTCCAACTTGTCGTGGGCCTAAAAGGATGATTGCTTTTTCATCTTTCAGGTGTTTTTGGATAGAATTGGATATTGCTCTGGAAATCATATTCGCAAATTTAATATAAATTTTGCGATTCCATTCGCAAATTTAATATAAATTTTGCGATTTTACTCCTTTTAGCTATAATTTCTTTGCTTCGTTCCAATATACATCCATCTCTGCAAGTGTCATATCTGCCAAAGCTTTTCCGTTTTCTTTTGCCTTGGTTTCGAGGTATTGAAAACGTTTGATAAATTTTTTATTGGTTTTTTCTAAGGCATTTTCCGGATTGATATTGATGAAACGGGCATAATTGATCAGTGAAAAAAGTACATCGCCGAATTCTGATTCAGCCTTTTCTAAATCAATTGCGGTATGATCCAAAACATTAAATTCAGTTTTAAATTCCTGCAGTTCCTCTTCTACTTTTTCCCACACCTGGTTTTTATCCTCCCAATCGAAACCTACTCCACGGGCTTTTTCCTGAATGCGCGCAGCTTTTACCAAAGCCGGTAATGAAGAGGGTACACCTGCCAGCACCGATTTATTGCCTTCTTTCAGTTTAATCTGCTCCCAGTTGCGTTTTACATCTTCCTCGTTCTGCACCTCAATATCACCGTAAATATGCGGATGGCGGTTTACCAGTTTATCGCAAACACCGTTTAAAACATCGGTAATGTTAAAATCGTTGGTTTCAGAAGCAATTTTCGAATAAAAAACCAGGTGCATCATTACATCGCCGAGTTCCTTTTTAATTTCATCTAAATCGCCCTCTAAAATGGCATCGCTCAACTCATAAGTTTCTTCTATGGTTAAGTGGCGTAAGGTTTGCATGGTCTGTTTTTTATCCCATGGACATTGCGAACGCAAAGTGTCTAACACCGTAATTAAGCGGGTAAAAGCATCGGCAGGATTATTTGCTGTAGCAGGAATCGGGTTGTTGGGCATGTCTTATTATTGAGCTAAATTATCGGATGCTAAAATACCAAACCCAGGCGATTAAGAAAAACTGAAACGGTACCCTGAACCATAAATATTTTGGCCCAGGCCCTGGTTTGTACAGATTTTCGTAATTGATGCGGTTTTTTGCTGCATAAATATTGGCGGGTAAAATGGCCAGGTAGAATATAATTAACCCAATTCCGGTGTAATAACGGGCGCTGTCTATGGCTAAACCTATGGCAAATAAAATTTCCAATACCCCGGTAAAAAGCACAATTTCTACTTTTTTAGGGATAACTAATGGAATCATAGCCGCCATGCTTGTTTTAAATTTAAAATGTCCGATGGCGGTAAAAAGCAACATAACAGACATGGCAATATTGCCTGCAAAAATATTTCCTTTATCAAATGTGGTATGACTGCCAAATGCCAATAGTGCCACGTACACAAAGAGCAATACAAATAAAGGTTTCATTAAATCATTTTATCAGGTTAAATGCAATTAAAATAGTGGCTATGAACAATATCACCAAGCCCGACAAAAAGATAATATCTGCCGCTTTTTCGAGCCGCTGGCTAGCAGTTTGTTGCCTTCTCATGGAGATAAAGGATAAGATGCAACTGGTCATAAAAAACATTACGGCAGCCACGGCAAACTCATCGATCAGGGAGCCGTCGGTAAGTGCAAGCTTTTTTAAGGAAGTAAGTACAATAAAGCATATTCCCAGTAAGTTCGCCGAAGTGCTTAAAATATGTGGTGATCTATTTTCGGCCATCTTAGTCTTTTTCTTCTAATTTAATCTTTTTAGTGATCCGGTAAACACGCCTCTTTTTGTCGGGCTTATGCTCTTCGCCCATTAAAATACCCCAGGGTTTTAAGTTGTCTACTCTATCGAAAATTATTTTTAATATCGCCAGGTAAGGAATACATAAGAACATGCCCGATATTCCCCAGATCATTTCGCCAACTACAATACCGATAAAAGCAAATAATGCATTTATTTTTACTTTCGAGCCCACTACTAATGGCATCAGTATATTTCCGTCTATGGCATGTACACCAACAAAAGCAATCAAAACCAAAAGCACTTTGCCAGCACCCGCTGTAGCGAAAGTGATCAGGCAGCTTATTAACAGGGCAAAGAATATTCCCAAATAAGGCACTACGTTAAAAATACCTGCTACCAGGCCCAGCAGAACTGCATATTTAACACCTAATAAACTCAGTACGGTAATCATTAGTACGGTAACAATCAACATTTGTAGGAACAAACCGATGATGTATTTCTTAATGATATATTGGATCTGACTTACAATCTCAGAAACTTTTTCTTTGTGTTCTTCACTAAAAACCGAAGTTAAAAAAGTAAATAAAACCCTGCGATAGTTTAATATAAAGAAAGTGAATAGCAGCGTGAAACCTAAAAACAATAAGGTAGAAGATAGCGTAGATAAGGTGGTAGCTACAATTGCAGCACTGGTAGCCAAAGCTTTTTCTGTACTATCATTTAAATAATCGAGCTGTTTTTGAGAGTTTATGCCAAAAGTATGCGAAATCCATTTCTGGAGTTCGTGATAAGACACATTGGCTTTTTCTTTAAGTAAGGGCCAATCTGCCCATAAATCGCTCAGTTGATTGCCAAAAAAGTAAATAATGCCACTAATTACAGCAATCATTAAAATTACTGAAACCAGGGTAGCCAAACCCCTTTTAAATTTTAGCCTGCGCTCTAAAAAATTACCTACAGGAAGTAATAAGATGGCCATTAAAAAAGAGAAAAGCAGGGGAGCCAATAAAGACTGGCCTAAAATGGCAATGTACGTTAAACTGATTAAACAGAAGAGGACCAAAGCCAATTTGGGTAGAAATGATAATTTGTTTTTCATATAGTTAAAAATCCTGTTTAATACAAAATGCCCGAGTAATTTGTTTGATTATTCGGGCATTTAAATATAAGGGATTATTCTTTAATTTCTACTTGCCTGGTCTAAAAGTGAAATGTCTTCGGGCAATAATTTCAGGTTTGCAGCATCGGTGAACGATTTTAATTGATTTAAATCGGTAACACTTGCAATTGGTGCCGTAATAGAAGGATGATCAATCAACCAGGCCAATGCTACCGACGCAGGCGCTACATGATGTTTATCTGCAACCTGGTCCAATGCATCTAAAATCCTGAAACCGCGCTCGTTCAGGAATTTTTTAATGCCTCCGCCTCTCTGACTTTTCTTTAAATCATCTTCACTGCGGTATTTTCCGGTTAAAAAGCCACTGGCTAAAGAATAATAGGTAACTACAGCCAAACCATGGTCAAGGCATATTTTTTCGTGCTCCTGTTCAAATTCTTCTCTGTTGTAAAGGTTATAACCTGGCTGGTAAACCTCATAACGTGGCAAGCCGTGTTCGGTAGAATAATGGAGCGACTCTTTTAAGCGATCGGCAGAAAAATTCGAAGCACCGATCCAGCGTACTTTCCCGGCTTTGATCAGCGTTTCATAAGCACTTAACGTTTCTTCAACTGGGGTGCTTTCATCATCGAAATGCGAAAAATAAAGGTCGATATAATCAGTTTGTAATCTCGATAAAGAGTGTTCTACCTCATTGATGATGTAATCTTTTTTGAGCGATTTGCCCTGGCCCATATCGGAACCAACTTTTGTAGCAATAATTACATCGTGGCGTTTGTTTTGTTTTTTTAGCCAATTACCAATAATTGTTTCCGATTCACCTCCTTTGTTTCCGGGTACCCAGCGCGAATATACATCGGCGGTATCAATAAAATTGAATCCGTTTTCTACAAATTGGTTTAATATTTCAAATGATTTTCGTTCATCGATTGTCCAGCCAAAAACATTTCCCCCAAATACAATAGGTGCTATATCTAAATCGGTTTTTCCTAAGGTTCTTTTTTCCATGATATGAATGTTAATGATATTTTAACAAAATCTGGGATGCTGTTGTTTTTGCAAGAGATCGAATTATATTAAAATGAGATGAGTGTGTTTTTCGGAAAGCAATCTACTATTCCACCTTATTGTTAATCCTGTTTTCCGCTGTAGCTCCGTAGAAAAAACGGAGGCTGCCGCTGCACCCAGGTTTAAATACTTAGGCCGTTTCTACTATTTACGTTTTTCTGCAAATTGCCTAAAAAAACTTTCTTCAATTTCTAACCTTCTGCCTTGATCGCTCTCAACATTTCTCTTTTTCCTGGCGCGCCGGGTAATTTTTCAATGGTAAATCCGCAGGCTTTCACTGCTCTTTTCAATTTTCCGGTAATGGCATAGGTTACAAAAGTACCACCTGGTTTTAAGAAGCTGCAGGCATGTGCTATAATCTCATCGCTCCACATTTCGGGTTGGTGCTGAACAGAAAAAGCATCGTAATAAATAATGTCGAATTTTTGGTCGTTTTGGTATTCGGCTAGGGTTGTATGCCGGATTTCCAGGGTGCAATGCGGCGTTAGCTTTTGGGGTGCTTTTAAAGCATTATTGTAATTGGTAATAAAACCAGACCAGATTACTTCAGGAACATAAGCCGAATAGGCTGTTTGTTCAATTAATTCGCTGCTAAGCGGAAAAGCTTCTATACTGGTGTAGTGAAGGTTAATATTGTTTGCCTCGCAATGTTCGAAGCTTAAAATAAAATTTAATCCGGTTCCAAAACCAACTTCTAAAACTGAAATTTCAGCTTGATGAGCTGCGGTAAATTTCAAACCAGCCTCAATAAATACATGTTTGCTTTCTTGCAGGGCGCCATGTTTACTATGGTAGTGTTCGCCAATGGTTTCGTTATAAAGTGTATTGGAACCATCGGCAGTAAGTGTTACGATATTCATGGGCTGGAACTTAAATATTTCAACAGCAAAACTAGCATTTTCTTTTAAGCTTTATCCTTTGGTCTTTCAGCTTTGGTCTTTTCTCTTTAACCTTTTGTTATTAGCTTTGTGTGATCCTAAACCCCTAAAAATGGATATTGAATCTTTCAGAGAATATTGTTTGAGTTTGCCAGGTACCACAGAAGGTATGAAATGGGACCATTTGTGTTTCATGGTGGAGGAAAAAATTTATGTCATCATTGCTATTGATGAGGGTAACAGCTTTTCGATCAAATGTAACCCCGATGAATTTGAAGAACTGGCAGCCCGTGATGGTATTGCGCAGGCTTATCATATGGCCAAAAGACAGTGGATCCAGGTAGAAAATTTAGAGGTGTTAAATGACCATGAGCTAAAAAGACGGGTGGCCGAATCGAGGGCAATGGTTTTAGCTAAACTCCCTAAAAAGATACAGGCAAAATATGCTTAAGTTTTTCGGGTTATACCAATTTCTTTAAAGCCATAATATAACCGATGTGCATCCCTTCATGAAAAGGAACAAAGTTTACCGCATCTTCTATTGAATTGAGTTTCATGCCATAGCGTTTATCCCACGGATCAAAGGAGACAAAAATTCCATTGGTGTAATCTGTCGCCAAACGGTCTATACTATTTAAAAGGACATCGAAAATTAAAATGATTTCTTCTTTTTCGATAAATTTAACCGGCTTTGTTCCGCTTAAAAATGGACTGAAATATTTGTCTTCAACGGTTACCGGTAAACCTGATCTTATATAACAAAGGTTTTGCTGTGCTGCGGTAAGGTGCGCAATATTCCAGATGATATTATTACTAAAACCCGTTGGGACTTTGTTTAATTGTTCTGTGCTTAAATTTTTTACAAGTTCTAAAATGAATGCCCTGGTCTTTTTTATCTGGACGATGGTGGCTAATGTATCAGGCATCGGGATTATTGTTTGGGTTCATCCTTTTTTACCTCTTGTTCATTTTTCAACTCCTTCGATTTCATGATGTTGAATTTGTACATTTCTTCAATGCCAACCAGTTTTCGGGTACATTTTTCAATATCGGTACCTTCCTGCCACAAATAGGGGCGGAAACTATAAGTTTTATTTCCATCTAAATTACCGATAAACTTATCCCATGAACTCCAGCGCAGGCCTTTGTAAAATTTAGAAAGGTCGCTGTCGAAACAGAAAATAAGAAATTCGCCATAACCTGCGCCCAATGGTTGCCAGGTTAAGCTGTTCGGTTCAAGATAATACACGTTTTTGATGTCTTTGCCCAAACCGCCATAATTAATGGCAAAGAAACCACCAACAGCATCATCGGCAATTAAAAGGTAAGGTAAATTATCGCCGTATTCTTCAAGCGTTTTTCCTTTGTTCCATTCTGCAACATTACGGTTCAGTTTTTCGCTACCCGAACCTAAAATCCTGATCCAGCCATTATCAACCAAAATACCCCCTGTATTATAAATTACTGACCCTAATGTAGCATAAGTGGTCGTTTGTGTATGATACAGGACCTCTTTTGCCTTAGCCGAATCTACCGGCAATACTTCAACCTTGTTTTTGGCAGAGTCGATCCATTTCTTTACCAATGGCCAGGCAGGATCAGTTTTATTAATTAATTTCTCAATACTGATCAATTTATTTTCCTGAGAAAAACCTGTTAAGGAGAATAAAGTTAAACCTAAGATAAGGAGGAAGGTGGTTGGGTTTTTCATTGACAGGATTACTAATGTTTTTTTCAAAGATAGAATGATAATTAAGAATTGCAGAAAGGAGTTAGATTAATTTTTAATTGGTTTAAATGTTGGTTCGTGGGTACACGAACCAGGGCCCGGGAATTGAATTGATAATTCGGCTGGTGTCAGATGGTAACATCCTACGCCACGCCTAAAAAAAACGTCCCGAAAATGATCGGGACGCTTGTCATATAAGGGTGGTAATAAATAATTGATTTGAAACTATCGAGTGTAAAAGCCTTAAAACCTTCACCTTCAGGCCTTCCACCTCAAAACTACCACATTCTAATTCTGTCTTCTGGTTTTTTATATAATTTATCGCCAGGCTTAACATCAAAAGCTTTGTACCATGCATCCATATTTACAGGTGCACCAATGGTACGGTACGGACCCGGAGAGTGTGGATCGGTTTTAATCAATTGTGCAGCGCTTTCTGGTAAAATATTACCTCTCCAAACCTGTGCCCAGGCTAAGAAGAAACGCTGATCAGGTGTAAAACCATCAATTTTTTCATTGCTCTGACCTTGTTTAGTCATTTTGAAAGCAGTATAAGCGGCATTTAAACCGCCTAAATCGCCGATGTTTTCGCCCATCGTCAATTTTCCGATCACATGAATGGTATCCAGTACGGTATAAGCATCAAACTGCTCGCCCAAAGCTTTGGTTTTAGCGTCAAATTTGGCTTTGTCTTCAGCTGTCCACCAGTTTTTTAAGTTACCGGCAGCATCATACTGGCTTCCGCTATCGTCAAAACCATGGCTCATTTCGTGGCCGATTACGGCACCAATACCACCATAATTAACGGCATCGTCGGCATTTGGGTCGAAGAAAGGGAATTGTAAAATTCCGGCAGGGAAAACAATTTCATTCAAGGTTGGGCTGTAATATGCATTAACAGTTGGAGGTGTCATGCCAAAACGTTTACGGTCAACGGGTTTGCCCAACTGATCAACCATTTCATTATAACTCCAAACACTTGCATTACGTAAGTTTTGGAAATAAGTGCCTTTATTAATGACTAAACCATCATAATTTTTCCATTTTTCAGGATAACCCACTTTCGGTGTAAATGCATGTAATTTTGCCAGTGCTTTTTGCTTGGTTTCAGGACTCATCCACTCTAAACCGTTAATCCTGATTTCGAAAGCCTTACGCAGGTTCACAATCATCTGGTTCATGCGTTCTTTAGCCTCGGGTTTGAAATATTTGGCCACGTAAAGCTGACCAAGTAATTCGCCAATGGTGCCATCAGTTAATGATGACATGCGCTGCCAGCGTGGAGTTTGTACCTTTTGGCCGGTTTGTGCCTGTGTAAAGGCAAAACTTGCCTTAACAAAAGGAGAGCTTAAATTTGATGCAGAACCTTTTAAAACATTCCATTCTAGATAAGTTTTCCAATCTTCAACCGGAACTGATTTCAGCATGCCGTCTAAACTCGCCATAAATTTAGGCGAAGAAACCAAAACCGTATCCTGGTTTTTGATTTTGAATTTAGGTAGATAGGTGGTCCAGTTAATATCCGGTGTTTTTTTGTTTAGTTCAGCAACGGTAAGTTTGTTGTAAGTAGCGTAAGGATCGCGCATTTCTAAACGGCTCATCTGCGCTTCTGCAAACTGTTTTTCGATTTTGTAAACGGTTGCTGCTTTTTGTTTGGCTTCTTCAGGAGAACTTCCCGTTAAGGTAAACAAGGTAACCATATAGGTATTATATGCCTCGCGGATTTTAATGCTACGGGCGTCATCTTTCAGGTAATAATCACGATCGGGTAGGGTTGTACCGCCCTGACCAATGTTAACCATGTATTTATTTACGTTTTTGCGGTCCTGGCCAACACTCAAACCAAACATTCCCCCGCCTAAACCATTGGTTCTCATATAAGCCAGCTGATCTAAAACACCCGGAATATCTTTAATCAGTTTTATTTTGGCCAGATCAGCCTTTATTGGCGTATAACCTAATTTTTCGATGGTTGCACTATCCATTGCAGCCGTGTAAAAATCGCCTACCCTGCGTTTTACGGAACCGGCAGGCGCAGATTTGTCTGCAGCGGCTTCTTCAACCAAAGATTTTACTGCATTGATATTGAAATCGCGAAGCTCATTAAATGAACCCCAACGTGTTTCTTTGGCAGGAACAGGATTATTTTTTACCCACGTACCACTCGCGTAGGTATAGAAATCATCACCTGGCTTAACGGATAAATCCATATTTGCAGGATCGATAAACTTTTTTGTTTGTGCATTTGCAGAAAAGCCAGCAGCGACTATACCCAGTGCCGCAAAATATCTTTTCAAATTTTGGTATTTCATTCGCTTAATAAGTTAGTATTGTACTGCGAAATTTATGAAATACAAATCAATACTAAAGTAATATATTAAGAATATTACTTGTTAAACCAGTAGTAGATTTTTGCTAAGCCGAGCCGTCTCATCAATTCAGATGCCGAAAATGGAATTTTTATAGATTTCATGATTTTTAAATCTTTTATACAGTATTAACATTTTTTAACAAATTTTATTGTGCGCTTGTAAAAATTATTGCTATTAAGAATGATTCGGGATAAACTGTTTAATTTTCTATAAATTTGAACATGCTTATCCGAAACCCGATGATGCAAAATCTGCTGGATTTGTAAATAATGGATAAGCCATGTTTTAGCATACGATATATAATGAGTCACTCGCACGATAACGAAGATAGCTGTTGCAATAGTAAAGCGCATTCTGCACAAAAACATCATCATGATCACGGGCATTCGCACGAGGATGGCGATGATCATGACCACGATCACGGTGGTGATCCATCATCCTTTAAAACATACCTGCCTGCCATTGTTACCTTGGCAATGCTGCTGATCGGGATTGCCTTTGATAATCTTTTTAACGTTCCGGCATTTCAGATCATCAGGCCATATTGGTACATTGTAGCGTATTTGCCGGTAGGCATTCCGGTTTTAAAAGAAGTTTGGGAAACCTTTAAGGCAAAAGATTTTTTTACAGAGTTTTCGCTAATGTCTGTCGCCACCATTGGCGCTTTTGCAATTGAACAATACCCCGAAGGCGTAACGGTAATGCTTTTTTATACCATTGGTGAGCTGTTTCAGATGGCAGCCGTAAACCGGGCAAAACGGAACATCAAAGCCCTGCTTGATGTACGTGCCGATGTGGCCCATGTACTCCGTAATGGGAAATATGAGACCGTTAACCCGGAAAGTGTTGAAATCGGCGAAACCATTCAGGTTAAAGCAGGAGAAAAAATCCCTTTAGACGGCGAACTGATCAGCGATAAAAGCAGCTTTAATACTGCAGCTTTGACGGGTGAAAGTAAACCCCGTACCCTGACTAAAGGCGAGCTTATTTTAGCCGGAATGCTCAATTTGGATAAGGTAATTGAAGTAAAAGTAACCAAGGCTTTTGCTGATAGTGCCCTGTCGCGTATATTGGAAATGGTTCAAAATGCCACTACCCGCAAAGCCAAAACCGAACTTTTTATCCGCAAGTTTGCGAAAATATATACACCTATTGTTTTCTTTCTGGCATTAGCACTGGTTACTGTTCCGATTTTGGTTTTAGGTAATGACTACCATTTTCAGACCTGGTTATACCGTTCACTGGTTTTCCTGGTAATATCCTGCCCCTGCGCACTGGTAATTTCTATTCCATTGGGTTATTTTGGCGGAATTGGTGCTGCCTCGGCAAATGGAATCCTGTTTAAAGGTTCTAATTTTCTGGATCTCATTACCAAACTCGATACCGTGGTGATGGATAAGACAGGTACCTTAACCAAGGGTGTTTTTAGTGTGCAACAGGTAGAAAGCAGCATAGATGAACAGGAATTTTTGAATCTGTTAACTGCTGTAGAGGCAAAATCAACACATCCCATTGCAAAGGCCATTGTAGCGCATGCTGGTGAAAAGGAAATCCATCCGGCAGAAAACATCGAAGAGATAGCCGGTATGGGGTTAAAGGGATGGGTAAATGGTAAAGAGGTTTTAGCCGGTAATGTTAAACTGCTCGAAAAATTTAACATTGGTTTTGAGGCTAAAATCAAAAATATTGAGGAGAGCATTGTTGTGGTAGCCGTTGATCAACAGTATGTAGGTTACGTATTAATTGCCGACGAAGCAAAAGAAGATGCTGCGGAGGCCGTTAAACAATTGCATGAAAATGGAATAAAACAAGTAGTGATGTTGAGCGGCGATAAGACCGCTATTGTTAAAAAAGTTGCCTTAGCATTGGGTATCGACGCTTATTATGGCGATTTGCTGCCCGAAGATAAAGTAGCCAGGCTGGAAGAAATTAAAAAAGATCAGGCAAGGGTTGTTGCTTTTGTAGGCGATGGTATAAATGATACCCCTGTTTTGGCCATGAGCGATATTGGAATTGCGATGGGTGCCATGGGAAGCGATGCTGCGATTGAAACTGCAGATGTGGTGATACAAACCGACCAGCCATCAAAAATTGCTACAGCGATTAAAATTGGTAAGGCTACAAGGAGCGTGGTGATCCAGAATATTGTACTGGCCTTTGCTGTAAAAGCCATTGTTTTAATTTTAGGTGCCGGAGGTATAGCAACCATGTGGGAAGCTGTTTTCGCTGATGTTGGTGTAGCACTCCTCGCTATTTTAAATGCGGTGAGGATACAGAAGATGAAGTTTTAGTACATTTATATTTTTACCATTAAGAAAATTAAGATAGTTAAGGAATTGCTTAAAACGTAATGTCCTTAATTTCTTAATGGTATTAAGATATGTTGAAAAACAGAAAGGCCTGTTACTATAAAAATTAGTATATTCGTTTATGTCTGAACCTGTTCCATATCCGATTTTAAACGATGATGAGCCTGTCAGGCAGTTTAATGAACTTGATGCATCATTAACGTATAGTTATGCTAACTATTTAAACTGGCTTTTTCCTGAAAGGGTGGAGCTAATTAAAGGTAAGATCTTTAAAATGAGCCCTGCACCATCAAGGGTGCACCAGGAGGTTGTCGGTAATGTTTTCTTGAAACTCGGTAATTTTCTGAACGGTAAACCGTGTAAAGTTTATTCTGCTCCCTTTGATGTACGTTTTCCTAAAAAGAGTAAAGCCGATAAAGATGTGTATACGGTTTTGCAACCGGATATCTGCGTAATTTGTGATAAAAGTAAACTCGATGACCGGGGTTGCATAGGGGCTCCAGATATTGTGGTCGAGATTTTATCGCCTGGTAACACCAAAATGGAGTTGCTGCATAAATACCGCATTTACGAGGAGTTTGGCGTAAAAGAATACTGGGTGGTAAGCCAAAGCGATCAAAGTATACTCATTTATACCCTCGATGAATCGGGTAAATTTCAGCCTTCCAAAATATTTACACTCAGTGAGCAGATCACCTCTTCGGTTTTACCCGGTTTTGAGCTCTTTTTAAATGATGTTTTTGAAGATTTACCTTAATTAAGGTTCCTGTTCGGGATGGCCTGCTTTGTTCAGAAATACAATTGCCATTAATATCCCAATCAGTACAAAATTATATTCCATACCGTTTCTTCCGCCACCCACCACAAACCAGCCTTCTTTAAAGTGCACCATGATAATGCCCATCACTAAAATAAATATGCTGGCAAAACAGGCCAGGCGGATGTATCGGTTAAAAATCAGCAATATTGCACAAAGCACATGCGAGAGTTTAACGCTCCAGGCAATGGCCACACCAAAAGGATCAAAACCTATCTTATTCAGGTATAAATTTCCGAAATCGTTAATACCGCCATCAAACATGCCCAATATACTGTGTGATAATAACACAATGGCCATAACCAAACGTAAAATGGCATAGCCAATGTTGAAATTTTTAGTGCTCATGTTAATGGTATAGCGTTTTAGCAAGGGCTCGGTAGTGCAACTAAATTACAAAAAGCATGGCTAAACCAAAAATAGAATTCGGTTGCGGTTTGTAAAAAAAAACGAAAATGCACATCATCCCCGGATAAACTAAAATGATGTTTTGCTGCTTTAGTCTTTCCGTTTTCCACTTTGGTCTTTCAGCTTAATTAGCTATTTTTGAACTTTTAATACATTCATGAGCATATCCACCAAGTACAATCCTGCAGAAACAGAAGATAAATGGTATAGCTATTGGCTATCTAAAAAGTTTTTCCACTCAGAACCTGATGAACGCGAACCTTACACCATCGTAATTCCGCCGCCAAACGTCACAGGAGTACTGCACATGGGGCATATGCTCAACAATACCATTCAGGACGTATTGATCCGTAAGGCCCGTATGCAAGGCAAAAATGCATGTTGGGTACCTGGAACTGACCACGCCTCGATTGCCACTGAAGCAAAGGTGGTGGCGATGCTAAAAGAACAGGGCATTAATAAAAAAGACCTTTCGCGCGAAGAGTTTTTGAAATACGCCTGGGAGTGGAAAGAGAAATATGGTGGTATTATTTTAGAACAATTAAAGAAACTGGGAGCAAGCTGCGATTGGGACCGTACCCGTTTTACCATGGAAGATGATCTTTCTGAAGCGGTGATCGATTCGTTTATCCACCTGTATAAAAAAGGCTGGATTTATCGTGGTATCCGTATGGTAAACTGGGACCCTGCCGGTAAAACCGCCGTTTCTGATGAAGAGGTAATCCGTAAAGAGGTTAATCAGAAGTTATACTATATAAAATACCTGATTTCTGGTACAACAGACCAGTTTTTAACAATTGCAACCACGCGCCCGGAAACCATTATGGCCGATGCCGCCATTTGTATTAACCCGAACGATGAGCGTTTTACACATTTAAAAGGCAAAAAGGTTTTCGTGCCTTTGGTTAACCACGAAATTCCGGTTATTGAAGATGAATATGTAGATATCGAATTTGGAACAGGTTGTTTAAAAGTTACACCAGCACATGATTTGAACGATTATGAGCTGGGTATTAAGCATAATTTGCCTGTTACCGATATCTTAAACGAAGACGGAACTTTAAATGAACTGGCGGTTATTTTAGTGGGCGAAGACAGGTTTGTTGCCCGTAAAAAAATTGCCAAAATGTTGGAAGAAGCCGGTCATTTAGATAAAGTGGAAGACTACAAATCGCAGGTTGGTTTTTCTGAGCGTACCGATGCCGCTATCGAACCAAAGCTTTCTATGCAATGGTTTGTAAAAATGAAAGAAATGGCACAGCCCGCGCTGGATGATGTATTGAACGGGGAGGTAAACCTGATCCCTAATAAATTTGAAAATACCTATCGCCATTGGATGGAGAATGTTCGCGATTGGAACATCAGCCGTCAGCTATGGTGGGGACAACGAATTCCAGCCTGGTATGATGATAAAGGAAATTGGGTAGTTGCCAAAACCAAAGATGAAGCCTTAGAAGAATTCTGGAAGAAAAAACATCTGGACGAAAGTTGTTCAGATGCCGAAAAAGCAGGGTTCAAACACCAGCTGGAGCCGTTTTTAAGACAGGATGATGATGTAATGGACACCTGGTTTTCATCATGGTTATGGCCGATTTCGGTTTTTGATGGTTTTAAAAACCCTGAAAATAAAGACATCAATTATTACTATCCAACCAACGATCTGGTTACTGCACCTGAAATTTTATTCTTCTGGGTAGCACGTATGATTATGGCCGGGCACGAGTTTATGGGCAAAAAGCCATTTACCAATGTATACTTAACGGGGATTGTACGCGATAAACTGGGGCGTAAAATGTCTAAATCGCTGGGTAACTCACCTGACCCGATTGGGTTGATTGAAAAATATGGTGCTGATGCCGTTCGTGTGGGCATGTTAATGTCATCGCCTGCCGGTAACGATTTAATGTTTGATGAGGCTTATTGTGAGCAGGGGCGAAATTTTGCCAGTAAAATATGGAATGCCTTCCGTTTGGTAAAAGGATGGGAGGTTGATGAAAAGCTGGCGAATCCGAATACCCAGGCCATTTTGTGGTTCGAAAACCGCTTTAATGAGGCATTGGTAGAAATTGAAGCTAACTTTAAGCAATACAGACTGTCTGAAGCATTAATGATCACTTATAAGTTGGTTTGGGATGATTTCTGTGCCTGGTATTTAGAAATGGTTAAGCCTGCTTACCAACAGCCAATTGATGCGGAAAGTTACCAGGCAACGATTGCCTTCTTCGAAAATATCATTAAGTTATTGCACCCTAATATGCCTTTTATTACGGAAGAACTGTGGCACGATGATCTGTTTGCTGAACGTGGTGAGATGGATTGCTGCATTGTGGCCGAATTCCCGAAAGGCGGAACTTTTGATGAACAATTATTGAAAGATGCAGAGGTAATTAAAAGCGTTGTAGCCGAAATCAGAAATGTAAGGAACCAGAAACAGATTCCTCCTAAAGAAGCGTTGCCTTTAAGTATCAAAATCAATTCTGACCTGGACTATGAAAAATGGTTAAACATTGTTTTCAAACTGGCCAATGTATCAGAAGCTGAAATTGTAAACGATAAAATTGTAGGTGCAACTGCTTTTATGGCAGGTAAAGATGAATTCTTTATCCCGCTAACCGAAAACGTTGATTTAGAGGCAGAGCGCGAACGCTTAAATGCCGATTTAATTTATCTTCAGGGTTTTCTGAAATCAGTTGATTCCAAACTAAGCAACGAACGTTTTGTGCAGAATGCGAAACCAGAAATTGTTGCTAATGAGCGCAATAAAAAAGCCGATGCTGAGGCAAAAATCAAAATTATTGAAGAAAGCTTAGCGGTTTTAGGCTAGTAATAATCTTAAAGCCCCATCAGGTTTTTAAAACCTGATGGGGCTTAATTAAAAAATATGAACGCCATATGTTCGGTGAATTTAATGAAAACTTTTTGAAAGAATTGTTAGACAGGGATACGCTTGTAATTCAGGTAACCAAAAATAATTGGGTTCTGTAAAAAATAAGAGCCTGTTTAAATTTTATTCAACTATTACATATAGCACTTTTTCTGTCACACTGAGCTTGTCGAAGTGCTTTCTTTGTACTAAAAATAGTGGTCTTCGACAGGCTCAGACTGATATAACAATCATTTTTATTGAATTTTAAATAAGCTCTAACCTACAAGGTATATCAGTCTATTATAAATTTAGTTTCTAATGGCTTTTTTATTTAATAGTCGAATAAAATTATTTGATTAAGGATAAATTATTTCAAACGTTTTCCTAGACCTCAGTTAAAATATGTTATTGCTGTAAATACAGGCTACTTGGCTGTTTATTCAAGGTTAATGCAGTTGTAAGTCATTACTTTATTATAATGTTTCGAAAATATTACTTGCTAAAATTTAAGGTTTGTTTTTATTAACCATATTTTAGGTTTTATTAAAATGGTTTGCTTAATAGCGAACCTGTTAACCGATAATCTAACCTAATATCCAAATGGAAAATTCCAGAAGAGAATTTATTAAACAATCGGCAATATTTGCAGCGGCAACATATGCTGGTACCATGGGCATGAGTGCCAAAAGTTATGGCCGTATCATTGGTGCAAATGACAGGGTACGTGTTGGTGTTGTTGGGTTTTCTGATCGTTTTAGAGAAACACTTTTACCTTGTTTTTTGAACCACAACAAGGAGCTGAACTTCGATATTGTAGGCCTTTCCGATCTTTGGAACTACCGTAGAGATTTGGGAATTGCCCATTTAAAAAATAAATTTGGTCATGACATTAAAGCCTGCCGTAACAACGATGAGCTTTATGCCACAAAAGACCTTGATGCCGTGATTATCAGCACTGCCGATTTTCAGCACGCCCTTCACACCATCGAGGCGGTTAAAGCCAATTGTGATGCTTATGTAGAAAAGCCTTTTGCCGAAACCATGGATGATGCCAAAGCGGCATTTAAAGCGGTTAAGGCAAGCAAGCAGATTGTACAAATTGGCTCGCAGAGAAGGAGCGGAGAGAATTATATTAATGCGGCAAAATTTATACAGGATGGAAAATTCGGACCGATCACTGCGGTAGATTTGGTATGGAATGTAAACCAGCCGGGCCGGTGGCGCAGACCAGATTTAGTGGCTAAATTAAAGGAAGAAGATATCGACTGGAAACGTTTCTTGCTTAATAGGCCGGTTGAGCCTTTCGATGCAAGAAAATACCTGGAATACAGGTTGTTCTGGCCCTATTCTTCCGGTATGCCTGGCCAGTGGATGTCGCACCAGATTGATACGGTACATTGGTTTACCAATTTAAAACACCCGCGCAGTGTAGTGGCAAACGGAGGTATTTACACCTGGAAAGATGGCCGCAGAAACTGGGATACGATGGTTGCAGTATTCGATTACGGTAAGCCGGATACTACCGATGGTTTTCAGGTTACCTTTACATCAAGGATGCAGAACAGTGTGGGCGATGTGGGTGAGGTTTATTATTCAAACGGTGGTGAGCTGAACCTGATTACCAATAAAGTATCGCCAAAAGGTGGTTTAAGGGAAAAAGAGGCTGCAGCCATGGGCTTAAAAGCCAATCTGCTGCCCGAATTTGATTTAAGCAAAACCGAAATTAAAACAGCTACAGGAGCCAGTATGGGCGGCGATGGCTTAACCTCTGGCCATATGCGTAACTGGATGGAATGTGTACGTAGTCGTAAAACACCAAATGCCCCTGTTGAAGCAGGTTATTCGCACTCTATCGCCAATATCATGACCAATGCCGCGGTGCGTACAGGTGCAAAAGCAATTTTCGATGAAAACAGGCAGGAAGTCATCGCAAACGGAAAAGTATTTAAATATTAAAAATATCATTATGGCGAGGCGCGAAGCAATCTAGCGAACAAAAAAGATTGCTTCGTCATTCTTCCCCGCAATGACGACAAGAAAAATCAAATCATGTTAAATTTAAAAAAATATAGTATTCTGGCATTTTCGCTAATCACTTTATCAGCCAGTGCCCAAAAAGCAAAGCCTTTATTTGACGGTAAAACGCTTACCGGTTGGAAAGCCGTTGCGGGCGCTGCTCCATATCGTGCCGAAGATGGAATGATTGTTGGAACGATGACCAAGGGCACTCCAAATTCATTCCTGATCACCGAAAAAGAATATGGCGATTTCATTTTAGAGCTGGATGTGAAACTGGAGGGAGAAACCACCAACTCGGGTATACAAACCCGCAGCCATATTAAACCCGAAGGAAATAACGGTAAAGGTTTGGTTTTTGGCAGACAGGTAGAAATAGATCCTACACCACGGGCATGGACCGGCGGAATTTACGATGAAGCCAGAAGGTTATGGCTTTATCCACTGGAACTTAACCCATCAGCAAAACCATTGTATAAAAAGAACGAGTTTAACCATTACCGAATTGAATGTATCGGTAATGAAACTAAAACCTGGGTAAATGGAAACCCTGTTGCTTATGTGATCGATACCTTAGATAAAACCGGATTTATTGGCTTACAGGTTCATGGTATTGGAAATAACCTCGAGAATGATGGTAAAAAAGTTTATTTCAAGAACATCAATATTCAAACAGAAGGGTTAAAAGCCAAAGCATTTCCTAAAGGGGTTTATACGGTTAACCTCACACCGAATACCTTATCTACCTATGAAAAATCGGAAGGGTATAAACTATTATTTGATGGTAAAAGCAATGCGGGATGGATAGGCGCTTATAAAACGGCTTTTCCTGCCAAAGGATGGAAAATTGCCGATGGTATAATCAGCGTAGAACCTTCGGGCGGTGCCGAATCGACCAATGGTGGCGACATTGTAACCAGGGATGAATATGCGGCTTTTGACTTATCGTTCGAATTCAGGCTTACTCCCGGAGCCAACAGCGGTGTAAAATACTTTGTTACCCTGAGCGAAAATAATACCGGTTCGGCCATCGGACTGGAATACCAGGTTTTGGATGATGTATTACATCCGGATGCTAAATTAGGCAGGGATGGAAACCGCACCCTGGCTTCTTTATACGATTTGATTACTGCTAAAAAAGAAGCCCGTTTTCTGCGCCCAATCGGCAGCTGGAACAATGGCCGTGTGGTGGTTTATCCCAATAACAAGGTTGAACACTACTTAAATGGCGTAAAAGTGCTGGAATATACACGTGGTTCTGAGGAGTTTAAAAAATTGGTTGCTATCAGTAAATACAAAGATTGGAAAAACTTTGGCGAAGCACCGAAAGGACATATCCTGCTGCAGGATCATGGCAATAAAGTAGATTTCAGGACGATTAAAATTAAAACTTTATAAGCCTGTTGTTTATTGCTCGAAAATGAGCGTTAGTTTAATATGGCTTCGTGCAGTCCCGCTTTCGCTTATAGTCCTCGCTGCGCTGTGGGCTATTTAGCTCAATCGGGTTTATCATTGGCGTTTGTGCTGTGAAACAAACCCATACGCACTGAAAGAAATTAAATAGCCCCGACATACGCGGAAATACTTTTTGTTGCATTTCCAATCATAAAGCAACTACCTGGAACAAAAAGATTGCAGCATTGGCGGGACTGCCATTTAATAGAAGCATTATCCTGGCGCTCCAGATTATCATTTTAAGAAATAAAATATTAACATATTATGCATCGTCGGTCTTTTGTTAAAACATCAGCTTTAGTAGGTTCTGGTTTACTTTTGGGCAATGAGGGTTTCGCCAATCTGGTAGCTGATGAAATTATTAATGTGGCTATGATTGGTTGCGGCGATCGGGGTAAAGGTGTTTTATCGGTAATTAAATCAATGCCTGCAAAGTATAAAATTAAAGCCTATTGCGATTTGCTCGATTTCAGGCTTAAGGAAACCGAAAAGTATGTTCCTGCTGATGCAAAGCCCATAAAAGATTACCGCAAGGTTTTAGATGATAAAAGTATCGATGCCGTTTTTATTGCTACACCTTTAAGCGAGCATTTCCGCATTGCAAAAGATGCGGTGCTGGCCGGTAAACATGTGTATGTTGAAAAAACCATGACTTATAACATTGCCCAGGCACTCGAACTTAAAAAACTGGTTAAACAGTATCCCAACCAGGTTTTTCAGGTAGGGTATCAATACCGTTATTCGCCGCTGTATTTTAAGGTGAAAGATATGGTTCAAAGCGGTTATTTGGGTAAAGTTAGCCAGATCGATTGTCGCTGGGACCGTAATGGCAATTGGCGCAGGGCTGTGCCGGATCCGGCTTTAGAGCGCAAAATTAACTGGCGCATGTATAAGGAGTATTCTGGCGGACTGGCTGCCGAACTGCTCTCCCACCAGATTGATTTTATCAACTGGGCTTTCGAAACGCAACCTGATGAAATTATGGGCTCAGGAGGGATAGATGTTTTTAAGGATGGCCGCGAAACTTATGATAATATACAGGCCATTCTGCGGTATAACAAAAAAGGTATGATCGGCAATTTTGGGGCCACCTGCGGCAATGCACACGATGGTTACCTGTTTAAAATAAAGGGAACCAAAGGTTCGGTTTCTTTACTCACCAACACCGGCTTATTTTATCCCGAAGAAAGTACCAAAAAAGACCTGGGTATTGTAGATGGCGTAACCGGGGCGACAAAAATTGTGGTCAATAAAGATGGCGGGATCCCTATTTTGGAGAAGGCCACCATTGATGGTACAAATTATGCGCTGGATGAATTTTATAAATCAATCACCACCAAAAAGGAGCCTGCATCGAATATCAATACCGGAACACAGGCAGCCATTTGCGTGGCCATGTGTAACGAGGCGATTTATAGCGGCAATAAACAGGTTTGGAAGAGGGAATACAGTACTTAGATCATATTCTCTTTTGTCATTCTGAACGATTGAAGAATCTTCCTATTGGTTGTTGCCTCACCGACCAAGAAAAATATTATTCTACTTTCATTTTTTTGGATACGGATTAAGTTTCGGTTGATGAGACACCAACCGATAGATGAAATTCTGTTCAGTTAGATCTCTCCATTCCGTTGCACTCCAGTCGAGATGACGAAATTTCTGTTTGAATCTTCAATGATTAGTTTGTTCAAAGAACAGTTAAGGTCTTCTATAAGCTAATATTTCTACTCTTTTATTGTTTCTGATCCAATAGCTATCAGGTGCGATGAAAAAGCCAGGATGTTGAGGAGCAAACCTTATTTTTTGGAAAGCAATTGTTTCGACCCGTTTTAAAGTCCGTCCTGCTTTCTGCTTCAATCTTTTTTGCGCCTGGCTGCGCCCGGGGCTAAAAAAAGGATTTCCGCGTCAATCAGGTTTAGACAGCAAGAATAGTGCTGCTGTTGAGGGTTGAATAGCGTGATTCAGAAAATGAGGTTAGCCCTAAGAAAAGAACTAAAATTATTCAATAAAGATCCTTCAATCGTTCAGGATGACAAAATCTGTTAAGTATTAGGTTACAATTCCAAATACTCTGGTATTTCCTGTACGAAATTAAAGCGGCCTTTTTCTACATCCATCCTGGCGTAAACATGCTGCAAACCATTGGTTAGTACCATCCACCTGGCCTGGTGTATCGAATTGTACCGCGATGCCTGATCGAAAACCGATGGTGTAATCTTAACCTTTGGTGCTTTACATTCAATCAACATCAGCTTTTCGCCGGCCGTATTGTAAACCAGGATATCGCTGCGTTTTTGTAACTGGTTTAACACTAAACCGCCTTCAATCTGAATCAGGCTGCGGGGGAATTTCTTTTCTAAAATGAGATTCTGTATAAAATGCTGACGAACCCACTCTTCGGGTGTAAGCACCAGGTGTTTCTTCCTCAACTCATCGAAAATAAACACCACATCATTTTTTTTGGTGATTTTAAACGGATACGGAGGAAGGTTGAGTGGGGTAGGGGTAAACATCTCAGTTGGCAGTTATCAGTTGGTGGTTTTCAGTTGACAGTAAGCAGCTAATAGTGTAGCAGCATCAAAGTTAGTTAATTTTGGATTATGCTAAAGTCTGCTATCTCAAATCTAACGTCTCAGATCTCACGTCTAACCTCTCACATCTCAAATCTAACTCATCACACCCCTTAATTTATAAACATTTACCAAAATCCTTAAACCTAAATTGTAATTTTACCAGCCATGACTGCTGCCGAAATTATCAAAGATATTAAAGCCCGAAAATTCAAACCTGTGTATTTACTGCACGGCGAAGAATCATATTATATCGATCAGGTAACTGATTATATCGAAGATAAGTTATTAAACGATGCCGAAAAAGGTTTCAACCAGACTGTTTTATATGGCAAAGATACCGATATGGCTACAGTTTTAGGCGCTGCAAAGCGTTATCCGATGATGTCTGATTACCAGGTGGTGATTGTTAAAGAAGCGCAGGATTTAAAGTGGGGCAAGGAAGACAGTTCTAAAGAAGGCGAATTTGTGCTCAATTATTTCGAAAAACCTTTACCCAGTACCATTTTGGTGCTTGCCTATAAGTATGCCAATTTCGATAAGCGTAAAAAGGTTTACAAAGCGATAAGCAAAAGCGGGTTAATTTTTCAGTCAGATCCGGTGCGCGATTATAAGCTGGTACCCTGGATCGAAGAATTTGTTAAGGAAAAAGGGTATAAGATCGATCAGCAGGCATCAGCTCTAATGGCCGAATATTTGGGTACTGATTTATCCAAAATTGCCAACGAGATCGAAAAATTAATGCTCAACGTTTCAAAAGAGGTTACCATTAATACCGATCTGGTTCAGAAAAACATCGGCATCAGTAAAGAATATAACGTTTTCGAACTGCAGAAAGCACTCGCCATCCGCGATGTGTTAAAATGTAATAAAATTATCAATTATTTCGCCAGCAATCCCAAGGCCAATCCAACCGTAATGGTTTTGGCCAATTTAGGTGGTTATTTTACTAAACTTCTCAAATACCATTATATCCCGAACAAGGCCGACGCGGCATCAGCGTTGGGCGTGCCCCCATTCTTTATTAAAGATTACGAGGTAGCGGCCCGGAATTACAATACCGGTAAGGTTTTTCAGGTAATTGGCTTATTGCGCGAATACGATTTAAAAAGCAAAGGATTGGATAGCACCGGGAACGTTGATGATGGCGAATTGCTGAAAGAACTTGTTTTTAAGATTATACATTAATCTTTTATTCACAAAAAACAATTTTTATCAGTCATCAAACGTTTGCGTAATTTTTAGGCGATTTTATTGTAATTAAATAGCTGTATTTTAGGGATTGATACATTAAACACAAATGCTAATCAATTCTAAAAGAACCAAATGAAAACCAAAACCGCTATTTTTTTACTGCTGCTCTGCTCTTTTTTTGCGGGCTACGCACAACAGTTAAAACCTTACAATCTTTCTTTTCCCAAACTTGCCGATAGGTGGGACGAAGCCATGCCCTTAGGCAATGGTATGCTGGGTGCATTAATCTGGCAAAAAAACAATAAACTCCGCCTTTCTTTAGACCGTGCCGATTTATGGGATGAACGCAAAGCCATGGATATTTCGAAATTTAATTTCAAATGGGTTGAAGAGCAGGTACATAACAATAATTATGCTGCAGTGCAAAAATTAGGTGATGAGCCTTATGATCGTAGTCCTTATCCCACTAAGCTGCCTGCTGCGGCACTTGAATTTGACCTCGCTAAACTGGGTAAGGTAGTTGCCAACGATCTTGATATCGAAACCGCTTTAAATACGGTTAAATTCGATAACGGAACCGTTTTTAACTGTTATATCCATGCGGTTAAACAAGAAGGTTATTTTAGCTTTGAAAATCTTAAATCTGTTGCAGCTTTACCGGCTTTAATTGTACATAATTATGCAAATGGACAAATTGAAAAAGGAGACAACAGTCACGCAGGAGAAGGTTTGCAGAAACTGGGCTACCAAAAGGGAACCGTTACCCATACTGCAAATGGTATCCGTTATCATCAGCCTACTTATCAAGGTCATTATTATGAAGTATTGGTTCAATGGAAAAAGCTGCCGGATGGAAATATAATCGGCTCGTGGACCATTAGCAGCGACCGGGCAGCAAGTTTATCGCCCATTTCGGCAACAACCAAAGAACCCACAGGTTGGTTTGAACATACAGCCTGGTGGAAAAACTTCTGGAGCAAATCGAGCATTTCGGTACCTGATGCATTAATCCAGAAACAATATTATCTTGAAATGTATAAACTGGGCAGTGTAGCCAGAAAAGGTGCACCTGCCATTACTTTACAAGCTGTTTGGACCGCTGATAACGGAAGTTTACCTCCCTGGAAAGGCGATTTTCATAACGACCTGAATACCCAATTAAGCTACTGGCCAACTTACACTGGTAACCACCTGGCAGAGGGCGCTACTTTTACCGATTGGCTTTGGAAAATCAGAGACCGCAACCTGGGCTATACCAAACAGTATTTTGGTGTAGCCGGACTGAATGTGCCAGGGGTGGTAACCTTAAACGGCGATCCGATGGGCGGGTGGATCCAGTACTCGCTTTCGCCAACCGTTGGCGCCTGGGCTTCGCAGCATTTTTACTGGCAGTGGAAGTACAGTATGGACGATACTTTCTTGAAAACAAGGGCTTATCCTTATATTCACGATGTAGCAACTTACCTGGAAAACATTACCCGCTTAAAAGATGGTGTACGCAAATTGCCGCTAAGCTCCAGTCCGGAGTATAACGATAACAGCATTAAAGCCTGGTTTTTAGAATGGACCAATTTCGATTTATCCCTTACCAGGTTTCTGTTTAATGCAGCGGCCGAGGTGAGCCAGGCCAATGGTAAGGAAGAAGAGCGTAAGCACTGGTTAACTATTTTGGGCCAATTGCCTGATTATGAAGTAAACGAAACGGGCTTTACCATTGCACCGGGTGCCAATTTAACCAGTTCGCACCGTCACATGTCGCAATACATGGCTATTTACCCGCTCGATTTGCTCGATGTGAATAAAGAAAAAGATAAAACAATAATCGAAAACTCATTAAAACGAATAGAAGAAATGGGTACCAGGGCCTGGTGCGGTTATTCTTTTAGCTGGATGGCTTCTTTATATGCCAGGGCTTACCAGGCAGATAAAGCCGTAAAACAATTGGAAATTTTTGCTTCAAATTTCTGTTCGCCAAACAGCTTTCATTTAAATGGCGATCAAAAAGGCGGCCAGTATTCGGGTTTCACTTATCGCCCGTTTACGCTCGAAGGTAACTTTGCATTTGCCCAGGGGGTGCAGGAACTGCTGGTTCAGAGCCGCAACGGTTACATCCAGGTTTTCCCCGCTGTACCACAAAGCTGGGCCAATGTTTCCTTTAACAGTTTACGCACAGAAGGGGCCTTTTTGGTTAGTGCTGCCAAAGAAAATGGGGTGCCGGTGAAAGTAAAAATCTATGCCGAAAAAGGCGGTATATTGCGCGTTAAACTTCCTTTTAAAACTTATGTTGCTAAAGACCTACCGCCAGGCAGTATAAAAATGGGGACAGACGGGATTACCGAGGTAAAACTGAAAGCAAAGCAGACCGTAATTTTTGAAAATGGTTACGAGTAGTTTTAATTAAGATTTTCCAATTTAGGTATTCTAAAATACAGGAGTACCATCACGAGCCTGTCGAAGGACCTTACGTAATACATGAATGGTATTTCGACAGGCTCAACTTGTCAAATCCATCGCAAATCGTCTTTTCTGGGCTTAATTTATGTATTACATGAATAGGATTGACAGTAGGTTTTAGCGTTTTAGTTCTCCTTCAGAAATGGCCCTGGTGAGAAGGTTTTTCAGCCCTTAAAGCCACCTGTATAGCAAGAATCATTTAGCTAAGGAGCTTGCTTTCCCGAAAGGCCAGGGCAGGCCATTGTTCCTGCCTACAGTTAGGACTTTCCAATACTGCCTCGTCGGTTTATGCTACCGTTTGCATTTTTTTTGATTAAGTTTTAATGTTTTGGTAATTAGTATTTTACATTTCTTATGGATAATTGTTTTACCAGAATTTTTGTAAACCGGGATGCTAATGATATATTTGTTATGCAACCGATTGTTTTGTTGCGCCTTAACCAAATGAATAATTATGATCTATAAACGAATGATGTGCTGCCTCATGCTCCTGATCTGCTGTGCAGCCTATTCCCGGGCCCAAAATGCCAGCCCTTATGTCATCAATGCAACGAACAAACCTTATTTACTGCGAAGTTTCCTGATGTTTGAAGGGAAAAAACGTACCCACGTTATCTCCGTAGGTACACCCGAAAAGGTAAACTATGCCTACGATTTAAAACAGGGCGCTTTGCTGGAGGTGTGGCGTGGCGATTTTATGGACGTGAAAGAAATGTGGCACGACAGGGGAGAACCCCAGCTGGCCAAACCTTTGGGCAACGTTTTACCGCTTTCTGCAGCACCAGCCCTCGCTGTACTGGCTGATAAGGAAGCTGCATGGCCCGATTCTATTGCTTTTGACGACCTCCAAAACCAGGGTTATGTATTGGATAAAAGCAAAATGCCAACATTTTTATATACCGCTAATGGTGCCGAGGTAAGCGATAAAATAAGCGTTTTAAATGGGGGGGGCGCATTAAGCCGTACCATCAGTATCAGCAACGGCAAGCAGCCGCTTTATTGTCGTATTGCCGCCGCAGCCACTATCGAAGCACATAAAAACAATACTTATACCGTAAACAATAAAGCTTATACGGTAACAGTTGCTGAAGGCACAAAAGCTTTTATCAGGAAAACCCAAAGTGGCAAAGAGCTGCTGGTGCAGCTGGCCAATGCTTCCGATTCGTTAACCTATTCGCTAACCTGGTAATCAAGACATGAAAAAATCAACATATTTATTGTCTCTTTTGTTACTGGGCAGTGCACTGGTAACCGTAAAAGCACAAACACAAGCGCAAACAGAGAAACAGATTTATCCGATAGTAACCGTTCCCATCCCGAAAGAAATCGCACTAGAAGTTGGTGGGATGACTTTTTTACCCAATGATGAACTGGCTGTGGCTACCCGAAAAGGCGAGGTGTGGATTATTACCAACCCGTATATGAAAGATGGACAACAACCCAAATACCGTTTGTTTGCGCATGGTATGCACGAAATTTTGGGCTTAAATTACATCAAGGGAGATCTTTACCTTACCCAACGTGCTGAGATTACACGCCTGCGCGACCTGGATGGCGATGGCGAAGCCGACGAATACCGCACCATGTACTCCTGGCCCTTATCGGGCAATTACCATGAATATGCCTATGGACCTATGTTGGATAAAGAGGGCAACATGGTGGTTACACTTAATGTAGGCTGGATCGGTTATGGAGCCAGTTTATCCAAATGGCATGGCTGGATGCTCAAATTTACCCCCGATTTTAAGTTAAAACCTTTTGCAACGGGTTTCCGCTCGCCTGCAGCCATGGCACTGAATGACGATGGTGACATATTTTATGCCGAAAACCAGGGCGACTGGGTAGGCTCGGGCAGCATTACCCACGTAGAAGAAGGTGATTTTGTTGGTAATCCTGCCGGACTGGTATGGGCAGGTGAGCCAGGTTCTCCGGTTAAACTGCGTAAAAGTGATATTCCTGATACCGGCGAGCCCGAATTCGAAGTAGCCAAAAGGGTACCGGGATTAAAAACCCCATCGGTGTGGATTCCGCATTCAATTATGGGCAACTCCACATCCGGCATCCTGAATTATACGGCTAATGGCAATATGGGGCCATTTAAAGGGCAGCTTTTTGTAGGCGACCAATCGCAGAGTAACATCAACAGGGTGTTTTTAGAGAAAGTTAAAGGGGTATACCAGGGCGTGGTTTTCCCTTTCCGCCGTGGATTTTCTTCCGGTATCCTCCGGATGAACTGGGGCTCCGATGGCAGTATGCTGGTGGGGATGACCTCAAGAGGATGGTCATCTACAGGCAAAGCCGAATACGGGCTGCAGCGTTTAACCTGGTCGGGTATTGTGCCATTTGAAGTGCAAACGGTAAAGGCCCAGCCTGATGGTTTCGAACTGGAGTTTACCATGCCGGTTGATGAAAAAACCGCGCGGGATGCCGGTGCCTATCAACTCTCTACTTTTACCTATAAATATCACCACATTTACGGCAGTCCGGTGATCAATAAATCGGCACGCTGCATTAAAGCCATTGTAGTGTCCCCTGATCATAAACGGGTACGGTTGGTGCTGGATAGCTTAAAAGAAGGTTACATCCACGAAATTAAAATGGAAGGATTACTTTCCGGGAACGACAAGAACCCTTTGTTGCACAATTACGGCTATTATACCCTAAACAAGATCCCTGATGGCGAAAAGCTGGCATTAACTGCTGAAAATAAACCTACAGGCAATGCACCGGCCGAACACCATATGGAGGGAATGGAACACCACCAAATGGGCAATATGCCAGCAGCCGGTGGTGCAGTGAAAGGCAATACCGACGCCGCAAAACATGTAATCCAACAACCCGAAAACTGGACAAAAGGGCCTGATAAAACCATTGTACTGGGCACCAAACCAGGTTTAAAATTCGATTTGACCAACATTACCTTAAAGGCAGGCACTAAAGTGAAGTTGACTTTTAAAAATGTGGATGATATGTTGCACAATTTTGTGCTCACTATGCCAGCATCGGGCAATGCGGTAGGTGAAATGGCCTTGAAAATGGGCCTTGACGGCGAAAAATACGACTTTGTGCCTGCCACACCTAAGGTGCTGGCTTACACCTCATTGCTACAACCCGGAAAATCAGATACGATTTATTTCACCGTACCTAAAACACCGGGTGTATATCCTTTTATTTGTACCTATCCGGGCCATTTTATGGTGATGAAAGGCCAGATTAAAGTGATTAAATAATATTCGGGCTAACCCGCATTAATTTTAAGCAGATTGAGCGCTGATTTAAGCGCTTAATCTGCTTTTTTTATACCCATTAATTATGATCCACTTCACTTCGTAAGGAAGATAGAAGTACTAAAAGATTGGAAAGACTATTGAAGAATTTGCAGGTACTTTTTCAGACCGCCAAAAAAATAATTACTAATTTTAGGTGATACCTGGTCAAAAATACCCACATACTATATAAAGCATAGTAATCATGACAGCAACATCCATTAATGAGAAGCCCAGCCCGCGCGAAGCACTTTTTATGAAACTCTACAAAGAAGCCTTTCCTTTGGTTGCAAGGCATGTGAGCAAGATGGGCGGATCGTTTGAGGAAGCAAAAGACATTTTTCAGGATGCACTGGTGGTGTATTATGAGAAAGTACAGGTTCCGGGACTGAAGCTGAAGTACCGGGAGAAAGCCTATTTATTTGGGATCGCCAGATATTTATGGATCAAACGGTACCAGGAAAACGATAAGCAGGTTGCTCTTGATTCCCTGGGCCTTGTTTTTAATGAAGAAATCGATTGGGCAGATACCGGATATGAGGAAGTTTCTTCCGGGAAACTATTGCGTTTACTGGAGCAGGCCGGACAGAAATGCATGCAATTGCTCAGTGCTTTTTATTATGAAAAACTCGATATGGAAACACTGGCCGGGCGTTTTGGCTTTTCGGGTGCACGCTCTGCAACCGCCCAGAAATTTAAATGCCTCGAAAAAGTTAAAAATACCGTTAAAGCTAAATCCTTAACATATGAAGACATTGTTGAATGAGCTCCGTTTAATTGAGCATTACCTGCTGTCGGATGCGAAGGATGGCGAAAGTTTCCTGTTCGAAGCCAAAATGATCTTACAGCCTGAACTCAAAGAGCAGGTGTACTGGCAGCAAAAAACCTACCAGGCAGTGCGCGATTATGGCCGGAAACAGCTGAAAAATGAAATCAATAACATCCACGAAACACTGTTCAATACCGAAGCGCATCAAAGTTTCAGGCAAAAGGTAATGCGTTTGTTCCGCAAATAAACAATCAATTTAATTTATAAACCAGGCCTCATTATTGGGGCGGGGCATCGCCATGTCTAAAATTTAAAATCAATACGATGAATATTAACCATGAATTCCGCCTTTATGCGGTAAAACACCAGCGCTTAAACAGCCTCTATGTAGATCAGTATATGAACAGAACTGCTGCTTATACCTTGCCGGTTGCCATGACGCCTTATATTACAGAAGAACGCCAGCTGAATGTGGCACAAATGGATGTTTTCTCCCGCCTGATGATGGACAGGATTATTTTTTTAGGCGAAGCCGTTGAAGAGCGGAATGCCAATGTAATACAGGCACAATTGCTTTTTTTGCAGTCGGTTGATGCCAAAAGCGACATCCAGTTGTACATCAATTCGCCAGGCGGATCGGTATATGCAGGTTTAGGTATTTACGATACCATGCAGTTTATCGAGCCTGATGTAGCGACCATTTGTACGGGCATTGCGCTTTCTATGGGTTCGGTATTGTTATGTGCTGGGGCTGCTGGTAAACGTTCGGCATTGCAGCATTCGAGGGTCATGATCCATCAAACCTCAAGCGGGGCAGAAGGGACGGCCATTGATATGGATATCAGGATCAAAGAGGTGCTCAAAGTACAATCAGACCTTTACCATATTCTGGCAAAGCATAGCAAACAAAGTTATGAACGGATCAACGAATTAGCCAGTCGCGATTACTGGATGAGCGCCACCGAAGCAAAAGAATTTGGAATGATAGATGAAGTGTTAATGCGCGAGGGTTAAGGGAATTGATTTAAATATATTATCACGTCAGCTCACTCTTTTTTGCCACTTCACCATAATTTTAGTACATTAGGTTGACCAAAAAAGAGTGATAACCCAAATCACCCATCTGATTAAAAATCCACCCCAAAAAACTATTCAAAAGTCCACCTTCATGCCACCTTTACCCCACGTTTAGGCCACCTTCCGGCCAGGCCTGCTAGGTACTTGCCTGCACACTGCTTTGCACTTGCTTTGGTTGGGGTAGGGCATCGTTCTAGATCAGGTAAGTTAAAGATTTGCGCCGCTTCAGCTTGGCAGGTTAACAATGGCTAAATAAAAGGTAAAGGGAAAGTTATCTTGAGGTTTTGTTGGTCTCTGGCTTTGTCGGAGAAGCTTAGGTGAAGTACTAAGACTTGCGCCAGAAGGAACTAGTAATTGGATTTGTGTTATTCTAAATCCTCCAGCTTATAATCACATTCTGTTTGCATACCTAAATCATAAAGTCTCTTAAGAATCACTTTGTCTTTACCGCCATATCTAATACCAGAAATACAAGAGACTTCCATTGCACTAATTGCTCTATCTAATTCGTCCGCAGTTGCGGGTTGTTTCTTAAAATAGCAGTGCCCATATTCGATTTTAGAATGATCTATTAGGTCTGGTGCTTCTGCTTCAGGTGCCCCACAAGCAATACAAACCTGGTTCTCTACATAAAAATCTCCAATAGAATTTTCAGGATACCTTTCTGGTAGCTGTATATCTTTATCTTTTGCCTTGGTTGAAAATATCTTTTTTAGGAATTCCATTAATATTATGATTTTGATTTTGTTACTTGATGTGTCTTGTTAAAATTACGACCAATTTAATGCGCTGGCGCATGCTTGCCACGTGTAAATAAATAATTAAGACGCACCAGTACCAAATGTACACGCGGCACGCGTGGGCCAGCGAAGGGTTTTGAGTTTGAAATAGCAACGGTTATTCCTTAATGATATAAGCTTGTGATTTAAACTTTAATACAAATTCTTTAGCTTCTTCCATAGTTGTTGGGTATTGAACATACAGGTAGTTTTCTAAGATATGTTGATAACGGAACCCGTTGGTAATTAAAAATTCTGTTAAATCCCATTTTTTAGAATCCTCTCGCTTTGGCGGTCTAAATCTGTGTGAAACGAGTACCATTTTAGATTTACATTCCGGACAAGTTAGATTAATCTCTTTCGATTCGTTAGTGTATATGCTAAATGCCTTTTTACAGTTTAGGCAGACTTTTTTGTGTCCCATTTTATTTGAGGCGGAATAATAGTTTATTATGATTTAACTAACGTGTTTAAACAAGATAAATAATTTTAATATAAGCGTCAACTTCAGCTGATCAATTTTATATTCCCGCTATTCTTTCCCATTTTAGCGTGAGTCTTAGTGCCAATTGCCTTAAGCATTGGCCTGACCTGTGAGAATTAGCAGTTGCAAAGCAACGGGATTTCGATCTGTTTTTCACTTATTATACAATCATTTAAGCTTCCTATGGATCAGTTTGAGTCTTGATGTTGGAGTATGTATCAACTTGTAAATAGCTTTTAATTTATAAGATTCCGTATTTCGACCCCATGAAGTTTCCTCCAACTCTATTTGATTTTCCTTGGTGATTGTTAATTCTCGCGATATATTACCGTTAGGATTACCACTATTTAAGCTGCCATCTGAAAACAGCCACTCTATTATTTTGCCATTCTTATCCAAGACTAATAGAATTCCTTTTGGGGTCTGATCATCTTTAAGAGTAATCTGAAGATGTACCAAGGTACTGTTGGTCGCATTAAAAGCTCCTATAAGCCGTAAACTTTCAACTTCAAAATCACTTGAATCTATTTCAGAATTATCAAGATCGCCAAATGCTGTTCCTCCTTTAGGATTAACTAATATATGTTTCGCTTTCCTTAAACCACTTAAAACAAGCTTGACATCAGTAAACGATAGCAATTTACTTTTCAAAATGTAATTACGATTGCTAGCTTGAACGGTCGAATAAGGTGTTTTTGTGATTAACCTTTGCCTAATGAGTTCATTTAGATTGGATTGTCCAAATGAAGATATTGATATGAATAGAAGTATTATAATCGTTTGTATTTTCATTGGAACTAATATACTCCTTCTCTGGTATATTTAACAAAAGTATACTCACCAATACGTGAACTGAGAAAATGAGTCAGAATTGGTGGTCAAAGCAGCAAGATCTGACCTATGTTTTAACACGAATGCAATGCAGCATTTTCGATTACGCAGGTGAGCTGAAAAGTTGGGCCTGACTAGCTTTATCCAAGATGAAGCGCAGCGCTCAATCTCCATCATTCTTCCCAACCTATTTCCTAATCCATTCCCTTTTCTTAGTTTTGAGGATAAAATAATCGAAACAAATACGAAGCAGCATGAATCATTGGTTAGTCAAGTCAGAGCCTTTTAAATACAGTTGGGAAAAATTTAATGCAGATGGCCGTACCTTTTGGGATGGTGTGCGTAATTACCAGGCCCGTAACAACCTGAAAGCCATGAAAGAAGGCGATCTGGTGCTTTTTTATCATAGTAACGAAGGTAAAAACGTGGTGGGTATTGCCAAAGTAGTTAAAGAGTTTTACCAGGATCCTACCACTGATGATGCGAATTGGGTGGTGGTTGATTTGGCTCCGGTAGAAACGTTAAAGAACCCGGTTTCGTTAGAGCAGATCAAGGCCGAGCCAAGCTTGGCCGATATTTCGCTGGTGCGCCAGGGGCGTTTATCGGTAATGCCATTAAAAGCGGCAGAATTTGATAAGATATTGGAAATGGGGGCGTAGGGTTAGTCCGGAGTCCCAAGTCTTTAGTCCGGAGTCCAAAGTCTCAAGTCATTAGTCGGAAGTCTTGAGTCTATTTAAGGGGGTAATAAAGTTGGGAGTTTGGAGCAGGGAGTTTGGAGTCTTCCCGCTAAGCGCCTAGTGCTACGCATTAAAGCTTTTCAGTTGGGAGTTTTCAGTTGACAGTTTCCAGGCTGAACGCCTAATGCTTTGCGCTAAGATATGGCGTTGGCTATCCGTTAACCGGTTTAAACAATTGACCAAGATAGCTCCGCAATCTATCGTCATTTCTAAGGGAGTGCAAAGCAATCGGGAACCACGATATAAATCTGTCTGGGTAGATCTCTCCATTTCACTGCGCTACAGTCGAGATGACGATCATTCTATTGAATCTATACGATTAACGCAATGAACCAATGAACCAATGACCGAGTCTATTGAACGAGAGGATGGCTTGTAATGAAGTTTGGAGTTGGCAGTTTTCAGTTGACAGTTTCCAGGCTAAACGCCTAACGCTTTGTGCTAAAATATGGCGTTGGCTATCCGTCACCGGTTTAAATAATTGACCAAGATAGCTCCTCAATCTATCGTCATTTCTAAGGGAGTGCAAAGCAATCGTGAACCACGACATAAATCTGCCTGGGTAGATCTCTCCATTTCACTGCGCTACAGTCGAGATGACGATCATTCTAATTGAATCTACGATTAACGCAATGAACCAATGACCAATGAACTAATGACCAATAAACCATTGAACTAATGCCTAATGAACCATTGAACTAATGAACCAATGCCTAACGAACTGCTGTATTTCTCTTACTCAAGGTGATACCCAGCGTCATTACAATACTCGATCCCAGAACAACCAGGAATAAAAATGGTGTACCCACCTCGGGCATTTTTAAGGAAGCCGGCAGATTGAAATAAAGCAAAATGCTGATCAGTCCGCGGGGGGCAATGTATAAAATCGGGCTCAGGTTTTCTTTTTTGAATATTTTAAGAAACAGCACCCTGATGATATAAATGGATATCAGGATAAAAAAGCCGTTAGCCAGTATAATTTTATCATTCAGGCTGTTGATATTCATCGTAAAGCCAAAAATAACGAAGAAAAAAGTACGTAAAATAAAAGCGCTTTCTGCCGACAATTGATAGAGCTGGGATAAATCGGCTGTTAAATTTTTATATAAAAAGATCCCCCTGAACCAGGCATTTTCGATGGCATCGGCATTGTTCAGGAAGAGTCCGGTGCTTAAAATTAAAACCAGCGAAGAGAGGTGGTATGACTGGCCAATGGCATAAACCAGGATCAGTATGGCGATAATCAGGAAGAATTTAATGTGGTGCACCAACCTGCCCATTACATACAGTAACACTACGCAGGCAATGGCCGATAGTAAAAGGATCAGGAAGGTACTCAGCGCTAAACCAATAAAAGCGGATGTATTGATCGAATGGTTGGTAATGGCAAAATTGAAAATAATGATCCCTAAAATATCGGAGAAAGAAGATTCGTAGATGACGAATTCCTTATCGTTAGTGTTTAACGCCGCTGCTGAAGGGATGGCAATAGCCGAGCTGATGACGCTAAAAGGAATGGCATTTGCGATACAGGTATATAAATCGTGGTGGGTGATCTGGTAAATAATACTGGTGATGATGACAATGGTACCCACTAAAATACTCAGGGCAGAGAAAAAAGCACTGCGTATCACCTTGTTTTTATGCCGGTCGTATTTAAGCTCGAGCGAACCTTCAAAAACAATTAAAATTAAACCCACAGTACCCAATGTGGGTAGGATAGACAGGAAATTAAAGGTTTGTATCTTGAGGTTGTCGACCAGTAAACGTAAACCAATACCTAAAAGGAGTAGCAGTAAAACCGATGGTACTTTCGTTTTACTGGCCACTAAATCAAACAGATAAGAGAAAATCACTAATCCGCTTAAAATAATAAGAATGGTATAAGTTGTCATATTTTTCAGCGTAGGGTAAACGCTAAAATAAAACAATCATGCTAAGCTGAAAGCAATTTAATGTAAAAATTATGCTTTAGAGAAAAGTGCCTTAAGTTCGCTGGCTTCATCAGGGTTCATTTTTCCGCCTAAAACCAACCGCAATTGCCTGCGGCGCAGGGCACCATCAAACAGGTCGATTTCTTCAGGTGTTTCCGGAACAAGTTCGGGTACGGGTATGGTACGCGCACTTTGGTCAACCGCAACAAAGGTATAATAAGCCTCATTACTTTTTTGGCGTGCACCGCTGGGAATATTTTCGGACCATACATCCAAACGAACTTCAACCGAGGTATTAAAAGCCCTGGTCACTTTGGCTTCGATGGTAATCACATCACCTAACTTAATGGGCTGTTTAAACGAAACATTATCAACCGAAGCGGTAACCACAATGCGGTTGCAGTGTTTTTGAGCCGAAATTGCCGCTGCAATATCCATCCAATGAAGCAGGCGTCCGCCCATTAGGTTGTTTAAGGTATTGGTATCATTTGGTAATACCAATTCGTTCATGATGGTAAAACTTTCTCTGGCAAATTTCTTTTTTAAACTCATTTGAGTGCAAAAGTAAATAAAATGTGTTAAAAAGGTATCACAAATGGATGCTAACGAATTGAAAGGATGTTTTATGCGGTGGTCGGCGACATCAGCTGGGAAGCATGTTACGGTTGTTCCTTCGTCAATTCGTCATGCTGAATTCATTTCAGCATCTTAATAGCAGGAAAGACCCTGAAATAAATTCAAGGTGACGACCGCTCAAACTACTTCATAGATCACACAGATTTTCGCAGATTGATTATTGTTTTTGCGGTGATTTGCGAAATCAGCGGGAGAAAGCATGCTAAGGTTGTTCCTTCGTCAATTCGTCATGCTGAATTCATTTCAGCATCTTAATAGCAGGAAAGACCCTGAAATAAATTCAGGGTGACGACCGCTCAAACTACTTCATAGATCACACAGATTTTCGCAGATTGATGATTTGCTTTTCTGCGTTGATCAGCGACATTAGCGGGGGGAAAGGATGTTACGGTTGTTCCCGCAGATCGCACAGATTTTCGCAGATTGAAATAGTGTTTTCCTTCCTAATATGTGCAATTATTCTACCTTTTTGATTCGTATTTTGGACATTAGTTTTGGGCACTATGCTAGGCTTGCCTTGAAAAACCACAGTCTGGAGCGAAGAACGCCGTCAATCCCAAGTGGTGGGGAAGTCAAAAAACAGGTGCACAAAAGAGAATACAGCACTGCCAAGCCTTAAACGCAGTGGTTTTGTGTTCATAAGCGACAATTAAAATTATTCTGGAAATTTGAACACAAAACGAAGCGCCGCTGTTTTTTGATGTGAGTGGGGCCCTGTGAGCCGCATTGCTGGATTGACAAAGCGCTTTGGGTACTTTGGCGCGACAAAATGCGCAGCATTCTTGAGCACAGCTAAAAACAACACGAACTGCGAAAAACTACCATGCTACCGCGGCATAGAGCGGGGAAATATATTTTGGATTCGACGTATTTTTAATAGCAGAGAAGATGCTGAAATAAATTCAGCATGACGATCGCTCGCAGATTGATTATTGTTTCTGCGGCGATTTGCGAAATCAGAGGGGAAAAGCATGCTAAGGTTGTTCCTTCGTCAATTCGTCATGCTGAATTCATTTTACAAGTAGAAATAGTGTTTTCAATTGCCTTGTAGCTACTACGTGGTCAGCATCTTAATAGCAGGAAAGACCCTGAAATAAATTCAGGGTGACGACGGCTCAAACTACTTCATAGATCACACAGATTTTCGCAGATTGATGATTTGCTTTTCTGCGGTGATCAGCAGGAAATAGATTTGGGAGCGTGTTATTTAAAAACAATTCATCTTTTATCATGTTATCCTAACAAAAATCCGATTAATGCAGAACCAGACCCTGATCCAATTTTTCCATTGGTATTATAACGAAGAACAAAATTTGTGGACCAAAGTAGCTGCCGAAGCCAGTCATTTAAAAGAAATTGGGATAACCGCTGTTTGGTTGCCGCCAGCCTATAAATCTAACAACGCGGCCTATGATGTGGGCTATGCCGTTTACGACCTTTTTGATCTGGGCGAATTTGACCAGAAAGGGAGCGTAAATACGAAACATGGCTCTAAAGAGGAGTACATCAGGGCCATTGAAGCCTTACATGAGAATGGAATCGGCGCATTGGCTGATGCCGTTTTTAACCACAAGGCAGGTGGCGATGAACTGGAAAAAATAGCCGTAAGAACCGTAAATCCTGATGACAGAACTGAATTTACCAGCGATGTTTTCGAAATACAGGCCTGGACCAAGTTTACCTTTCCGGGGCGGAAGGGCAAATATTCTGAATTTATATGGAACCATGAGTGCTTTAGCGGGGTAGACTGGGCCGAAGACCTGAAGAAAACAGCCATTTATTCGATCCAGAACTACCTGGGTGAAGGTTTTGAAGAGGTTCCATCAACCGAATTTGGCAATTATGACTACCTGATGTTCAACGATATCGATTACCGCAACAGGGCTGTAATTGAAGAGTTAAAATACTGGGGCGAATGGATAGTGGAGACCACCAAAGTAGACGGTTTTCGGTTAGATGCCGTTAAACACATTAATCCGGATTTTATTGTCGAGTGGATTGATCACCTGAACCAGAAATTTAACCGCGAATTTTTTATAGTAGCTGAAGATTGGGATGTGGTAGATAGGGAAGGCCAATTGCACTATATTGAAATTACCGGCGGCAGGACACAAATATTCGATTCGCTTTTGCACCATAATTTTTTCCTGGCGAGTAAAAACGAGGATTTTGACATGCGGACGATCTTCGACGGAACATTGGTACAGGTAAAGCCCGATCTGGCGGTAACATTTGTGGATAATCATGATTCGCAACCTTTGCAGGCGCTGGAATCATACGTCGATTTTTGGTTCAGGCCTTTGGCGTATGCCATGATCCTGCTGCGTATACAGGGGATTCCCTGTTTATTCTTTCCTGACCTGTATGGCGGGATTTATGACGATAAAGACAAAGAAGGGGATGAGGTGCATGTTGAGCTGGTGGCTATTCCGGCAGTAGAAACGATGAGTAAAATCCGTACAGCCTTAGCCTACGGTGAGCAGCGTGATTATTTTGACCATGGCATTTGTGTCGGATGGACACGCGCTGGTGATGAGGAACATGAAAATAGTGGCTTAGCGGTATTGTTGAGTACAGGAGAAGAAGGTTATAAAGAAATGGAAGTCGGTAAACACTTTGCCGGAAAAACCTTTATTGATGCCTTAGGCTATCGCCAGCAGGAAGTAATTATTGATGAAAATGGCTGGGCGGAGTTTCACTGCAATGCCGGAAGTGTATCGGTGTGGGTGTTGAAGGTGGGGTAGGTGAAGAGATGATGCATATGGTCTGTGGGGACACAGACCACGGCGGGGGATTCCCAATCGAGTTGGGAATGACGCTTACATTTCATCCATACGTCATTCCCGTGCAGACGGGGATCTTAATGCGGCTTGTAAACCCAGCTTAGTGCTTTAAGATCCCCAATCAAGTTGGGGATGACGCTCGCATGTAATCCACGCGTCATTCCCGTACAGACGGGAATCTTAATGCAGTTTACCAGTCCCGCTTAAAGCTTTAAGATTCCCAATCGAGTTGGGAATGACGCTTGCATCTCATCCATACGTCATTCCCGTGCAGACGGGGATCTTAATGCGGCTTGTAAACCCCGCTTAATGCTTTAAAGATCCCCCAATCAAGTTGGGGATGACGCTCGCATGTAATCCACGCGTCATTCCCGTGCAGACGGGAATCTTAATGCAGTTTGAGAACTCTGCAAGCGCTTTAAGATCCCGAAGAAATTCGGGATGATGATCACATGAGACGATGGCAAGCAGAAAATTCGCAATACTTTCCTTATGTAGAACATAAATCTTATGAGAAATAGCGTAATTTTAAGACATGGAACGTGGTGGTTGTGTTTACATTATGACCAATGCCTTTAACACGGTATATTACATCGGCGTTACTTCTGACTTGCACTCAAGAGTAATTGATCATAAATGCAAAAGATATCCAACTTCCTTTACAGCTAAATATAATTGTATAAAGCTCGTATATTTTATGTTCTATCCTGGCATTGAAGAGGCAATTGCTCAGGAGAAGAAATTGAAGAAATGGAATAGGGATTGGAAAATTAAGTTGATTAGCGATAACAATCCTCAATGGCTAGATTTGTTTAATGAGGATTTGTGATTTTAAAGATGGGAATCTTAATGCGGCTTGCAAACCCGGCTTAATGCTTTAAGATCCCCAATCAAGTTGGGGATGACGATCGCATCTCATCCAGACGTCGTTCCCGTGCAGACGGGAATCTTAATTCGGCTTGCAAACCCGGCTTAATGCTTTAAGATCCCCAATCAAGTTGGGGATGACGCTCGCATGTAATCCACGCGTCATTCCCGTGCAGACGGGAATCTTAATTCGGCTTGCAAACCCGGCTCGATACTTTAGGATCCCCAATCAAGTTGGGGATGACGATCGCAACTCATCCAGGCGTCATTCCCGTGCAGATGGGAATCTTAATGCGGCTTGCAAACCCCGCTTAATGCTTTAAGATCCCCAATCAAGTTGGGGATGACGATCGCATCTAAACCATGCATCATTCCCGTGCAGACGGGAATCTTAATACGGCTTGTAAACCCAGCTTAATGCTTTAAGATCCCCAATCGAGTTGGGGATGACGACCCATCTAGTATATATCTACAAAAAATTATCCTCTGCCCGATAAGCCGCAATTACAGCCAGTTCGCCTTCTTTGCCACCTTTCGAATTGCCGTGCTCCATACCCATAACACCTTTATAGCCTTTAGTATACAAGTGTTTAAACAGGGTTTTATAATTGATTTCGCCGGTTGTAGGTTCTTTGCGGCCCGGGTTATCACCTATCTGGATGTAGGCAATTTCATCCCAGCAGCGGTCGATGGTTTTAATCAGGTCGCCTTCTGTACGTTGCATGTGATAAATATCATAAAGAATTTTACACGAAGGACTTTTAACCGCTTTACAAACCGCGTAGGTTTGATTGGTTTTTTGGAGAAAAAGTTCGGGTGTATCGCTCAGGGTTTCCAAAACCATAATCAGGCCATGGGGTTCAAAAATCTCGGCACCTGCACGCATGGCATCAATTACGTTGGCAAACTGGTTGCCGTAAGGCAGGTTGCGCTCATAAAATCCGGGCACTACGGTAAGCCATTTGGCGTTACAGCGCTTTGCAGCTTCGACTGATTTTTTGCAGGTTTCGATAAATTTGTCTTTAAACTCTTTTTTACCGGTGGTTAAAGATGTTTTCCAGTTGTCGCCTCCATCTACCACAAAAACGCCCATGCGCATACCCAATTTGGCCAACAGGTTTCCGATTTTTTCCTGTTCTTCAACCGGGCGGCCCAGGTAGCCGTTATCTTCTATAGAACGGAAACCTTTATCGTACATAAACTGGATCTGATCTAAAAAACTTTTGCCTGCATGATTTTGAAACATGCCCTGGTGCGGGGCATAATCGAGGTTAAAAGTTTTGTCGCTTAATGCGGTATCGGTTTTTTCGGCAGCAAGAATATGGGTAATACCGCCACCGGTGGTAACTGCACCAGCCGTAAGGAGACTATTTCTTATAAATTCACTTCTTTTCATCGGTGAGGTTTTTAGGTTATTGGTGTGTAATTAATTTTTTAAATCCGGTGGTTAAGGTGTCGGCTACTTTGCCATCTTTTTGGTGGTACACAAAATAAGCTTCGAGGTTTTTTCTGTTTTCTACAAAGGCAATAGCGTCTTTAAGGTGCATGGCCATTAAGGCATTATCGTAACCATCGGCGGTAATGGCATCGTTCGCATAAACCGTAACACTGATCATCTCATTATCTAAAGGATAACCTGTTCTAGGATCAATCAGGTGGGAGATTTTTTTCTTCCCGCTCTGGTGAAACTTCCGGTAGTTGCCTGAGGTGGTAATGGCGCCCGAATTTATGGCAGCGATATGCCTGATTACCGGGATCCCATCTTTATCGGGCCCTTCAATGCCGATTTTCATGGCTTCCCCATTGGGTTTTGGTCCGGCGATCCGGATTTCGCCTCCCAGTTCGGCCACGTATTGTTTAATTCCTTTTTGTTCGAGATAGGCGGCAATTAAATCAACACTGTAGCCCTGGGCTATTCCATTTAAATCGATCTGTACACAGGGCTTTAGTTTACTTAATAAACCATTTTTGAGTTTTAGATTTTTCATGCCTACACAGGCCAATATCGATTTAATGGCTGCCGGATCGGGTTCTTTTTTAGCCTCTTTCGGTCCAAAACCCCAGGCTTGTACCAAAGGGGCAACAGTGATATCGAAAATGCCTTTGGTATCCTGATTAATCTCGAAGCTCCTTTTAAGCACGTCGTTTATGAAACGGTCGGTTTTAATTTCTTTTTCGGCAGCGTTAAATTGATTTATCAATGATCCCTTCTTGTAAAGTGACATCGATAAATCAATTTCGTTTAATAGACTGTCTATGCCTGCCTTAGTTGCCAAACTATCGGTAGCATAGTACATAATAGCATAATCAGTTCCCTGTGCAAAACCATTGATTTTATATTGCTTCAGTTCTTTTTTTAAGGAAAAAGCAAAAATAAGGGGCAAAATGAAAAGCAAAAACCTATTACGCATCCATTTACTTTCTAGATCACCTTGGTTTGCCCTGGTCTGGCCACAGGGTATAATCCATTTTCATCAGGCATCAACTTTGGATTGGCATCCCATGCAAAACGCTCTGGCATTAAGCTGATATCTGAAGCCAGGGCTTCATCCCATTTAATGGTTTGACCAGAATAAGTAGCAAAACGGCCTATAATTGACGAAAATGTACTTGTTGCAGCATAATCTACATTACTAAATTTATATTCCCCCTTAGAAACAGCATCGAAGAGTTCGTCATGCTCGGTTTGGTACGGATTTGCATTTCCTTTGGTATTGTGGTTATATAATTCTTTACCGCTGTAATCTTTCATGATGGCCTGATTGCCGGCTGAAAGATAGATTTTGCCTTTTGTGCCTTGAAAAGATTCATCCACACGGTTACTGATGCCTTCAAAATGCCTGCACTGGCTATGGATTACCGCACCATCGGCATAAGTTAGTTCGATAGAGTGGTTATCATAAATCTCGCCATAATCTTTTCCGGTTCTCCAGGCGCGGCTACCCGTTCCCTGTACCGAAACCGGATGTCCGTTTTTGATCCAGTTGGCAATATCGATATTGTGTACATGCTGCTCTACAATATGATCGCCGCATAACCAGTTGAAATAATACCAGTTTCTCATTTGGTACTCCATTTCGGTCTGGTTTGGTTTACGCGGACGTACCCAAACGCCACCGCTGTTCCAGTATACCTGGCCCGCCATGATATCGCCAATGGCACCATCGTTAATGCGTTTCATTGCTTCGCGATAGTTGGACTGGTAGCGGCGCTGTAAACCAACTACGACGTTTAATTTTTTCTTTTTAGCTTCTTCGGCTGCGGCCAATACCTTTCTAATGCCTGGTGCATCTACCGCAACAGGTTTTTCCATGAAAATTTGTTTATTCTGTTTAACTGCTTCTTCAAAATGGATAGGACGGAAGCCCGGAGGCGTGGTTAACAGCACGACATCGGCTAACGGAATGGCTTTTAAATACGCATCGAAACCCACAAACTGGCGTTCTTTGGGAACATCCATTTTTGCGGCAAATTTAGCGCTTAACGATTGGTAACTGCCATCTAAACGGTCTTGAAAGGCATCGGCCATGGCTACCAGCTTAATGTTGAATTTAGTGCTGAGTGCCTGGAAAGCTGCTCCTGTACCACGATCGCCACAGCCTATTAAGGCAATTTTAATGGTGTCTGATCCCGATGCATAGGCTCCTGCCAGTGGAATGCTGCTTAACATGGCCCCGCCGGCCAGCATGGCTGTTGCTTTTAAAAAATCGCGACGATCTTGTTGGTTAATTGGTTTTCTCATGTGTTTAATTTTATTTTGGTTAGGGTTGTGTTTTTTAAAAGTCTTTTATAGGCTGCTTATCATAATACGCATCTATTTCTGCTTTTGAAGGTGTTTTTACAGGACGCACCAGGCGCATACCTACAAAAGGAGCTTCAGGAAACCACCAGTTGCTTTTCGGAATCTGTGGATCCAATTGTTTCCATGATGGATCAGACGCTAATCTGGCTGTTGAAGTTAAATTATCCGCGGTTTCATCATAAGAACCCCCACGAACGGCATTTGGATAAAGCTTTTCGGGTTTGGCAACAGGATTTTCGGTGATCTTATCCTTTCCCTGATCGTAAAAATCGGCAATATACTGGTCGTAAGTCCATTCGCTAACATTTCCATGCATATCAAACAAACCCCAGGCATTTGGTTTTTTTAATCCTACCTGGTGGGTTTTGTTATCGCTGTTATCTTTATACCAGGCATAATCGCCTAATTTAGCGGCATCATCACCGAAAGAATATTTGCTTTCGGTACCTGCTTTACAGGCGTATTCCCATTCTGCCTCTGTTGGTAAGCGGTAAAAAACACCTGTACGCATGTAAAGCCATTTACAAAACTGGATGGCGTTATATTGGGTCATGGCTATGGCAGGCTGGTGCTCTTTACCCATGCCAAAAGTCATATCGAGATAAGGCTTGGTGGGCCTGGTAACCGCATCTACTTCAGCCGGAATGGCACCTGTACTGGCTTGTTTTTCATAATCACGATAGAGGAAGGGTTCAAAAATATCCCAGGTTACCTCGTGTTTTCCCATCCAGAAAGCATCGAGTTTAACCTCATGAACGGGTTGCTCATCCGGTTTTCCGGTTTTACTTCCCATTTTAAATTTGCCTGCCGGTATAGCCTGCATATCGAATTTTAATTTGGTTCCGTTAATGGATTGTGTGTATGAATCACTGGGTTTTTGTGCTAAAATCTGCGCACCTGGATAGGCTATTAATGCTGCGGCAATTAACTTTTTAAACATAATTTTTGGTTAGATACACTTAATTCTCTAGTGTGTTTATTTGGTTGCTTTCTGAAATGCTAAAGTAAATAACCACAATTAAAACAAAGAAAATTTATGTAACAATAAAGGTAAGTATTGTAATATTAAAAGTCGAATTGACAATTAATATTGTGCTTCGGTTCAGCGGGTTACCTTCTGTCTGAAACTTTATTGCTTAAATTGGTGTAACCAATGAGGGTATCCCAGCGAGCGCCCGGACGCCGGTAATAAACGAAAACCTGGTAACTGTTTTCGGTCTGGAAGAACGCACCTTCGAAAGGTTTGGTTTCCATTAGTTTGGTATCTTTGTTAAACCAGGCAAACTCATAGTCGTAGAGGCCTTGTTTAAGGATCACATTGCCGTAAAATTGTTTCCTGCTGGCGTCGTAAATCAGCTTGTTTTCATTGCCCATGGTGTAATTGTTAAACCGGCCTACTACATAAGCATCGCCATTCGGGCCGGGTGTAGGGGCATTTAAGGTAAATAAAACACTCATGTACTCTGCTTCTGTTTTATCGTCGCGCCCGTCGGTATTGCGGATAAAAAAGTTTCCGTTTTCATCGAACTGGTTGGCAAAGGCACCTGCCGTTCTGGGTACATCCTGAAAAAGGATTACGTTTACCGATTCGTTATCGCGGTATATGCCTTTAACGTTATCGGCTTTGTACCTTAAACTACGGGTATCAAACTTTCTAAACTCATTGTCTCCCCAAAAATCATTCGTATTCAGGTCGTTATAAACCAGTTGGTTGGGTCTTACAAACGCCGGTTTGGTATTCACCTGGATCGTATTGGCATTAAAATTTTGCATCACCACCGCTTTTATATCCTGGTAGGGGTTCTGGATCGGAAAGCTATGGTTAATGGTGAAGTTGATTTTTTGTTTGTAATTCCTGTTTTCTACCTGCATGGAATTGGTTATTTCTGCAGCAATGGCCACCTGGTTGTCGAGTACGTAAAAACGCTGTGAAATAACCGGTTTGTTTTTATCACCATCCAGATACACTTTTAGTACATAATTGCCTCCTATTTTAGGTTGGATCTGTGTATTGGGCAACGTGATTTCGTAATGCGTATATTTCCGGGTGGTATTGGATGAATAACGGTAGTTGAGGATGCGGTCGTCGTTAAAACTGCCTAAATAATCAATGCTCGAAATCTGCGAAGGCTGCCATTCGGTATTGCAATGCTCAATGGTATACCAGTAATTTTGGGTTCCGGAAAGCAGGTCGTCAAAAGAAAAGGTAATGGTTTCAGGCGAATTGAGCATGATTACCGGTATACTTTGCTCTTTATTGCTGTTATAGCACAATACTGTTTTAATATTTGGCAGATAGGTTTTGTTCTCGTTTGTGAAGGTTTGACCATTTTGGGCAAAAGCCAGGCTGGAGATCAATAATAAGACCGCAATTAATATTTTCTGCATGGTTAAAAGTAAAGTTTTATTGGGAAGGGACAAAATTGGATCAGTAGATTGACAGATACTTTTTGCTTGCAGCAGCGCTGAATATGCTGTCATGCTGAGGCACGAAGCATCTGCAACTTAGAAGATAGATGCTTCGTGCCTCAGCATGACATTATTTGTGGTCTCAGATATTTTTATTTGACACGGAGCTCATTTCAATTTGCATGTAATTTCTATTTTTTTGGAATTGCTAAGAATTTACTTAGTATTAGATGGGAACAGCTGACTACAGATTAAAACAACAAAAAAGCCGTCCCGATTTTTCATCGAAACGGCTATATATCTGTACTTGCTGATGTTTAAAACTAAGCTTCCAATTCCATAATCTCGGCAGCCAGACTTTCCCATTTTTCCTGGCTTTTGTCTAAATCGGCTTTGGTTGTTACGTAGCGTTTGTTGGCTTCGGTAAGTTTTTCTGTATTGCTGTAAACATTTTCTTCGGCAAGTTCTGCTTCAATGTTTTTAACTTTTTGCTCCAGCTCTGTGATTAATTTTTCTGTTTTCTGCAGTTCATCGTTCAGTTTTTTTAACTGACTGGCTGTATTTGGGGTATTGGGTTTAGGATCTGCTTTTGGTTTCTCGGGCATTTTAACCGGAATCGGTTTTGAAACCGGAATTACCCTTTTGCTGTTCCATTCTTCGTATTCGGCGTACGTACCTGGATATTGTTTAATTTTCTCGCCTTCAATAAACCAGATCTTATTGGCCACATTATCAAGAAAATACCGGTCGTGTGATACCGCAATAAAAGTACCTTCAAACTGTTGTAAGGCCTGGATTAGGATGTTAACCGATTGAATATCAAGGTGGTTGGTGGGCTCATCCAGGATCAGGAAATTCGAATCTGTTGTTAATGATTTTGCCAGTGCCACACGCGATTTTTCACCTCCGGATAATACCCTGATTTTTTTGAACACATCATCGCCGGTAAACAGGAAACATCCTAAAATACTGCGTAATTCAGTATCGGTATGTTTTGGCGCGAATGCCTGTAGCTCTTCTAAAATAGCATTATCAAGGTGCAGTGATTCCAGCTGGTGCTGTGCGAAGAAAGTTGTGGTTACGTTATGGCCGGTTTCGCAGAGACCTTCGAATTTTTCGGTGCCCGCAATCATCCTCAATAAGGTCGATTTTCCCTTACCGTTTGCACCGATGAGGGCAATTTTATCTCCTTTTTCGATCACCGCTTCTGCATCTTCCAGGATATGTACATTTGGATAATGTTTAGTGGCGTGTTCGATGCGGACAACATGACGGCCAGATGGTTTGGTAAATTTAAAGCTGAAGTTTACCGTTGGATTTTCGTCGTCAACATCTTCAACACGTTCCATTTTATCCAACGCTTTCATCCGCGACTGGGCCATTTTGGCTTTGGAAGCCTTGGCTTTAAAACGCTCGATTAAACGTTCTTCCTGTTTAATTTTGGCCTGCTGGTTTTTAAATTCACCTTTCTGGATTTCTGCCCGCAATGCTTTTTCTTCTAAATAGTAACTGTAATTACCGGCGTAAACGGTTAATTTTCCCTTACGCGACTCAACTGTACGGTTTACAATCTTATCCAGAAAATACCTGTCGTGCGATACAATTACGATAGCGCCCTCAAAGCCCGTCAGGTAATTTTCCAGCCACTTAATAGAGGGTAAATCCATGTGGTTGGTAGGCTCATCCAGTAAGAGGATATCAGGGTCCTGCAAAAGGATTTTGGCCAGCATGACACGCATACGCCAGCCTCCGGAGAAGGTATTGAGCGGGCGCAACTGATCTGCCGTGCTGAAACCTAATCCAGCCAGTATTTCGTTTGCCCTGTATTCAATGTTATAACCGTCTAAAGCTTCAAATTCCTGCTGCTTATCGCTCAGTTTAAATAAAACCTCTTCACTATAATCTGTTTCGATTTTTTTAAGCAGTTCTTCAATTTCATCGTGCAGCTGGTTTTGGCGCTCAAAAGCTTCCATGGCCACGTGCAAAATGCTATGGTGCGAATCGTAAGAGAGTAAATCCTGGTTCAGATAACCGATTTTAAGGTCTTTCGACATCGAAACGGTACCCGAAGTTGGCGCGTACTCACCTACAATTATTTTTAAAAGTGTTGATTTTCCTGTTCCGTTGGCACCGATCAAACCTGCCCTGTCGCCTGGTTTAATGTGCCAGTTGGCGTCGTCATAAAGGGCCCTCGAGCCGATCAGGAATGTTAAATTATTTATTGAAATCATTTCGGCTGCAAAAATACGAAATTTAAAGGCTTTTTTCAGATCGAAACTTAAATAGGAGAGACCGTTCCTTTTTTCTGCCATTCTGAATATAATGAAGAATCTTTGATGAGGTAATTGCAAAATAAATTTTGATTTTAATAAAACCTTCTTACCTTTGTACTGTAATAAAAATAATTACAGAATGAGCAATAGTAGGTTTCCTGTTTCCTTACACATCTTAACCTTGTTAAACGCGGCGAAAGGTGCTGTTGTGAGTTCTGAATACCTGGCGGGAAGTATCAATATCAATCCTGTTTTAGTGCGCAAGGAGATTATGAATTTGCGTAAACATGGTTTTGTTGAAAGTAAAGAAGGCAAGGGGGGAGGTTCGTTCCTGGCCAAAAGCGCCGAAGACATTAATCTGGGCGAAGTATATAAATCAGTAAGAAGCAGTAATGTGTTAGGGCAGAGTAAAAACGAACCGAATCCTAAATGTCCGATTGGCAGGCAGATCAATCAACATTTGGATGCCTTATACCATAATGCAGAGAATGCCCTGATCGAAAATTTATCGAAACAGACATTAGCAGATTTTGCCTCAGGCTTTGAATAAATTTTTTTTGGATTTAACTGTAATAAAAAACATTACAATATTAAAAATAGATTAATAAATTAAAAATTAATAACATGAAAGTAGCATTAATTGGAGCATCGGGCTTTGTAGGTAAAGCCCTTCTGACTGAACTGGTAAGCCGTGGAAATGAAGTAATTGCCATTGCGCGCGATACCAATAAAATTGATAGCAGCAGCGATAAAGTAAGCAAACTGGCTGTCGACGTTTTGGATACAGAAAAATTAGCTGAAGCTTTAAAAGGAGCTGATGTCGTAGTAAGCGCATTTAATGCTGGTTGGACCAACCCCAATTTATACCATGATACCGTGCAGGGTGCAGAAGCCATCCAAAAAGCGGTAAAAGCAGCTGGCGTTAAACGTTATATTTTTATTGGCGGTGCAGGTACTTTACAGATCGATGGGCATCAGCTTGTTGACGGGCCTCATTTTCCTGCCGAATATAAAGCTGGCGCAACTGCAGTAAGGGATTATTTTAACATCTTAAAACAGGAAAAAGAATTGGATTGGTTGTTTTTTAGTCCGGCAATTGAAATGCATCAGGGTATTACCACCGGCCGTACAGGTAAATACCGTTTAGGAAAAACAAGCCCGGTTTTTAACGAAGAAGGACGTTCTATTTTATCGGTTGAGGATTTAGCGATTGTAATTGCCGATGAGCTGGAAAATAATGCACACCACAGGGAGCAGTTTACAGCAGCGTACTAAAAATTGGTTCATTAGTCATTAGTTCATTGGTCATTGGTTTATTGGTCATTTGTGGATGTACAGGTTGCCTAAGGTTGATGGCTGGTTGGTTCATGGTTTGATAGTTCATGGACAAGTGTTCTTGCTTTTATGGTTTGTAGTTTATAGCATGCCAGGTTATACCACATCGCTATCAGACCATCAGCTATGAACTATCGCCTTGACTAATGAACGAATGACCAGTGAACTAATGAACCTGTCAAACCATGAGCTATGAACTATCGCCCAGACTAATGAACCAATGACCCGTGAACTAATTGAACCAGTAACGATTGAACTAATTAACCTTTTTTCGATAATTACCTATAAGTTCTTATCTTCGTGGCATGTATCGCCTGATTAAACCAATATTCTTCAAATTTGACCCTGAAAACGTACATTATTTTGTCGTAAAGCGGTTAAAGTGGTTTAATGACAAGTTTCCTTTGGGTAAAACCATTATCCGTAGCAGCTTTGATGTTCATATTAAAGGTTTGGAGCGCGAGGTTTTTGGAATAAAATTCAGAAACCCTGTTGGGTTAGCAGCCGGATTTGATAAAAACGGCGAGTATGTAGAGCCTTTAAGCAATCTGGGTTTCGGATTTATCGAAGTGGGTACGGTAACGCCAATGCCCCAGCCTGGAAACGACAAACCCCGTATGTTCCGTTTGCCCAATGATGAAGCCCTGATCAACAGAATGGGTTTTAACAACAAAGGGGTAGATGTAATGGCAGAGCGTTTACGTTTGCTGAAAGATAAACATCCCGATATTGTTGTAGGCGGGAACATCGGTAAAAACAAAGCTACACCAAATGAACAGGCAGCAAGCGATTATATTAAATGTTTCGATAGGCTGTTTGATGTGGTAGATTATTTTGTGGTGAATGTAAGTTCGCCCAATACCCCGGGTTTACGCGAGCTGCAGGAAAAAGAACCGCTTAAAAAGATCCTCAATACCTTACAGCAACGCAATGGTAAAAACGGTATTTCGCGTCCGATTTTATTAAAAATTGCACCTGATTTAACTGATGCACAACTGGATGATATTATCGAAATTGTAGCAGAGACGAATATTGCAGGTATTATTGCCACCAATACCACCATCAGCCGGGAAAACCTGGCGACAGCGCAGGACTTAAAAGCTGAAACCGGTGGGTTGAGCGGAAAACCTGTTAAAGAACGTTCGACCGAGGTAATCCGTTATCTTTCAGAGAAATCGAACAAAGCCTTTCCGATTATCGGGGTAGGAGGTATTCACTCGGCTAAAGATGCACAGGAGAAACTGGATGCAGGTGCCAGCCTGGTACAATTGTATACCGGTTTTATTTACGAAGGCCCTGGGTTGATCAAAAGTATCTGCAAAGCACTGGTAAACGTTAAAGAATTAAGCTAAGGCTTTTGTAAGTCTTTATTTTTGCCTGCTCACCATTGCATTAATCCATATCGGTGCAAATGGAGAAGTACATCCTTTCGAAACCGGATAATCACGGTAAATCCCCAGTTTTTCGCCTATGGCTAAAGCGCGTTCGCGGTAAGCAGGGTGGTTTATGCCAATCTGGGCTAAGGCAGTGTTCATTGTCCACTGTGTTTCTGGTGCTTCCCCAGGCATTTCACTTTCAATACGGTTTAGCAGGGCAGGGATGTCCAAACCTTCCGGCTGTCTGGTAATTCGCCCGCTGGTTAAACTCCAGCCTGCACGGGCAAGCATCTTATCGCCTGAGTTCATCCATTTTTCGCGGAATTGCTCCTTTTCAGGGTATTCCTTAACTACATAGTTGTAAAACCAGTCGGCTGCCCAGGCAAATTCTTCTGATGCAACCATTTTTTCTATTTCGACAGCTGAAAGTTCCTTAGGGTTAAGGATTAAAATAGCCAGCATTCTGGCATCGATGTTCCCGGTTTCCCATAACTGTAAAGCTAACTGATGGTCTGTTCTGAGCTTTTTTGCCAGGATTCTGATATCGCCCATTTTCACTCCGAACAGATTTTCGCGGGCTCCGTTTTTAAGGTGTTGCTTACGGACTTTATCATCTGCAAGCGATTGAAGGGTTGAAAGGGTTTCGGTAAGGTTCATAAGCTCTCCGTAAAAATCTGATAGGTTAAAGTTAAGGTTTTAGGTTGTTAGCATACGTCGTCACCTTGAATTTATTTTACAAGTAGAAATTATATTTTCATTTGCCATGTAGCTACTTCGTGGTCATGGTCTATCTTGCAGGAAAGATGCTGAAACAATTTCAGCATGACGATTGAATTAGAAAGGAGGTTTAGCACTACAATAATTACTATGAGTATCAAAAATACTAATACACAAAAAAGCATGCTTTGATCAGAATAAGATAAAGTTAAGGTTTTAGGTTGTTAGCATACGTCGTCACCCTGAATTTATTTCAGGGTCTATCTTGCAGGAAAGATGCTGAAACAAGTTCAGCATGACGATTGAATTAGAAAAGAGGCTTAGCACTACAATAATTGCTATGAGTAGCAAAAATACTAATGCATAAAAAAAGCATCCTTTGATCAGAAGGATGCTTTAAATTTTTTCGTTTCTAAAAACTATTTTGCCAAAGCAGCTAAAACAGCATTGTTTTTAGCTAATTGATCGTTTTTAGGCTGTGCAGAACGGCTTCCTAACTCAATGTTAGTTGCTCTCTTTAAAAATGCTACCTCTTGGTGAGCTGTATTTTTATTTCTTCTGTCTTTTCTTTTTAATCTGGTAACTGCCATGGTATTAACCTTTTATTATTTTATTTGTACAAATGGAGGTCGAGAGCGGATTCGAACCGCTGTAGAAGGTTTTGCAGACCTCTGCCTAGCCACTCGGCCACTCGACCCTTAAATTCAAGGCTGCAAAAATAGCAATTATTAGTTAGCCCGCAAATAATATCTCAATTTAATTTCGAACCCTCACTAATTCAGCGCAAAAGATTGCAGCACTCACGGCAACATTTAAGGATTCGGCCTCGCCGATTCTCGGAATGGTTACCGGTTTATTAATTTTTTTGATCACTTCGGGCGAAATTCCCTTTCCTTCATTGCCTAAAATTACCAGTCCCTCATTGCCCCATTGTGTTTCATAAATCGATTCGCCATCCAATAAAGCACCGAATACCGGGATTTTATTGCTGGCTAAAAATGCGGGTAAGTCTGTTTCGAAAATAGTTACCCTTGCCAGCGATCCCATGGTGGCCTGTACGGTTTTGGGATTGAATACTTCCACACTATCGGGCGAGCAGATAATCTTTTTAAAACCGAACCAATCTGCCGTACGGATAATGGTACCCATATTGCCGGGATCCTGCACACCATCCAAAACCAGGGTGAACTGATTTTTCAGCTCTTTTTCATTCAACGGTTTGTTTTTGGGGATATGAACCAAGGCTAAAAAGCCCTGTGGCGTTTGCAGTGTACTAATCTTGTCTAATTCAGCGTTCTTTACTTCAAATAAGTTTATATTTGCAGGCAATTTGGGTAACAAATTGTATTGTTCGCTGTTATAAAATATGGTATGGATGTGGTAATTTGACCGGATAAACTCTTTTATTGATTTTATGCCTTCAACAATAAATAAACCATGCTCTTTACGGTATTTTTTTTGATGTAACGACTTTATAAAACTAATCTGTGATTTTGAAAGCATACCAATACTTGATAAATATTAAACTGAAAAGCACTGCAATATTACTATTTATTATTGTTTTAATTCAGGCCTGTTCATCAACAAAATACATTGCCGATTACCAATCAATCGTTAAAAAGGTAACGATTGATAGTGTTGACAAGAAATTTGAGGAGCAGGCTTATAATTACGTGCAGAAAGATCTCCGGCCTGCTTCCAAGTTCAGTATCCAGGTGCCTTTATATAACCTGTTCAATACCAAAAATGGCCGGTACAAAACGAACGATATCAAGCCCTTCGGTACGCCGCCCGCTATTTTGGATAGTACGCTGGTAGAAATTTCGAGAACCCAGATACAGAAGTTCCTGAAAAGTAAAGGCTACCGGCAGGCAGAGGTAACATCTGCCATCAAGGTGGCGAACAAGAAAGCTGAGGTAACTTTTAGTGCAAAACCAGGACCGGCTTATTTTATTGATAAACTGACTGATTCGATCCCGAATGTGAATATCAGAAACCTTTACCTGGCGAATAAAGCCGGGGTGAGCCATTTGCACAAAGGCATGCAGTACGATGAAGATTCGCTAACCTACGAGCGGGAGCAGATTTACCGTATAATGAAAGAAAACGGTTATTTCTATTTTTTAAGGCCCTATGTAAATTTCGATGTTTATGGTGCTGAGCCAACCTCAAAAACCAATAAAATTGATTTAAATTTAAATGTAACTGAGCCTGCCGAAGGGCACAAACAGTTTAATATTGGGTATACGCATATGATTATTGCGCCAAATCCGGATGGTTTTCCAGATTCTGTACGCTATAAATTGAGCAAGGATACAGTAAACGGGATCATATTTACCGATTTTTCCAAACGGTACAGGCGTAACCCGATTGTGAGGTACGACTTTTTAAAGCAAGGTGAACTTTACGATATCCGGAATGAGAACCTGACGTATGACCGCTTGTACGAACTGAATATTTTCAAAAACGTTAAAATCGATTATTTTAGGAGAGACAGCACTTCGAACAAGATCAATGCAGTAATACAACTCATTCCGCAAAAGGTAATGAGCAACCGTATTGAAGGTGAGGTGCCGTTTAATGGCGGTACGGTTGGTTTTAACTTAAGTAATACCTATACCAATAACAATATTTTCAGAGGGGCCGAACGGTTCGAGCTTCAGGTAAAAGGCGGTTTGCAATCCAGGATAGGCAATGGCGCCAAACCTTTTAGTGACATCTATCAACGCGATTTTTCGATCAGTAGCAGTATTACGGTACCAAGGTTGATTATTCCTTTCTACAATCCGGTTTTAGGAGGCAATGGAATGCCACATACTACTTTCTCTAGCAGTTATATTTTTGCCCTGCAAAAAGATGTATCGGTAAGAAGGATCTTCATTAATTCGATTACTTATGACTGGGTAGAAACGAAATCGAAACTGCATTCTTTTACGCCCTTAAACTTTGAATACCGTTTTGGCTACCTGGACCCTAATGTAGATGCACAGACAGTACTAAATAACCTCTATTACTCTACCTTATTGGGCCGGAAAGACCTGACCCTGGGAATGAAGTATACTTATACCTTAAATGCCAATAAACTGAATGAATACCGTTCTTTTGTTTATTTAAGGGCCGGAATGGATATTGCAGGTAATATGTTGCAGGGTATATCTAAATTGGGCGGTAAAAAAAGCGACCCTGCAAACAACGATCCTGCAAAAATATTGGGTTTGCCTTTTAACCAGTATATGCGCCCGGAAGTAGACCTGAGGTGGTACAAACACTTAGGCGGGGAGCGGCAGTTTGTTGCACGTTTAAATGCAGGTGTAGCCTATGCTTATGGAAATTCGGTGTTAACAGGCATACCTTTCGAGAAACAGTTTTTTGCAGGCGGATCAAGTGGCGTTAGGGCCTGGCAGGCAAGAACCATTGGGCCCGGCAATTACGATAGGGGCCTTTTAAGGAGCGATACCCTGAGGAAAGCATTTTTTGGACTTGACCAGCTTGGAACCATGCGTATCGAAACCAACCTCGAATACCGTTTTACAGTAGCCAAAAAGTTTTTTGGGGCAACATTGAAAGGAGCTGCCTTTGTTGATGCGGGTAACGTATGGAATCTCCGTAAAGGCGAATCAATTTTGCTCGCTACCCCTACACTTGATGAGCAAACCGTGTTTAAATTAAACAGATTTGTTCAACAGCTGGCTATTGGTACAGGGGTAGGGCTCAGGTATGATGTACAATACTTTGTATTTAGGTTTGATGTTGGGCTGAAGCTCAAAGATCCGCAGTTTACGGGCTCAGATCAATGGGTAATTGGTAAATTTTTATCAGGGGCAAGAGAATTTAAAAACAATTATAACGCCACACACGGCCCTGATACTTACCGTTTCTTACAGTATAATTTTGGTATTGGTATGCCGTTCTAATTAACCGAAAAGATTTAGTGCTTTGGCCTTGGTACCGGGGTTTTTAAATGTAAACTCCTTAAAGGGTTGCCACCTTTTATTCTGGTGTTTGTAAACAGAAAAAGAGGAGACCGGAAATTCACGCTTAAATTTACGATCTTTAAACGCAGCGGTAATCTGTTTAAAAACCGGTTTTATATCCCTGAATGCCAGGGTAAGGTGCGGATTGAATTTCTCCTTTTTGTCGATTAGCTTTAATGGCTGTAATGCCTTTGACAGCTGTTTTTCCAGGTTCATGATATCCTCATTCCGCTCTACATCAATGAAAAAAGTATGTTCAGGGAATGAACCGAAATTTTTTAATATCTGTGTAAACGGGGTATTGAAAGAGGCCTCTTCCAATGCGTTGAAAAACCTGTTTTCTGCCGCTAACGACGATAATTTAACCGGTGGGTATAAGGTAATATGTGCCGGCCTTTTTAAGGATTCGTGCACGTTAAACTGCTCTGAAATGTAGTTTCTGATTTCATCGATATCTTCAGCTATTGAAACGGGCGGAACCAGACAGACCAAAAAAAGATTTTCCATAAAGCAAATTTACTAATTTTTTTAGCAAATTAGCGATGATTTAATAAATTATTAATCCACAGCTATTGGCAACCACATTTTCTTTTATAGGAAGGCAGTTGCAGAAGCTAATGGTTTTTTGCAGTCCCGCTCCCGCTTCTGCCGGTTGAAAAAATCGGCATCCCGCTTCGATCGGGCTTAAGGGGCTATAGCAGTGCTGCTATCTGAGATGAAATAAACCCATTGCCCCCGAGTTGGTGTGCCCAGGAGCCTATTTTCATTTGAGCTTAGACGGACCTGCGTTAACTAAACCCGACCGGCAGCGTTACCCCGGTTTAAGTGTAATTTAACTTATTGAACATTTATCGGGGTTAAGCAAAGGGGGGGACGGGTAGAACCGAAGCACCACAGGAATTGCTTTTCTAAAAAGAAAAAATATTGCATGAGATTGCTTCGGCTCGCGCTTTTCCAGCCCCAAAATTGACGATTCGTGATGAAAAATTAATTCAAAAACGTCAGATGAGGTTCTTCAAACCATCAAAAATACTTTCGAAAAAAGTAGAGAGATTTAGACCGTTGCTATGGTTAAAGTAAACAAATACCAAAAATACGATCACTACAAATATGATGAGCTTGCGGAAAGCAAATGCGATAATAATCAGCACGATCGGGATAATAAAAAGCCACAGGCTATTTATTGCATATGGGCTTAAATCGGTATCTTTTTTATAAACATACACCAGTTTACTATGGGTACCTGAGTCGTTTTGGTGTTTAATATAAACGAATGTAGATTTATCGATGGGTAAAGGCAGCACAGCAATGCCATCGTTAAACTTTAAAATCTGCGTAAAACCACTTACACTAAAAGTATAGGTTCCGTTTATATTTTCGTTAGGGTTGTTCAGCGAATCGGCTGCTATGATCGCCAGCTTATTGTTTTTAAGCAAATTTTCCTTTACCAGAAAATTATTAATGTTTGCGGTTTGGGCCAAGCCTGAAAAACCTATTAAACATAACGATAACAAGATTAAGATTCGTTTCATTCGATAGAACGTTTATTGTAAATTAAATAACCGATATGCAATAATACACCATTTCTTTTAACTGCATCATTATATAAATTATAACTTAAACTTACGGGGCCGAGCGGTGAATGATAAACCAGACCTGCAGTACCTGCATAACGTAATTTTGTAATGGCTTTGGCATAATCCACATCCTGGAAATTATTCAGCTCAAACTCTTTATGTGGTAAAAATAAATAACCTTCCAGTCTAAAATCAAGATTTTTTTTAACATTATAAATGTTTTTCACCCCACCGGCGGCATAAGTGGTTGCCCTAAACTTATCAAGAAACAGCGAGCGGCTATCTTGCAACGGATAGAAGGCCGGAGCGGTTAAAAGTGTTGAATAGTAGTTGCTGAACAAAGGCTGATTCGAGATTACACCTTCAACAATATAACCCAAAGTATATTTTTTCAGGTGTAGGAAATAGTTTTCCTGGGTGAGCTTAATGCTGCCCCATTGGTGTAGCCGGCTACTGCCGGGAATCTTCACAAAACCAGGGGTGTTCCTGAAAATGTTACCGGGATTATAATTTTCGCGGCCGGTAGTATAATTAAAGCTTAACGAAAAGCTTTGACCATTTGTGGCATATTGTTTTCTGTTGAGCGAGTTTTTTTCGAGGTTTAAAGATGCCCTATAGCCATTAAAAATAGTTTGATCGAGCAGATCGCCTACTGTGAATGTATTGTTGGGACTGTAACGGTCGTTATTGTTGATAAATGTTGAATGCAGAACTATTTTGGTGTTGTAATTTAAAGGCATTCCCATCATGAGATCAATCTTCCTGTCTGATTGTTCGATGTAAATGGGGCGGGGATTTTCGATAAATATCTGGCTGGTATTATAGAAATTCCAGTGATTATACGTTAACTCGGCAGACAGAAACAAAGGCAGCCTGGTTGGGTAATCTACCCGGCCATTTACCTGTACCGATTCGTAAAAACGGCCTGAATAAAAGCTTGTTCCGAAAGTGTACGATTTCCTGTTGAGGTAATTGTATTGGGCAGCCAAAAAAACATTGCTGATGGGCCTCGTAGAGATATTGCCCCCCAAATCGAGTTTGAAACTTTTTTTCGGCTGGGCCACCACTTCAAAGGTATAGCTATCTGTTGCTGCCTGATAAGAAATTTTAGGATATACGGTTTCAAAAGTCTGGTCGGCAACCAGTTTGTAATATCCGCGTTTAATATCTTCCAGGTTGAAAGTAACTTTATCGCTCTTGAAAAGACGCTCCACATATTTTTTCTGCTGGCTGTTTACGCCGGTTACAATGATACTGCTGAATTTTAGGTCGGGTTTTTTAGTGTTAAATTTTTCTCTTCTTTTAGCCAGTTCATCATCGCTCACCCTTTTGCCGATCAGGGCTTTGATTCTGGGCATATCGGCCATAGTCGCATCATACCCTTTTTTGATCAGTTCTGCTACAGGTGCGAAATTGGTAACACTGTAGCCAGCCAGATCGGGCTGTATGTATACACCGTTTTTACCGATCATGGTAGAATCTGATTTGGATAAAAACATGTATACCAAAAAACGGTTCATTAAGCGATCGTCGATATTTTTAGGGTATTCGTTATAAGTTTTTGAAGATACATTGGCGCCGATCACCACATCCGGTTTAAATTCCCTCTCCATAATATCGGCAGGGAAATTGTTGTATAGTCCCCCATCAAAAACATATTTCCCGTCCAGTTTAATTGGCCGGTAGATAATCGGAACCGTCATGGTTGCCCTTACTGCTTCAGCTAAACTTCCCTTGTTTACTGCGATACTTTTTTGTGAAAGAACATCCGCAACCATACAACGATAGGGGACGAAAAGATTGTCAAAATTATCTTTAGAAACGGCTGATGCCTGAGCAAAAAGTTCTAAAAAAGCAAAATTTAACGGGATATCGTTAATGAGATTGGAGCGGAAACTAAAATGGAAGCCCGTATCAATGGCCACTTTGGCTGTAAGCATAGAGGCATTTGGTGCATTTTTTTGAAAATAATAGGTGTAATCGCTGGTATACCGACCATTTACCCAATTTTGAAAATCGTTACTGAGTGCTATTTCTTCAATTTGCTTCGGACTATAACCGGCAGCGTACATGGCCCCAACAATGCCGCCCATAGATGTACCTGTAATGTAATCAATCGGGATATGGTTTTCTTCTAAAGCCTTTAAGGTGCCGATATGGGCCAGGCCTTTGGCGCCCCCGCCACTAAAAACAAGGCCAACTTTTTGCGCTTGCAACTGGTTACAGCACAGAACGAGGAGGATCAGCAAAAATCTTTTAAAAGTTACCACCCCTAAAAATAAGGGTTTTTCTTCTAAAATCAGTTCAATATGAAAATGTTGTAATTCAAAAATATTGCAAAACTTACCCACATGATGTATGGAATAAACAGGAGGCCTGCCCATTTATTGATTTTATAAAATGTAAATGCATTAATGGCGATCACTACCAGCAATAAAATAATTTCGGCCAGGGCGAAGCCAATCTCATTCAGATAAAAGAAAATGAATGACCAGGCGAGATTTAAAATTAACTGGATCAGGTAAATGGCAACGGTGCGCGGAAAATGGACAATTTTATCGCGCCTGATCCAAACCAGATAAGCAGCAATGCCAATCAATATATAAAGAGTAGTCCAAACAGGTGCAAAAAGCCAATTTGGTGGATTAAAGGATGGTTTATTTAATGTTGGATACCAGGTTTTAACAGATTGAGCGGTTGCCCATCCGCCCAGGGCACCGATACCCAGCGTAATGGCTATATTAATGATAAAAGCAAGTGGTTTAAATTTCATGTTTTAAATTTGAGTTTAAACATCGAGAAACCTAAAATGTTTTTACCTGCCTATGCCGGGAACAACGGGTAAACTTTCATTGTCTTCATTTCCTACACTTTGTACGGCAAACAAATAATTGTCTTTACTGTAAGGTAACCTGAGTTCGGTGGCAGAGGTGAAAAATTTCTTTTCCCAAACCGGGCTGCTGGTTTCACGCATCAGCACATAATAGCCTTTTACTGTACCATTTACCGGGGCTTTCCAATATAAATAAGTAGAATTGCTCAGGTTTTTAACATCTATTTTTACTTCGGTAGGAGCAGATGGGGCTTTTGCAAGATTGGCCAGAACCGCAATGTTTAAACCTGTGTTTTTGCGAAGGTACTCGAAATCCATAAATTCCTGCAGATCGCCATATTTAACGCCTTTTTCGGTTCTGAGGTCCTGGTGCTGGTGATCGAAGTTCTCGTTCATTTCGGTAATGCGCACCGCTGTAAAACCGTTTTCTACAAATGGCGTGTGGTCGCCGCCACGAAGAAACCTGTCGTTTCTGTAAATCAGTTTAACTTCTAACTGATCTACATAGCGTTCCCCTGTTTCTTTAACATAGCGAGCCAACTGACGGCTTTTACCATCGTTCTCTAAACCAAACTGACGGATGCTTTTTGCGCTTTTATCCAGGTCGAAGGACGGTAACCCCTCGCTGAATACGCGTATCCTGGTATTGTCGATAATTTGTGTTTCACTACTGTTATTGCTGCCGATCATGTCATTGTTTAACATGGCATCTACATTCCAGTTTTCTTTTTTTGCTTTTGCGGCCATAAAACTAGAGCCCAGTAAAGACTGTTCTTCACCGCTCACGGCTACGAAAATTATAGTTGCAGGAAATTTATATTGACTCATAATCCTTGCAGCCTCAATAACACCTGCAACACCACTGCCATCGTCGTTAGCACCTGGTGCGTCGCTTGTTCTGTTCATTACATCGGTAACACGGCTATCAAGGTGCCCGCTCACTACATAAACACGCTTGTCGTTTACATCGGTGCCTTTTAATATGCCTACAGCATTGCCCAGAAGTGTTGGTTGGTCTACTCTTTTGCCATCGGGTTTAAAGGTAACGGTATCCAGGTAGGCACTAAGCCTGCCACCGCTTTGCCTAGCAAACTGATTAAATTTACCCAGCACCCAATTTCTGGCAGCTCCGATTCCTTTTGTTTTACTTTTGATATCGCTAAGCGTATTTCTTGTGCCAAAGGAAACCATTTTACTGATGTATGATTTTAGCGAATCCTGATTTACGGCTTTAACCATTTTATCAATATCCTGATTTCGGTTCACAACAACCTGTGCCTGCAGCACTAAACTTAAAAGAACAAAAAGGAGGATGGTGTAGATTTTTTTCATTTGTCGGTTTTTTCGGAAAATGATGATTTTATTAAAACGAATATATTGAATGATTCCTGGAATATGGATAGCTAAAACCTGATCGCTTGTAACATTTTGGGCATAAAAAAAGCCCTTTGAAATTAATCAAAGGGCTATACTGTTTGGTTTACTATTATTTTGCAGCAATTGAAGCAATTTCTTGTGTTTTGCTCCAGTTTCCAAAAGCTTTTTTCACTGAAGCTTTAGCGTTATTTAATTCCACATCACCAGCAACGGTTAAAAAAGTTTTTTCAGGAGAAATCTGGTTATAAAAATCTTGAACGTCAGCCAAGGTTAATGCATTAATTGAATTTTCATTTACCGTTTGGTCAAAATCGTAATCCTGCAATTTTATGCTGGCAATTAATTTGGCTTTGGCAATGTTGAAAGTTTTCTGATCGATAGTAGCGTTCTGGATTAAAGAAGCCATTTTAATTAAATCTTTTTCAAGATCGGCATTAGCGGTAGCCAATTTGCCACTGTTATCCTGAAAACTGATGTTTGCGTTCTTGCCTACATTTTCATTTAATACGGCATTTAACAATTCCACTATGCCATCTTTTTTATCGTTGAATGCTTTGGCATCCAGGGTAAAGCTTGAGTAAGCCTTTGGCGATTTATCATTTTCGGAGATGATAATGTTCATGCCATTTTTAAGTTTGTAGCCCACTGGCTCCTTAAAATTTTGAGCTTTTGCACTATAAACGGATAGGATACTTAATGCAGCAAATGCAATTGTTTTAATTTTGTTCATTTTGTTTTTTTATTCTTTTTCTGATTAATGATTTCTGTTTAAACCTCAAAATCTACTTCTGGATGTCTAAATTCGATGATATTTAGTCTTTGGGAAGGTGAAAAAACCTAGACGAATGGGATACTTATGCGCTGAAAATGAAGTATATTTTTTTGCAAATATAGATATTATTCATTTTGTTCATTATTTATTTTGAAAATATTTTCAAGTTATTCCTGGTTGGGGTAGAAAGGTAATCGGATAGTAATGAATCGTTTATAACTAAAGGAGGCTGTATCATAAATAGAATTGTCATCCTGAGCCTGTCGAAGGACCTGCATAAATACCTCTAAGAGCATTTCGACAAGCTCAATGTGACAAAATCTAAGGAGAAATTGTCTTTATGATACAGCCTCATTATATTTACGAGTCAATTTCACAGGTGGATTTGGGCATTTAAAGATATTGCTGAAAAGCTGATGTTCTGCAGCAATCCAGCCGTTTTAAATACACTTATTGTAGCTTGATACTGAGATGCTACGGTATCGCAGTAATTGATAAAAATTTAGGTAAAATACTATAATGCTGATTGCATACAGTAAGTCCTTGAGAGATTAAATCAATTAATTAAGGAAGTGAAAAGTAAAATGCAGCACAGGCATTTTAAAAACGACCTGTGCTTTTGGTTAAAGACTTAATTAATAGAAGAAAATTTTCTGGAAGCGTAAAGCTGTTCATTTGCTGATTTTAAACTGATATCCTCAATAAAATCTTTTATTTCCCTTATGGTTTCTTCTGGTGCACTGATGTGCGGAAAGTGGCCGGTGGCTTCCATTACGACCAAAAAATTTTTTGGCGTATTTTTATGAATGAATTCGCAGGCTGATAAGGGAGCCATGATGTCGTTTGAACTTTGCAGGGTTAAACTTGGTACATCAAGGTCTTTTAATTTGTCTCTATAATCGGCTTTAAAAGTAGCCATGGCAAAAGCCAGCGCCACACTGGGGTCAGTTGCTTCGAAACATTCCTGTAAAAAATCTGTCAGTTCGGGTTTTAATGGGTTATCCATCACCACGGGAGCCAATTGTTTGCTCCAGCCTATATAATCTTCAGCTATGTGCTCAAATATGGTTTCAATATCTCCTGCATTGAATCCGCCGATATAATCGCGGTCATTTAAATATCTTGGTGAAGGACCAATAAAAATTAATTTTTTAAATGCTTCCGGTATTTGTAAGGCGGCAATCATGCCGATCATACTGCTTACCGAGTGGCCGATAAATATAACATCGGAAAGTTCGAGCGTTTCTATGATGTCGATCACATCGCATGCATAACCTTCTAATGTAGCATACTTATGTTTATCGTACAGACTCAGGTCTGAATCTCCCGACCCAACATAGTCGAACAGTATTACTTTATAGTTTTCAAGAAAAGCATCAATTATAAATTTCCAAGAATTTTGCGCACAACCGAAACCGTGTGCAAATAAAATCACCTGGCTACCTTCGCCAAGGATTTTAACATTATTTCTGATGAGTATGGGATGCAAAATGTTAGTATTAATTCATAATTAAGATAAGTAATATTATTTGTTTTTTAAAGAAAATAATTAAAAAAATGCATCGCCGATTTGCTGGTTTATGAGCTGCAATACATATTATCTTGTATTAAAGCCCTAATAAAACGGTTTAATTCTAAAAGTTTAACAGCATCAAATCTTTCATTATAGTTTCGCTATGTTTAGAATAAAGAGGAATAACTAAACGGTGTCAGCTTTAAATTTCCTAATGGCGAGATAAAAAAAGGTAAGGGAATATAGCCCTGCGAGCAGTCCTGCGCACACGGCAGATGGGGTAATCCCAAAATCGTGGTTTTTAGGGAAAGAGAAGTGTAAGGCGAGCATCAGGGCAAATACAATCATAATACTATACAAGCCATTTAGGCCCGCTTTTTTCAGAATAAAAGGATAACCCGTAATTTTTAGTTCTTCATTGTAATTGATGGCGCCGGTATGTTGAAGTTCTTTTATTTTCTTTAAAATATCGAGTGTGATCATAAAGGGAAGCAGTAATGACATGGGCAGTAAAAACCTGGCTAGATTTTGCTCACCGCTGAACAGGTGTACCGAATTTTGTGCCTTAAAAGCAAAATAGGGTACCACCGTATTCAATATGGTATTTGGAACGAGGTGTATGAGCAGATTTTTACGCACAAACTTTCGCCAGTTCAACGCTTTTGTCTCCTCATTATATTCCGTTTGATCAGACATTGGCTAATTCGTTTAAATTTTCCTTAATCTGTTCCATCACGCTGTCTTTGATCTGCCAGGCTTCAAACTCCCTCAAAAACGACTCGTTCGACATGAAAGAGAAGTCCAGTTGTCCGTTAAAAGTGCTGCACACTAAAGTATTGGCATTTTTCCATGGAAAGGCTACAGTAGGGCTATATATGGTTTCTATAGAAAAATCCTGGTAATCTTTCGGTACATTTAAAAGGCCCATGTTACTTAGTGTAACATCGTGGGTACCTTTTGTAGTTTTTAAAAAGCCGATCATTTTATTTACCGATGAATGGAAATATTCGCTCATGCTTAGTAGGTCGTAAACCTTCATTTCGCTGATTTTTGCCTCCAGGTCATTTTTTAATGCCCGCGCCTTTGTCCAAAAGCTATTTTCAGCCTGATCGAGCTTAAGCTCCACTATAGGGGCAAATGCAAACATGGTATCTTGTTTAATGGCCTCTACGAAGCGCCTGATATCAACCGGACAGATGACCTTGCCATGGGCTTTGGTGCCTTGTATGTGTTTAAAAGCCTCCATAAAGGCTATGCAGATTACAGAATGTACAGTTGTGTTTTCTTCCTTACATTTTAGCAGTAGTTTTTTGGTGTCGTCCTGGCTCATTTTCCAGTGAACGGCATAATTACTCCGGTCTACATGCTTGTTGGAAGTAGATTTAAAAAAGAAAAACAAGCGACCCAGGGCCGCAAAAATCTTTCCTTTAAAATGACCGGTTTTGGTGACGGAAAAATTTTCGGGCAGCAGATCATTTACGGATAAAAATGACGGATACGGGGTGAGTTCCTGCCTGGGATTATCAATCAATGTGATCAGCTCGCGCATCAAGTTTAAAATGGTGGTACCGTCGCAGATGCAATGCGGAAGTACGAGTAAAAGATCAGATGCAACTTCGCCTTTTAGCCAGACCAGCCTTGCCAAAGGTTCATGCTGAGCATCAAATAGCTTGTACCACTCGGCTTTTGATTGTATTAACCAATCCTGATCTGTAGAACGATCGGTAATCCTAACCGGGATTTTACCGATGTTTTCGTTCAGTACAAAGTAGGGTATTTTGCCGCTAGCATCGATATTCATCTGCAATAGCGGATGTTTCTGCTGGATTTTCAATAATGCCTGATGCAGGTTTTCTTCCCTGATAGTACCTGATATTTTGGCGCCAAATACACAGTTTAATGGTGTTTTAGCATCCACATGCATAATGCGTTCTCCTAAAATTAATCTTCTTTTCATGCGGTTACGCTTAAAATTTCAACAGGCTGCCCTACCTGGGTTTTAAGGATTGCGATAAGCTTTTCTTTAATGGCTTCGGCTTCTATATAAGGTACATAACCCTCGCTGGCTACAAAAGTAAAGTCCATCTGGTTGCGGTACGTAGACACGATCATGGTAGTGGTGTTGCCCAATGGCCCCATTACAGAAGGGCTAAATATACTTTCGACCTCAAAATGCTGGTATTGATGCGGAATATCAATTTTACCCAGGTTAGAAAACATACAGTCGTTACTTGATTTGCCGTATTTTAAGAAATTGGTAAAGTTTTGAAGTGCCGGATGACAAGCCTCCATCATCATCATCAAACTATATGGATTAAGTTTGGCTGATTTATCGTTTACCTCTTTTTGTAAGGCTTTCACATTTTCTATGAAATCTTTTTGTGGCAATAACGAAAGTACAATCATTAAACCAAAGGCAAAAATGTGGTCTTTTTTAATAATCGGATTAAAGTTCCTGATATCAACAGGAAGCGATATTTTGTTAAAGGCTTTTTCTTTTCTTATCTCCTTAAATGCGGTCAGGACAGCGGCACTTAGCAAAGTATTTACGGTGAACTGATTGTTTTTGCAAAAGCTGATAATTTCTTTTGTTAATTCCTGGTCGAATCGCCAGTGGAGCATAAAGTCTTTTTTACGCTCAACGGCTACTTTTTTGATCGGGATCATCCAAAGGGCTAACGTAGCAATTTTCCCTATTAAACCGTTTTTGGTACGGTTTCGGTAACTGTTCAGTACCTTTGCAGGGATTACATCTTTTATACCCATAATCGGAATTTCCCTGCCAATATCGGTATCGGGATCATCTAAAAGTTGAAGCAGTTCGGTTAAAATTGAAAGCGCGGCAGTGCCATCACAAAGACAGTGATGATAAACCATCAGGATTTCGGAAACATTTTCTCCTTTTAGCCAGGTAATGCGGCAAAGCGGTGCAGTTGTGGCATCAAAAACCGTTTTCCATTCAAGAGTAGATTCCTGCTCCCAGTGTTCGTCGTTTAAACGATCCACTATACGGATGGGGATTATGAACGTTTCGGTAAGATTGGCTACAAACCATGGCTTTTTGTCTTCATCAAAGCGTATGGCTGCTGTTAACCAGGGGTGTTTTTTCTGGATTTTAAATAAAGCAAACCTTAAATCCTCTTCTTTTATTTCTCCCCTGATTTTGAAGGGTATAACAATATTAAATGGACTTTTGCCATCTCCAAATAACATCCGCTCACCAAATAGCAGTTTTCTTTTCATTTTTAGTATTATAATGGATTCCGTCATCTCAAGCGGAGTGCAACGCAGTTGAGATGATGGTTGCTGGAATGGCTATTACCTCCCAGAATTGTCAATTTTTAATCGTCTCGTCATCCTTTATTTCAGGATCTTAATAACAGGAAAGATGCTGAAACGAGTTCAGCATGACGACCGCTCTTAGCAATCTAGGCAAACGGGCCATCAAGGTTGACAACTTTGTGAACCTCAGCAAAATCTTCGAGCAATTGTACCGCTTTATCATTGCCACCAGCTTCGATAAAAGTTTCTCTTATTCTTTGTGCGGCCTGGCGGTATTTCGGATTTTCTAAAAGCTCAAAAACGGTTTCTCTTAATTCGCTGGTGCGTAAACGCTTGTACCGGATGCTGATGCCGCAGCCAGCCTGTTCAATTAGTTTAGCTGTATGAAAATGATCATAAGCAATTGGTGTAATCAACATGGGTAAACCATTGGTAAAGGTGTCGTTTACGGTATTAAAACCCCCATGGCAAATTACGGCATCCATATGTGGCATTAATTCTGATTGAGGCACAAAACCATTCACAATAAAATTATCAGGCCAATGCTCGAAAATATCAGGATTGGTTGCCGCCACAATAGTTACAGGCTGGTTTTCGAAAGCAGTTATCAATTTTTGGAAAAATGCTGCACGGATATCAACCAGTAAAGTACCTAATGAAACAAATATTTTAGGAGTGGTAACCTTACTCAAACGTTCCCAATCAAATGGTGCTAAATTTGGTCGGCCTTTTACCGGACCAACAAAATGCATGTGCGGTGGCTTTTCTTCAAAACCGGCAAAGGTCTGAGAAGTGAAAACCATGTTCAGCTCATGAGAGTGGATGTGTATATCGTCGCTGTAAATGCCTACTTCTCTTTGTAAACCTTTGATCAGGTTTTGTTGCCATTCGAATATTTTGGGTGCACTGTTAGCGGTATCGCCCATTACATCTGGCGGAACGGGTGTAGTGGTAACCGACGGAATACCCTTTATATGTGCACTTAATGCGCCGGCAAAAGTAATGCAATCGTTAATTATGACGTCGGGTTTCCATGCATCAACAAAGTTGTTTAGTCCTTTCATCATCATTTTGGCAAAAGGCACATAAGTTTCTTCGAGGGCCAGTTTCATTACTTCCGGACCGGAACATGCGGGGCCATCATCCTGACGTTTTAAAATGCGATCTATTTCATCAGCATACTCGGCCAGATCTTCTTCGGGGTAAATAAATTCGCCACCTTGGGGTAAATGTACCTGGGCGAGCGAAGTAATACCGAGCCATTTAACTTCATGGCCACGGGCCAATAAACTTGCACCAATACTTAATGTTGGGCTGATGTGGCCGAAAAAAGGGGGGACAACGAAAAGGAATTTTGACATAAGATTATTGGTTAACTGATGAATACGTTTGAGGTTCTGTTGCTTAAGGTTTCCAGTAAATCGGCTGCACTTTCTGTTCCGCCTGCCTGGATAAATGACTGTTTAATCTGTTCTGCAGCTATTTTATAATTGTCGTTCTGCAGCACTTTGTTTACCGCTTCTTTAAGGTGACTGGCTTTAAAACGGTTAAAGTTTAAGCGTTCTCCGGCACCAACCCTGAAAACACGTCCGGCAACATGGCTTTGGTCGTAAGCAATCGGGATTACTACCATTGGCAGTCCGTTCATTAATGTTTCACAAACGGTATTATGTCCGCCATGGCAAACTACGGCATCAAGGTGTGGTAATAGTTCTAATTGCGGTACCTGTCGCTGCACGGTAAAGTTAGCCGGCCACTCTTCAAATAAAGCGGGATCTGAAACCACCACCACCTGCAGGTCTTCATTTTCAAAAGCTTCAATTACCTTGGCAAAAAAGGCCTTTTTATGTTCATGATCGAAAGTGGTGCCAATACTGACCAATATTTTAGGTTTGCTGGTATGAAATGCTTCCCACCGAAAAGGAATGGAGTTTTTACGGCGGTTAAAAACAGGGCCTACAAATTTAAAATGCTCCGGTAAGTCCATTTCCCCGAAAAAATCGCGCGAGGTAAATACCAATGTGGCCAGCTCAGAGCAGGCAATAGAACCCGCGGCGGTTATACCGAATTCTTTTTGTAGCTCAACAATCTGATTTACTTCCCATTCGTGCACTTTTGGCAGTTCATCCATTACTTTTATGGCTGCAGGAGCAGTAACTGAAGTAACATAAGGATAGTTTTTGTTGCAGGCGGCAATGGCACCTGCAAACATCTGATGATCGGTAATTACCAGGTCGGGCTTAAACTGATCAAGCAGATCGGCAATACCTTCGTAACTGTGTCTGTTAAGGGGGATTAATACTTCTTCGTACAGAAATTTAATGCTATCAATACCGTAAACAATTTTTTTGGTGATGATATCGAGGTATTTTTCTGAATCTTTTTTCTGCTGATCGTTCTGGTCATAACTGATCACGAGCAACTCGCCGCCAACAGGAAGCTTATCACCCAGCGATTGATCTAAAGTAATCCATGCTACACGGTGGCCTCTTTCCAATAAAGCGGTACCCATACTCAAAGTTGGGTTGATGTGGCCGGTTAGGGGAGGAACTACAAATACGAATTTTGCCATCTGTGTTTAATTTTATTTTTCCTGGAAGAAGTTTAATAATGCTTCAGCAATAACTAATGGTTGCTGGATCGGGATATTATGATCACCCGGGACAGCGGATAATGACGCATTTTCGATCAGCCCTTCCAAGTGTTTTCCTGCGTTTAAACAATTGGAATCGGTGCCATACAACAATAACGCAGGCTTTTTTATGCTTTCGATTGCAGGGCTGCCAAAAAAGTTTTTTTCGAATTCCATATCGGTTTTAATCGAGGTCTGATAAAACAGGTATTCGTACATGCGGTGGTTGCGCTCCATCTGTCTTTTGCCCATTTTTACTTTTGTGGTATCTGTGAAATTTTCAACGTAATGCTCTAAAAACTCACGGCTGTACTCATCAATAATCCCTCTTGTTTTATCGTCATTCGGATCTGGTGCTTCAATTACGGCCAGTTTGTTGATGCATTCGGGAAAGCGTATGGCCATTTTTAAAGCAATCAATCCACCGAAACTATATCCACCCAAATGTACCTGTTGCAGGTTTAGTGCCTCTAAAAGCGCAAGCAGATCGTTGGTCATGCTGGTGAGGTCGTAGCCTGTTAGTACCTTTTCACTCATGCCATGGCTTTTCAGGTCGTAAAGTACCACATGATATTTTGTAGCCAATAAAGGCGCGATGTTAAAATAATAGACAGACAGGTTACTGAACATCCCATGTACGAGGACGATGGTTTCAGCAGCTTCTTTGTTAAGCTCCTGAATATGGACCGATCTGCCGTTTATGGTTAAGACTGGCATTCTTCGATGTAAGAGATGATCATGCCCAGGTTTAAGTTGATCAGCTGATCTAAGTCCATTGAAGATAACCAGCCCGTAAAATCGATCTGATCGCCAAAATGCGCTTTAATTTTTTCAGAGAATGATACAATTTCGATGCTGTCCATTTCCAGGTCTTTAGTAAAAGAACTTTCAGGGGTGATATCCATTTCTTCAACAAATTCTTCGCCGATCACTTCAGTGATAAATTGTTTCATAAGGTTGAAGATTTCTTCGCTGCTTAATTTTGTAGTGATAGTGTCCATCCGATGATATAGTTTTTATGTTTGATTGTTTTGATTACGGTGTTATTAATATGTAACTCTTCGCCGTTGATTGCTTCAACAGTATAGGCTTTGGGGTTGCCCTGTAAGCCTTTGCCCAGGTATTTTCCATAGGCTTCTTTGGCTACCCAAAACCGGGTTGCCCATTCAATTTTGTCGCGGTTTTCGAGCAGGGCCATTTCATGATCGTTGAACACAAGGTCAAAAAAACCTGCACTTCGTTCTTCAATCTGTTCGATATCTATGCCTACCTGTTCATTAAAACGGGCTATGCCGACGGCGTCGGTACCCTTGTGGGCGATCGAAATATTGATGTTATCTGTTAAGCCGCCCTTAACATAAGGTTTGCGGTATTCATCAGAATAAATCTCGAAGGTAATGGGGTAACAGGCCTGATTTTTCTGTGTATTCAGCAAATTCCGAACGGCATCTTTCGCTGCCACCCGACTGATCATCCAGGTTCTTCTTTTGTTTGGCAATAGGTTCTGATGGTGCTTTTTCTCTGTTTGGTTGAAATACCTTTTCAGGATAAAATCCCAGGATACCACACGCGAATAAGCATTGCCGAAAAAGAAAACACCAGGGGCAACTTCTTCGGATAAACGGTTGTGGAGTGGCGACATTGATACATTCCAAAGTGGCTCATCTATCTCCAGCCTTCGGTTTTGCCAGCCTGAAATAATCAACCAGGTAATGCCATCCCTTTTCATTATGATATCGGCCGTGGCAAATTCATCGTTAATTTCGGTAAGCACGCAGGTACATTCGAAGGTGCCTTTTTGGTCGGCCATATCTCCGAAAAATTCAATTTCCTGGATCTTAACGGGGAAAGCAATCCGGTCTTTTTCTAAAGTAAGTTGAAGCCATAAACCAAACAGCTGGCCCGCATTATCGAGCAGTGAGCCTTTTCCACCTGCAGCTTCAATGATGCCGGTAATTCCTTTTTCGCCAACAGCGATTAATTTTTTGATGCCCTGATAATCAGGTCCGTGGAACATGTGCGCATCGTAAATCTGCTCGGTGGTTCGGTCTATATCGAGTAATTTTCCGATATCGAAATTCCGGTTTGGAGCAGCATTTAACTGTGCTGCAAGCTGCACTTCTGCATTGGCAAAACGCTCGAGGTTCAGGTAAACCCTTTGTTCGTCTTTCCATTCGCCGGTTACTGTTTCCTGGAAAGGTTTAACCACGTTCATCCATTGAAAAACGCGCATGTTCATAATTTTATGCACTTTTTCTTCTGGCGATTGTGCGTTGGCAATCTCAGCAAACACTTCAAAAATCATGGTCATCGGGATCACCGGATCCATATCTTCTACTGTTGGCCAGCCTTTTGGTTGCCTTAGCAGGGAGTGATCAATAAGGTAAGGACAGTTTTCCAGGCTTACATCAAGTTTTTGGCTGAAAGGCTGCCTGATCGGCTTTATTGGTTTGGCAGGTGCCCAATTGCCCGGCTGGTTGGTCTGTAAAGTGGTATTTTCGAATAGTTCGATCATTTCGCTCTGCATATTGATCATTTCCAGCACATTCTCATTAAATGCCTGTAAAACCGGATGTTTTGCCTCCTCAAAAGTTTTGGGTTTTATTGGTTGAGCTTGTTTAATGGTTAAGCCTTTAAGTGTTTGCAGGTTATGGATAATAGGCGAACCGAGCTCGAGTTTAATCCCTTTGTTTTTTTGAGGTGGTGCTGATTTGATGTTGCCAAGATAATTAAGCCCGATTTCTTTTCCTTCGACAAAAAGTGCTGCCAAAACCCTTTGCAATTGCGTAATACCCGAACGGATGGGTACGTTGGCACTGATGGTACTAAAATCTTTACCCCTTAATGTATCGTCGATAAAGCCTACCAAGCCTCCTGAACCTACCTGGATAAATACACGTGCGCCTTCTGCATACAGTTTTTCGGTAAGTTCGCGGAATCGAACCGGTTTGATCAGGTGTTCGGCGCTTAACTGGCGTATGGCTTCGAAACCCTCTGGATAAGTTTCCAAAGTAGTAGCCGACCAAAGCGGTGTAGTTGTTTTCCTGAACTGCATATCCTGCATGCCTTCGAGGATCAGGCCCAGCTTATCGGCCACAAAAGGGGAGTGGAAACCCGATTGGAATGGGAGGATCTGATGGAAAATCTGTTTTGCTTTTAAAATCGGAACGAGTTCATCAAGCGCATTTTTGCTGCCGCAAAGGATTACCTGTTGAGGACAGTTATCGTTCGAGAGGTATAAATCCGGGATGCTTTCTATAATGGGCTGCAGGCTATCTAAACCGGAACCGACGGCAATAAAACGCGAATCCTTCAGTTCGAAAGTTTCGGGGTTGAGTACATTCAGTAAATTCATTACCGAACTTTCTTCTGCCAGCTCTGAAGATCTTGCTGCAAGCCACTCGCCAAGGCTGTGCCCTGCATTCATATCTGATTTAACACCCAGTTGCTTTAACGCCTGATCTAAAACACTGCTTTTGTTCAGGATATTAAGTGCCTCGCTTAACAGGCCATCCTGCTTGTTGTTTTCATCGATATCGATATTAAAATACTCGGCAACAGATTTTACTTCCCCGCCAGCGAGCCCGTCCAGGCCCGGAAAAACAAGGGCAACTTTGCCATTATCTGCCAATAAGGGCTTATTGGTGTACCAGATATCTTGTTTATTTCTCCAGGGAGAATTTTTTGCCACAATTTTTAAGGCTTTTTTAATCCTTTCAGCGCCAGGGTTAAACAATACTAACCTGAAATTACCCTGCCCAACGCTGTAATCGCCATTTTCGAGCGATTGGATCAGGCTTTCGTGAGTCGGTCTTGCAATGACCAAAACCTCATCTTTTTTGGCAGTTTCGTAAGCACTTAAAACCACGTGGGCATTAATTCCTCCAAAACCGAATGCATTTACCGCCGCCAGTTTAGGCAGGCCCGATTGATTCCAGTCAATTGCTTTTTGCACTGCCGAAAAACGGGTTTCAGCGAGCTGAGCCATAGGCTCATCGCAGTGTAAAGTAGGGGGGATGATGCCATGATACAATGCCAAGCTCGATTTGATTAAACCCGCAATACCTGCTGCAGGCATGGCATGGCCAATATTCGACTTAACAGAACCGATTCCCGCCTTTGGCTGGCCGGCATCCTGACCAAAAAATTGTTTTAAGGTTTCTACCTCGGTTTTGTCGCCCAATGGTGTGCCGGTACCGTGGGCTTCTAAATAGCCAATGTTTTTACTTTCCAGTTCTGCATTTTTCCAGGCTTCGGTAATGGCTTTCAACTGGCCCTTAACCGATGGACTCATGACGCTGGTGCCGCTGCCATCGCTGCTGACGCCTACGCCTTTAATCACCGAATAAATTTTGTCCTGATCCCTGATGGCGTCTTCGAGGCGTTTAAGCACCACAAAACCACAGCCTTCGCCAATAATCAAACCATCGGCATTTTGATCAAAAGGTTTAATTTTTTCCTGTTTGGATAAAGCACCAAGTTGGGAAAATATGCTCCAAAAAGCGGCATTCTGTCCTAAATGTACGCCACCGGCAATAATCATGTCGCAACGGCCGCTGTTTAGTTCCTGTACACCATGGTCTACTGCAAGGAGTGAGCTGGCACATGCAGCATCTAAAGTAAAAGCCAATCCACCCAGATTAAGCCGGTTTGCTACTAATGAAGCTACTAAATTGGGGATCAGTCCCATGGCAGTATCAGCGCTGAAACGGCCTTTACGCAATTGAAATTCGTGTTTTACCTTTTCGATTTCAGCCTCGGTGAGTTGCGGCATCAAATCTTTTAATACACTCGAAATCTGCTCGCCTGTGCGCACAATTTCGATGGCACGGGTTGCCCCAGGCCCCACATAGTTGCCTTTGCCGATAATAATGCCTGTTTTATCGAGAGAATATTTTTTTTCAAATACGGCCGCATCTTCCAGTGCCTGGTGAACCAGGTCTAAAGTTAACAGATGATCGGGTTCGGTACCTTCAACAGCCAGGGGTAAAATGCCGAACCGCTGTGGGTCAAACTGATGATCGGGTATGAAACCTCCACGGTTACAATAAAAACGATCGACCCCACTTACCGATTTGTCGAAGTGTACGGGATCAATCCGGTCGGCCGGAACCTGTTGCGTAGCATCTACCCGGTTAATAATATTCTCCCAAAAGGCCTGCATATCCTTTGCACCGGGAAAAATGCATGACATTCCAATAATTGCTACATCGCTTTTCTTCATCTTGTTCGCTTAGGGGACGTTTCTAATCTTGGTTCCATTAATTTAACTGTACTGACTATTTTTATTTAACTAAGGCGATCGTCATGAGGCTGTATCATATTTGTGATGCAATCAAATTTGTCACGTTGAGCTCAGGATGAGAGTTCTATATTTATAATACAGCGTCATGACGGCTATCAGTTAAAAATATTAGCAATAGGTCTTCTATGTCCAGGTGTTTCCGGCCATGATCAGTACCTGGCTTTCTTTACCATATTTTAGTTCGTTCAAGAAAGTTTCCATGCCATCCTGTAAAGGAATCAGGGCAATTCCCCTTCTTTGATATTCTTTCTCTAAGGTTGGTGAAACCATGCCTGCACCTTTCCATGGCCCCCAGTTAATGGCCATTACCTTGCCCTGTATTTTCTGTTTTAAGGCCCAGGCATATTTGTCCATCACACTGTTTGCTGCAGCATAGTCCGTTTGTCCGCGATTTCCATAAACAGAAGCAATACTCGAGAAAAGAATTACAAACTGGGTTTCAGGACGTAACTGCTCGGCCAATACCCTTAATGGGGTTACTTTGGTGTCGAAAACACGCCCAAAAGATTCAGAAGTTTTACTGCTGAACAATTTATCTTCCAGTAAGCCTGCGCCATGTACCACACCATCTATACGGCCATATTCCTGGTAAACCTGGTTGATTAAGCGGGTTAAGGCCTCTTCGTCTTTTAAGTCTAAGGATTCGTAAATTACTGTTGAACCACCTTCTTCCAAAGTTTTAATGCTACGTAAAATCTGGTTGTTTTTGTAAATCCGGTTGGTTTCCTGCTCAATTTCGGCAGGTTTTTTAATCTCGCCCTGTTTAATCAGGTATTGTCTGATCTCATCTTTGGTTTTTAATGAAGAACTCGCTTCATTAGCAGATGCGATCGGGTTTGCTGAACGGCCAACCAGGATGTATTTACAAGGATAATCTTTTGCGAAATGGATCATCAGTTCGGCAGTTATGCCTTGTGCACCGCCTAAAACCATTACCACTGCATCTTTATCCAAATGGATATGTGCATCGGTCTCTGTAATTAAAGGCTGCGGTACCAGCTCCATAATATGCCTTTTGTGGTCGTTGTAAATGATTTCTGAAGGCTTGTCCGGATTCAGGATTTCGTTTAAGGTGATATTGGTGATTTCATCAGGCGTCATTTTCGTTTCCAGACTGATGAAACGGCATTTGGTATGCTCGTATTCACGGTCTAAACTTTTAAAGAAACCCGAATAACCCTGGTAATTTCTTAAGAAAGAAATGTCTGATTGATCATTAAAATATTGTTTGGTATCTGCTATCAGGTATACCCATTTTACGGTATCAAAATTTAATTTTTTAATGGTAGCAAAATGATCCAGAATACCCACTTTTCGTTGCGCTTCGAACATATTCAGGATGATAAGGCCCTGGTAACCATCCAACGAATCTTCAAAGTTGACCAGGTCGGCAATGGCACCATGTTTCTCCAGCACTTTTTTGATTTTGATTGCTTGTCCGCCACCATCATCGGTCAGGGCAAAACGCTGTCCTTTTAAAATGGCTGCTTCAGTAATGGTCAATGCGGCAGGAGTTAACTCGAATCTTAAACGGGATAACTTTTCTTTAACCGTTTGATCATCGATGCTCTCCTCAATAAGCTTTTTTGCTTCTGTAAGCACCTCCGAGCTTTCCGTTTCAACCTCTGCAATCCAGTTAACCAGTGCATTTAAGGTTTTGATAGCGGCCAATTTTTCCATTAAATCATCAGCTTGGTCGCTTTGCGAACCGAAACCGATCTTTTCTTTAAGCGAGGCAATAATTTCCATTCTTTTAATCGAATCGATACTTAAATCTGCTTCAAGATCTAAATCCATGCCCAGCATTTCTTTAGGATAGCCTGTTTTTTCGCTCACTACTTCAAGAATGGCCGATTTTAACTGATCAAGTGAAAATTTTACCTGCTCAGGTTCGCTGGCTGCTGTTGCAACGGGAGCAGCTGCAGCAACAGCTTTTGGCTGTGCCGTATTTTCGGTAATCCAGTTTACCAAGCTGCTTAAGGTTTTAAGTCCGGCAAGCTGCTCCATAATTTTATCCTCGGGAAGGTTCAATTGAGAAAAACCACCCAGTTCGTTACGGAGGGCACCGATAATTTCGACACGTTTGATCGAATCGATACTTAAATCGGCCTCAAGATCCATTTCCATGCCCAGCATTTCCTGTGGGTAGCCTGTTTTGTCGCTAACGATCTGTAAAAGCACCTGTTTGATATCCTTTTGTACCGCTGCAGGGGCGATTGTTTCAATGGTTTGTGCTTGCGGTATTTCCTGTTTTACCGTAATCTGGTTTTCTACAGGTACAGGCTGAGGGTTATGATATGATGTTAAAGGTTGATTAATGAACTGCGAAGGCATAGCGGCAGGAGCCTGACCTAAAAAGGAAAGCATTACATCGCGTTGTGCCTGAATAAGCATTTTCATGCTGTACAGGTATTCCTGCATCATCAAGTCTTTGGCTGAGCTATTAACCTGTTGATTTTCAGTTAGTGTAGAGGTGTTATTCATAAGGATAATCGGTTTAGTAATAGGTGATGCGCCATTTGCCGGAAGTTTACCGGTTGAGGGAACAGCATGCTGACCGTTCACATGCCAGATGGCCGGACTTTTCTTATAAGCAGAAGGTTCGTCCAGTTTAATGGTTTTAACAGAGCGGCCTTCGAATAATTTTTCGAGTTTGATTTCGCGGCCTGTGGCCATATAACCGGCCAGTGTACCCAATAAATTGCTGAGTTTGTTCTGGCCCTGATCTTCTGTATGTAAGATCACTTCGTCTTTGCCAATGCAGGATTTGGTTAATCCGCTTAGCACCTTGCCAGGGCCAACTTCTACGAAAACCCTGGCTCCGGCAGCATACATGTCCCTAAGCTCATCAACAAAAAGGACAGGTTTTATCAAATGGTCGGTCAAACGTTCTTTAACTGCATCAGCTTCAGTTGGATATTCTTTGGCTGTAGTGTTAGACCATACCGGAATTTTAAGATCACTGAAGTTTACGCCTGATAATACATTTTGGTAAAGCTGTTTAGATTTGGTTACCAAAGGACTATGGAAAGCACAAGCTACTTCAAGCGGACGGAAAGATACCTTAGCTTCCTTTAAAACAGCAGCTAATTTGCTGATGGCTTCGGTGCTGCCGGCAATTACACATTGGGTTGGCGCATTAAAGTTTACCGGATAAACCGCTTCAATGTTGCTGAGGTATTGTGTAAGATCTTCCTGTTTTGCACTTACGGCAAGCATTGTACCCGGATCACCATTTTCAACCGCGTTTAAGATTGATTTTGCCCTTTCTGCACTCAGGTAAACTAAGGCCTCTTCTTCAAAAGCACCAGCGAAACAAAGCGCAGGCAATTCGCCATAACTATGGCCGGCAACCATATCTGGAACAATGCCCAGTGATTTTAAGAAATTAGCGATTGCGAGATCTACAATACCCAATAACGGTTGCGCCATGCGGGTATCTTTAATACGCTCTTTTTGTGCTTTTGCTTCGGCATCGTTAAATACGGTATTCGGGAATAAGATTTTTTCGTATTCAGGATAAGCTTTTAGCAATTTTCTCATTTCCGGGAAAACCACGAAAAGATCTCTCGCCATATTAACCCTTTGGCTTCCTTGTCCGGGGAACATAAAGGCCACTTTACCATCTTGCTTTTGGGTAAGGTAGGTGTCTTTGCTTTCAACGCCAGAGAGAACAAGATCAATTTTCATCACCAGGTCTTCAGCATGATTGGCTACAATGCTCAATTGAACCGGTTTATTATCTGCCGTTGCCAGGCTATAGGCAATATCTTTCAGCTCGATCTGATCGTTCAGTTCTAAAAGATTTTTTACAGAGATTACCCGGGTTTTGGCTTCTTCATAAGTATCGCCCCTGAAAACAAAGAGTTCTGATGGCCAGGATTTTATGATTGAATTTTTATCTTCAGTGTTTTTTGCACTTTCCAGTACGGCATGGAAGTTTGTTCCGCCAAAACCGAAAGCGCTAACGCCTGCATATCTTTTCTCTTCCATCCATAAACCGGCTTCGGTGTGAAAAGCAAAAGGGCTGGTTTGCGGATTATAGAAGCTGTTAGGGGTTTTTAAATTAATGGTCGGCGGTTTAATGCCATGGTAAACCGATAATGAAGCTTTGATTAAGCCAGCAATACCAGCAGCACATTTGGTATGGCCAATCTGCGTTTTTACAGATCCTAAATGCGTTTGTCCGGCCGTTGCCCCCGATTGGTTAAGCATATCGGTTAAGGCGCTGATTTCGGTTTTATCGCCCACTACGGTACCTGTACCATGGGCTTCAACCAAACCGATAAGCGAAGGCGTAATCCCTGCCTGGCTGTAAGCCCTCTCTAATGCATTTACCTGTCCGTTTTTACGTGGTGCGGTTAAGCCAAGGCTTTTTCCGTCGCTCGATCCACCAACACCTTTAATAATAGAATAAACGGTGTCGCCATCGCGTAAAGCATCTTCGTATCTTTTTAATACGATCATGGCGATACCTTCGCCAAGGGCAATTCCATCTGCTTCGGCATCAAAAGTGGCACATCTCCCTTTTTTAGAAAGTGCGTGTGTGCTCGAAAACATCAGGTAATCGTTAATTCCATTGTGGAGATCTGCTCCGCCGGCCAAAACCATATCCGATTTTTCCAGGAACAATTCCTGGCAAGCGAGATCGATTGCAGCAAGTGATGAAGCACAGGCTGCATCAACAGTGTAATTCCTGCCGCCCAGGTTTAACCTGTTGGTAATCCTACCCGAAATAACATTCGCCAGAATGCCAGGGAAAGAATCTTCTGTGGTTTTAGGTAAGACTGCATCCAGTTCTGCAGGCATTTCGCCGAGAACCTGTTTATAGTAACCCCTAAAACTGTAGCTGTTGGCAAGGTCGTTTCCACCTTCGGCACCGATAATCACCGAAACATTTTCGTTATCTACGCCGCCATCTGCATAACCGGCATGTTGCATAGCCTGTTTGGCTACCATTAAGGTAAGCAGTTGGGTAGGCTCAATAGCAGCAAGCGATTGTGGAGGAATACCAAATTCCAATGGATCGAAATCTATCCTCGGAATAAAACCGCCCCATTTAGAGTGCGACATATCTCCATCTGTAGAGTCGGGGTTGTAATACAACTCTTTGTTCCATCTTTCATCGGGTACTTCCGTTACCGAATCTTTACCCAAAATGATATTGCGCCAGTATTCTTCGAGGTTTTTGGCACCAGGGAAGATACAGGCCATGCCCACAATAGCCACATCAAGCGATTTTGCCTTATTAACCGGAGGTGCAGGAAGCTGGGCATTTAAAATGTATGTATAATTTTCGTCGGCTACATCTTGGTGAAGATCGAGCAGCGACATTACTTCTTTGTGCATAGGTGCAACCTGACCGATCATGTACATGCCCAGATCTGTCTGTTCCGCCTCGTTTATCTCTACCAGTTCATCCCCGCGTCTTTCAATGCCTTTTGCAGCAATGCGTAAACGGCCAACATTAAGTGATTCTAGTTTAGCCCAGATTTCTTTTTTATCAAGGCCTTCTGCCTGAAGTTTTTGTTTTTCTTCGTTAAAGAAAGTAGCAAAAGCAGAATTTAGGCAGCGGGTTTCGTGTCCTGGTGCAGTTTCCAGTAATACGGTTTCATTGGCCTGCATGGCCTCTTTCTGGAATTTGGCTAAAATGGCACCTGTACTCACCGCTTCTTTAGTATACAGGTAAGCTGTGCCCATCAATACACCTATTTTCATTCCTTTAGCGGCCAAAGGCGCTGTCATTACTGAAATAAAAGCGGTTGAAAAAGCATCGTGGATTCCGCCTGCAAAGAAAACACTGATCTGATCGGCGTTTTCTTCCTTTAATAAACGTTCGATCTGTTTTTCCCATAATACCATACTGGACAGGGGGCCAACGTGGCCACCACATTCGCGGCCTTCAAATACAAAGCGTTTAGCGCCTTCTTTCAAAAACATGTCTAAAAGGGAGGCAGAAGGTACATGCAGAAAGGTTTTGATCCCTGCTTTTTCAAATGGTTTAGCTTGCGAAGGTCTTCCGCCTGCAATCAATAAAACAGGAGGTTTAGCTTCTAAAATATATTCCTGTTGCTCGTCCCTGAGTTCCTGTGGTGCAAAACCCAAAATACCTACACCCCAGGTTTTTTCGCCGGCCAGTTTTTTGGTTTCTTCGATCAGGTTTTTTGCTGATGCACCTTTTAATAAGGAAAGTGCAATAAATGATAAGGCACCGGCTTCAGAAACGGCATCGGCGAAAGGTGCTACGTCGCTTACCCTGGTCATCGGACCCTGCGCAATAGGGTAGGTGATGTTCAGGTCTTGCGCAAGCGGGTTTTTTGCTTTAATTATATTAATGGCTTTGGCTTGTTTTAAATGACCATAAATGGCCTCTTTAATGCCGAAAACCAGTTTATCTAGCTTTTTATATTTGTTTACCAGGTCAATGGATAAGGCAATATCCTGACCCATTGGGAGGTAGCTGGTTTCCAGCTCGTAACCATTAAAGTATTTTTGAAGTTGAGCATAATCTGCATCCTCTGCCAACACCGGAGAATTAGGTCGGGCCAATACGCGGCAATTATCAATCAGTTTGGTTTCGGTACCGCTTAATTTAGCACAAACATTTTTTAAATCTTCAGGAGCTGAACACTCCGGAAATAAAGCCAGTTGGCTATCCAATATAATCCCCGCCGCGCCTTGGGCCATTAAAGAGGCAGCAGTATGTATACCCACGCCACCCTGAACCCAAACCGGGATGTTAACCGCTTTAATAATCCGTTGAAACAGTACAAAAGAAGATTCGTAAGCTACACGGCCTGCGCCTTCGTTACCTTTTACAATAATTCCGGCAGCACCGTTTTTTTGTGCGGCTAAGGCAGCATCGAGATCGAACACCTGGTAGATGATTTTTGCAGTTGTTTTAGGTTTCAATGCAAAATCGTAAGGCATAATAATTAAGCTTACCTCGGCAGGCAGATCAATATCTAGTAATGCAGCCGAATTAATGCTCACACCAAAATCGTTGATTCCTGATGCTAAAACTGATTGAAGTGCGTTTTGGGCTTCAGTTAAATGGTGCCCAAGACTGAGAACAGGAAAGCAATCTACTTTTTGTAAATGTAAAACCAATTTACTGTCAGGGATTTCGAAGGGTGTGGTTCCAATAATAGCGTGTTTGTTCATGGCTTTAGATTTTTCTACTACTTCTGTTTGGTGGATAATTCTAAGCAAAACATAATGGTTCTTTATGCCTGCCGTAATACACAATAACACAGTTTTTTAGTGTTATAATTAGTGTGTATTATTAATTAGACTAATATACGAATTCGTTAAGTCGAATTGTTCTAAAAAATCAAAAATGAATGAACTGAATAAGTGTGTATAAAACTACAAATTCTATCATTTAAAAATGAACTTTATGAACAAAATCTTTATTAATAATATCATTTCTGTTTTTTTATATGCGATATTTTAAGTTCGTATACAAAAAAAGTCCCTATATATTGGGTTAATATTAATAATGGGTTAATTTACGAATTTATTATCGTAATTAATTGATTTATTATGATTTATATTTATTTTTTTTTGATTATGTGGCAAAAATTGTTAAGTTTTTGTTGATTTTATGTTATAAAATATTGTTTATGTTATAGTTGGTGGATGTTTTATCGTATCAATCTTTTTTTATTAAAAATAGCGTCAGTTTATTTAGTATTTTAAATACTATTAATTTGTAGTTTTAATTAGTATTAAAAAATAAATATTTGTTGTTTTTTGTTTTTGATAAGAATGCGGGTTAAATTAAAAACATCAAATTTTTAGATATTCTGCTCATTCCTGTCCTATTTGGCAATTGTTTTTATATCTTCGTTTTATAAATGTCTGTAAGACGTTTATTTAACCAAATTTATGAGTGCACCGTTCAGATAGATTTAATCGTCGGGCCGGCTGTGTAATAAACCCTAACAATATGAGCATCCAACAATTTATCAAGCCATTCATTTTTCTGGGCTTAGTGGTCAATATATTGCATGCACAAGAAAAAATCGATTACAAATTTGATTTTGGTACCGGGAAGCTTGTCAAGGGTTATACACCAATTTTATCAACCGATGTTTACACCAAAGAAAAGGGCTATGGTTTTGATTTTGATTCGAAGGTTGAAGCTGTAGACGGGAGAGCTAAGAATTTTTTAACCCCTCATCCGGTTAAAAGTGCCGGGCCATTTTATTTTTCTATTGCAGTTCCTGAAGGAAACTATAAAATAACGGTTAGGTTGGGTGATCCTAAAAATGCTGCATCATGTACAATAAAGGCAGAATCGAGAAGGCTAATGCTCGAAAATGTGAAAACTGCTGCCGGACAGTCGCTCATAAAAACTTTTATCGTAAATGTTAAAGATAAGCATATTGCCAATGGTGAGCTTGTTTCTTTAAAACCGCGCGAACTCAACAAACTTGACTGGGATGATAAGCTGACTCTGGAATTTGATGGCCAGGCGGCATTGCAGGCACTCGAAATTAGCAAAGTGGAAGACCAGGTTACTGTTTTTCTGGCTGGAAATTCAACAGTGGTAAACCAGGACGATGAACCCTGGGCATCGTGGGGGCAAATGATTCCCCGCTTTTTTAAACCAGGTGTTGCCATTGCCAATCATGCTGAGTCTGGCTTAACACTAGGCTCTTTTTTGGCCAGCAAGCGGTTAACAAAGATTTTAAGCATAATGAAACCTGGCGATTATTTGTTCATTGAATTTGGGCATAACGATCAAAAAGACCAGGGGCCAAATGATGGTGCCTTTAAATCTTATACAAAAAGGTTAAAAACATTCATTTCGGAAGTAAAGAAAAAAGGTGGGATACCGGTCTTGTTAACCTCAACCAGCCGGAGATCTTTCGGCCCTGATGGAAAAATTGTAAACTCCCTGGGCGATTTTCCGGCTGCTGCACGAAAGGTAGCTGATGAGGAAAAAGTAGCTTTGATTGACCTAAATGCCATGACCACTATATTATTTAATGCACTGGGCGAAGAAGCGTCGAAAAAAGCCTTTGTTCATTATCCGGCCAATAGTTACCCCGGTCAGGATAAAGCTTTGGCTGATAATACGCACTTTAACCCCTATGGTGCCTACGAAATTGCACAATGTGTTATTTTAGGTATTAAAGAGCAGAAATTGGGAATTGCCCGGTACCTGGTAAATGATCTGCCGGAATTTGATCCTTCGAAGCCAGATAAGCCGGCAAATTGGCATTGGCCTGAAAGTCCGAAAAGTACAATGGTTAAACCGGATGGAAACTAAATGATACCTGTTTATTAAGAAAATTTTAAAAATGAAAAAAATAATTGCCACCGTTTTAATAAGCACTTTGTGTGGAACTGTTTTCGGGCAAACTGCTTTACAGCCATTTAGCTTAACAGAAGTCCGTTTGCTCGAGGGCCCCTTTAAACAAGCCCAGGAAACCGATAAACAGTATATGCTTTCGTTAGATCCGGATAGGCTTTTAGCACCATATTTAAGAGAAGCAGGGCTAAAACCCAAGGCTGCATCTTATGGGAACTGGGAAAATACAGGGTTAGACGGGCATATCGGCGGACATTATTTATCGGCCCTGGCTTTAATGTATGCTGCTACCGGAGATATAAAAGTGAAAGAGCGCATCGAATACATGATCGCTGAACTGGATAAATGTCAGCTCCAAAATGGCGATGGCTATTTGGCGGGTATCCCTGGCGGTAAGGCCATCTGGAAAGAGATTAAAGCCGGAAATATCAAATCATCCAGTTTTTCGCTCAATGGAAAATGGGTGCCCTTGTACAATATCCATAAAATTTATGCGGGGCTTTATGATGCTTATGCTGTCGCCGGCAATGCAAAAGCAAAGCAGATGCTCCTTAAACTGACGGATTGGTGTATCGATATGGTCTCCAATTTATCTGATCAGCAAATACAGGAATTGTTAAAGAGCGAACATGGTGGATTGAATGAAACTTTTGCTCATGTTTACGCGATAACGGGTAACCAAAAGTACCTTCAATTGGCAAAACGGTTTTCAGATCAGTCCATTCTCAATCCTTTATTAAAAAATACGGATGCGCTGAACGGTTTGCATGCAAATACGCAGATTCCGAAAGTAATTGGTTTCGAGCAGATTGCTTTGCTGGATAAGGATGCTGCCTGGGCAGATGCAGCCGCTTTCTTTTGGAAAACAGTAGTAGAACACAGAACGGTAGCCATTGGTGGAAATAGTGTAAGAGAACATTTTCATCCTGCCAATAATTTTTCTTCGATGACAGAATCGCGCGAGGGACCCGAAACCTGCAATTCTTACAACATGCTGAAGCTGACTAAACAGTTGTTTTTAGCTGCTCCTTCAAATACCTACCTTGATTATTACGAACGTACACTGTATAACCATATCCTTTCTTCGCAGCGGCCCGAAGGCGGTTTTGTCTATTTTACGCCAATGCGGCCAGGTCACTACCGTACCTATTCAAGTCCGCAGGAAAGCTTCTGGTGCTGTGTAGGCTCGGGATTGGAAAATCATGGAAAATACGGAGAACTGATTTATGCGCACCGTGCGAATGATGTATATGTGAATCTTTTTATCCCTTCAACCTTAAACTGGAAAGAAAAAGGCATTCAGCTTACGCAGCAAACCCTTTTCCCGGATGCTGAGTATACAACGGTCAAACTTCAGTTAAAAAGCAAGCAGCGTTTTGCCTTGCATTTCCGTCAGCCTGCATGGGCAGAGCAGGGGAAAATGGCTGTGCTGATCAACGGAAAAAAGGTAACTGCCAAAAGCGGGGCAAATGGGTATGCCAGTATCGATCGTATTTGGAGTACCGGCGATGTGGTTAAGATTTCCTTGCCGATGCATACCACTACAGAATTTATGCCCGATGGCTCTGATTGGGTAGCTTTCCTTCACGGTCCGATTGTACTCGCTGCTGAACTGGATACTTTAAACCAGCCGAATTTAACAGCTGATGGAAGCAGGATGGGGCATATTGCTTCAGGAGCTTTATTACCGATTGCTGATGCACCATTGGTTACCGGTGCAAAAAATACGCTCGCAAATGAAATTACGCTGACGGATAAAAATAACTTAACTTTTAACGCTCAAAATGCGATCTTTCAGCCCAAATACAAATCGTTAAAATTAGTTCCTTTTTACACCCTTGCCGAAAAGCGGTATGTGGTATATTTTCCTTACAGCAGTGCTGAAGCATTGCCTGCACGTGCAAAGGCGATTAAGCAGGCTGAAGAAGAAAAGATGAAAATGGAACAGAAAACGGTAGATCTGATTAATACAGGTGAACAGCAGCCAGAATCTGACCACAATTTTAAGGGAGAACAAACGGATAACGGAACTTACCAGGAAAGACATTTTAGAAATGGCAAAGCGTGGTTTAGCTATGTACTTAAAAACAAAGATCTATCAGCCAATAAGCTTGTATTAACCTATTTTGGGCAGGAAAAGAACAAAAACTTCTCTATACTGATCAATGGCGTTACAATTGAAAATGTAAAGCTGGATGGGAGCAAGGGGAATGTTTTTTATACGCAGGAATACCAGATCCCAAAAGAACTGTTAAAAGCAGATTTAGAAGTGAAATTCCTTGCCGATCAGGGATCAGCTATAGCCAATATATATGAAGTGAGGTTGGTGAAGTAGATTTAAAGCGAATCGTCATCCTGAACTTGTTTCAGGATCTTTATCAAGTCGTTTACATAATTAACGTGAGTTTTTGGTCTTAATTTCGTCATTGCGAACTGAAGAAGGGGGTTTGTGCAGGAGTGAAGCAATCTCTTATAGCAAGAATTACTGGCATGAAAGATTGTTTCGTCGTTCCTTCTCGCAATGACGAAATATGTTTTGCCCTCTCCAGGATCGTCCTTTAGATTTGTTTTGATATTTTATTTAAGGCAAAGAACGATTACTTTTCTTAAATTATAAATCAGATTACCTAAAACGGTAGCGGCACATTAATATATCGTCAAGGTTTTTATGCCTAA